>JAZSRB010000042.1:0-35794 GCA_045538275.1 Akkermansia sp. | reverse complement strand
TTCAATAGCCCGGGGCGTAAGCCCCGGGTACCCGGAATAAAATATACGCAGAACCCCGAGCGCCAGCGAGTGGGTGGCAGATTGATATGGAGTGCTGCTACTAGAGTAAACAGTCAAAAAAACAAATCCGTTGGTATGTTTCACACTACTTCTCCATGCGAATTGGATTCATTCTCTGCTCCCATAAGGGAGGATACTACTCCCTGCAATCCATTTTTTCGGAGAAACCGCTTAAATTCCTCTTGCGCTGTGTACCTGCGATGATGTGCCGATTGATTTGCGATATAATCAATAACAGCTGATTTATTTGATTCACTAACGGAAAATACACCATATCCCTCTTGCCATGAAAAGCTTTGATATTCCGGATGTATTGCCTTTATCCACTTACTCGTATTTGACTTAATTGAGCGGACGAGTTCAGAGACGCTCTGCGTGACAGGAAGTGAAAGCAGTATGTGTATATGGTCAGGTCTGCCACCTACTATGTATGTATGCCCGGATATAGACTGTATGATTCCCCTGATATATTGAAACATCCTCGGCAAATGCTCCTCGCGTATGGTGATTCCTGTGGCTTTTGTATGGAAAATGATATGAATGTTAATATTCGAATAGGTGTGTGCCATATTAAAATCGTATGCTACCATGTTGTATAATGCAAGACAAGAAGAAAAACAGCGGTTACAATTGTTCTGAACCCTCGCCCGCCAGGGACAGGATGGGGGTAGAACCCCGAGCCCAGCGAGTGGGTGGCAGAGGCGTTGGCGCCGGGGAGGGGATACCTCCGTGCTGGTTCGTTGTATTTGTGTCAGCGCGTGTGCGAAATCATATTTTATGCTTGAACAGAAGCTCTTTTGTGGTAGAAGTAGAGAAGTCAATTTTCCCCGGGTGTATCCAGGGGGGACCTAAAGATTCCAAACAATAAAACCTAAACATACAATTATGGATATTCAAGTTGCTGTCCTTTGCGACTACGCCGCCGATTATCAGGGCAAGCTCTGCGTGCAGGGTGCTTTTGATACTCTTTTCGCTCGTCAGTTCCCGGTGATTCACCCTGCTTGCGCGCTGGCTCTCCGCCTCTGCCTCACCCCCGAGGATTCCGGCGACCACAAGCTCGGTATCTCTATCATCGATGAAGATGGCACTCCTCTTGATAAGGAGCGCATGCCCATCGTCGGTGATCTGAAGGTGGCTCTGCCTGAGGGTGCTTCTTTCCTGACCCGCAACCTCATCATGAATTTCCAGGGCCTTCGTTTTGAGAAGGTGGGCACCTATGCCATCAACATCACCCTTGATGGTGAGCTCGTGTCCTCCACTCCTCTGCGCCTTGTCATGGTGCAGCAGCCCCAGGCTGAGCAGGCCTGATTGGGCTGATTGTCCGAATTCTGAACATTCCCCCCCGGTGCGGTACTGCCGCCCCGGGGGGTGTTTTTTGCGTTTTCTCAAATCCTGCGGGTTGAGGATATATTATTGCTTGAGGAGGAGTAACAGGATGAAAAGAAAAGGTGTGCATTTGAGATAAAGCTTGGGGCTCAGCAAATAGACAAGGCGGCGGAGTCTCTTCTATCATTGAGAAATTCCATCGCGTCACAACCGGGGGCGAATCCACCGGCGGTGCTGGGGGTAATCTGTGGTCTGGCAAACGATGCTTACCAGCGTCCGGATGGTGTATATGTGATTCCCATCAGCGCGCTGCGCCCGTAATTTAATTCTCAGCGGCTGCGCGGGCGGCCTTGTCTTTTTCAATTTTATTCAGCACGGGTTTGAAGCTGGCCTCCATGCCGGAGCCGCCGCCGGCCTGGTAGCCATCGTACCGGATGGCTTTGTAGCGATAGGTATTGAAATCCCAGAAGGTGGGGGAGGCCTTGCCCTGGGCGTGCTGGCTTTCAATTTTGGAGCGGAAGACGCAGGGGGCTTTTACATTGCGCTTTTTGAGGTAGGCTTTGGCGCGTTTGGCGGCACCGCTTGTGTGACCGTCCTCATTGCAGGATACCACAATCTGGATGCCTTTTTCGCGCAATTCGGCCTCGCGCTCGAAGAGCTCCACCCACTCAGGGTTGTTATCGCCGATGATGAAGGAGCAGATGAGGTAATAATCCGCCGTGGCATCAATCTTGCCGCCCATGAGACCGCCTTTTTTCAGGATTCTGGCAGCGACTCCACGTTTCCCCATGTTTTTCTTCAGGAAGATTTCATCCGGTTTTTCCAGCATTTTCACCTGAGCCGCGCAGTCCATGGGCAGCATGGTGGCTGCCATTAACAGGGCAGAAAGAGTTGTGAGGATTCCCGATTTCATCATAGTGTACAGGGGATTTTACCATGCAGAGCATGAGGTGTCAATGCTTTAGGATTTTCCAACGGGATGAGGGCACATGTGTCCCAAAGATTTTGCAAGCAATAGAAACATCAACAACAATTTTGAAGAAGCCACCCCTCATCCTGACAAATGGGACTTTGGCGAGCCAACGGCGAGCGGAAATCTGAGCCCCTTTGGGGCGGTAAGCCGTTAGGCAGGTGGTGGAGCGAGGCCGCGTCAGCGAGCCTCGCGGAACCCCTGTTGTCGGGTTAAAAATGGAACAGGAACCCAGGGAACCTGTGGTGACAGAAAGCAATGCAACACATTGTAACCGCGGCTTCCTGTCCCCGGGCTTACGCCCCTCCGTCTGCGCTGAAGCTTCGCCGGGACTAGCCGCCGTGGCGGGCTGTCACCCGCTCACTTCGTTCGGGGTTCGGGTTATTTTTTTCGCTTAGCAGGGGTTCCGCGGCTTTGCCGCTCCACCGCCTGCCTAACAGCTGCCGCCCGTTTCACGGGCTTGAAATCAGGCGGGCATTCGTCCGCTGGATTAATGCTTCACATTCCCATTTTCCTTAATCTTTGGGACACATGTGGGATGAGGGTCTGTAGAGAAGAGCAGATAGGGAACGATATCCGGCTTCGCCGGACGAAATCCTGCCGGAGGCAGGATGATATCGCCCTGCGGGCGACGATATCCACGCCTTTCAGGCGTGGACATAGGCGGCGGCAGCCTCGGCGCAGCGGCGGCCATCCAGCGCGGCGGAGACAATGCCGCCGGCGTAGCCTGCGCCCTCGCCACAGGGGAAGAGAGCTTCTAAATCCGGGTGCTGGAGGGTGGAGTCTTCGCGGGGAATGCGCACGGGTGAGCTGGTGCGGGTTTCGCAGCCGATGAGCAGGGCCTCCTCGCCGGCAAATCCGCGCAGTTTGCGGTTGAAGAACTGCAGGCCCTCGCGCATGCGCCAGCACACGCTGTGGGGCAGCAGGGCATTCAGATCCCAGCTGGTGGTGCCGGGGTGGTAGGTGGTCTTAGGCAGGGTGGAGGAAACGCGGCCAGCCAGGAAATCCACCACGCGCTGGGCGGGGGCTTTCTGCATGCCGCCGCCGGCCTGGCTGGTGGCGATTTCGAGTGCTTTCTGGTAGGCGATGCCGGAGAGCACGCCGTGCTCCGGCAGGAAGGCATCGGTATCCTCCGGTTCCACGGTGACCACAAAGCCACTGTTGGCAAAGGGGGAGTTGCGGCGGGAAAGCGACATGCCGTTCACCACCACCTCATCATTCTCCGTGGCGCTGGGCACAATGAAACCACCCGGGCACATGCAGAAGGAATGCACGCCGCGGTCCTGAATCTTGGTGGCCAGGGTATAGCGGGCGGCAGGGAGGCCTTCCGGGCGCTCCTGGCCGGGGCGCAGGTGGTACTGGGCGGTGTCGATGAGGCTCTGCGGGTGCTCGATGCGCACGCCTACGGCAAAGGGCTTGCGCTCCAGCTTTACGCCCTCGGCATGCAGCATGCGGTACACATCGCGCGCGCTGTGGCCGGTGGCCAGGATGACGGCATCTCCGGTGAATTCGCGCCCATCTGCCGTGCGCACACCCAGCAGGCGTTTGCCATCGGCACTCTTGAGCAGCCCGCACACGCGGGTCTGGAAGTGCACCTCGCCGCCGGCGGCCAGGATGCTGCCGCGCATGGCCTTGATGATGTTGGGTAGGCGGTTGGAGCCGATGTGGGGGTGGGCATCGGTCAGAATTTCCGGTGCGGCACCATGGGCCACAAAGGTTTCGTAAATCTCCATGACCGGGCCGCGTTTGGTGGCACGGGTGAAGAGTTTGCCATCAGAGAAGGTGCCGGCACCGCCCTCTCCAAAGCAGTAGTTGGAATCCTCCACCACATAGCCCCTGCAGTTGATGGGCTGTAAATCGAAGCGGCGGGCAGAGACATCCTTGCCGCGTTCCAGCACTACCGGGCGCAGACCGAGCTCGATGCAGCGCAGCGCAGCAAAGAGGCCGCCGGGGCCGCTGCCTACGATGATGATGCGCTTTGCATCTGCCGCCACGGGGGTGTAGTGGCGCTCGGGCAGGGAGGCGGGGGGCAGTTCCTCATCTACACCCACGAGGAGGCGCAGTTGTTTGCAGATGGGGCGGCGGCGGGCATCTATGCTCTCTTTGATGAGGCGCATGCCCTTGATGCGGCGCGGGGAAATCTGCAGCTTCTGGGCGACAGCCTTGCGGCGGGCATCCTCGCGCAGAGCGCGCGCCAGCGGCAGGTGGATATCCAGTTCCGTTATCATGGGCTCTCAGAAAATCATCAACTCAGGCAATGCTGCATGAATTGGGCGGGTTCGCCCACGGCATCGCCCACCTCTACTGCCGGAATACCAGCCACGGTGGTATGCGGGCGCACATCGGAAAGCACCACCGAGGAAGCGGCTACTTTGGCGCATTCGCCTACCTCCACGCGGCCCAGCACCTTGGCACCGGCGCCAATCAGCACACCGCTGCGGACAATGGGGTGGCGCGCGCCGCCTTTTTCCTTGCCGGTGCCGCCCAGGGTCACCTCGTGGAAGAGGGATACATCGTTCTCAATGATGGCGGTTTCACCCACCACGAAGCCGGTGCCGTGGTCCAGCAGTATGCCGCAGCCGATGCGCGCGGCCGGGTGAATATCAATGCCGAATACTTCACTACCCACGCTCTGGAAGAGCAGGGCGAGCATGTAGCGTTCCTGCTTCCACAGGATGTGTGCCAGGCGGTAAGTGGCCAGCGCGTGAAAGCCTTTGAAGAACATGAGCGGCTCCAGTGCATTGTGGCAGGCGGCATCGCGGTCTACTACGGCTTTGAGGTCTGCCGCCATCATCTCCACCACCGTGGGGTCACTTTTGAGTAGTGAGCGGATGAGGGGTTCCAGGTCATCGCGCCCGATATCCCGGCGGGAGAGCTTGCGCGCCAGGCGCACCGAAACGGCCGTGGCCAGTTTGTTGCGGCTCAGAATGACATCATCCATCAACCCGGTGAGCTTGGGTTCCTGCTCAGCGACCTGTTCTGCGGCGGCATATATATCCTCCCAGATTCTCCTGGCGAGATCCGGCTGCTGAGGCACCATTTTTTCCGGGCGTAACATGAGGGGGAGGGCTGTTGTTTAATCTACGCAGCAGTCGCGCAGCATTTCATCCAGGCGGTAGGTCATTTCTGCCAGCGCTTCGCGGGCGGGTGATTCCGGCAGCATCCAGAGCACCTCGCGGGCTTCTTCATTGCGGGTGAGGCCCTCTTCCACCGAAAGACGGATAGCCTCGGCAAAGGCCTCTGTGTGGCGCAGGCTGGTGTAGTCAATCTCCGCGTGTTTCTCCACGCAGTTGCGGGCGTAGATGGCTACATCCTCGCTGCTGGATTCCATGAGGAAGAATACCGGCAGGGTGAGCTTGCCTTTTTCATTGTCCGTGCCCAGGGTCTTGCCGGCGGTATCATCGCTGCCGGTCAGATCCAGGCAGTCATCATAAATCTGGTAGGAGATACCCAGCAGGGTACCCATGCGGTTGAGCTGCTCAATCATCTCATCATCCAGCCCCTGCAGGAACGCAGCCCCGGCCATGGCCATGGCAAAGAGGGTGGCGGTCTTCTTGCGGATGAGTTCGTAGTAATCCGCGCGGCTCATCTCCATATCCCACAGACGGGTGGATTGCTCCACCTCGCCTTCGCAGAGGTCGCGCACGCCCAGCGCCATGCGGCGGATAAAGCGTGCATCCCCGATTTCCGCACCCATCACCATGGCCTGGGCCAGCATGGAGTCACCCAGCAGTACGGCCAGCTCATTGCCCCACAGGGCGTTCGGGGTGGGCTGGTCGCGGCGGGTTTCTGCTTTATCCAGCACATCATCGTGCACCAGGGAGGCCATGTGCAGCATTTCCAGCATGGCGGCAAAGGTGGTGTGTTCCTCTTTAATGCCACCGGTGGCGGCTGCAGTGAGCAGCACCAGCCCCGGACGAATCATCTTGCCTTTGCCCTTGCACACCTGGCGCATGTAATCGCGCATGTGGGGCGAGAAATGCCCGGTCTGCGCATCAATGGTATCGCGCACCTTCTGCAATTCGGTTTCAACGATTTGCATGTAGGCTTTCTTGTTACGCAGTTTGCTGAAAAATGGAAGACCCATGAGAGTTGACAGAGATTCAGGGTATATGAAAATAACCCCCCTTGCTGGGGGAAGTTTACCAGAGTTTGTAAACCTTGGCAATCTTTTCCCCACCACATGGCGAGAAAAAGTGGTGTTTTCAGCGGGTAAAAGGTTTGATTTGCACATGGTAGTTTGCTGTAATCCTCCACGTATGAAGAATCTGTTGCTGATGCTGATGCTTGGTTGTATGGCTCTGGCAGGGGAAAAGGCAACGCTGGAAACAAAGTTGGTATCGGCGTCTGAGGAGGAATCATCTCTCTATCTCTGCCCTGATAGTGTGAGAAATCACCTTGGTTCTTCCATGGCGCAAAGCGAAATCGGCCGCAAAGGCGAGCTTACGTTCTACGTGGATGTGGATAAATTGTATGGGACAACTGCCCGGCAATCCGGATTCGAGCCACCCTGGATGATACGCTGGATATCAGGCAGATAGGTATGATTGGCGGAGGCCTGGTTCTGCTGTTACTGCTGTTGAAACTGACTATTTTCCGCCGGAAGAAGAGAACCAGGGAATCATAAAATCTGCTGTTAATACAGGAAAGAAGCCAGAAATTGCTTTTTTTTGAATGCCGGCCGTGCTAAATTGGTGGCATGGATAAAGCCGGATTACGCAGCTGGGTAGAGCAGAATAAGCAGGAGGGCGAGGAAATCGTGTGGGCGGGCAGCCCGCGCCTCGTATTCATGCGCGGATTATTCTTCACCCGCGTGCTGCCGGGGCTGGTGTTGTTCGGGATGGCCACCTGGTTTCACTGTGGTGCACCCGGTATACCGCTGCCGGAGTGGGCCATGTTTCTGACCGCGGCTTTTCCCAAGGAGGTGGTGTGGCTGCTGGCGGTGCTGCTGCTTACCTTGCCGCCGCTGCGCGCCTATATGCTGCGCCATACGCGCTACATCGTTACTAACCGCCGGGTTATCAAGGCGCGTATTTTCACCAGCCGTGTGCGCCAGTGGCCGCTGGAAATGCTGACCAAGGCCCGCCGCATTGATTACAGCGATGGTCTTTCCACCTATCTCTTCGAAGACTGGGAAGACGGCCCCCACCGCCACGAACGCGTCAGCCGTGGTATCTACTTTGTGACCCGCGATTTTAACGAAGCACTCAGAAAAGCCCGGGGTTGAGCAGGAAACAGGCATACGGCTGGGCGGTTTTTATCCTGATTGTGGCGCAGATTACCCTGCTATCGATAATATATTGTCTGGAGCCCGTTTCACGGGCTCCATTTAATTTTTTGGTGCGGACCAGGGGCTGCGCCCGCTGAGCGGGCTTACCCCTGTCTTTCATCTTTCACCCGCTTTCGCGGGCTCAGAATTCGGCGGGCATTCGCCCGCGGATTAGGGAACTAGACAACAATTTATCGCTCATTTGTTCATACCGGGGGGGCTTCTGATGAAACGGCATTCATTTATCAGCTGCTTCTGCAATCTTTGGGATACATGTGGTACCCAGGAGAGTGTGGATAATCTGCGCTTGCCATGTGGGCGTGAGTATGTTATAACCAACGCATGGCAGATACGTCTTTTACTGCACAGATGGCAGCCAAACTCGGGCTGGATGAGAAGTATGTGATTCCCTACGGCTATGATAAGGCCAAGGTGAGCCTGGAGGTTCTGAAGCAGGACCGCAAGCAGGGGCGCCTGATTCTGGTGAGTGCGCTGACTCCCACGCCCGCCGGCGAGGGCAAGACCACGGTTTCCATTGGCCTGGCCCAGGGCTTGCAGGCCGTGGGCCAGAAGGTGTGTCTGGCGCTGCGTGAGCCCTCCATGGGCCCGGTGTTCGGCCGCAAGGGCGGTGCCACCGGTGGCGGTGCTTCCAGCATCACCCCGGGCGAGAGCATCAACCTGGGCTTCACGGGCGACTTCCCCGCCATTACCGCCGCTAACAACCTGCTGGCCGCGGTGATTGATAATGCTCTTTTCTACAAGACCACCCGCCTGGACCAGAACAAGGTGACCTGGAAGCGCGTGATGGATATGAACGACCGCGCCCTGCGTCAGATTGTCATCGGCCTCAACAAGAACGGCGTGGCTCGCGAGGATGGGTTCAATATCACCCCCGCCTCCGAAATCATGGCTTGCTTCTGCCTGGCCGAGGACCGCGATGACCTGCGCCGCCGTATCGATAACATCGTGATAGGTTTCACCGCCGATGACGAGGCCGTGTATGCCCGCGAGCTGGGCGTGACCGATGCCCTGCTGGCCATTCTGAAGGAAGCGGTGAACCCGAACCTGGTGCAGAGCCTGGAGGGCGTGCCCGCCTTTGTGCATGGCGGCCCCTTCGCGAACATTGCCCATGGTTGCAACTCTGTCATCGCCACGAAGATGGCGCTTTCCTGCGCCGACTACGCCGTGACCGAGGCCGGTTTTGCCTTTGACCTGGGGGCCGAGAAGTTCCTGGATATCAAGTGCCGCCAGAGCGGGCTTTCCCCGGATGCTATTGTGATTGTGGCGACCATCCGCGCGCTGAAGATGCACGGCGGTGTGGCCAAGACCGATTTGGAAACCCCGAATGCCGATGCTGTGCGCCGCGGTCTGGATAACCTGGCTGCCCACATCGAAAGCGCCCGCCTCTACAAGCGCCCGGTGACCGTGGCCATCAACCTCTTTGCCGCCACCGACACGGAGGAGGAAATTGCCGCCGTCAAGGAGATGTGCGCTGCCATGGGCGTGGGCTGCGCCGTGGCCGATGTCTTCGGCAAGGGTGGCGCTGGTGCCACCGAGCTGGCTGAAACTGTGCTCGCCAGCATGCAGCCGGAGTATGAGCCCTTTGAATGCCTGTACAGTCTCGACCTCAGCGTGGAGGAGCGCATGGCCACTATTGCCCGCAAGATTTACGGGGCTGATGGGGTGGTACTCACCAAGCCCGCTCAGAAGAAGCTGGCCCTCATGGCCAGGAACGGTCTCACCGACCTGCCCATCTGCATGGCCAAGACCCAGAACTCCCTCTCCGACAACGCCGGGTTGCCGGGGCGCCCCACGGGCTTCACCGTGACCGTGCGTGATTTCGAGATTGCCAACGGCGCTGGATTCCTGGTGGCCCTTTGCGGTGATATCATGCGCATGCCAGGTCTGCCCAAGGTGCCCTCTGCCTGCGATATCAAGGTGGATGCCGCCGGCAATATCACCGGCATGAAGGGCTGATTCCACCCGCAGAGAAAATGATTTTCAGCAACTGTGCGGCATGGTCTGCGCAGTTGCTTTTTTTTCGCTTTTTTTGAAAAAGGAGTTGGAATTGGCAGCCTGGGTCTGTTATAGTGAGAGGGAGTATGAAACACTGGTGCACAGGGATAATGCTGGTGCTTGCAGCTGTGGGGAGCGCCCGGGCGCTGCCGCAAGCCGGTAGTGTGGAAGCGGCGCTGCCGTTGGCGCAGGCAGCGGGGCGTGACATTATGCTGGAGTTTACCGGCAGGGAATGGTGCCCGCCCTGTATTCACCTGCGCACTAAGATTCTGGAGTCTGCGGAGTTCGAGCAGGCTGTGGGAGATAAGTATGTGCTGGTGGAGGTGGTTTTTCCGCGTTTGCCGGCTGCTGTGGCAGCCATGCCGGAAGCGCAGCGCAACGCAAACGAGAAGTTACTGGCCTACCACCGCATCGAAACGGGGCTGCCCACGGTTCTGCTGCTGGATGCCGGGGGATTTCCCTATGCGCAGGTGGCGGGTGCGCGCCGTACTACGGCTGATTACCTGAAAGAGCTGGCTGCTGCCACGCTGGTGAAAGAAACGCGGGATGCTGCCTTTGCCCGGGCCGCCACCCTGCAGGGGCTGGCCCGCGCAGCGGCTTTGGCAGATGGTCTCAATGCCATTCCCGCTAATTGCCGGGATAAATACCCGGACGTGGTGAATGAAATCAACCGGCTCGACCCGCAGAATACCCTGGGTTATGCCCGCGTGCTGACCCGCCAGGCCAATTACCACAAACAGGAGGCGCGTCTCAAGGAAATTACAGGAGACATGCGCGGGCATTTAGCCCCTGCGGATTTAGAAAAGGCTGTTGCCAGTCTGCAGAAATACCTGAGCACTCCGGAGCTGGAACCAGAGCTGGCCCAGCAGGCCTGGCGCGTTCTGGGGGATACCTACGCCCTTCAGCGCCGCTACAGGGAGGTTCACGCCGCATATAAGGCTGCGTATGAGGCGGCGCCGGAATCACGCCTGGCTCCGCGGCTTAAAAAGGCCGTGCAGCATTATGAGCAGAATATTCTGCCGGCGCTGGAACGCGGTGAATTGCGCTGAATCAAGAAAACGCAGCCGTTTGGGGGCTGCGTTTTTCTGGTGAGGGAATGAAGAAAAGTGCTCAGGAGGCAAGCGAGCGCAGGAAATTGATGTAGGCATCCCGGGCTTCCTGCGGGGTGAGGGGTTTGACCTCCTTTACTTCTTCTACCACAGGTTTCTCCTCGCCTGGCCATTCGCTGGGCTCTGAGGGGAAAGCCATGGAGCCGCCGTAGCGGTTGGCAAACAGGTGAGCCACGGAATTGCGTTTGCCGATGGCGAAACGCTTCTCGTTGTACGCGCCGATGATGTTGCGCCTGGTGTTCATGTACGGCACCTCGGTGCAGTTGATCTGCCTGCGCACAGCCTCGCGGGTATCAGAGTTGGAGGTGTTGCTGCCCAGCCCCAGCTTGCGGGCCAGTACTTCAGAGGCATATCCGCTCATGTTCTGCCGCCCCACCATTTCCAATGCTGTAAGTTTGGCCGGTGTCATGGGCATGAGCAGTTCCACATTACTCTTCTTCACCGTTTTCCAGTGCAGCCAGCCGTTTTCGTTGATGCTGTCGATGTAGAAGTAACCGTCTTGCAGCAGGTAGGCCATGCCTTCCAGCGGGGTACCGCTGAACACATGGTTGGCTTCATCTGCCAGCGTCTCGATGATTTCGGTATCAATCATGATGGCAGATGTTTTTCTGGCGTTTTCCAGCTGCTGCATGACCGGTGAGGTCATGCTGATGAGCTCCGCAATGCGCCCGGCGGTCTCGTTCACGTTGTATTTGTGCTCGGCGTCTTTCTCTGTTTCGATGATGAGGACGGTACTTACCTGTTCCTTATTGTGGGAAAGGAAAGCAATCTGCCAGTTGTCTGAGGTTACGCATACATGATTGGTACCGGTGCTGGTGATGGTAAATTGCTTGGCGATTTCCTCCAGCTGCATCGCGTCCTGTGCGCCCACGGTGGGGCAGAGCAGGAGAGAGGCTGCAAGAACCAGGGTTCTGAGCAGACTATGGCGTGGCTTCTTCATTTACTTGGAGTACGATTTCATGAGACGCCGCACATACTTGCCCATGGAAATGGTCTGGGCATCGATGCTCTGGGCCAGTTTGAACTGGTTGCGGGCGCGGATGAGATTGTGCTCCGGCTTGGAGGTGCGGAAATACAGGTCTCCATCCAGATAGTCGGTCAGGAAGCGGATGCCGATTTCTGTGGTGATGAGCCAGCCGGCAAAGGGCATGAACTCCACTTCTTTCTGCGTCAGGAATCCATGGGCGGCGTCCAGGTATCCTTCTGCCAGGGATTCAAAGAATGGCATTTCCATCTTCACCTTGCTGAGGTCTTCCTCATCTTCCTGTGCCATGCAGGTAGCGGTGCGCACCATATCACCGAAATCATAGAGCACGCTGCCGGGCATCACGGTATCCAGGTCAATCACGCATACGGCATCATCGGTTTCCTCATCCAGCATCACGTTGTTGATTTTGGTGTCGTTGTGGGTGATGCGGGTGGGCAGTTCGCCGCTGTCCAGCATATCTTTGATGCGGGAGAAGCGGCTCTCCCAGCTCTTGAGCAGCTCCAGCTCTGCCTGGCAGTTGGCGGCGCGGCCTTTCACATCAGCCTCCACGCTCTTGAGCAGGTCTGCATAGCGCTTGGGTGTGTTGTGGAAATCCGGGATGGATTCGCGGATATCCTCCGGGTTCATATCGCAGATGAGGTCCTGGAATGAACCGAAAGCGAAGCCGGCCTGGTAAGCCTGGCGGGTGTTTTCCACGACATCGTAGGTGTGGGTGCCCTCAATGTTGTTGTAGCATCGCCACATGCCGCCTTCCTCCGGCAGGATAATGTAGTTGCGGCCACCGCGGGCGGGGTAGAGATTGAGGGTCTGGCCGGCGGCATCGCGGCGGCGGCGCAGCAGTTTCCAGGTGATGTGGCGGGTCACTTTCTCCACATTGCGCATGACCTGGGCCGGGTCTTTGAACACGTAGTCATTGATGCGCTGCAGGATGTAGCGGTCCTCATGGCCATCTTCTGAGCGGTAGCAGGCACGGTAGGTGGTGTTGATGTGGCCGTTGCGAAGTTCCTCACCATACATGAAGTCACCGCTCACGGCAAAGTGGTCACCAATGCGGGCAATGCGCTCCGCTATGGGGCCTTCTGTCAGCTTTCTGGTCATCATCGGAGAATTGAGGGGGAGAGAGTTGGTAGTAGAGAGAATTTTATTCTGCAGATTCCTTATCCTCGCCAGCCTGGAACGAGATAATCTTAGGGCGGTTCTGAGCCGGGTCTTTTACAACGAGGTTAATGTTAGAGGATTTTGAGGAGATGCTGAATGCTGTGGCCTTGAAGCGGCGGGGCTTCTTGGCCCCTTTTTCTACATAAGAGGCCACGAGGTTGACCTGCTGGCCTTTCTTGCCCTTGAAGGTCCAGCTGTTGTCGGGGCAGATGCCATTTTCCTGGCGGTAGAAACCGACTTTATCGTTCTTGATGTCAGACATGTCATCTTTCTCCCAGGTGGAAATCACCAGCGGGAAAGAGGAAAGGTTGATGATATGCATGCCGCCGCGCGGAAAATCCTTTTCGTTCAGGAACAAGGCCTTGGTCTTTTTGGGGTCCTTGTTCGGCGCGAGAATGCAGATGGCCTTATCATCCGTGTCAGACGGAACCTTGACTGAAAGGAGGGGCTCAGGAAGCTTGGTGGCTTTCTTGGCTCCGGGGGTCAGAGCCTCCAGGTCTGCTGCGGGGTTCGGGTTCTTATCCCAGAAGTCAATTTTGCCATTGACGGGCTTGAGACGCATGCTCGGGCGGCGGGCACCAATGCGCACCGGGGCGTATACTTTGCCTACACGGGCATAGAGCGGTGAGGGCAGCTCAATGTCGGCTGGTGAGCAGATGACGAAACGTACGCCGGTCTTGGATTCCACAACCTCAGCGGCAGCGCTGGTTGCAGCAGTGGCCGGACGTGTGGCGCGGGAGCGGCGGCTCTGGGCATTGGCAGGCAGAAGCGCCGCAACTGCAGCACAGACAAGCAGAAGAGAAAAAACTTTCATGGTGATAGAATAACGTTTTTAATGCTGCCAAGATAGTAACAAGCTCAAGCCCTTAAATCAAGCCGAAAATAGGCAATCCGCTAAATTATACGCCACGGAATCAGATTGACTTGCATGCATTTTTCTGGTGTAATGAGCCCGTGCCCGCAGAGACCGCCAGTTTTGTATTTTTCGGTAGCGATGAAGGAGCTGCCGCCACCGCCGCCGCCGCTGCTTATGCCCGCCTGGCAGAGGGGAGCGATGGCTGGGGTAACGAAACCATTGACGGAGCTGCCGCCACCGTGGATGAAGCGGTGGATATCATCGGCCGCACCATATCCGGTCTGCAGATGATGAATATGTTCGGCGGCCGTAAGGTTATCTGGCTGAAGGGAGCGAATTTCATGGCTGATACCCCGCAGGGCGCCCGCAGCGAGGCGGTGCAGCAGGCGCTGGAGGAACTCGTGGAGGCCATGGCCAACCTGCCGGAGGAAACGTTCTTTGTGCTTTCTGCGGCAGAGATGGATAAGCGCCGCTCATTCTTCAAGAAGATGGGTGCCACCGCCGAGGTAAAGGAATTTTCCAAGATAGACACCACCAAACCCGGCTGGGAGGGCGAGCTTTCGGCCCTCACGCTGCGCATGGCCAGGCCGCTGGGGCTGGGCTTTGATAATGCCGCGCTGGATTTGTTCATTCACCGCGTGAATGAGAGCACGCGCCAGATATCCAACGAGCTGGCCAAGCTGGATGTGTATCTGGGACCGGAGCGCCGCACGGTGACCGCGGAGGATGTGGAGCTCATGGTGGCAGTATCGCGCAATGGCGTGGTGTTCGAGATTTCCCGTGCCATCGAAAACGGCAATTCACGCCTGGCGGTGCGCCTGGTCAACGAGCAGCTGGAGCATGGCGAGCAGGGGGTCTCCATCATGCGCGCGGCCATAGTGCCCACGGTGCGCCAACGCTTCTGCGCCCGCTTGCTGATTGATACCTACAAACCGGATACCGGCAACTACCGCGCGTTCGATGCTGCGCTCAACCGCTTGCCGGCGGAGGGACGCAAATTGCTTCCTCTCAAAAAGGACGGCACGCCGAATACCTATGGCCTGTTCAATGCCGCCCGCACTGTGGGCAAGCTGAGCCTCCGCAAGGCCCGGCACGACCTGCAGGCCTGTGCTGCGGCAGATAAAGCGCTGGTTTCCAGCGGGTTGGATGCGCGCGATATCCTGCACAAACTCATTATCACGCTTACCACGGCATGAGTTCGCTTGTACCCACAGTATTTGATGTACTGGTGATTGGCGGTGGCCACGCCGGCATAGAGGCCGCCTTGGCTGCCTCCCGTATGGGTGGCACAGTGGCGCTGCTTACGCACGACCTCGACACCGTGGGGCAGATGAGTTGCAACCCCGCCATCGGTGGTCTGGCGAAGGGCCACATGGTGCGCGAGATTGATGCCCTGGGTGGTGCCATGGGGCTCAATACTGATGCTACTGCCCTGCAGTTCCGCATGCTCAACGCCTCCAAGGGCCCCAGCGTGCGCGCCCCCCGCGCCCAGTGCGATAAGAGCGCCTACCGCGCCCGCATGAAATGGGTGCTCGAAACCACCCCCGGCCTCCAGCTCTTCCAGGGCGATGTGGATGAAATCGTGGTGGAGCAGGGGCGCGTGGCCGGTGTCACCACCACCTGGGGTCAACGCTTTGCGGCAAAGGCAGTTGTACTTTGCAGCGGCACTTTTATGCGCGGCCTGCTGCATGTGGGCATGGACCACCTGCCGGGCGGGCGCCTGGGCGGTGCGCCCAGCGGCATTTCTGCCAGCCTGGAAAAACTCGGCTTTCCGCTCCAGCGCTTCAAGACTGGCACCTCGCCGCGCATTCTGGGCAGCAGCATTGATTTTGAGTCTCTGGAAATGCAGCCCGGCGATACCCCGCCGCCACTGTTCAGCAACCGCTCCACCCGGCTGCTGCACCGCGAGACCGAACCGCACTGCACCCTCAACCACTTTGCCGATGCCGATTTTGAACTCCGGCAGCTTCCCTGCGCCATCACCTACACCCACCAGGGCACGCACGATATCATCCGCTCCAACTTGGAGCACAGCCCGCTTTTCGGCGGCGTGATTGAGGGCACCGGCCCGCGCTACTGCCCCAGCATCGAGGATAAGGTGGTGCGCTTTGCCGATAAGGACCGCCACCAGATATTCATTGAACCCGAGGGCCGCAGCACCGATGAATACTACCTTAACGGCCTCTCCAGCAGCCTGCCATTCTTTGTGCAGCTGGATATCGTGCACTCCATCCCCGGGCTGGAGCGCGCCCAGCTCATCCGCCCCGGCTACGCCGTGGAATATGACTTTGTGCCCCCCACCGAGCTTAACCCCACCCTGGAGACCAAGCGCGTGCGCGGCCTTTACTTTGCCGGGCAGATCAACGGCACCAGCGGCTATGAGGAAGCCGCCGGGCAGGGACTGCTGGCCGGGGCCAATGCCATGCTCGCCCTGCGCGGGGAAGAACCCCTCATCCTGCGCCGCGACCAGGCCTACCTCGGGGTTATGGTGGATGACCTCGTGACCCGCGGCACCGATGAACCCTACCGCATGTTCACCAGCCGCGCAGAAATGCGCCTCCTTCTCCGCCAGGACAATGCGGATTTGCGCCTCACCCCCCTGGCGGCCAGGCTCGGCCTCGTCTCAGCAGAGCAGGGCCGTGCTGCCGAAAAACGCCTGGCCGATATTGAGCTGGGCATCGAGCGCGCCCGCAGCCAGCGCGTGGAGGGAACGAGTCTCGAAATCTGGCTGCGCCGCCCGGATAATGACTGGCGCAACCTCCCTGAACCGCTCCGCTCCCAGTACCCGGATGCACTCTGGGAACCCATCGCCACCGAAATTGCCTACGCCGGCCACATCAACCGCATGCGCACCGCCGCCGGGCGTCTCCAGCGCCAGGAGGATAAGAAAATCCCCGCCTGGGTGGACTACGATGCCATCCCCGCCATGAAGACCGAAGCCCGCCAGCGCCTCAACCGCGTGCGCCCCGGCACCATTGGCCAGGCCGCCCGCATTCCCGGCATCACCCCGGCAGATATAGCCCTGCTGCTGGTCTGGATTCAGAAGCATTGAGTTGCCAGCCCTTCCAAAAAAAAATAAAAAAAATGCAGGATTTGGCTTGACGGGGCGGGGGAATGAGTATATACTCCCGCCGTTCCAAGAACACAGGGCTATGGTGTAATTGGCAACACATCGGTTTCTGGCACCGCTATTCGGGGTTCGAGTCCCTGTAGCCCTACTCAACAAGCTCACAACTTCCGGTTGTGAGCTTTTTTGTCGAACGTACCCATGAAAGACACCTGGACACAGGCCTTGCGGCTCGGTATCTACATGCTCATTCTGGCATTTGTGCTGGGGTGGGCAGATGTGGTGTATTTTGCGCCGCGGCGCCAGCCGGCCTGCGTGCAGGAAAAGCTGCCGCGCGGGCGTATCTGCCCGGAGACGCTTGCCGCTCAGTATGGAGAGCGCGTGGTGTGGGTGGATGCGCGCAGCCAGGCGGATTATGAGCTCAACCACCTTATGCTGCCGGATAACCGTATGTTTCCCATCCGCAAGGGGGCAGAGATGCAGCAGCAGATAGATGCCGCCATAGGCCGCATGCTTGAGGCCGCAGAGCGCAACGAATGCATTGTGGTGTTCTGCACGGCAGAATGTACGGCTTCTGAGGAAATTGCCGCTGAGCTCCGCGAACTCGGGCTCATTGAGGCTCCCATTTACACGCTGCAGGGTGGTTGGAATGCGCTGCGTGCCGCCGGTATGGGCGCGGAATGAAAAAAAGCAGCCCACGGGTTGCGTGGGCTGCCTGCGGGTTGAAGATTCGGGGCTGGGGCTTACATGGGGAAGCCGAGACCGCCGGTCACTTTGCGCATTTCGGCTTCGGCCATGTTCTTGGCGCCGTTCAGGGCGTCCTGCACGGCTTTGAGCACCAGGGACTGGAGGAATTCGGCATCATCGGGGTCTACCACGGCGGGGTCGATGGTGAGGGCTTTAATCATGCCGGAGCCATCAGCGGTGGCTTTGATTTTGCCGCCCGCGGCTTCGGCGGTGAATTCCTTGGCGGCAAGGCGTGCCTGGGCCTGGGCCATGTTGGCCTGCATGGCCTGGGCTTGTTTCATGAGTTTCTGCAGGTTCATATGCGTGTGTGTGGTTTTTGAAAATTACTTGATGAGGGTGGCGTGGAATTCCTTGAGCGCGAGCTCCACGAGCGGGTCATGGTAGAATTCCTCCTCTGTGGGGCGCAGGGATTCTGCCGGAGCGGTTTTTTCCGGCTGGGGTTTCTTTTCCGGAGCCTTGGGCTGGGGTTTCTTTTCGGGGCGCGGGGCAGGTTCCGGCAGCGGTGCGGGGGGCGGAGGTTCCTCTGCCACAGGTGGGGGAACGGTGGCATCTGTCACCAGGCGCAGGGTAATGCTGTGTCCGCAGATGCGAGGGGCCAGCTCACCCATCAGCTCGCTGAGGGTATCCCCCAGCAGGGCATCCCGCGTATCAATGTCTTCCGGGTGAATGGCGATGGTAACCAGCCCGTCATCATCCGAGATGAAGAGGGTGTTGCCTACAGAGCCGGCCTGAAGCGGTGAGGCCTCACGCATGGCGGCCAGCAGGGCATCCCAGGATTCGGGGTTCATGGGGCCGGTGAGTGTTCCTTCCTCGGGCGCGGGCATACCGCCTGGCTCGTCATCGGGCATAGGGGGCGGGGCGTCCTCCAGGTCGGGGTCGAGCGCGAAGCTCGGCGGTGCGTCATCGATAGGCTCCAGCCCGGCGGGCATGGGGGTGGGCTCCGGCGTGGGTGCAGGTGCGGGTTCTGCCACCAGGGGAGCCGGCGCTGTGGGTGCGGGTGCCGCAGAAGCCGGCTGCGGGGCCGGTGCGGGGGCGGCGGCCATGGGCACGCTGGGCAGGGCGGTGGTGGCAATGGGGGTTTCGGGCAGGGGGGCGCCGTTGAGCGCGCGGATAATGTCGCTGATATTGGCTTCTGCAAGGGAATGCACGGCCTGGATGAGGCCCATTTCGAGGTGGAGGCGTTTGTTGGTGCTCCAGCGCATGTGTTCCTCGGTGCCGGAGAGCACCTCCATGAGGCGCACAATCTTATCTGCCGGGGTGCGGGAGAGGAGCTGGTTGAGCGTGTCCCGCCATTCTTCAGGCAGGGAGAGGCTGGCCTCCTGCGGGGCAACCTTGCTGATGAGCAGCTCACGCACGGCCCCCATGATTTCGGAGAGCAGCTGCCCCATGTCGCGCCCGGCCTCCGAGAGCTCATGCACCAGGTGCAGCAGGCTGGGCAGCTGGCGGTCCAGGATGTAGGCGAGCGCGCGGGCTACGGTTTCACGGCTGGTTACGCCGAAAATGTTGTTCACATCCTGCTCTTCGATATTGTTGCCACAGAAAGAGACGAGCTGGTCGAGCATGGACTGGGCATCGCGCATGCCGCCATCGGCCACGCGGGCAATGGCAAAGGCCGCCGGCAGACTGAGGGTCACGCCCTCCTTCGCGGCTATGTTCACCAGGTGGTTTGCGATGATTTCTGCGGGAATCGGGCGCAGGTCAAAACGCTGGCAGCGCGAAAGGATGGTGGGCAGTATCTTGTGCGGCTCGGTGGTGGCAAAGATGAACATTACATGGGCGGGCGGTTCCTCCAGCGTCTTGAGCAGCGCATTGAACGATTCCTTGGTGAGCATGTGCACCTCGTCAATGTAGATGATTCGGTATTGCCCGCGGGTGGGGGTGAACTGCACATTGTCGCGCAGGTCGCGGATATTGTCGATACCGCGGTTGGAGGCGCCGTCGATTTCCAGCACATCCAGGCTGCGCCCTTCTGCGATTTCGAGGCACACATCCTCATCCGGGTCAAAATCCACCTTCGGCCCGCCGGAGCAGTTGAGCGCCTTGGCAAAGATGCGGGCGGTGGAGGTTTTGCCGGTACCGCGCGGGCCCACAAACAAATAAGCATGCGCAAGGCGCTTCTGTTCAATGGCGTTGCACAGCGTGCGCACAACATGATCCTGCCCCAGCACGTCCTTGAAGGTGCGGGGTCGGTATTTTCTGGCAAAAACCTGGTAACTCACGCTCGATATTCTACATGAAAGTACCTGCCGCCGCAAGGACTATGTAAGTCAGAATGAATATTTCGCACATGTGAGCCATTATGTCACGGGCATACACGTTTACGGCTTGATTCGTGGGGCGGATGGTTTATCATGGGTGCATATTCCGCATGATGACTGCTCGCTCTTCCATGACCCTGATAGTAATGTGCAGCCTGGCGCTGGGCGGGCTTGCTCCGCTGCAGGCTCAGGAAACTGCTGCAAAATCTGCTGTGCGTCAGCGTGTTATGGACCCGGCGGAATATTACCTGACCGCATACCGCCTCTGCCGCGAGTCGGAGCAGCTGGCAGCCCGCCAGAATTATACCGCCGCTATCAGCAAAGGTGCACAGGCAGAAAGGGTGCTGGCCGGCATAGTGAAGGATTTCCCACAGTGGAAGAGTAATCTGGTTTCTACCCGCCGCCGCCTGCTGGCAGAGAACCTGGCCAGCTACCGCAGGAAATCTGCCGAAGCTCCCATACCGACCGGCCGCCAGCCCGGCCGCCCGGTGGCGTTGGAAATGGAGCTTCCTGCTGCACCGGCAGCATACGACCCCGCCACCAGTACCTACAACCCGATTGAGCTGCCGGATTACGAGACCACGGATAAGCGTCTTTATAACGCTCTGGCTGCAGCGCAGGAGGAATGCCGCAAAATGGCGGTTGCCTACCGCGAGCTGAATGCCAGATATGAAGATTCCCAGCGCCAGCTTACATCTGCCCGCCTGGAGCAACAGATGTACAAGGATCGCTATGAGAAACTCCAACAGCAGGTGACCACCGAACGTACTGCCGGTAACGAGGTGGTGAACTCCCTCACCCAGCAGCTGGCAGAGCTGGAGGCCAAATACCGCGCCAGCGAAGCTGCCCGCGAACAGGCCGAGGCCCGCATTGTGGAACTGGAAACCACCCTTACCCAGACCCAGGAGGAATTGGCTCGCGTTACCCGTGAACGCGATGCCCTTAAGGCTGAAAATGAACAGCTCCGCGCCATTGTGGACCTGAACAGCCCGGAAAAGACCAAGGCTCTGCTGGATCAGAACCTCACGCTGGACCAGCAACTCAAGCAGGCCCTGGCCCGCATTGCTGAGCTGGAAGGCCGCCAGGCCGGGTCAGATGATGAACGCTCCGTTCTGCAGCAGCAACTCGATACCGCCCGCACCGAGGCCGATCGCCTGCGCGATGAAATGAGCGGCATCTTTGAGGAGAACATGGGCTACCGCCGCCGGGTGAGCGAACTGACAGAGCGCCTCAACAACATTGAGGCAGATTTGAACAAAAGCGCCGGTCAGCCACTGGTGGACCCCGCCCTGGCTGAGGAAAATGAACTGCTGCGCGAGGTGATTGCCAAGCAACGCCGCAGCCTGGCCATGCAGGAGGAGGGGCGCAAGCTTCTCATCGAGACTTATAAGCAGATTAAGAACCAGGACCCCGCCACACTGCATGCCCTGCAGCAGTTGGATGAACAAAGTTCCCTGGACCTTACGGAGGCGGAGCGCCGGGTCATGGAGGCTGCCGTGCGGGGAGATAAGGATGGTGAGGCTTCTCAGGCTGTGCGCGAAACTCTGCAGATGGAAACGCTGGCAGAGGTGGCTGCCAAGGCCTTCAGCAAGGGGCGTTATACGGCGGCTGAACAACTTTACCGCACACTGCATGAGGCCCAGCCCAACCATGTGGCCGGCCTGGTGAATCTGGGCACCATCCTGCTCTACCGCAACAAGTGCGATGAATCGCTCGAGTTCTTTAACCGCGCTATCCGCCTCTCCCCGGATCTGGCCATTTCCTACTTCCTGGCCGGTGTGAGCTATTACCGCCTGGACCGGCTGGACGAAGCCGCCCGCATGTTCTCCCGCACCATTGAGCTTGACCCCGGCAATGCTGAGGCTTTCTTCTACCTGGCTAATATCGAGGGCGTGAGCGGCCAGTTTGACCTGGCTATCAAGCACTTTGCCTCCGCAGTCAAACTGAAACCGGGCCTGGGTGATGCGCACTACAACATGTCCCGCCTCTATGCGGAAATGAAACAAATTCCCGAGGCTGCCCGCGCCTATGACCGCGCGATTCAGAATGGCGCAGCCCCCGACCCGGAGTTCGAGAAATACCTGCGCAATCATCCGGATAGTGCCCACCAGCCCGGCGAGGATATTGTCAAGACGGTGAACCCCGAGGCTGAGGCTGCTGAAATGCTGAAAAAGGATCCCGAAATGGAGCAGATTATTCGCGAGCGGGATGCCGAGCGCGATGCGGCAACATCCATTCCTGCCCCTGTTGCGGAACCCGCCGGAGTAGAGGAACCCGCTGCTCTGCCGGAAAATGCACTCATGCAGGAAGCTGCGGCAGACCCCGGTTTCCTGGAACGCCTCAAGGCAAAATTCTGGAATGTCAAGGCGGCCCCGGATGCCTCACCCGCCGGCGCCGGACATGAGACGGATAAAGCCCGCTTTGATACTATCCGTGTGCGCTCCAGTCTTGATGGTAAGCGCCACCGGGTGCAGCTGCGCCTCAAACGCCCCGAACCGCAGCGCGTCAGAAAGCGCGGTGGTGAGATTGAGCTGCTGAAGAAGAAATAAACCGGGCGCGCCATCTGGGCTGCCCGGTTGCAGAAAAAGCTGCGCAGACATTCAATCAGTAGGCCATGGGAAGCTCCTCGGTAGCTGCCGGAACACTCTCCTGGGGCTTGCCCTTGAACATATCCGTCACATAGTTGCTCAAATCAATATCGAACCCTACCTTGAGCACCAGGAATACGATGCAGAGCGTGAATGCCACAATGGAAATAGTGCGCACCACGCGCACAAACATCCAGATGCCTACCAGCGCTATCGCAGCGCATACGCCGCTGGCTACGGCCGGATCCCACCCAGTGAAAAATGAGGAAAAGCTTTCGTTCAGATTGTTCAGAAACTCGGAATTCATGGTGTGTGTGCCTGGTGGATAATTGTCTGCAGAAAACCTACCATATATGCAGGATGATGGCAAGCGTTTTCTGCTCAGGGCTGCAGGCGCTCGATACTCCAGCTGCCATCCGCCTGCAGGGAATACATGAAGCGGTCGTGCACCCGGCCGGGGCCTCCCTGCCAGAATTCCATGTGGTGCGGCACAATGCGGTAGCCCCCCCAGAAATCCGGCAGCGGTACCTTGCCTTCGGCAAATTTGTGCTTCAGCTCTGCCAGCTTCATCATGAGCAGCTTGCGTGTGGATATCACCTGGCTCTGGTGCGAGACCCATGCCCCAAGCTGCGATTCGTGCGGCCGGCTCAGGAAATACTTGAGCGTTTCCGCGCGCGATATTTTTTCTGCCCGGCCGTACACGATGATCTGGCGTTCCAGCGTGACCCAGGGCAGCAGCATGCACATCTCCGGGTTGCTCTCAATCTCCTGCGCCTTGCGGCTGGTGTAGTTGGTGAAGAAAACGTACCCGCGGTCATCGTAATACTTGAGCAGCACCGTGCGGAGGCTGGGCATGCCCTGCGGGGTGGCGGTGGCGATGCTCATGGCGTTCGGCTCCGGAATGCCGGATTCCATGGCCTGTTTGAACCAGCGGTCGAATTGTTCAAACGGCGTGGCGGCCAGATCCCGGCGGTGCAGGGTATCCCTCAGATATTCTTCGCGAAAGGCGGATAAGTCCATGTGCTGACTATACCACCCCCCACCATGCAGAACAAGTCTATTCTGCTTTCATACTGCCGCAGGCGGTATTTCATGAGCAGCGAAAGCGGTACTTTCATTGAGCGAAGCGACGCGTGACCGTTGCATATGCAGCGGCAGATACCAATTGAGCAAGCCCAGGTGCAGGCACCCGGGCTTGCTGCGGGAATATTTCCCGGGATGGATGGGGCATCACTTGCGGCGGCGGCGGGCTGCCAGCGCTGCGAGAGCCAGCAGACTCAGTGTTGCCGTGGTCGGCTCCGGTATCATGGTGACGCTCAGCACCAGCTTGTTACTCTGGTCTGCCATGCTTTGTACCTGCAGAGCAAGGAGGAAGGCAGAGGGGTCGTAGCTGACGCCGAGCGAGGCGGGGTTAATGCTCTCAATCCCCTCAATATCCATGGTGCCTGTGGTGGTTACCAGAGTGATGGTCAGGGGCTCATCTCCACTTTCGCTCAGCGGCATGCTGAGCACCAGTCCGCTCAAATCCAGCGCAGTGGCACCGGCAGTGAGGTTACCCGTGATGGTGAGGGGGGCCTGCCCCAGCAGCAGGGAAGCCTCTGCCCGGGCTGTCACGTTGCCCGTGACACTGCCGCTCAGGAGAGTGGCGGCATTCAGCTCAATACTGCCGGCTTCCACGCTGCCCAGGAACTGCGTGCAGCCCGTTCCATTCGTGCTGATGTGGGAGGCGAGCACATCGGCCGTGAAGGTCGTATCTCCGCTGTTGGTAACGGTGAGGTTCAGGGTGGCACCTTCGGCCATGGCAATGGCGCTGCTTACCTCCACATCCTGCGTGTTCGTGATGTTCAGGTCAAGCGTAGCATCACCATCGGCACTGATTTGTGCCAGGTTGATCGCCGTGGCCTCAGCGCTGAAGTTCAAGGCATGGTGACCAGCGCTTACAGTAGCGTTGCCGGTCCAGTTGGACACGCTGCCCTTGAAGTTGAAATTCATCTTATCCTGCAGCCCACTGGCGGCCACTTCCAGATTACCTGTTCCGGAAACTGTTCCGTTGAAATGATAGGCGGCGCCATCGTAACCATTGATAATCTTTGTGTTGCCGTTGAGTTTCAGACTGGAGGCAATGTTGCTTGTACCTGCCGGATCAACCTTGAGGTAGAGCTCGTTATCAGTCATATTGATTGTGGCCTTGGCACCCAGGCTTGCCAGGTTGATTTCACCGTTCGCGGCGTTGGACAGGTTGACGGTGCCGGCCCAGTCATCGGCCATGACGATATCAATGCGGTCAAGGCTCTGCTTTTTCATGTCGATGTTGAGCTGACCAGTCCAGGAATCGGCCGAAAGTACATCGAGCACCAGCTTGCTGCTGCCGTTGATGTAGGGGGAAATGTTGATATGGCCGGAACCGGACAGTTCATCCATCTGGTACTGGGCGTTGTACCAGCAGCTCAGGAGCAAGTCACCATCCAGCTGGGTTGTGCCGGTAAAATGAATGGCGCCGCGGGCATCGTTGCGGATATCTTCCGTGTAGACGGTACCGCCGTTGCTGGTGACTTCCAGGTTGTTGATTTCCGGGTTGTTGGAGAAGATGTAGAGCTCGGAGTCATCCAGCACCAGCTTGCTGAAGGAGTTCAGGAAGCATACATTGTCCTGGTGGCTGCCGGTCTTGAGCTTGGTCTTGCCCTCCAGGCGCAGAGTGCCTTCTGCCTGGGAGACATCGTGATTGTTCAGAATGACATCTCCCCCGGTTCGCAGGGTGATATTGCCCTTACCCGTGGTGGAAACCACCATTTGCGCTGCGGTCAGGTTATCAATGTCACCGGTGATGGTGAGCGTGCGGCCTTCCGCCACATCCAGCTGGCGGGCTCGGGCAGCAGGGGCATGGCCATTTGCTCCACCCACGGTGATATCCCTGGTGCGGAGGTAATAGGTAGCCCCCTCGAAGGTACCAGCCGTGAATACCACATCGCCATCAGCATCGAAACGCAGGGAGGAGTTCATGGAGGCCAGCTCCTCAGCCGTGTTGTTCATCGTGCCTCCGTCTGCCAGGTCGACCAGCACCAGGGTGCTGCCGGTGGTGGTGGCAAAACCGTCCTGACCATCGCTCCATCTGGTGATAGTACCCAGCTCACGGAGCTGGAAGGAGGTCATATCACCCACCAGGTTGACCTTGCCCTGCATGGTCAGCTGCCCGCGGATGGTCATGGTATGACTGAGGTTGTGCACGGAGTTTGCATCATCACCAAGGGAGATGCGGGTGGCTGCACCAAAGTTGGTCAGGCTGCCCATGCTGCCCACGGAACCAATGTGCAGTGTGGCGGCATAGGTGGGGATGTTGGATTGGAACAAGACATCGCCGGTGTAGTTTTCGAGCTTGTTGATGCTCACATTCATGATTTCCCCGTAGGCATTGCCCCAGGAGGTAATCTGCATGTCTCCCGTGCCGGTCACCTTGTTCACATCCACCTTGGCAACCCATACATTCTCCAGCACCAGCCTGCCATTCAGGGTCATGGTATCGCTCACGCTCAGCTTATCCGAGGGGCCTGTGGAATTCAGGGTGATGTTACCACCCTTTTCCGTGACTTCTACTGCAGTCAGGTTGGAAGGTCCTTCACTGATACGCAGGCGGCCGCTATCCAGCACCAGTTTGGAGAAGGTATCAATGCTGCCACCGTCCTGATCCACAGCAGGAGCGCTTCTCACGTGCAGCTCTGCGCCATTGCTGATGGTGAGCGTGCCGGTGGCGCGCGTCTTCTGCGCGCGGTCAAGATAGGTGTAGGTGGCAATGTTCACGTTGCCGGCGCCGCTGGTGTTAATCAGCATTTCACCCGTGGTGAGATTCGTGATGTCCCCCGCAATGGTCAGGGTGTGGCCTTCTGCCACGGTGAAGCCCAGGGCTTCCTTGGCGCTGGCTTCCCCATTGCTGCCGCCAACCGTCATGCTCCTGGTGTTCAGATGGTAGATGTTATCCCAGGTGCCTGCCACCTGGAACACGATATCGCCTGTGTCCGTCAGCCGGAAATCCTTGTGGATGGCTTGCAGTTCCTCCTCTGTGTTGGTGACGTTGCCGCCAGCCATTCTGGCAAAGTAATACTTACTGCCGGTGGAGTATGCATAGCCGTTCCCGTTGTCGCTGTATGTCGAAACCTCGCCCCTTTGGTACAGGTCATAGCCCTGGAGGTTGGAGTTGAGGGTAACCTGACCCTTGACCGTGAGCTGACCGCCAATGGTCATGGTGTTTTCAATGAAGTGGGTGGAGTCATCCCCGCTGCCGAGATTCAGGATGGTGTAGCTGCGGGTGGTGATGGTGCCCACGCTGTTTGTATCACCAATGGTGAGGGTGAAGGTGGTGTTTTCCTTGGCGTTGTGACTCAGTTCTAAATCCCCGGTGCCATTGAGCTCATCCACTTCGAATACGGAGCCGTAGTCACCCCAGAGGGTGAGATTATCGTTCAGGTTCACCGTGCCGATATGCAAGCCGGAGACTTCGTTACGCCCCGCCTGCCAGGAGTTGATGTTGGCCGCTTTGTTCACATTGAGTACGCTCAGGGAACTATTGGCACCAAAGAAGCGGATACTGCCACCGTCCAAATCCAGGGATTTCAGGCTATCCATGTTGACACTCCAGTTCTGCATCCACTCCGAGGCATCTCCAATCTTGAGTGTGGCACCGGATTGAACGGAAATGTTACCGCGGAAAGCCGTGGTGGTGGTAGCTTCAGAGAGGCTGAGCTGGTTGCCACCCTGGATGGTGTTGGTCTGGGTGATGTTCAGCGTGCCATCGCCTGTGAGCGAGGTGATGATATCCTTGCTCAGCGCGGCATTTGCGTTCAGGGTCGTTCCTTCGGCAATGTGGATTCCGCCACTACGGTACTCAATCTGCGAGAGTTTGTAGTCATCCTGCAGGGAGGCTGTGCCGCCGTTGAGGATGATGTTGGTCGAGGTATTGATTTCACCATTGTCACCGCCGATGGTCACGGTTCCTTTGTTCACCCAGTATTCCTCTGTGGTGTAGCTGGAGGTGAACAGCGTGTTCCCGGAATCGGTGGTGGTATCCAGCGCAATGGGGGCGCTCTTGCCTTCCTGGGTGACGGTAAGCTGGCTCAGTTCTGCGCCCATGGCCAGGTAGAAGGTGCCGGAGAAGGTGCCGTATCCATTGCCAGTGGCAGCATTGCTGAAGGAGGATTCAACGTATTTGCCTTCAAAGTTGCGGAGGTCGCGGGTGAGTTGCAGCGAGCCCTTGACAGTCATTGTCCCCCCGTTATTCAGTGTGCCGTTCAGCAACAGGGTGCCGCCGTCTGTTCCCAGGGTCAGCGTGCCGTCATTGACCACTCTCCCCAGTGCACCGCTGACTGCTCCAATGGCGAGCCCGTTGTTGGCATGCACTTCTACATGCGTTGTTCCCTGGTTGGCCACCTGCACATCCTCAATGGTCAGCAGTGAGAAATGACGGTTGTCATTCCAGGAGCTCTCGCGGACGATGATGGTGGAGTTATCCTTCATCTTCAGCTCTTCAACGGTGGCGGTCATGTTGCAGCCATCACTGGTACCGGAATTCATGTCGGCATTGAAGCGGATGAACTCGCGGTTGCTGGCATCAATACTGGTGGTGGTGCCGCCATCGACATCAAGGCAGTAATTGTTTGTGCCGCTTCCCCAGCCAGAGAGGGCATACGCACACGAACAGGCTGAAAGCACAGCCGTTAATAAAATCTTAGGAAGACGCAGTTTCATGGTTTGATGAAAGAGGAAAAACTATCCATAGACTACATGATTTCCTATGCGATATACTGAAGATTTTTGTACAAGTTTCATTATTAATATGTTAGAGAAAAAAATAGCGCAGAATTCAATTTCTACAGGAGATTCTGCCACCACTTGTACTTAATGGTTAAAAGAATCCAAAAGCTTATCGCATAGGAAATAAGGAACTATAACATCCCATTTATGCTGGACATCGCATAGGAAATGCGATAGAGGGCAGGTAGAAGCTCTACCTGCCCTCTGGTAAAAGAGTCTGGTGCTGAAGGATTTAGCGGAAAATGGCCTCGTACACCTTGGTGCCGTACTGGCGGCCGGAGCGGATGCGGATGACGGGAGCATCCTTCTGCAGACGGTAGGTATGGATGAGGCCGGTGCTGCCCACGTGGGTAGCGCCTTCTACCTGGCAGCGGGCAGAGCCTACGATGGTGAGGTTGCGAGCGCCGGCCGGCACCTCCAGCTCGGTGTTGAGTGCGTACTCACCGGTGTTGTAGGCGGTGGAGAAGTCGCAGTCTGTGAGGCTGGATGCCATGGCGGCGGCATCTACCGTGGGAATGGTGAGCTGGAACGTATTGAGCCGCAGCTCCTGGTCCGTGTTGCTGGTGTTGGTGAAGGTGATGGCTCTGATGCCTTTGCACGGCATATTTGCTTTCTGCACAACGAATTCGCTGCCGTAGTATTCTTCCAGAGCCGCATCTACCACGGAGCCGTCCTCCAGGGTAAAGGTGACCTTGCCCCAGGTGAGCAGGTCTTCCTTATCCAGGTCTACAAAGAGGCTGATACCGGTGGTGGGAGTGGGCAGAGAGATGCTGAATCCCTGGCCGGGGGCTGCCTTGGCGGTTTCCATGACGCGAACCATGGCAATGTGGTTCTCATCATTGTAGGCAGAGAGACGCAAGCCCGGTATGGTGTTGTTCAGCCGGGCTGGCAGGGGCTTGTTGACCACAAACTCGCTGATGCCGAAGTAGCGCTTGGGCTGGGGTTTGGTGATACGGTAGCGCAGCAGGCGGGCGGTGACAGGGGCTTTGCTCAGATCCTCCAGCACGGCGCTTCTGGTGCGCTCCTTACCCAGGGGAATCCAGGTTTCGCCATCGGTGGAATATTCCAGCTGGCCACAAGTGGGTGGAACCTTGGCGCTGCCGCGGTCACTCAGTACGAGCTTGAGCGTGCGCACCTCCATGGGTTTGCCGAAATCCAGGCAGACCCAGTCACCCTCTTTCTGCCCTTTGGCAGAATACCAATGGGTGTTGAAATCGTTGTCAGAAACATTGGCAACGTGTAGTGTTTCATTGCCTGCATTCGTGTGGAACGTGGGCATGAGGGCGCGGAAATCCCAGCCGGAGAGTTCGGAATAAATGCTGGCGTTAAGGTAGTTGTAGGTGGCCATGACGCTGGGGGTAATGGCATAAGCCGCCACCTGTACGTCTTCCACCTGCTCTACTTTGCCATCTACCCAGGCATCGCGGCGCAGGGCTTTGATTGATTCGAGTTTATCTACCATGCGCAGGAAGATATCCATGCGTTCGAGCAGACTGTGGCTTTGCAGTGCGCGGATGCCGTCGATACCGGCCATGCCCATGGTGTAGAAAGCGTTGATCCAAGGGGAAATTTCGCGTTGCAGGGCACCCAGGTCGCGGGTGTCGCGCAGTTTTTCACCGGCGCTGGCTACGGTGCTGTAGAGCACCAGCATCTGGTTGCCCAGGGCTTCATCCGGGCGGCCGTGTACGATGCTTTCGCGGAAACGGGCGGGCATATCGCCCAAGCTGATGGATTCCTCACGGTGGTACCCGTGGTTATTGGGCAGGAGGTAGGAATTGTGCTCGCAGAAGGTCTGCATGGCCGATGCGCAGCGGGGGTACATGCGGGAGATGCCGTCCTTCCATGTTTTTTCAGATTGGAATCCCTTGATGTTCCACGTGTAGTTGGCCACGCCGAAGAGCCCCACCTTGCTGGCTTCTGCGCGTTCCATGGGGTTAGCCACAAAGCCGCTCATCTGGTTCTTCATGTCGGGGTTCTGGTCCAGACCATAGGTGCGGCCCATGGAGAGGCGGGAGGGCTTGAAGTCATTGCAAGGCCAGTTCCACCAGATGAAAGTGGGGCGTTTGACCAGCGGATTGACCCACTGCTGGCCTTTCAGGGTGATATCGTGCACCACGGTATCACCGGTCCACATCACGTGAATATCCTTGTGCAGCCCCTCGCCGAGCGTGGTGAGGAATTTTTCATTTGTCCAGCTCTTGTTGTAGCCGGTGGGGCACATGATGAGTTCCTGGTTGACATCCGGGTGCTTGCGGATGAAGTTCTCCAGAATGAAGTTGCAGAGCTGAACCTGGCGCTCCGGTCTGCCGATTTCACCGAAGGAGTCATCCACCAGCACGCCGAAATCACGGATGCCGATTTTGTACATGAGTTCCAGCTTGGCGCAGAGAGCATCCATCTGGGTCTTGCCCTCATTTTCTGCCCAATTCACGGTGTTGGCCGGGTGAATGGCCCATACAAAACGCACGCGGTTCTCGCGGGCGCAGCGCACCAGGGCAGCCAGCTCGTAGGCTTTGCCTTCGGGGTAGGGCAGGTAGCAGCCCTCGCCGTGGTGGTAGGGGTCATCCTTGGGGGCGTAGATGTATAAGTTCATCTTGTTGCGCCCATAGAAGCGGAACTGGTTCTGGCGTGCTTCAAAGCTCCACGGGATGCCGTAGTAGCCTTCCACGGTACCGCGGTAGCGCATATCCGGCCAGTCGACCACGGTACCAATCGTGATATCACCCAGCTGCAGCATGCTGCGGATGTTGTGGTGCGGGAAAGGGTCATTGTGGGCATTTTTGGAACCGGCTACATTGACCAGCATCTGGCTGAGGGTCTGCTTGGCGTAGAACCAGCCGGCATCGTCATTGTGCAGCACGGTTACGTGCCCTTCCGGGGTAACCTCAATGGCATAGCCGCCGGAGACATTGGGCAGCTGGTCCCAGAGGTGGCCTTTGCTTTGCGGGGTGCGGTGTTCCACAGTAAGTTGGCGCACCGGTGTGTGCTGCTCCAGCAGGGAAACAGTCTGCGGTGTGGGGTAAATGGTGCACTGCTGCGCACCGGCCGTGTTCACCAGGGTGGTCATTGCTATGATTGCACTCAGAATTCGTGTTTTCATAAACTCAATATCAGGGGAAGAAGTTCGTTGAAGTTGTTGAGGCGGTATTCGGGGTTGAGGGCCAGGCAGGCGGCTTCTGCCTCTGCGGCGGTGCTGGCCCAGCCGGCGTTGATGATGCGCACGCCCACGCTGTGGCACAGCTCGATATCGCTGGGGGCATCACCTACGTAAATGATTTCATCCGGGGCAAGCCCCCAGAGCTGCATCACCTCCTGCAGCCGCTCGGCCTTGCAGTTGTGCGTGGGTTTGCCAAGGCCATACCATTCAAAGACCCCCTCCATGCCGTAGTAGCGGATGGTGGGCAGGGCGGTGTAGTGCTCCTTGCCGGAAATGAGCCCCACGCGCAGCCCTGCCGCCTTCACCGCCTGCAGCATCTCCACCGCCCCGGGGAAGGGAGCCGGTGCCAGCGTACCATGCAGCCGCTCATACGCCGCCACAAAGCGGTCTATCGGCAGGGCGGGGTCATCGCAGGCCATGCCCAGCAGACCGGCCAGCACGCCGCGGTCGCTCAGCCCGAACCAGGACACGACCTCCTCTGCGCCGGGCGTGCGCCCGGTCAGCTCTGCTGTGCATTGGCGATACGCTTCCACGCACAGCGGGAGGGTATCCCCCAGCGTGCCGTCCATATCGAATAATACTGCCTTGAGCATGGTTGCCTGGTATGAAGTAAAGCCGCAGTATATCAGATTTTCTGCCCGCGGGCAAGAAAGCATTACTACTGCATACCAGGTAGTACGCAGATTCTGCGCCTTTTCTATCAGACGGAGCACGCGTTTGTTTGATAGTGGCAAAATGGGACTCCCCCACACATTGCGTACCTGGAACCACGATTTGCCCTCCGGCCCTGGTTTGGGTTACCCATGTGCCGCGGCGTCCTCCCTGGCGGTTGATTCTGTGTACGTGATATGCGGATTTGCCTGTATCCGCATCAGTATCTCTGGCAAGGGATTAGGCAACCGGATTACGTATCAATCAGTCTGAGTGATGAATGTCGATATGATTTTTTCAATATTCCCAGCTGTCAATGCTGCTATCTTCGCAAGCACCAGTTCGCGCAGACGAAATTCGGGAGCACGGGGGCAAAAATGCAGAGTTCCGAATTCTGAATGAAGAATGTGAAATATGGTCGCGGCTTTCGCCGCCTCAGGTTAAAAGACAACAAGCGCTGAGACGAGCCTCAACGCTTGTCATAATCTCTGCGCGTGCGGTTCAGGGGAAGTGCCAGCCCTGGCGGACTGTCACTTTCGGCTTGTATTGCCGCTCTTATTTCCACTTGGACAGCTTGATGGGATGCAGGAAGAGCCGATCCTTGGGAAAGTTCTCAATGAGGGTTTGCAGGGAATAATTGGACGAGGTAATTATGTTCTGCAGGGTATTGTCACCAATGAACCACATGTTGCGTTCAGGCCACATATCGCCACCCTTGAGTTTTAATTGATTGAGATGAGAGGCTCCCATTTCTGTGTCCAGATAGGTCAGTTTGTCTGCAGCCAGTACCATGGCTGTTGGTATGGCTACTTCCACAAACAGGTTCTGGGCTGCAAAAGCTCCGCAATAGGTGCAGAAATTCTGCATGCAATCTGCCGTAACCAGGAAAATATCACTATATCCTGCGCACAAAGGGTAATCCAGCTGCAACTGGGCGGGTACCTTATTTTTTCTCCACAGCTTTATGCCGAGGAATTTCCGGCGTTTTCTGTACTTCCCCACATTCTGGTAAACATCCGGGGTAAGCGCCTCCGTACTGATGCCGTGGTTGCGGAATCGCTGGCAAGCGTCTTCGTAAGTTGGCAGTATACTGCTCACCTCTACACCAAGTACGGTCATCCTGTACGCCACTGCATCACCAACGCGTTCCCATTTGTTTGTGCATTGCTGGAGCTCAACGATTGCAGGCAGCATGCAGCTATCCTTATCCAGTTGCAGAGTATCCCACAGGTTCTGTTCATTGATGATGGGGTTGAGCAGCATGTCGTCTGACACAATAAAGTAGTGGGTGAACCCCTGGTTTTTCAGGTGGGTGTATGCCTGGCTGATATAGGATTGGAATTGGAATGACGAGGCATAGACGGGGATGACATTGGGTACCGTTCCATCATAGAATGGCATGAGGTGGTACACATGACTGAACTTTCCGGCGTACAGCGCCTCAACACGTTCAATGTTCTTATCGTAGCGGTGGTTATAGACAACGAGTAAGGCTGTTTTCGTTTCCATGGTATCAGGCGGTAAGGGTTGAACAGAGCTTCATGGCGGCTTCCATAGCGGCATCCATATTGTAGTATTCCCACTCAGCAAAACGCCCCAGGAGGTGCAGGTTCAGCGGGGTGAGCTGCTGCCGGGCAGTATTGATGATGCTGCGGGTGTTGCCATCCTGCACGGGGTAAGTGTAGGGCGTGTAGCGGTGTGTGATGTAGCGCGGTGCAAAGGGAATGCGCTGCAGCTGCTCCAGGATTTCCTCTTTGGAGAGCTCTTCCGTGAATTCAATGGTGGCGGTTGCCATGCCCTCCGGCGCGTTGCTGGCGGCAAAGTTTCCTGTGCAGATGATGCGGTGCGATTTGTGCGCTTCACTAGGCATGTATATCCAGCTGTAGGGGTTGGGTTCCACCTCGCAAAGTACCGAGGTAGTGCCGTGGGCATCCAGCTTGTTGACACCGCGCAGTTCCACCTGCACCCCCTGCAGCATGGCTGGCAGATGCCTGATATTGCAGCAGTAGACCACATGGGTGAATGATTCTCCGTTAATAATCCAGCGCTCCCCTTTTCGCTGAATGGCGTCGACCGGTGTGTTTAAGCGGATATCCAGTCCCTGGGCGAGCGTATCGGCAATATGCTGGGAACCATTCTGCCTGGCATAGTGGAAGGTGCTGTGCACCATCTGCATTTCCTTCACCTGGCCGATGTTGGCAGCGAGAATCTCTTTGACCGTGGGCATAGGAAGTTTACCTTCGAGCCAGCTCAGGGGCACATCGGTGAGCGAGCGGTGCCAGATCTTGCGGTTGTAGGGGGCAAAATATTCATTGTAGAGAGTCTTGCCAAAACGATTGCGCAGAAAATCATCGAAATTGGCGGATTCCGGGTAGCCGTCTGCCGCAATCTGCAACAGGTCATCCAGCACGGCATCCCGCATGGTATCAGGCATCTGGTAGAGGTGGTTTTCAATGGGGTAGTCCACCCGGGTACCATCTGCCAGTGAAACTACTGCGTGCCGGGTGGCCAGCTGGAAATCCGCCTTGTTGCACTGCTGCCAGAACCAGTCCAGCACAGCCGCATTGCGAGAGTTGAATACATGCCCGCCGACCACATGGTAGAGCACCCCTTCCACGCGCTCGCAGCGCACCAGCCCTCCCGGGCTGCTTTCTTTCTCGAATACGACCACCTGTGCGCCTTTTGCTCTCAGCATGCGGGCTATGGAAAGCCCGCTGATGCCCCCGCCGATGATAGCAATGCGTTTTAAATCGTTCATGATTCTAGTAGAAGTGGATTTTTTCAGAGGAAAAAATTAGCTGGTGTGGGTGATATGGTCACACTGTGCGTTTACGCGTTGGAATAATTATTTTGGAAAAGACGTTATAATGTTAAAACGTGGTCGCCTAACGCTTTTATTTATGGTTTTATTAATGTGCTACCAAGTATAACACGCACATTATGCAACCACAAGATCAGTTTGACAGAATTCATTCGATTTGCAAGCTTTTTCTCCCCTTTCGTTCAATTCTCAGGGAAATTGAGAAGTGTAAAATCAAATGCGACACCGGAAAGCCCCCAAAAAAGTCACCATGGTGCCCAAACTGCCCTGGCAGGATGGGGGTTCGGGGGAAGGACGGCAATGAGTCCTTCCCCCGCTTTTAAAGGAGAGAGTATTGAAAACCACCCTGTTCAAAAGCATTACTTGTGACAATGGCGTTGAGTTTCAAAATTTTGAGGGTATTGAAAAATCTGTATTCAGTAAGACTGAGAAGCGGACAAAAGTCTATTTTGCCCATCCGTATTCCTCTTTTGAGCGGGGAAGTAATGAGAACGCGAACAGGCTTATCAGGCGTTTCCTGCTGAAAGGGAGCACGTTTGATAAATAACGCCAGCGCGATGTGCAGAAGCTGGCTCACTGGATGAACAAAAACCCCAGAAAACCCTTCGGCGGCAAGTCAGCAAAAGACGAAGCGAAAGAAGTCGGCCTGGATTTTTACCCTGCTAAACCCTGAGTATGCATTTTTTTCACAAAGTGTCGCGTTTAAATTTGCAATTCACCTTTTTATAAGTCGGAGGCCAAGCGGTCTTAGGAAGACAATGACTAGACCCAACTCCTTGGCTCACAGAACGACATGGCTACGATCCGACTTGCCGAAGAGTTTTCTGGGGTTTTTGTTCATCCAGTGAGCCAGCTTCTGCACATCGCGCTGGCGTAATTTATCAAACGGGCTCCCTTTCAGCAGGAAACGCCTGATAAGCCTGTTCGCGTTCTCATTACTTCCCCGCTCAA
>JAZSRB010000023.1:0-3850 GCA_045538275.1 Akkermansia sp. | reverse complement strand
CGTGGAACGGGTGACAGAATGTTCGCTACACATTGAAACCATGGCCTCTGTCACCCGTTTCACGGGCTCCAGACAATATATTATCGATAGCAGGGGCTGCGCAATCGCAGAGCGATTGCTTACCCCTGCCTTTCATCTTACACCCACTACCGTGGGCTTATGAATTCCGCTCGCTGCGCTCTCCTGTATAGACAACAATTTATCACTCATTTGTTCATACCGGGGGGCTTCTGATGAAACGGTATTCATTTATCAGCTGCTTCTGCAATCTATGGGGCACGCATACGAATTCGCACCCATTAGCAGTTTGGACTTGATTTTTATGATTTTGGTGGTATATTCCCTCCGCCGGGGCAGTCAATCCTGACTGTCCGGTGTTCGAACAAACAACATCTAACACAATTATTATTATGAAGAAGATTGCTATCCTCGCCCTTACCGCCGCTGCTTTCGTTTCCTGCCAGCAGCAGCAGCAGCAGCAGGTGACCCCCGAGCCGGCTCCCGCTCCCGCTCCCGTGGTTGAACCCGTAAAGGGCAAGTAAGTATTCCGGAGAGGTTTACCCTTTCCATTTCTTACTGAATCTTACAAGATATGCGTCTTCCCTCTCGGGTAGACGCATATTTTTCTCATTAAACGCCTCTAATTCATAGAAAATTTGCACTTTAGGCTTGATTTACAGCCAAAACTTGGTATAGTGAGCGTAGCCTGCCAGGCTATTCTTGTTTGGCCAGGTGCATCAAACAACATCAAAACAAGTAAGATAATTATGAAGAAGATTGCTATCCTCGCTCTTACCGCCGCCGCTTTCGTTTCCTGCCAGCAGCAGCAGCAGCAGCAGGTGACCCCCGAGCCGGTTGCTCCCCCTCCCGTGGTGGAACCCGTTAAGGGCAAGTAAGTGATTCGGAAAGTTTTAACTTTCCTATCTCACATTCAATTACGCGTCTGGTTTTCCAGACGCGTTTTTGTTTTCTCCCTCTATGATCCGGCATATCATGCCGCCTGGCGGTAGAGGTCATATACTGTCACAGCCGGGGGGTTGACCATGCTTGACAACTGGCGTATGATATGAGGCATGAGCGAAGAAGAAAACAAGCCGACACCAGAGGAAGAGCTCCCTGAGACCCCGGAAACAGAAACTGCGGAGGAACAGCAGCCGGAGGATGAGCTGACCAAGTGGCGCGAAATGGCGCTGCGCACTGCTGCGGAGTATGATAACTACCGCAAACGCTGCGTGAAAGACCGCGAGGAATTCACCCGATACGCCAACCGCAGCCTGCTGGAAGAACTGCTGCCGGTGATTGATAATTTTGAAATGGGCATGCAGATGGCAGCCCAGCAGGGGACTGATTCCATGATATACATCGGCATGAGCATGGTGCAGAAGCAACTGGAAGATTTCCTGGCAGCCCAGGGAGTGGAAGCCATTGAGGCCGCACCCGGTCAGGAATTTGACCACAATGTGCACGAGGCTATCATGAGCGAACCGAGCGACCAGCCGGAGGGCACCATTATCCGCATTCTGCGCCGCGGCTACAACCTGCGCGGACGTCTGCTGCGCCCGGTGAACGTGGTAACCGCCGCACCGCAGCAAGAAGCCCCCGCTGCAGAAGAAGCATAAACTGCCAGCCTACCCACCACTGCTATGTCACAGGATTACTACGAGGTGCTGGGCATCGACCGCAATGCGGATGATGCCACCATCAAGAAGGCCTACCGCAAACTGGCCATGAAGTACCACCCCGACCGCAACCCCGATAACAAGGAAGCGGAGGAAAAGTTCAAGGAACTCGGTGAGGCTTATGAAGTGCTGAGCGATGCCGACAAACGCGCCGCCTACGACCGCATGGGCCACGAGGCCTTCAAGAACGGCGGCATGGGTGGCGCCGGTGGCCCCGGCGGCTTTGGCGGATTCACCGACCCGGCAGACCTCTTCTCGCAGATATTCGGCGGGGCATTCGGCGGGTTTGGCGGCATGGGTGGCGGCGCGCGCCGCAAGGCAGACCCGCGCCGCCCCGGGTCGGATTTACGCACCGATTTGGAAATTACGCTGGAAGAAGCCGCAGAGGGCTGCACCAAGACCCTGGAAGTAGAGCGCCTGGTACCCTGTGAGGAATGCGGTGCCACCGGCTCCAGGGATGGTCGCGCCGGGTTCCAGACCTGTCCCACCTGCCACGGCACCGGTGTAGTCACGCGCCAGAGCGGCTTCTTTGTGCAGCAGAGCACCTGCCCCACCTGCCGCGGAGCCGGCCAGACCATCAGCAACCCCTGCTCCAAATGCCGCGGCGAGGGGCGCGTGCATAAGGATGTGAAGATTTCCCTGCGCGTCCCCGCCGGCGTAAACACCGGCACCAAGCTGCGCTCCACCGGCAATGGCGATGCCGGCACCCACGGCGGCGAAACCGGTGATCTCTACGTCTTTATCGAAGTAAAACCGCACGATATTTTCACGCGCGACGGCATGGACCTGCACTGCAGCATTCCCGTGTCCTTTGCAGATGCCGTGCTGGGGGGCGAAATGACCATACCCACGCTGGATGGCCCCGCCAAGCTCAAACTCCCCACCAGCACCCAGAGCAACACCATCTTCCGCGTGCGAGGCAAAGGTATGCCCAGCCTCAAAGGCTCCGGCCGCGGTGACCTCATGGTCGAGGTTCAGGTGGAAACACCCAGCAAACTCTCCTCCGCCCAGGAAAAAGCCCTCAAGGCTTTCTGCAAGGAACTCAAGGAGAGCAACCAGCCCGAAGTGGCCGACTTCCGCAAACGCGCAGCCCGCTATCTGAAATAACCCCCCACCCGCTATTCCCCCACCATGCACAGGTGCTACGCCCCCGGAGCCGTACTTGCGGCCGGTGCCACCCTCGAAATCGAGGGCGAGGAGGCAAAACACGCCCTCAAGGTCATGCGCCTGCGCACCGGGGATGAATGCGAGGTCTTCAACGGCTGCGGCCAGGCCGCCGTGGGCCGCATCGCCGCCACCGCCGGCACCACCTGCATGAGCCTGGCGGATTTGCGCCCCCTGCCCCCCATGCCCCCGGTAGCCGGTATCACCCTGGCTCTGGCCATCCCCAAAGGAGCCAACATGGACCTCATCGTCCAGAAAGCCGTCGAAATGGGGGTGCAGCGCATCATCCCCCTCATCACCGAACGCACCATCGTGCGTCTCGATGCCCGGGATGCCGCAGCCAAAGCCGCCAAATGGAGCCGCACCGTGCTCGAAGCCTGCAAACAATGCGGCGTGAACACCCTGCCCGTGGTGGAAACTCCGCAACCCTACTCCGTCTTCCTCCAGCGCACAGACCTGCCCGCACAGAAAATCCAATGCGCCATTGTGCCGCATGCCCGCCCGCTGCGCGAGCTGCTGGAAAGCGCCCGCGCCGCCGGCCGTCAGGAATGCGTGCTGCTCATCGGCCCGGAGGGCGATTTCTCCCCTGCCGAATACACTGCAGGAGAAGCCGCCGGCTATGCCCCCGCCAGCCTGGGTCCCATCATCCTGCGCGTCGAAACCGCCGTTTTCCTTGCCGTTGCCTCCGCGCGATACGCGCTGGATTCCTGATATTGCAAGTGCGCCTCCGAGATACACCTCTCATTTCCTTCCCCTCATTCAATCCTGCCACCCACTCGCTCCGCTCGGGGTTCCGGGTGGTTTTTGTTCCGGGTACCCGGGGCTCACGCCCCGGGCTATTAAAAGTGCCGCCCACTGCCGTGGGCTATGTATTCCGCTCGCTGCGCTCGCCAACATGAGAGATAAATAATAGGGAACAATAAGTCCGGAAATGACTATTAAGCCCGACAAACCGGCTTGTGGAGGAATGTTTGCGCAGCGCCTGCTCCCACGAAAAGACGAACCAG
>JAZSRB010000041.1:0-60819 GCA_045538275.1 Akkermansia sp. | reverse complement strand
AGTCATTGTCTTCCTAAGACCGCTTGGCCTCCGACTTACTCGGGAGGTCTCTGGAAAAACATTATCAGAATCTTCGTTCCTGATGAAGTTATACTAGCATATTAGAACGTTTTGTCAACTCTTTTTTGCATCTAACTCGTTCTGAAAGCAGATAGTGAGAAGTGTAAAAACAAATGCGACACCGAAAAGCGCCTAAAAGTCACCCAAGGTGCCCAAACTGCCCTAGCCGGGGTGGGGGTGTGGGGGAAGGACGGCAATGAGTCCTTCCCCCACAGACTGTGATGAAACAGAAAAAGGGTGCTTTCCGGTGTTGTAGGTGGCATAATGCCAGGACTGAAAATAATACAAACAACACGTACCTATATGAAAAGCACCCAGACAGATTGTAGCAAGGCTTTTTCTAAATGCAAGCATATAACCCTCATTGAGCGTCAGCAAATCGAACGTTGGCTCAAAGAGAAAGTGAAAGTCGCAGAAATTGCCCGCAGGCTCAATCGACATCGATCAACCATATACCGAGAGATTCAAAGAGGACTTGTTGCTCACGTTAATTCAGATCTATCTGTAAGTTACATCTATCAATGGGATGTTGCTCAACGTGATTACGAGAAGAATCAAGGTGGTGGCGGACGACCTCCCAAACTTCACCGGGCGCATCCGCTTATGGAACGCTTAACTTCCTTGATAACAGAAAAATGGCTGTCGCCTTATGCTGCCATGGAAGTATTAACCAGACAGGGACACAAGATTGATTTCTGTGAGAAGACTTTCTATAACCATGTGGGTAAAGATGAGTTTCCTATAAAACCTGAGCAACTACCCATGGGACGCTATCGCAGACGGAAACGAGAAACGCCTCTACCGTCCCGTAAACACAAGAAGCTTAAAGGAGAGAGTATTGAAAACCGCCCTGCTCAAATCAATGACAGAACAGAACCGGGGCATCATGAAATGGATCTGGTCGTTGCTGCCAGAGGTGGAAAAAAGGCGCTTCTTGTCCTCACTGAACGAACAACTCGCTTTCAGCATATCATCCTCATCAAAGACAAAACCCAGAAAAGTGTTATTTCTGCAATCAACCGTCTGGAGCGCAGGCTGGGACTAGAAAAATTTCACACCTTATTCAAAAGCATTACTTGTGACAATGGCGTTGAGTTTCAGAATTTTGAGGGTATTGAACAATCTGTATTCAGCAAAACTAAGAAGCGGACAAAAGTCTATTTTGCCCATCCGTATTCCTCCTATGAGCGGGGGAGTAATGAGAATGCGAACAGGCTTATCAGGCGTTTCCTGCCGAAAGGGAGCACGTTTGATAAATTACGCCAGCGCGATGTGCAGAAACTGGCTCGCTGGATGAACAAAAACCCCAGAAAACTTTTCGCCGGCATGTCTGCAAATGACAAGGCTAAGGAGTTCGGTCTAAATTTTAAGCCTGCAAAAACCTGAGTATGCATTTTTTTCACAAAGTGTCGCATTTAAATTTGCAATTCACCCTTTACAGACAATCCAGGAAACGAGCTCCGACCTGCGCATATTCAGCAAGTTTTTCGTCTACTTGTTCCCACCGAACTGGCTCGGGCGATTTTATCTTATTTTCGACAGCTTGCATATTATCCTTGTATACAATACGTTGTTCCATGCCTAATAACTCCAGTATTGTATAAAATCTATCATTCATTCCAACCTTACCTTTCAGCTTAGTGATAACTGCAAATGGAGTGTGCAATTTGAGGCACATCACCATACAGTGGAATGAATCCGTAATAACAAAATCAGCATACTTAATTTTGTTCAGCCAACCTTCCATTGAATATTCGTCATCATCGTTATTCCACAGCATCTCCTTATGTGAGTGCACATTTGCAATCATGTTCCGCATGCACTCAATATCACGAATAAAGAAATTATATACATATGATTTTCTGGATGCTTCCCCTCGCAAATCAGCTATCGCATGGTAAAAAGAAGGAGCGTGTAAAAAAGTGGGATCCGGCACCAGAACAGCATCCGTTCGCCCCATCGCCGCTACAATGTCCACACCACTATTCTCTCGAACACTAATCTTATCAAACGAATGTATGTACTCACGCGCAAGACTCAATTGCGGCTCGGGATATTGAGTAACACCACAACTTACAGCATAGGCAATTTTTTTCCCGCTAAATGGAAAGCCCAGGAAGTAAACAGGACACGGAGAGCCTTTACCTCCATATGCCTCACTGTATAGGAGAGCAGAAGGAGTAAAAACCTGATCACTCCCGGATATAAGCACATCAACCCCCTTAACGTGGAGCTGCACATCTCGCATGGTACGCAGGGGTTCCTCCCCTATGGCCAACCTTTCTTTGCGAAATACTCGTAGTGCCTTTTCCCTCTTCCGATTTAACACATAACCGGTGAAATTCTTAAATTTCCAGAATCGAAAAAAATTATATATACTATCTTCATTTTTCCAAGGCTTGTAATTGATAACCTCCACCTCATATCCATGACCTTGTAGATAAGTCTGCAATGCATAACATTGCAAAACAGCGCCATAATTTGCAACATAATGAAATGTAAGAATGCCTATTTTTTTCCTCATAACACTTCCCTTTCTTTTACCTGGAGCATCCTCGACTCCACCCAATGCCCATAAAGTTTATCTTATTTGTACTATAATATCAAGCGTATATTTTCGCATATGCACCAATGAGACATAGCTTGAGAAGTGTAAAATCAAATGCAACACCGGAAAGCCCCCCAAAAAGTCACCAAGGTGCCCAAACTGCCCTAGCAGGATGGGGGTGTGGGGGAAGGACGGCAATGAGTCCCTCCCCCGCTTGCCGCGATGATACAAAAAAAGGACGCTTTCCGGTGTTGCATTTGATTTTACCCTTCTCATGATTACATAATCCATGGCGATGATACGATTTTAAGCTTGTTTCAGAATCAGCGATGAGGTAGACTGTCGTTGCGGCAGTAAGGGGAATCCTCAGAAACGAGACAACGCAACCGCCCCTTCGCGTGACAATCCATTCATTTCAGACACCGGAAGGTATCGCAAAAGGGAGGTCTGATAATGCTTTTCAACTTGTTTTACATCACTCAGTAACGCGCAGAGACAAATCATGAAAATAGGAGTTCTTACGCCATAACCTTTTAACAAACTAAGTCATGCGCACTGTCAAACAGATTAAGAATTTCACAGCAGCCATATTCAGGTATCTGCTGACGTTCTTTTTCAGTTTTTACACCCGCCAGCTATTCATCGATGCTCTGGGTATCGAATACCTCGGTGTGGCAGGGCTCATGGGCAACGTGCTGGGCATGCTGGCTATTGCCGAGCTTGGCATCGGCTCCAGCATAATCTTCAGTCTGTACAAACCTCTGGCAGAAAAAGATCAGCACAAGGTTCACCTGCTCATTGAACTTTACCGGAAACTCTACCGCTACATCGCCCTGTTTGTCCTTGTTATCGGGTTAGCGTTACTCCCATTCCTCACAGATATCTCCCCGGATTTGGTAAACATCCCTCACTATCGCATCATTTACCTGATGTTCCTGGCCAATTCGGTCATCCCATATTTCTTTGCCTATAATTCCACGCTCTACACTGCCACGCAGCAGGATTACAAGCTGCAGAATATTCGCACACTGTTCTACATCCTTACCATTGGCATCACCATCGCCGTGCTCACATGGTTCCCCGACTACATCCTGCTCACGGCCTGCACCATGTTGTTGGGCATACTGAGCCAGTTGCTCATCTACTACATGGCTCACCGCAAATGGCCATGGCTGAGAAACAAGGTAGAAGGAGCCTTGTCCAGCGATGATATATTTACCATCAAAAAAAATGTTAAAGCCATGGTAATGCACAAAATTGGTTCATATTTCATTTATGGCACATCGAGTCTCATTATTGCAAATTGCATTAACCTGGTAGCTGTAGGTCTTTATGCCAATTATCAGTCAATTGTAACAATTACATCCCAGATTCTTCAACAGTTTTATTCTTCGGCAAACGCGGGGATGGGAGAACTTATCGCATCTGGTTCCAAGGACCGGACATACAGAGTATTCCGCGAGATGAATTTTCTTTCATGCTGGATGTACGGACAGCTGGCACTTGGTATTTATTTCGTCGCAGACGCTTTTATAACCATCTGGCTTGGGATCGAATATATTATTTCTCCCTGGGCCGTTTTGTTTATTGCTCTAAATATATATGTAACAGGCCTGCGGATGCCATGTGCCACGTTCAAATCGGCGGCAGGTATATTCTCGAGCGACCAATATATTCCTATTATCCAAGCCGTCGTGAATTTGATTCTTGGTTTTTTCCTGGCCACCATATGGGGAATCCCCGGTGTTACACTAGCCGTTCTCCTCAGTGGATTGCTTACTATCAGCTGGTATGGAGCCTATGTAATATACAGAGACTTTTTTCACATCTCTTTCATCCATTACATGTTGGATTATCTGATCTACACAATTTTCGTTTTTATTGCAAGTTCCCTCATTTTCATGGTGAAGGAGTTGTACACACCTGAAAACCCAATTTTATGTTTTCTATATCTTTGCAGCCTCGTCATCCTTGCATATCATGCACTTTTGGTCATCGTCTTCCGTTTCCTCCCCGGGTCTGAAGATGCTAAGATGCGATGCAAGACCATAATAGCGATACTACTGGAAAAAATCCGCCATTGAACTTCTCTAGCTCCTCCCCCCTGGCTACATAAGGCAAGTAAAAACCTCTTCCAAAGTGATGAAAAAATTCATAAGGGTTATCATTGAGTTGCTCGTACTCTTTTTTTACAATCTAAAACTGTATAGACTGACAAACAGATTAGGCATATATAGGCCACGTATTGTGTCTCGCATAGATGGAGGATTGGGCTCCCAGATGTGGCAGTTTGCCTTGGGCTACAGTTTTTCAAAATCAACAGGTTTACCTTTCACATTGGAAAACGACTTCTTCCTCCATAACGGTAGAGACTGTAACGGGAAAAAGAATAGAAATTTTCTTTTATTCGAAGTATTTCCCAGAATAAGTGCCAAATTTGAGAAATCCCGGCGTTACATGTATTTTTTTCGCGATAGAACCAGACGTTCCACCTACGATTACAACCCTGAATTACTCCAATCAGGGCGGCCGATATACCTGTCCCAGTATTACGCCAATGTGAAATACATCAGTAATTATCATTCCGATTTGGTAACATTGTTTGATTTTATACCAACAATGAACGACAAAGAAGAAAGGTTGGCAGCAGAAATAGCAAGCACCAACTCTTGCATGGTTCACATCAGAAAAGGAGACTTTGTGGGATTATGCATCGACGTGTGCACAGATTCGTATTATGTTAATGCTATCAGGACGATGGCTGACATCGAACCTGATACTGTGTTTTATATATTCAGCAATGATGAAGAGTACTTCGAACAGAGAATATATCCCCATTGCCAAGGCTACAAATTTCGCATCATCAATAACCGATGTGAAGAAGACCCCCGGGTAGATTTTTATCTCATGAAGCTATGCAAAAATGCAATTATTTCCAATTCCGGATTCAGTTGGATGGCGGCATGGCTGAAAAAAGACACAGCTCAAGTCATCATGCCGGATCATTGGAACAACGATCCGGCTCGTACAAAACAGAGCGAAACTGCATTTAGTGTCCCAGGATGGATAAAATTGCAAACTCGCTAAGAATCCCCCTCATGGCTCAAAATCTAGATATGGACGAGATGTCAACTTCCAGGGTATCAGTTTTAACCCCGTGCTACAACGTAGCCTCATATATTCCAAGGCTTCTGGATTCCCTTCTGGAGCAGACGTACAAGAATCTGGAAATCATCTTGGTTAATGACGGCTCTACGGATGAAACGGCAGACATTGTTAAAGCCTATATACCACGTATGGAGAGGGAAGGCTACAAGGTCATTTTCCTTGAACAGGAAAATGGTGGTCAGAGCAGCGCCATCAATAATGGGTTAAAGTATGTGACCGGCGAATTCCTCACATGGCCGGATTCTGACGACTGGATGACGCCGGATTCTATTGAAAAACGTGTCCGTTTTCTACTTGAACATCCAGATGTCGGAATGCTTCGGAGTAACATAGAGCGCATAGATGAGGAAAGTGGCAATGCTGCGGGATGCTTTGAACAAGAAGCTACAGCCTCCGCTCCCATAGATGGCATATATGAGCAATTAGCTCTGACAAGAACGTGGTTTGCCCCGGTGGGGTATATGGTTCGCATGGCTATGTTTGACCAAGTGATCCCGGGTCGCGAAATATACGTATCCAAACGGGCCGGGCAGAACTGGCAGATGATGCTGCCCATTGCACAGAAATTTCCCTGCTGGCAAATGGGCGAGGTGCTGGGCTACTATTTAGTGCGCAAGGCCAGCCACTCGCATTCGCAGAATTCTCTGGAGGAACGTTTGCAATATAATAAAATGTGCGAAGATGTCGAGCTGAACACCCTGCTGCGCATTGGCAACCAGGAGGCTATGATTCAAAAGGTTCGGGATTCATACATCATCAAAAATTTTGACACTGTCGCAAGGCATGCATCATTCTCAAAAAAATATTCTTATTTCAAGGTGGCCTATCCATATGTAAATTCATTCAGTCATAAATGTGATATGTGGATACGGTTAATCTGCACTGGTCGGATATACGGAATCATCAAAAAAATCATACACCGCGTCAAAAATGAAATATAAATACATCACCCCTCCCCAGAACTGCACCGGCTGCGGTCTGTGTGACAACGTGTGTTCCCACAATGCCATCAGCATGGTGTGGAGCAAAGAGGGCTTTCTCATTCCTCAGGTGAATACAGAAGCCTGCATCAACTGTGGTCTTTGTTCCAAACAATGCATTGCACTAGAAGAGAAGCAAGAATACACGGATGATGTAGGAAGCGTAGCCGCCTGGGGGGGCTGGAACAAGAACGAATCCACGCATCTGCAAAGTTCAAGTGGTGGCGTCTTTTCTGCGCTTGCCGAACATATTCTGGCAGAAGGAGGATGCGTGTTTGGCGTTGTGTGGAAAGACAAACATACAGCCATTTTTGAAAAAGCAGAAAGCAAAGAAGAACTAGCCCGGATGCGGGGGTCCAAATACACCCCGGCTCTACCCGGCAAGGTGTATCAACAAGTAAAGGCAGAATTAAAATCCGGACGCCAGGTTCTTTTCAGCGGCACGCCTTGCCAGGTGCATGCCCTGAAAAAGTATCTGCGCAAGCCCTACGTCAATTTGCTGACGGTTGATATCGTCTGCCACGGAATGCCATCACATCTCATCCTCGAAAAATATATCGATGAAGATGAGAAAAAAACAAGTAAAACAATAGACCACGTATCCTTCCGGGATAAACCGGAAGGCTGGCAGAAGTTTCATGTCACCCGTCATTACACGGATGGGAGCGCCTCATCTGCCGCCCTGGCTCAGGACACATATATGCGCATGTTTCTGTGCGACAAAGCACTAAACTACATCTGCTACAACTGCCCCTACGCCCACATTCCCCGGCAGGGAGACATCTCCCTGGGGGATTACTGGGGGGTACAGAAAATCCACCCAGACTGGCCGATAGATAAGGGAATATCAGCTATTCTAGCTAATACAGCAAAAGGCATCCAGTGCCTGCAACAGTTGAGTGACAAGCTAACCTTGTGTGAAGAACCATTTGACAAAATATATTCAAAACAAGACGCTGTGTATGTGAGGCCCGCCAAACAGATACCAAAAGAGCGAGAACTCATCCTCGCCATTCTTCCTTTCTGGACCTTGGAGAAAGTGCTACATAAACTGGTAAACAGAGTAAAATTCGGCCCCATACATCTGCAAAGAAATGGTCTTACACACAGAATATTACGAAAGGGATGGAAAATAATAAAAAGTTTGAAGTCGTAATGCGCCTGTAAAAGTTCCTCCCTGCAAGATAAAGATTCCTCATCCTGCAGGGAGAAGCCGTTTTCAGATTACAACCTGAGTCTGTTCTTCCGGCACAGGAACCAGCGTGAGCTTCATGGCAGCAAGCGCCGCCTCCAAGCTCTCATACTCTCGCCAGCAGTCCCTCCGCACCCCATGTACCTTTCTCGCTGTATGAACCAGATATCGGGTTCCTGCCGCCGTCTGGTAATTGCCGGACTTATTTCGTTCTTTATATACGTAAATCACGGTGGTTAAACAGATTGTGATATTTCCCAATTCTTCGCCAACATAGTGTCCATCTTCGCTTCGTTCTCCAGCGTTTGCAATTCGTCAGCCAGCCGGACCTGCAACGTGCCGACCGTCTGACCTGATCTGTCGGGCAGCTTAGACAGCAGATTGTTGAGCTGAGACTGATTTTCGATACCTGCAATAAATGCTCCTGAGCCGGAATTGTAGAACGGCTGCCTACTCACCGTGTCAAACATACACGGCAACCCCTCCGCGTTAATTACAGGAATGAGTTCGATGTCTAGCTTATTTTCTCTTTGTAGTGAGAATGAGTATATTTTTGATGCAAGATGGCCACTGGGTTTCCCTGCCATATTTGATGCGAATAAAAAGATGGGGCGAGTAGCATAATAGTACTCTCCGGGCACGCGGGTTGCAACTTTCACTCCATCAATAAACAGCTCATCCAAGGTACTCTTCACCAAGTATTTTTTTGTTTTAGAAAGCGCCCTCCAGCCTGAACGGAGTCCTGTATTTGCTACGAGCCAGGAACAACGCGCCATTAGCTGGTCTTTTACAACAATATCGTATAGTCCATTTTCGGATTGTTGGCCGTACACATAGCAAAAAGATGAGGCTGGAACTGTCATAAATTCGCAATGCACGCGTGATGCTGTTTCTGGTATAGCCTTAGTGTCAATGTATTCAACTCCCGTACTCTCCAAATAAGCTATTTTACTATATCCTGCGGGTATTATATCACGAATTCCAAGAGGATCAATATTGCACGGAATGTTCATTGGCGTAAGCTATAAGCAAGGTTAGCAACTATGGTATGTTCATCCACCTGCTGGAGTGCAACAACATAAATACAATCCTCAATCATAGCAGGTTCCCCATACAACCAGATCACGCCGGAAATCGTAACAGGGCGTGTTGTCTTCAGGTAACAAGTCAGCACTCTGTCCTGCCATGCAGCAGGTTGCACGGAAATGGCAGCCTGCTCCGTATTATTAAACCAGGCGGCGTGCTGAATTTTGAGCGAATCGGACTGCAGGGGGAGGACTGGTTCACCCGGCGTAAAACGGGCAAATGCGCCTGATATATCCTCGGTGAGGGGATACATGCGGGCAGAGTCCGAAGAAAGGCAGACCTGCTTGCCCACGCACCAGAATACGGCAGAGCCACCGGCGGCGACGGAACAATAAGGATTCCCCTGGGCATCGGTCACGGCACAGGCGTCTGTACTGTAAACCACATGCCAGCGTTGTGGAATAGAATCAAGTAATTGGGCCATAGTAGATTTTATTTTATCTGGTGACTGCCCCATATAGCGGGGCAGCCACCAGGAATATCATGAGTACTGTAAGTAGTATAGGGTAGTATCGGGCACCTGTCGTGTGTGCGGTCGATGTGTGCAGTATACGCCGGCAAGCCGTATTTGCAACAAGATAGGGATACCCAGTACCGGATTTCACCTCGAACGCGGTACCGGGTCAGAATCGGTGCTTGACATAGCGAATCAACACACAGAGTTTGAACTTGCGGCAGCGGAGGATATCTGCTAGCATGGGGGGCGTGAATCGGAGTCTGGCAGTTCTGGCAATGCTACCGCTGGCGTATGCAGCAGCGGAGCCGGAATCCACACAGGACTGGCAGGCGGAAGAAGCCGCCCTGCTCCAAGAGGTGGCGGCGCGTGGCATCACGCCGGATAAGAAGGCCGCAGCCGTGGCTGCTGCCAACGAGCAGCAGGATTTCAACGGCTACCTGCCCGAGGCAGATGAACATGTCCTCTCGCACAGCAAACTCTTTTCTGTGAGTGGTGGTGATTCTCTGCGCATGGGCGCCATTGCCCTGCGTGCAGATGATTTATACACGCGCGTGTGCCAGTTCCTGAACCTGCAAAAAGACCACAAGAACCTCATTTCCATCCGGCTCATCGGCAAAAGCACCGATTCTGCCGTGCTCAACCCCATCCGCACGCGCATCAACATCATCGCCAATCAACCGAACTTCCAGATTCGCATACACCCCGGTGGCGGCATTGATCTCACCCGGCTGGATAAAGCTATCATCACCATGGTGCTGTATGAATACGCCCTGCGCGAACTGGATCCCGAGGCCTACCCGGAAACAATCGGGCTGCCGGGCTGGCTGGTAGCGGGTATTCAGCAAGCTGTACTGTGGAAAAAAGGCCAGGCAGACAGCCGGGTCTACCGCGAATTGTTCGACCGCGCAGAAATGCTCTCGCCAACAGAAATCATCTCTGTGGTGGAGCCGGAAAAGCTGGATGCCGCCAGCCGCGAGATATATGAAGTCTCCTGCGGCGTGCTGCTCATGAGTCTGGCAGAGCGGGAGGGGGGCATTCCCCAGCTGCAGAACCTGCTTTCCAATGCGGCCACGGCAGATGACACCCCGGTGGAAACCCTCACCGCGCACTTCCATGAGCTGGGGGTGGACAGCACCCTGCTCAACAAATGGTGGGCCGTGGAGCTGGCCAACCTGGCACTGCCGAAAGCATCGGAATCCCTGACTCCGCTCGAAACAGAGAAAATGCTCCAGGAGGCACTCACCATCATGTACTTTGACCCGGAAACGCAAGTTCCCCGCCCCGTATCCATAGATGATGCCTACGCCCTGACCGATATCCCGAACTGGAAAAAGCTGGTGCAGCCAGCGCTTAACCAGCTCGTAGCGCTAAGCCACACCTGTTTTCCCGGGTATCGTTCCATCATTACCGAATACTGCCGGGTCATTGAAGACCTCTCCAACGGCGCCCACCCGGATACCGTGCAGAACAGCCTGCTCCCGATTGCCGAACTGCGCAAAGCCTACTATTCAGCCTCTGTCCGCGGGCGCGATTACCTGGACTGGTACGAAATCACCTTCACCGGTAAATCCCGCGGCCGCTCGTTTGATTCATACCTGGAAACCATGAAACTGCTGCGGCAGGAAGCCCCCGGGCCAGATACCGCCATGAGCCGCTACCTGGATGACATTGAGGCACTCTACACCCAGAAAGAAGGCACCCCCCTGCCCCGTGCACTGCGCGAGCAAGCCCGGCAAAACCGCGAAAACAAAACGAAATGAGCCGCACCCCCACCCCGACTTCTCCACCCGATATGGCCGCAGAGCAACAAGCCCGCAGCCAGGGATATTCCCGCATCTGCGGTATTGATGAAGCCGGCCGCGGCCCTCTGGCCGGCCCCGTGGTAGCGGCAGCCGTCATCCTGCCTGAGGGATACGAACTCCCCGGGCTCAACGATTCCAAAAAACTCACCGCCAGAAAGAGGGAACAGCTCTACGCCGCACTCATGGCTGATGCGCGCGTGCAGAAGAGCATTGCACAGTCCTCGGTGCAGGAAATCGATGAACTGAACATCCTGCGCGCTACCCACCTGGCCATGCGACGCGCGGCAGAAGGGCTGCCCGGCGGGGCAGATTTCTGCCTGATTGATGGGCTTGCCGTACCGGGATTCCCCCTGCCCAGCCAGAATATCGTGAAGGGGGATGCCCGCTGCCTGAGCATAGCCGCGGCCAGCATACTGGCCAAGGTGTGGCGGGACCACTACATGCAGGAACTGCACCAGCAATTCCCGGCATACGGCTTTGACCGCCACGCGGGCTACGGCACCAAGGCACACATGAAAGCCATCCATGACCATGGAGTTACGATACACCATCGCCGCTCGTTTGCGCCTGTTACACAACTGGAGCTGCCCCTGGGCTGAACAAGAGCCCCCCAAAGGCAGCTATCTGGGTGAATACGGAGAGCTGGTAGCAGCCTCCTGGCTTCGCGCGCAGGGGTACAAGATATTGCGGCGGCGTTTCCGCATGGGGCATAGCGGAGAGGTGGATATCATCTGCCGGAAAAATGATATGCTGGTGTTTGCAGAAGTGAAAAGCGCCCTGCATACCGGTGCAGGCCGTCCGGCGCGTCGCATCAACGAACACAAGCGCGAGCTGCTGCGCCGCGCCGCCAGGCTCTGGCTGCGGCGGCTGGGCACCCCTGTACCCAGCCGCATGGACATCATAGAAGTTCTGCTGCCACCCGGTGGAAAACCAGAGGTGAACCACATCACCGCGGCCTTTCCGCTGCACAAACAGCCCCCTGGCCCATTCTGAGAATATTCACTAACAGCGACAGCTGTTAATTGCACTCAGCGCAAGCCGGATTTCATTCAACCCTCAGGCGAGAATTTCACTTCGCTTTTCAGAGCAAACATCTCCCTGCGATTCTTATGTTTTTGAATCGCTGAGCGGCGGCGGCAGATGCCGCAGCAACTCCAGCGGCAGCCCCGGCAGCGTTGCCTGCTGTGGTTCCTGTTTGCTACCCTCGGCTGCCAGCATCGCCAGGCGAGTATCCTCAATCATGGCCTTGAACTTATCTGCCTGGCTGTATTCACCGGTGGAATCCCGGAAAATATCCGCCAGCCAGGTGCGTTTCTCATCAACACTCAGAAACTTCTTCTTAGCCATGAGGAGCAATGTGAAAATTAAAGAGTTTCCGCAAGCGCTCCTTACCAGCAGGGGCCAGCACGTAACGTTCCGACAGCGGGCTGATGCAGCGCACCTCGCCCAGTTTCTCCAGCAAGCGCAGCTGAGTAGTACAAACGCTGAGGGAAAGGCTGGTCTCCCGGCCTATATCCAGCTTATCCTCCAGCCCGGCAGCCACAGCAACCAGAACCAGGCGGGCCGCCGGGGAGAGGTCATCCTTCTGCACCCGGGTAAGAAACCGGCAGGCAAAATCTATTGCTTTCATATGGGTGATAACAATCAGGTTCAGGCGAATTATTCGCCGCAATGGCTCATGCTCTGCCGCCACAGGCGGTAAAGCGGGTGCGAATCGTTCGACATGTGCTGCACCGCGTTAAAATGCGCGGCCTGGGGCAGCGCTATACGCTGGTATTCCTCACCCAGCGCCTGGCGGGCGGTGGTGCTGTTAATCAGGGGGATACAGAGTTTCCACGCCAGGCGCAGCACCAGAGCCTCCGTGAACATGGGGTCAAACAACTCCGTGTCCTCCACATCCGCTATATAAAGCAGGCGAATCTCCCTTGCCGGAGCATACACCGCGCGGCCACGCAGCGTCCAGCTCCGCGCATTTACACCCAGCACCCGCAGACAATCCGGCGGCAGACTGTGGCGGCACTGGTGCGATTCCTCTCCCCCGGAATCAGATTCGGAGCTTTTCAGCGAGGTACGCACCGTGGCAAAGCTCCAGCGGTTCGCGCAAAGCACCTCCCGGCGCACCGGGTGGTAGTGCATATAACACAGGCGTGAAGCCAGGCTGCCATTCGCATTCAGTTCAGTAATGGGGGATTCGCCCAGACGGCTGAGCGCCAGATTACAGATATCCAATGGGGATAGCGGGGTATTTTCAGGGGGGTTAGACATAGGGTTACAATGGTGTGCCGCATACTGTGCCACAAAATGAAATGATATGCAAAAAAATTGGCGTACAGGGAAGCCGCATCAAGCTTGAAAGCGCAACCGGGTATAGATAATTTCTGGACTTGCCAGTCCCCTGCCAGTAGATTCACAGGCATGAACGCAGATGCCAGAGTGCAGGCAGAGCAGTATTACCGGGCGGCGGGTCGCTCCATGGAGGCGGACCTGACCGCCCTGCAGCAACACCCGCAAGGCGTGGTGCTGCTGATGCCGCAGCTCGTGGCGCTGATGAAACCGGTGGTAAACAGCCAGCCGGAATCATGGCAGGAGCTGCCATTAGTATACCCCGATGCTGATGGGTGGTACGTCCACCTCCTGGTGGGGAATCTGGTACTCGCCCGCCGGATGGCTGCAGAACTAACGCCGCTGCGCTGGCTCTGTTTCCAGCGCGGTCTGCGCAATGCCCGACCGCACCGCCTCCCCTGGACTGCGTTCTGTCATCAATCAACCACACACAGTTATCATTCACATTATGGGATTCAGCAGCAGTAACTATACGCCGGCACCCACCCCGCTTCCGGTGGTGACTCAAACCGCAACCAGCGACACGAAAGAAGCCGTAGAGCAGTCCAATGCCCAGAAAAAGGGCCTGCTCTCGACCATTCTCAGCTCTCAGCGCCGCAAACAAACCACCGCCACCACCAACTCCGGCAACGCCACCCTCGGATAATGCAAACCATTCTGAACAGCTACCAAAGCCTCAAGGCGGCCCGCGCCCCCTGGGAAAGCTGGTGGGAGGCGCTGCGGCACTATGTGCTGCCGGACCGCCAGCACACCGAAACCGGCTACGATACCGCCGAAGCCCCCGCCACACACCACCTGAGCGACACCACCGCCGTGGAAGCCTGCCAGAAACTGGCCAGCGGACACCTCAGCTACATGACCCCCAGCAACGAGTTGTGGTTCAAGTGGTCCTGCCCGCTGACCGATGCCGGAGACGAAGCCGAATCCTGGTACAACCGCTGCTCTGAAATCGCCAACCGGGAGCTCGCCCAAAGCAATTTCTACACGGAACTCCATGAGTGTTTCCTGGACCGCGTAGGGCTGGGCACCGGTTGTCTCTACTGCGGCACCACCCGCAGCGGGCGGCTGCACTTCCGCCACATTCCCTGTGGTGAGTTCGTATGTGCTGAAAATGATGAAGGCATCATCGATACCTACATGCGCGAATTCTCTTTCACCCCGCACCAGGCCGCCTCCAAATTCGGAGCCAGGGCGCTGGGGCCACGGGGGCGCGCCTTGCTGGCGGATTCCCGCAACCAGCATGCGGGCAGCCTACGCTTCCTGCATGTAGTGCGCCCCCGGGCCAACCGGCAACGCGGTCGTGACAACGCCCGCAACATGCCATTCGAAAGCATTTACTACAGCCTCGATGACCAATGCATTGTGCAGGAAAGCGGCTACCGCGAAATGCCGTATATGGTCACGCGTTTCCTGCGCTGGGGCGAAGGAGTCTATGGTCTGGCGCCGGCGCGCCTGGTCTACCCGGATATCCGCCAGGCACAATTCCTCAACCGCATCCTGGACATGCTGGGCGAAGTAGCCGCCTTCCCGCGCATTCTGGAGCTGGCCAACCAGGCCGGAGAAGTAGATTTACGCGCTGGCGGGCGCACACTCATCAACCCGGAAAGTGCCAGTCTGGGATTTCCCCGCGAGTGGGCCACCCAGGGGCGCTACGATGTAGGCATGGACCGTCTACGCCAGAAGCAGGAATCCATACGCCGCGCGTTCTTCCTGCCCATGCTGGAACTGTGGAGCGAGCACAAACAGCAGATGACCGCCAGCGAAATATACGCCCGGGAAAATGAGCGTGTGATGCTGTTCTCACCTTCATTCACGCTCTTTGCCAGCGATTTCCGCCCGCTCATGGAGCGCGTTTTTGCCCTGCTCTTCCGCCAGGGGCGCTTCCCGCAGCCACCCACCACCGTGCTGCAGAACGACCGCAACGGCGACCCCGGAATCGAACTCCCCCTCGTCGTATACCAGGGCCGGGTGGCCCAGGTCATGCGGCGTCTGCAATCAGAAGGCATCTCGCGCACGCTGCAGCGGCTTCAACTCATGGCCGGCATGGATAACCAGCTGGTGGACCACGTGGACCTGGACCGCACCTTCCGCCTGGCAGCGCGTCTCGATGGCGTACCGGAAGCCCTGCTCCGCCCGGAGGTGGGCGTAAAGCGCCTGCGCCGCAAGCGCGAAGCCGCTGCAGCAGAAACCCGACCCACAGCCCCGATTCCCCATGATTTACCGGCGTAATCCCCAACTGGAACAGGCACGCGAGGAACGCCGCCGTCTGCTGAATCTCTTTGACTCCGAGACTGGTAACCAGGTTCTGGCAGATCTGGAGCGCCGCTTTGAAACGCATCTTCCTGTTTTCCAGGGCAAGGCAGGCAGCTATGACCCGCTGGATGCCATGCGCCGCGATGCGCACCGCGAAATCTTCCTTGTCATTCGCCACCAGCTCGAGCTGGCACGGCAGGAAGCAACACAAACACAACTAGAAAACGATGGATAATACCGAAAAAAACAACGTACCCACCACCGACCTCCCCCAGGAGGAAAACGCCACCCCGGTCATGAATGCCGACGGCGCTTTCAACCCCGGCTGGTTCACCCGCTTTGAAGAGCTGCAGCCCTATGCCGCCACGCTCTCCAAATTCCAGCGCCCCGAGGCCCTGGCAAAAAGCTATGCCCACCTGGAAAAACTGCGCGGTTATCCCGATACCGCAGATGCCGCCCGCATGGCAACTTTCCGCGCGGCAGTCGGGCTGCCCGCCACGGCAGAGGAATTCGCCATGGAACGCCCGCAGGATACGCCAGATGAGCTCTGGAATGAAGAGCTGGTCAACCAGCTCAGCGGCGTGGCCTATGAATATGGTGTGCCGCCCAGGGCTCTCGCAGCCCTGGCAGAGCGCTACACCAGCGAAGGCCGCAAATTCCTGGAACGCTGCCGCATGGAAAACGCCCAGGCTGTAGCCCAGGCAGAAGCCGAGCTCCAACGCGCCTGGGGACCCGCCTATGAAAGCAACGTTGACACCATCTCCGCCTTCCTCAGAACCATGAGCGAACGAGCCGGTGTCAACCTCGATTCCCTCGCAGAAAATCCGGCCCTGCGCGCCAACCCGGATTTTGCCAAGCTCATGCTGGAACTGGCCGGTCTGGTCGATGAAGCCCCGCTGCACACAGGCCACCAGCCCGACCAGAAGGGCGAGGCACACCGCATTGCGCACGACCCCACCCACCCCCTGCACGAGGCTTACATGCGAACCAGCCACCCGCAGCACCGCTACGCCAACGAGCAGTACGACCGTCTCGCCTTCGGCCGCAAACTCTGAGCCTTTCCCACTGGTGCAATAACATCATCCCCCGGTGCCGCTCTCGCGAAACCGGGGGATTTTCGTTACTGCATACCGGAACAAGAAAAAATCTCACGCGCTGGCTTAATCAAACAGGGCAATTCTGAATGTGAAAGTTCCCCGCGCATCTGGCGCGGCCGATATCCAGCTGCGCCATAGGCTCTGGAAACTTTATACTTTCCACACCCAGAATTCTACATCTGAGCACCTCGGTTTTGTGATGATTTCTTAAGGCTATCTCACCGCCTGTGCCCATGGTGCCCGCCGGGGCGGCCGCCGCCAGCGGGGCGATTCATGCCGGCAGCGCGCTGCGGAGCCTGGCGCGAGACTGACTGCGGACGAGGCGAGTGCAACCGCACAGCCGCCTGAGGACGCGGCACAGAGACACGGTTCATCTGCGGGCGGTTCATCTGCGGGTGCAGTTTCTGCGGGCGCTGGATCCGCTGGGGGCTATTCTGCGGCTTCCGGGGCTTGTTCACCATCCCCGGGCGCAGAAGCTGACCAGGTCTGGCCTGTACGCCGGGGCGTTTATTTACCACCGGCTTGTGCTGCAGGCCCGGGCGGTGGTTCACGGCTGGCATGTGCGGGCCACCCGGGCGGTGGTTCATGGCTGGTTTGTGCGGGGTAGCAGGCCGAGCGTGATGCGGCTTGTGCCCGGGGCGGTGCCAGGACGGATGCTTCGGCGGGCAACTCACGCGGTGAATATGCCGCGGGTAATGCCAATGCCCGCAATACCAATGCGCCGGTCCCCAGCTGGGCACCCAGCAACTGGACGTCAAAGCGGCAAAAGTGAATACTGCCGAACCGCTGGCCGTGTAGCCATACACCGGCTGGCCATATGCATAGCCGAAAATCGGAAAACCATTCACATCGTACTGTGCATCCGTCCACGAAACCGATGTGCTGACACCACCACTACTCACTCCAAAAGAAGCGCTTGTGTACATAGGGTAATCGTACACTACGCAGGAGTTCAAACCCCATGCGGCAAACACTATCACGGCCACGCTTTTCCAGTTTCTTTTCATTGTTCCGATGTGTTGTTGAGTTACCAATGAAGCGCATGACGTGGTAATTTTTATTTGAATATTGCAAACTATCTGTCGTTTTTTTCGCAAATATGGCAACAGGAGGGGCACGCATCGAACTTTTTCCCCTTTTCGGTGTAGTTTTACTTGACGCAGCGTCCAAATTGTGTAAAATAGCGCACCGCATTAATTTTTAACATCACCTAGAACATCTTATGTCCCGTATTTGCAACATCACATTTGCCATGCCGCACAAGGGCCGCCGCATTCATCGTTCCGGTCTTGCCAAGAAGAAGGGTGGTATCGGCCGTCACGTCACCAAGGTGGTGAACCGCACCGTGTATCCTAACCTCCAGGAGAAGCGCATCTGGGTGCCCGAGCTCAACGGCGGCAGGGGTGGCTATCTCCGCATGAAGCTTTCCTGCAAGGCTCTGCGCACTATCTCCAAGAACGGCGCCTACAACACCCTCAAAAAGGCCGGAATCCTCTACTAAAGATTCCTCTGCTTTTTTTGAACGTTGCGGTTACCCCCGGCGTCTACTAAACAAATCGCCAGACCCGGAGGTGCCGCCAGGCGGTTCACAAACGAACGCGGACACCATTTGCAGAGTTTGAACCTCTGCCCTACCATAGACAATTTACGAAAATGACCCCGCAACAGACCAAGATCGCGCTTCGTATCAACGACGACAACCTCAACCACCACCTGTGGAACAACCGTGGTGTATGGTGGTGCCACGTCACCGTGCACAAGCCGGATGCAACGGCTGAGCGCCTCCGCTTCTCGCTCAAGACCCGCAACATTGAGCGCGCCCGTCGTCTCCGCGACCGCATCTTCGAGGATATCCAACGCCACTTCGGCATCGCTGCATAAGCCTCCCAGTACTGCAACTTTTTCCCCCGACCACGCCCGGCAGTTCTCGCTGCCGGGCGTTTTATATTTCTCCGCTGTCAGCAAGAGGGTCTGAATTCCCTTGCTTCAATACAGTATGCGCCCTGCCCCGGGAAGTTTCCATTTGGCGGACACGCACTGCAAAACGCCCGGCACTGCGCATTGGCAATGCCGGGCATGAAGTTCAACTGCTTAAGCCTATAATCAGAAGCAGCAGCGCAGTGCGGCATTCACCGACTGGTTCACCTGGTGACTGCGGGCTTCCAGCGCATAGAATGCGCCCACGCTCCAGGTGGAATCAAACATCCAGTTACCACCCACAGAAAGCATAAATGCGCTGCGGCCAATATCGGCACCTTCGCCATAGCCACGGAAGCCGAACATGCTGGTATTCACCTTGGGGTCATCGCGGTTCAGATCGGCCACATATGCAACAGTCACCTCAGGAGCGAACACATTAGTTCCATCCATCTGATACACACCGCGCCAGGTAATACCCAGCGGCAGGCTCAGGCTGCTCATGGAGCCTCCACTGTAGCGGCGGTCTCCCATGGTGGAGTTCTCTGTGAATGAATCCTGTTCCACCTCCTGATAGGTCAGCCCGGTGAAGAGGCTCACAGCCGTTTCCTCCGACAGCTCCACATTCCAGGCAGCGCGAATACCCACATTGAGCACCGTGTCATCCCACTCAGCCTTGCCAGAATTGCCAGTCTGGTAGAAATCGCCGGTATTCTCCACCGTGCCATATGCTACATGGCCACTCACAGTCATGGTGCTCATCTTGCCGGCCTTGCACACATACTGGGCAGTCAGCGCGGGAATGAGGGACTTCTGATCCACCTTCAGCTGCTCATCATCGGAAGTGAAATCACCATAGGTCTGGCCAAAGGCAAAACCTGCGCGGAAACTCTCCGTGAACGCATGCTGCACACCCACGGCATAACCACCGGCATTGTATCTGAAGCCATAATCACCGCCCACATCCATGAAAGTGCCGATGGCAGCACCCCAGAACGTGGTCTGCCCGGGCATACCCACCAGGAACTGGTTTTCTGCCGTGCGTGCGAGCTCCTGCACCACATTGGCGGAAGCCCACATGGTGCTGGCCACATTGCCTGCGTTGCTATCCATCATGGCGGCCAGCACCTGTTCATTCACGCTGCCGCTGAGTATCACGGTTCCGGCGGCGGCATCCCAGATGACCTCTGCGCCTTCTTCAAGCCAGCCGTTGTCTTCGATATTGATGGTAAAATCATCGGCAACAGCATTGGTAGTACCAGCCTGAATCAGCGTAACCTCGAAAGGAGCCGTACCAGCCCCAACGATCCCCGAAGTCACTTCCACCTCTATGTTCACCTTGCCGGTGCCCGGATTAATGGTGATATTGTCTGCCTCCAGCACAGAGTAGGTACCGCTGCCATGATTTGTTGCAGTAGCCGGAGTCGTGCCATCAACCGTGAACGACAATGTGGCTCCACGGTCAATATCCAGATTGGCGTGCTTCTGGTAACCCGGGCTGTTACCCACATGCATCAATGCTGAGGCAGCCAGAGCCGTTTCGTTGAACGTGCCGCTGCCATACACCTTACCCTTTGCTGTCAGCTTGCCTTTTATGTCACCGTTGTTGGTCAGAACTGCGGTCTCGGCCAGGTCTAAATCACCCTGCATCTCCTTCTCGTTAAGAATAGTGGTGTTTCCCTCGGTCGTAACATCGGCCTTCACTGTACCAAAATTGGTAAGGCTGGCACCTGTGGTAATCTTCATGCCAGATGCGGTGTTTGCATCCAGCACACCCACGCTGGTTTCGCTGCTGATGGTCACCACACCACCCTTCACCTGCACATCGGAACTATCATAAGCAGCACCATTCAGTTTCAGATTAGCGCTGCTTCCTGCCTCGCCAATTTCCAACTTGGCAGCACTGGTGGAATTATCCGCTGCCACAATGCTGTAATTCACAGCGCCGCTGCCAGTCAGGCTCATCGTCTGCAGGCTATCCGTCTTCAGCGTGCCGCCATTGCCCAGAATCAGCTTGTTATTCAGGAGGGAGTTATCCAGCGTGCTGGCATCGGCAGAACCACCAGTCTGGAGATACACCTGCTTGCTGGCAGAAGGAGTTGTGTCTTCATCTTTACCCAGCTGCACCTCTTTATCCTTACCCACCACAATGGCATTCGGCGGTATAGCACCGGAACCCGCTGTACCCAGATACACATACACCCTGCCGTCCGCGCCGCTCACGGCATAGTATTCCTTATCCAGCAAGGGCTTGTACCATGAATATTCTTCATATTCACTATCGTACACATCCAGATAAAGATATGGCTCCAGCAATTTCAGTCCCCCCTCATTGATGGAAGAACATGAGAATAACGGAGCAGAAAAATCAATACCATTGTTGAATCGGTCGAGCGCGTCACCAGCACCCTCCCAATCCAGCCCCTCCTGATAATAACCAACACCATATATGACCGGTGTCGCGCCAGAAATAGTGATAGTTCCCGACACCGCTAATGTCCCTGCACCATAAACATTTATGCTGCCAAGTCTGTATGTCATGGGATCATCCTCCCAATGATAATGCTGCTCCGACTTGAGACCAAGACTTCCAGCACTCAAAACAAGGTTACCATTCATATAGGCAGTATAGGGACCATCATAGCCATTAAGGTCTATTTCGGACCATCTGGAAATGGTTACAGTAGACACACAGATTGTAGAATCCGGCGAAAAATTATAGCAGGTATAAGTAGAATTGACTCGCGCCTGACTTACATCAATCGTGCAATTTTCATGTGCTATAAATTCGACAAACTCCTGGGTATAAGTTCCCTCAAGAACAACCTTTGCACCCCCGTTAACTTCAAGGTCGAGAGTATTCAGAGTCACCCCCGATTCAATAGTAAAGGTCGAATTTCCCCTGATTTCCAAAGTAACATCTAGAATGGTGTCATATTCTCCCTGAGTCACCTGACTCAGATTCCCCATGGAGCCGGAACCGGAAAGAGTATATTCCGCTCCAGATTCCGTCGATTCCCAAACAATCGTTGCGCCCCAGTCATGGTTAAACTCAGGCTGCCAGTTCCCATTCAAAAGGATATTGCTATCCCTAACCTCGTAACAGGTATCACCGTAATAAGCATCTGGAGATGGTTGCAGCGTATTCAGGGTAACAGTTTCAGCAGCATAGGCCGTAGAAAGCATTGCAAGTGCTAAAATATGTCTGAGAGAAGTAGGCAAGTGTAATTTCATAGAAGGACTGAGGAATTGTTGTTCAGATTTCCTCATTGCATCTCATAATACCCTTTCAGAATCCGTAAAAGTTTGTTGAGTACTATACCGTCCCTGAATGGTTTAGAAAAGTACAGAACGTCATCCGCATCGAAAACGAAAAGTTGTACCGGGTGCCGGAATATTCTGTTACTAAAACAGTTTTTATGCTTGATTTACGGATTCTGAAAGCTGATTAGACATGAAGATTGAACTGACAGAAAACGAGTTTGCAGCCTTGGCATTGTTAAAGACCAGCGGAGTTCCGGTATTGGAAGCGGCGCAGGTGGCATGCGCGGCCCTCAAAGCCGGGCGTGGACGGGTAAAGCGGACGCTGAAATGCCTGGAGGTAGGCAAGGAAGCACTAAAACAACAGGAACGGACGGTTACATTCGGGAAAGCGGTAGCAGCGGCACAGGAGGCGCGGCGGGACAGGCGGATGCGGACGGTCTATGACTTCCGTTACTTCTGCAAACGGTTCATGAAGCGGTGTCCGGGGCTGGTGCGGCGGAAAGTGCGGACAATTTCGGCGCAGGAATGCGCGCAGTACATCGAAATGGCGTTTGATACGCCCCGGCAGCGGCAGAAGGCGCGCTTAATCCTCAGCGGTGTATTTTCAACGGCCATAAGGCATGGCTGGTGCGATGCGAACCCGGTGACGCGGGTGGAAGTTCTGCGAGTAGTGGAGAAACCGGTGCCTGTACTCACCCCGCAGGAGATAGATGAGATTACGAGCACGGCAGAAACCTACCAGAACGGCAGCTGCGCGGCAGCGGTGGGGATGATGCTTTACGCGGGAATCCGCCCGCATGAGGTGGCGCGGCTCAGCTGGGCACAGGTGGATTTGCAGGAGCGGGCGATTTATATACTGCCGCAGCACAGCAAGACGGGCGGCGCGCGGCGGGTGACGATTCACAAGCCCCTGCTGCGGATTCTGAAGCAGCACAAACGCGCAGGAACTGCAACAATATGCCCCACGAACTGGCTGCACCATTGGCGCAAGCTGCGCCGGGCGGCGGGGTGGGATTCCCCTTCCCACCCCTGGCCACAGGATGTGCTGCGCCATACCTTTGCGAGCTACCACCTGAGCCACTTCCGCAGCTACGCGGAGCTGCAGCTCGAAATCGGCCACCGTGATGCCGCGCTGCTGCGCACGCGCTATGTAGACCTTGGGGGCGTGAGAAACGCAGGTCGTTTCTGGGGCCGGTCCGAACGCAGGGAGGATATCGTCGCGGCATGAGCCGCGATGTCCTGCCCGGCGGCATGGACGGGGGGGGGGAGAAAACACCCGGCATTGCGCGTTGGCAATGCCGGGCATGAAGCGTTTTATCTGCTTAGCAGGCTGCTTTAGTCATCGGCCCCCACGGAGAGGGTGTCATCGGGCAGCGGGAGCTCTTCCTCGTCCATGTAGGTGGCGCGGGGAATGGGCGTAGCGCCCTCGGCGGGTTCAACCACGATGTTGCGGTACTGGGAGAAGCCGGTACCGGCGGGGATGAGGTGACCGAGGATGACGTTTTCCTTGAAGCCTTCGAGCATATCCACCTTGCCGAGAGTGGCGGCCTCGGTGAGCACACGCGTGGTGTCCTGGAAGGAGGCGGCGGAGATGAAGGAATCGGTCTTGAGGGAGGCCTTGGTGATACCCAGGAGGATGGGTTCGCAGTCTGCCGGGCGGCCGTGCTGCTCCACGGTCTCCTTGTTGATGCGGGAGAGCGTGGTGCGGTCCACTTCGTCGCCCCAGAGGAGACCGGTATCGCCCGGGTCCTTCACACGCACCTTGCGGAGCATCTGGGAAACGATGATTTCCACGTGCTTATCGTTGATTTCCACACCCTGCACACGGTACACCTGCTGCACCTTGTTCACGAGGTGCTCCTGCAGGGCTTCCTTGCCGCAGATGCGGAGGATTTCATCGGAGGCTTCGGAACCGTCGGAAAGCGGCTCACCAGCGCGCACATAGTCGCCGTCGTGCACGATGATGTGGCGATCCATGGGCACGAGGTGCTTGATGGAGATGGCACCCTCGTACTCATCATTGGTCTGGAGCTTGGTGGAGCGCTTGCGGCTCTTGGTGGCGGCTTCCTTGGCGGCGGCGTCACGGTAGATGGTCACCACCTTCTTGCCGCGGATCATGGCGTCATCAATGGCCACGATACCATCCATTTCAGCCAGGGTGCAGGTATCCTTCGGGCGGCGGGCTTCAAAGAGCTCGGCCACGCGGGGAAGACCACCGGTAATATCGTTTGTCTTCTGCACCTTGCGGGGAGTCTTGGCCAGCTGAGTACCGGCGGCAATCTTCTGCTTGTTGTTCACCACAAGGTAAGCGCCGGTGGGGATGGAGTATACGCGGGGCTTGTCCTTGTCGGAGCCGGGCTTGGCGGTGTGCACGATGACACGCGGGGCGAGGTCCTGGCGGTGGTCGATAATGACGGTGGTACCCTTACCGGATTCGGTGTGGCCGGTCTCGGTGCGGCAGGTAATACCTTCAATCATATCCTGGAACTCCACCGTACCGCCGATTTCGGAGATAACCGGAATGGCGAAGGGATCCCATTCGGCGATGACTTCGCCAGCCTTCACGGGGGCACCGTCCTTGATGCGGAGCACCGCGCCCATGGTCAGGGAGTAGGATTCGAGTTCCTTGCCCTCGGCGTCATACACCTTCACGCTGCCGTTCTTGCAGAGAACCACCATGTTGCCATTCTCGTCCTCTACGCAGCGGTCGCGCAGGTTTTCGTCGTAAATGACGGTACCATCGCTCTTGGCTGTGTATTCGGGGCGGCTGGCAGCAGCCGTAGCGGTACCACCCACGTGGAAGGTACGCATGGTCAGCTGGGTACCGGGCTCACCGATGGACTGGGCAGCAATGATACCCACGGCTTCACCCACCTTCACGCTCTGGCCGGTGGCCAGGTTCAGGCCATAGCACTTGGCGCAGCAGCCCTTGGAGAGGTCACAGGTGAGCACGGAACGCACTTTCACCTTCTCGATACCCACCTTCTCGATGCGCTTGGCGGCTTCGTCGGTGATGATTTCGTTCCTGGCTACGATGAGTTCGCGAGTGGTCGGGTCAAAGATATCATCGCAGGTCACGCGGCCATAGATTCGCTGAGCCAGAGTAGCGATTTCATCTTCACCGTCATAAATGGCGGTCATGGTGATGCCATTTTCGGTTCCGCAATCCAGGTCGCGCACGATGACGTCCTGAGCCACATCCACGAGCTTACGGGTCATGTAACCGGAGTCAGCGGTCTTCAGAGCGGTATCGGCCAGACCCTTGCGGGCGCCGTGGGTGGAGATGAAGTACTCGAGCACGGACAGACCTTCACGGAAGTTGGAGGTAATGGGGCGTTCGATAATTTCACCGGAGGGCTTGGCCATAAGACCGCGCATACCGGAGAGCTGCTTAATCTGAGCCTTGTTACCACGGGCGCCGGAGTCCACCATCATGTAGAGCGGGCTGGCCACGGCAGAGCCTTCGTTATATTCCAGCTTGGTGTAGAGTTCCTTCTGGATGGCATCGGTGGCGCTGGACCAGATGTTAATCACCTTTTCATAGCGTTCGCCGTTGGTGATGAGGCCTTCCTCATACTGCTCGGTCACCTTGGCCACTTCGTCGTATGCGTTGGAAATCACGCCGTCCTTGTTCTCGGGCACCACCATATCGACGATACCGATGGAACAACCGGAGCGGGTAGCTTCCTTATAGCCGAGGGACTTGAGGGCATCGAGCGTCTCGACGGTCTTCTTCTGACCGCAGGTCTGGTAGCAGCGCCAGATGATGTCACCGAGCTGCTTCTTGCCCACGTTGCGGTTGATGTAGCCGATTTCATCAGGCCAGATTTCGTTGAAACGCACGCGGCCAGCGGTGGTAACGAGAGTTTTGCGGCCCACGTTCTCCTGGTTGTAGGCGAGCTTGTCGAACGCAGCGCCGGTCTTGCCGTAATCCGGGTTCTTGAGGCGAATCCACTCGTGGTAGCCAATCTTGCGGGCAGCAATAGCGAACTCCACTTCGGAAATGGATTCGAAGAGGGGCAGCAGGTGCTGGTTGTCCTGGTGTTCCTTGACTTCCTTGGCACGGGTGTGGGTGAGGTAGTAGGAACCCAGAATGATATCCTGAGAGGGCGTGCAGATGGGTTTGCCGGAGGCCGGCGAGAAGATGTTGTTGGGCGCCAGCATGAGGAGGCGGGCCTCCAGCTGGGCTTCCACGCTCAGCGGAACGTGCACAGCCATCTGGTCACCGTCGAAGTCAGCGTTGTAACCGGTACACACGAGCGGGTGCAGACGGATAGCGGAGCCTTCGATAAGCACAGGCTCGAAAGCCTGAATGGAGAGGCGGTGCAGCGTAGGAGCACGGTTCAGGAACACCGGATGCCCCTTGGTCACTTCCTCCAGAATATCCCAGACGATGGCTTCCTTGCGGTCAATCATCTTCTTGGCGGAGCGCACGGTGTGCACGTAGCCAAGCTCCTTGAGGCGGTGGATGATGAAGGGTTCGAACAGGCTCAGAGCCATCTTCTTGGGAAGACCGCACTGGTTCATCTTCAGGTTCGGGCCAATCACAATCACGGAACGGCCGGAGTAGTCCACACGCTTACCGAGCAGGTTCTGACGGAAGCGGCCGCTCTTGCCCTTCAGCATGTCAGACAGAGACTTGAGCGGGCGATTGCCGGCGCCGGTCACGTGGCGACCATGGCGGCCGTTGTCGAACAGGGCATCCACGGCTTCCTGCAGCATGCGCATTTCGTTGCGCTTAATCACTTCAGGGGTCTGAAGCGCGGCAAGCTCGCGCAGACGGTTGTTGCGGTTGATGACGCGGCGGTACAGGTCGTTGAGGTCACTGGTGGCAAAGCGGCCACCGGGCAGCGGAACGAGCGGACGCAGATCCGGGGGAATCACCGGCAGGGTGGTGAGCACCATCCACTCAGGCTTGGAGCCGCTGGTGCGGAAGCCCTGCACAAGCTGCAGACGCTTGGCCAGCTTGCGCTTGTTCTGCTTGGAGTTGGTCTTCTCCATCTCCTGGCGCAGCTCGTCTACGAGGGCATCCAGGTCGATGGTGGCAAGAAGGCGCTGAATAGCGGCGGCACCCATGCCGGCCTCGGGGGCGTCATCGCCGTAATCGTCCACGAGTTCATCGTACTCCTCCTCGGTCAGAATCTGGCCGCGCTCAATGCCGGCCACATCGCGGGGGTCGATGACAATGTAGTCCTCGTAGTAAATCACGCGCTCCAGGTCACGGGCGGTAAGGTCGAGCATGAGGCCGATGCGGCTGGGCATGCACTTGTAGAACCAGATGTGGGTCACCGGCACGGCCAGGTGAATGTGCCCCATGCGCTCACGGCGCACTCGGGAGGAGGTTACCTCCACGCCGCAGCGGTCACATACCATTCCCTTGTTCTTGGCGCGCTTATAGCGGCCGCAGGAGCACTCCATATCGCGGGTCGGGCCGAAGATGCGCTCGCAGAACAGACCACCTTTCTCAGGTTTGAAGGTGCGGTAGTTAATCGTCTCGGGGTTCTTGACCTCGCCGCTGGACCAGCTCAGGATGTCATCCGGGCTGGCCACGGTGATGCAAACCTGATCGAAGTTCTTGGGCTTCTCGTTGTTAAGGTCGTTAAAAGACATATTGGTGTAGATTTGAGAGGTTTGGGAATTGCCACCCGGGCCGGTTAAGCCCAGGCAGCGGTTACAGGTTTACATATCGTCGTCTTCCTCGTCGTCGGAGCCGGCATAGTCATCGCCGTCCATATCGGAGAAATCACCGTCGAAATCATCATCGTCCTCAGAGCCGAAGGCGTCCTCGTCGTCCATACCGTCACCGGCAAGCAGAGCGAAGAGATCATCCGTGGTCTGCGGAGCATTCTCGCGGTCGCGCTTCTCGGTGGGCTGCACGTTGAGGCAGAGCGCCTGCATTTCCTTGATAAGCACGTTGAAGGATTCGGGGGTGCCGGCTTCCAGCGAGTTGTCGCCCTTGACGATGTTCTCGTAGATACGGGTACGGCCTTGCACGTCGTCTGACTTGACGGTGAGGAGCTCCTGCAGCGTGTAGGCTGCACCGTAGGCTTCCATGGCCCACACTTCCATTTCACCGAAGCGCTGGCCACCATGCTGAGCCTTACCACCGAGCGGCTGCTGAGTGACGAGGGAGTAGGTACCCACGGCACGGGCATGCACCTTATCGGCCACGAGGTGGTTGAGCTTGAGCATGTAGGTGTAGCCCACCACCACCGGGTAGTGGAAGTATTCACCCGTAAGGCCGTCGATAAGGCGGCTCTTACCAGCTACGGAACCATCCTTGCCGTCGCCCACCCAGGAGAAGCCGGGAACCTGCTTGGCCTGGCTCATGAAGTCCCAGATCTGGGATTCCTGGATACCGTCGAACACGGGGGTGGCAACCTTGAAGCCCAGGGCCTTGGCAGCCACACCGAGGTGAGCTTCCAGCACCTGACCCACGTTCATTCGGGAGGGCACGCCCAGGGGGTTCAGAATGATATCTACCGGTGTACCATCCTCCAGGTAGGGCATATCCTCTACCGGGAGCACGCGGGAGCACACACCCTTGTTGCCGTGGCGGCCTGCCATCTTATCACCCACGCCAAGCTTGCGCTTGGTGGCAATGTAGACCTTCACCTCAGTCACCACGCCCGGGTCCATTTCGGCACCGGCTTCAATCTGGTCGAGCTTGCGGTCGCGTTCTTCATCCAGATCAGCGAAGCGGGGTTCGTAGCTGTTGATGATTTCGAAAATCTGGTTACGCACCGGGCTCTCGTTCATCTCGATCTGGTCGTGGCAGACGGCCAGCTTGCGCAGCAGGGTCTTGGTAATCTTACGATTGGCGGGAATGATGAGTTCGTTGGTGCCCACGCGGGTCACCTCCAGCGGAATCTTCTCACCCAGAAGGCGGTCCGAAAGCTTGCTGGTGAGCTGCTCGATGAGGGCATCGCGGTCGCGCTCGTACTCAGCATCCACCTTCTTGCGCTGTTTCTGGGCTTCCTTCTCCACATCTACAGCAGGAGCACCGGGAGCAGAGGAGCGCACCACGCGCACATCCATCACCACACCCGTGGTGCCCGGGGGCACGCGCAGAGAGGTATCCTTCACATCGGCAGCCTTCTCACCAAAGATAGCACGCAGCAGGCGCTCCTCGGGAGCCAGGTCGGTCTCGCTCTTGGGCGTAATCTTACCCACCAGGATATCGCCGGGCTTCACCTCGGCACCAATGCGGATGACACCGTCGCTGCCCAGGTTCTTGAGGGCATCGTCACCCACGTTCGGGATATCGCGGGTGATTTCTTCCGGCCCGAGCTTGGTATCGCGGGCTTTTTCCTCGAATTCCTCAATGTGGATGGAGGTGTAGGCATCTTCCTGCACCAGACGCTCGGAAATGATGATAGCGTCTTCGAAGTTATAACCATACCAGGACATGTAGGCCACCAGCACGTTGCGTCCCAGGGCGAGTTCGCCGCCATCGGTACAGGGACCGTCGGCCAGAACATCACCGGGCTTCACCACATCACCACGGGAAACGATGGGTTTCTGGTTGATACAGGTGGAAGCGTTGGAGCGCATGAACTTGCGCAGCTGGTATACGTAGATTCCCTTGTCGGCATCGGTCTTGATGCTCTCCGGGTCGCTCAGCCAGGTATTCGGGGATACGGGCAGCTCACCATCGGGGGTAGTCACCACGTATTCAGCAGTAGCAGAAGCCACAATGCCGGGAGCCACGGCGCATACCACAGCACAACTATCGCGTGCGCACTTGGCTTCAATACCAGTACCCACCAGCGGTGCCTGGTTCACCATCAACGGCACACCCTGGCGCTGCATGTTGGCGCCCATGAGCGCGCGGTTGGCGTCGTCGTGCTCAAGGAAGGGAATCAGGCCGGCAGCAATGGAAATAATCTGCTTGGGCGATACGTCCATGAACTCCACCTTGCTGGGGTCAACTTCAATGAACTCGCCGTGCTCGCGGGCGGTCACGCGCTTGCCAATGAAGTGGCCCTTGCCATTATCATTGTCAATGGGGTTGTTAGCCTGGGCAATGAGGTGGTACTCTTCCTTATCGGCGGTGAGGTAGACCACATCGTTGGTCACCACAGATTCGGTGCTGATGACTTCACCCTGCTTGTTCTTCTTCTCAATCTGCTTCACACGGCGGAACGGTGTCTCGATAAAGCCGTACTCGTCGATGCGGGCATAGGTGCAGAGAGAGTTGATAAGACCGATATTCGGACCTTCGGGGGTCTCAATGGGGCAGATACGGCCGTAGTGGGAGGGATGCACGTCTCGAACCTCGAAACCGGCGCGGTCGCGGTTCAGGCCACCCGGTCCCAGAGCAGAGAGTCGACGCTTGTGCGTGAGTTCTGCCAGCGGGTTGATCTGGTCCATGAACTGGGAGAGCTGACTGCGGCCGAAGAAGTCGCGCACCACAGCGCTGAGGGCCTTCGGGTTGATAAGCTTGCTCGGGGTGATATCGGTGCGGGTGGTATCGCACAGGGTCATGCGCTCCTTCACCAGACGCTCGGTGCGGGCAAGGCCCACGCGACACTGGTTAGAGATGAGTTCGCCCACGGCGCGCACGCGGCGATTGCCCAGGTGGTCGATATCATCCACCTGCCCTTCACCATGAGTCAGGCGAAGCAGGTACTTAAGGGATGCCAGGAAGTCCACCGGCTGAATGAGGCGGCAGTCCTCCGGTACATCCAGACCGAGCTTCTGGTTAATCTTGTAACGCCCCACGCGGGTGAGGTCATAGCGTTTCTCATCCTTGAACAGGCGGTCAAGAGCGGTAGCTGCCTGCTGCACAGAGGAGGGATCACCCGGACGGAACTTGCGGAAAATTTCCTTGAGGGCAGACTCACGATCGTAAGCAAGGTCTTTCTTGAGAGTCTTCACCAGCGTCTCCTCTTCGCGCTGGTCGATTACCTCGATTTCCTCAATGCCCAACTCCTGCATCTTGCGGATGGTGGCCAGGCTGAGCGGCTCGTATGCCTTGGCAATGATGGTTGCCTTGCGGCCTTCCTGGTCTTCGCCGTACTTCACATCCTCAAAGGGCACGAGGTACTCAAGCTCAGGACCAGCCACAGCGTTCAGGTGCAGTTTCTCAATGGTGTAGAACTGCTCCACAATCTGGCGGTCGGTCTCATAACCAAGATAACGCAGGAACGTGGTGGCAAGGAACTTACGGCGGCGGCGGCGGCGATCCAGGAACACGTACATGAGGTCGTTCGTGTCAAACTGAACCTCAAGCCAGGAGCCGCGGTCGGGAATAATGCGGAAGGAGTATATGTCCTTACCATTGCTGTGCTGGGTCTTCTCAAAGCACAGACCCGGAGAGCGGTGCAACTGAGCCACTATCACGCGCTCTGCTCCATTGATGACGAAGGTACCGCGGTCGGTAATCATGGGAATCTCGCCCATGTACACGTTCTCTTCGCTCGTGTAGTCACCGCACTTCAAGCGGAACTTCACATAAAGAGCTGCGCTGTACGTCTCGCCGCAACGGATGGCGGCAAAATCTGAGGTCTTGGGCGGGGCGATTTCGTAGTTCACGAAATCCAGGCGGATCTGACCATCGTAGCTTTCAATCGGGAAATGCTCGGAGAGAACGGCCTGCAGACCCATCTTGGCTCGTTTGTCGGGCTCTGTGAAGCGCTGAAGGAATTCCTCGTAGGACTTAGTCTGAATCTCAATCAAGTTGGGCGGGTCAATGACCTCCTTGATTTTGCCGAAACTGATTCGCTCTTGCTTGGGCTTGGACATGGAGTTGTCGGAGTGAGGTTGTGCACCTGACCAGGTGCCGGTCGGTTCCTTTGGTAAAACCGACCCGGAGCAGCTACTACTGCAGGGTATGCCCTGCCCCAGGTCGATTCTGCGTGCGCACGCGCACAGGAAAATCTTATAACTTTCTGACTGTCAGTTTATTAGAAAATACTCCATTTACAGCCCGAAACGGAGGGACGCGAAGGCAGGAGAGGATGAAAATCCCCTCCTGCTTCGCGCAAAATGAAAGCTTACTTGATAGTAACCTTGGCGCCAGCCTTCTCGAGCTCGGCCTTGGCCTTGTCGGCTTCCTCCTTGGAAACGCCCTCAAGCAGAACAGCGGGAGCGCTTTCAACGATCTTCTTGGCGTCAGCCAGACCCAGACCGGGCTTGACGGTACGCACAGCCTTAATAACGTTGATCTTGCTGGCACCAGCGTCGGTCAGCTCAACGTCGAAGTCGGTCTTCTCCTCAGCAGCCTCAGCGGGAGCAGCGCCAGCAGCGGCGGCGGCAACCGGAGCAGCGGCGGAAACGCCCCACTTCTCTTCCAGCATCTTCACAAGCTCAGCAGCCTCCAGGATGGTAAGCTTGCCAAGTTCCTCAGCGATAGTATTGATATCAGCCATTGTAGTATTTTTCTGTTTAATTGGTTCTTGTCGCGGATGGGGGCTCCCCATCCATTTCAGTTCTCACCGGCCGGAGAGCCGACAGAGAGCCTAATTTTTTCAGGCGGCGGGCAGTTGATACCACACCGCCGCCATCTGTTCAAGTCTTTTTTTATTCTGCAGCGGAAGTTTCTTCCGTTGCACCACCATTTTCCTTGTCGACGTAGGCCTTGATGACGCGGGCCAGAGCAGCACCGGCACCATTGATGGTACCAAGCAGTGTAGCCAGCAGAACTTCGCGGCTGGGCAGGTCGCCCAGGGCCTGAATCTTCTCGGGGGTCAGTTCAGCGCCGTCCAGGATACCAGCCTTCCAGGCTGCCTTCTTGGATTTCTTGGCGAAGGTGTTCACAGCCTTAGCGGCGGCGCACACATCGCTGTCACCCATGATGTAGGCCGTCTGGCCCTTCAGGGAGGCAGAAATATCGGGCAGACCGGCAGCGGCAATAGCCTTGGCCATGAAGGTGTTCTTAGCCACCTCACACTTGGCACCGGCAGCAGCCAGGGCTGCGCGCAGCTCCGTGAACTCAGGCACGGTCACGCCGGTGTAATCGAACACCAGCACGAACGGAGAAGCGTTTACCTTGGCCACGAGGCTATCGATGATAACGCCCTTGTGAGGATTGAGTTTCTTTTCGTTGCTCATAATAGTTCTTGCGGTTCAGGTTAGTTCTTGGAGTACTCCACAGGGCTGATGGACAGACCGGGATTCATGGAGCTGGACATGGTCACACCGGCGATGTAAGCACCCTTGGCACCAGAGGGGCGGGCCTTCACAACGGCGGAGATGAATGCACGAGCGTTCTCAACGAGCTTATCGCTTTCGAAAGAAAGCTTGCCCACAGCGGCAGAAATGTTGGCGTTCTTGTCAACCTTGAAGTCAACGCGACCAGCCTTCACCTCGCGCACGGCCTTGGCGGTATCATCCGTCACAGTGCCGGTCTTCGGGTTGGGCATCAGGCCGCGCGGGCCGAGCACACGGGCAATCTTACGCACCTGGGCCATGGCGTCCGGGGTGGCGATTGCGCTGTCGAAATCAAGGAAACCACCCTGGATTTCCTTAATCAGGTCTTCCAGGCCAACTTTCTCGGCACCGGCCTCAAGAGCAGCCTGAGCGGCTTCACCCTGAGCAAACACGATGACGCGAACATTCTTACCTGTACCATTGGGCAGGGCTACGGAGCCACGCACCATCTGGTCGGCTTTGCGGGGATCCACCGTCAGGTGGAAAGAAACGGTGACTGTGGGGTCGAACTTGGGAGCGGGGAAGCTCTTCATCAGTTCCACAGCCTCCTCGACAGCGTAATTCTTGCTGGCGTCAACCAGCTTGGCTGCCTCGTTGTAGCGCTTGGAGCGTTTTGTAGACATATGTATTTAGCAGTACGTTCGGGGTTAATATGGTTTAATTCCCTCCTGCGAAGGGGTTACATGCCTTCAACCTCGATACCCATCTGACGGGCCTGACCAGCGATGATGCGGGCAGCTGCTTCCGGGTTCTTGGTGTTAAAGTCGGGCATCTTGGTGTTGACAATCTCCATCAGCTTCTCTTTGGAAATCTTGGCAACCTTGGTCTTGTTCGGCTCGCCGGAGCCGGACTTGATACCAGCGGCCTTCTTGAGAAGAAGAGCTGCCGGCGGCTGCTTGGTGATGAAGTCGAAGGACTTGTCCTTGTATACAGTGATCACGACGGGAAGAACATCACCGGCCTGCTTCTGAGTCTTTGCGTTGAACTCTTTGCAGAAGCCCATGATGTTAACACCGGCCTGACCAAGAGCAGGACCCACGGGCGGCGAGGGGTTCGCGGCGCCAGCAGGAATCTGCAGCTTAATGATTTTAACTACTTCTTTTGCCATGGTTGTGTTAGTTTGGGTTTGCCGCATTTATCAGTTTTCACCGACTCCCTGCGGCGGGAAGATTTTCTTACAGGTTCTTGCCCTTCTCATCATCAGGCACAAGCTGCACCTGAGCGTAGGACAAATCCAGCGGGTTGGAACGACCGAACATGGTCACACCCACACGCAGACGTCCGCGCTCGGTGTCGACCATCTCCACAATACCATGCTCGCCCTGGAAAGCCCCATCGAGCACGACCACCTCTTCGCCCACGTTGAACGAAACCTTCGGGCGGGCAGCACCGCTGCGGCGTTCAATCTCACTCATCAGGTCCTGAACGTCCTTCCTGGACATGGGGAGGGGTTCCTTATTACGCCCGCAGGCAAAGCTGATAACACCATCAACGGCCTGAATCTTATACCAGGCCTCATTGTTGAGGGAGCCATCTGCACGGCGAAGCGCGAAATTAAGATAGACGTAGCCCGGGTAAAGCTTGCGGTTCACGATGTACTTCTTGCCATTGCGAACATCCTCCACCTTTTCCTTGGGCACCAGGGGAGCGCTCTGCAGCAGAGCATTCATCTCCTCATCCTCCTTGAACAGGCGGTTAAGGTTTTCCACGGTGCGATCCTCCTTATTGGAAAGCACATGCAGCACATACCACTGGTCTTTCGGCTCTGGAATTACGCGAGCCGTGCCGGACTTACGATCGTAGGGGCGGGACATATAAAAGCGGATTTTGGTAGCGTGAAAATCAGGAAAGCAGCTCAATCGCGCGGGTTACCACCGCCGAGAGCACATAATCAAAGAAAGCAACGTAGGCACCCAGCAGCACCATGGCGATGAGTACCACAACCGTTGACCCGGAAAGCTCACGGAATTTCTTGAACCCGGTAATCTTCGGGTCGCTCTCCCAGGGCCAGGAGCACTTCTTCAACTCGCCCTTTACAGCAGAAATATATTGGGAAATCTTGCGGAACATGAGTATCGTGAGATATATCAGGGATTTTTTGAGAAAAAAAAAGAGGAAGGCTGGCAGGGTATGAGAGACTCGAACTCCCAACACGCGGTTTTGGAGACCGCTGCTCTACCAATTGAGCTAATACCCTATAACCTTGCTCTGTTTTGTTCCGGCTATACGGGGAAGATGACCAATCGGCCATCTTCCCCGGCCGAGGTGCCGTTCTCAGGCGGAACGGTCACCCAATTCTAAGTTTTCGGAAAGGCAACTTAGGCCTTGATGCTGGCAACCTTACCGGCGCCAACGGTGCGACCACCTTCGCGGATAGCGAAACGCATACCCTCTTCCATGGCCACCGGAGTGATGAGCTGAACAGTGATGGTCACGTTGTCGCCGGGCATCACCATTTCGGTACCCTCGGGCAGAGTCACGCTACCGGTCACGTCCGTCGTACGGAAGTAGAACTGCGGGCGGTAGTTGTTGAAGAACGGGGTGTGACGGCCGCCTTCTTCCTTGGTCAGCACGTATACAGCTGCCTCAAAGTCGGTGTGGGGAGTCACAGAACCGGGCTTGGCAATCACCTGACCACGCACGATGTCTTCCTTCTTGATACCGCGGAGCAGCACGCCCACGTTATCACCAGCCTCACCCTTGTCGAGGAGCTTGCGGAACATTTCGATGTCGGTCACGGAGGTCTTCACGGTGGGCTTGATACCCACGATTTCAACTTCCTCCATCTTGTTGATGATACCACGCTCGATACGACCGGTAGCCACAGTACCACGGCCGGAGATGGAGAACACGTCCTCCACGGGCATCAGGAAGGGCTTCTCAGTCGGACGCTCAGGAGTGGGGATGTAGGCATCCACAGCATCCATGAGGTCGAGAATCTTCTGGGTGTATTCAGCATCACCCTCCAGAGCCTTCACGGCGGAACCCATCACGATGGGCAGGTCGTCGCCCGGGAAGTCGTAGGAGGAAAGAAGCTCACGGATCTCCATCTCCACGAGCTCGGCGAGTTCGGGGTCAGCAAGGTCCATCTTGTTCATGAACACCACGATGTAGGGAACACCCACCTGGCGGGCAAGCAGGATGTGCTCGCGAGTCTGGGGCATGGGGCCGTCAGCGGCGGAAACCACAAGGATAGCGCCGTCCATCTGGGCAGCACCGGTGATCATGTTCTTAACGTAGTCAGCGTGACCGGGGCAGTCCACGTGTGCATAGTGGCGGGACTCGGTCTCGTACTCAACGTGAGCAGTAGAAATGGTAATACCACGCTCACGTTCCTCGGGGGCACCGTCAATCTGATCGTAAGCACGGGCTTCAGCCATACCGCGGTCTGCAAGAACCTTAGTAATTGCAGCGGTAAGAGAAGTCTTGCCATGGTCAACGTGACCGATCGTACCCACGTTCACGTGGGGCTTGGTGCGCTGGAATGATTCTTTGGCCATAATCGTTTATTAAGTTTGGGCTGCTTTATTCTTGCAAGAAATCAAAAAGCTTCTGGCGGGATTTGAACCCGCGACCTCATCCTTACCAAGGATGCGCTCTACCACTGAGCTACAGAAGCGACTTGACTCCGGGCGTCCCACAGGGAGTGAGACGTGAAAGCGGGGCGAGTATACACGCACTCTCCCCCCAAGTCAATCATTATTTCTATTTTTTTCAAAAAAAAATTACATTTAGTGTCTGTTTAGGCATCGGAACAGGTGGAAAGATAGGTTGAAACAGGCGAAAGTTGGGTTCAGAATGGCGTTCTATGAAGAAATTCGCATTCACAACAACCGCCGTACTGCTCGGAATGGCCCAGTGGGCCGCCGCAGCTCCCGCCAGCTCAGCCCCCACAGCCAGCGCTGCAGCTACACCACCATCAACCAACACAAGCTCCTGCTGCACAACAGATGGCAGCTGCACGAACTGCCCCTCCCCCTGCAATAAGGGAGATAAGAGCATTCAGTGCGGCGAGCAGGAATGGCTTGATATAGAGACCGTAACCCTCGAGGCAGAAAACGGAGATCCCATTGCGCAGTATACAGTAGCCTATCTGCTGGAGACAGATGGCACACCGGGTGAGGACAACTCAACCAAGGCTCATGAATGGTACTCAAAATCCGTATCTGGTCTGGAAAAGGCCGCTGCAGAAGGTAGCGCTACAGCGTGCTGTGCGCTCGCGCACATGTACGCGGAGGGTAAAGGCGTAGAAAAAAATCCGGAAATGGCCGCCAAGTACAAGAAAATGTATAAGGAGCTCTGCGCTAAGAAATGCAAGGAGTGGAAACACATGAAGAAATGCTGTCCGCAAGGCCCCGGCCCGGTACAGCCAGCTCAGAATTAACGCCTCTCATGCCCTGCCCCGCAAAGGCGGGGCATGTGGTCAGCGGTAAAATACCTGTTTCAGGTACAAACCATCTGCCGGCGCACAATAGCGGGTTTTATCCCCGAGCGGCTGTGCAAGCATCTCCTGCAGCTGCACGAGGGTCAACTTACCGCGGGCTGCCTGGTGCGCAGTTCCCACAAGCAGCCGCACCATGCGGTACATGAAGCCGTTTCCATGAAAACACAAGCGCAGCAAATCCCCTTCCTCTTTCAAGGTGGCGCTGTATATTGTACGCAGATAAAAATCCGCCGGGGGATTCTCCGGTTCATTACCGCGATTGGCCGCAAAGCGTCGAAAATCATGCTCCCCTTCATATACCTGAAGCGCTTTTGCTAACAAGCCTGCATCAAAAGCATGCGGGATATGCCAGACTCGCCCCCGAAGAAAGGGAGTAAGTACCTGCGCCCGGCAGATGAGATATTCATATTGCTTTCCGCACGCATCAAAACGCGCGTGAAAAGAGTCCGCTACGCTCCGGACCGCCAGTATCCTGATACTGGCAGGGAGATGCGCATTCAAAGCAGCCAGCCAGTTCTCCGGACTCATGCGGCATTCCCCAGGAATGTCTGCATGAAAGCACTGCGCATACGCGTGCACCCCGGCATCCGTGCGTCCGCTAGCTGCAATCCGCAGCGGGCGCTTCAAAATTCGCTCAGCCGCCGCTTCGATGGTGTCCTGCACAGATTCGCCTCCCCGCTGACTCTGCCAACCACAAAACGGCATCCCATCGTACGCACAGGTAAAAAGAAATCGAGGCATATGCTTCTCCGGGCTAATGCAAACACCGCAGCCCTCTTTTCAGAGAACTGCGGCGGGCATCATCAAAACGTGATAATCAAGGTGAAATCTTTATTTACAGCTCAAGGTCAAGTTCATCCTCACCGCTAAGCTCTTCGTCTGCAGCATCATCTGCAGGCTCCTCCTCTTCAGCGGCAGGCTCTTCCTCAGCAGCAGGTTCTTCCTCTGTAGCAGGTTCTTCCTCTGCAGCAGGTTCTTCCTCAGCAGCGGGTTCTTCCTCAGCAGCAGGTTCTTCCTCAGCAGCGGGTTCTTCCTCAGCAGCGGGTTCTTCCTCAGCAGCGGGTTCTTCCTCTGCGGCGGGTTCTTCCTCAGCAGCGGGTTCTTCCTCTGCGGCGGGTTCTTCCTCAGCAGCGGGTTCTTCCTCTGCGGCGGGTTCTTCCTCAGCAGCGGGTTCTTCCTCAGCAGCGGGTTCTTCCTCTGCGGCGGGTTCCTCTTCAGCAGCGGGTTCTTCCTCAGCAGCGGGTTCTTCCTCTGCGGCAGTACCGCCGACATCAAGATCTTCAATCAGGGAAGGCTCTTCCTCAGCTGCAGGTTCTTCCTCTGCGGCGGGCTCCTCTTCAGCAGCGGGTTCTTCCTCTGCGGCGGGCTCCTCCTCAGCAGCGGGTTCTTCCTCTGCGGCAGGCTCTTCAACCGGAGCCACATCAGCGGGGGTGACCACCTCAGGCTCTACCTCCTCAGCTTCAGGAAGGGTGGGAACATCCTCATCGGAAGCGAACTTGAATGCGCCATTATCCTCAGTAGAGGCGACATAGGCCAGAGCAGAAGCAAGCTTTTTAGAGCCGTAGTACTCAGCAAAGGCGGGCGGATTATTGTTAGCTTCGGAATCAGCATCGTATGTATAGAGCTGACCTTTGGCAAACTGGTCACGGGGGGTAGACTCCATAGAAGCACCGGTCCCCACACCTACAGCACGCACGAGTGCAATATCCTCCACCTCACCATCAGCAGCAGTCACAGGCTTACTGGCCTGCACACGTCCCATCTCGCGAACAAGACGGCACACCACATCAGCATAGGCAGTTGCACCGCTGGCTGCAAGAGCATTGGCATCTGCGCTGAATACACGCACACTAGCGTTCTGGAAACGCTTGTTAAGAGCCTCTACACGAGGGGCAACAGCCTCAGCGGTCTTATAATCAACCACCTTCTGAAGTTCGGCGGTCAGTTCTTCAGCCAGCTGCTGGGCAGATTTTTCTTCTTTCTGGCAAGAAGTCAGCATGCCGAGAGCCAGCAGAGCGCAAGAGGGAATGAAGAGAAAGTGTTTCATGGAGGGAATAAGATAATCTACGTTCCAAAAATTAGCAGGATTTGCGGCGCGTGTCAAGGTAAAGTGTGATGATTCGGAAAAAAATAGCGGATTTTTTATGAAATAGCCACCCAGGGGCTGAGTACGAGTGAACAGAGAGAGCAAAATCATTTCGGTTCCGGCAGAATATCTGCATAAATTCCAGGAGTGGAATTCTCGATGACAGTGGCGCCTACGCATCTGGAATAAAACTCCTGCGGGCCCACGCCGCCAACAACCGCATAGGCATAACCAAGTGCGCGCATCTGCTCCAGAGCCGTCACCAGAAGAGCCTTGCCGACTCCTCCCATTCTCAAATCCGGGTCCACACCCATGGGGCCGATGAAACCACGCATGGTGGCATCGTAGCACGCAAAACCGATCACCTTCTGATGACGCGTTGCTATAACACACCCCGCAGGCTGGTGCGCCATGGCGGCAGAAAATTCGCTTACCCAGCGGGTGCTGAAGGTGGTCGCAATCCATTTCTCCACAGCGTGCGTTTCGTAGGGGCGGCACATGCGCACCTGCACTCCCTGCTCTGCCAGGGCAGCTCGCAGAGGAGCCCCCTCCGGCAGGGCATACAGCCTTACCAGCATATCAACCATATCTCATCACGTAATTTGAGGTTAAAAAGAAATCCGCGGGGCGGAAGGCCCCGCGGATGTATTGTGGCATCAATTTACTTTTCTTTCTTTACGCCTTTCAGCGCATTGAAATAATAGGCGTCCAACTGGTCAGCCAACTGGTTAGCAGCCACACTATCGCCAAACATGGACTTATAATAGTGGGCCATGGCAACCGCATCACGGAAATCGGCCGGAGCCGCATTCCAGACACGCCTATCCATGGGCTTGGGAGCCTTGGCGGCATATTCCTGCACACCAGGCTGATTCCAGAGGAGATTCATGGCGCGATTGATGGCATCTGCCGGCAACTGCTTCTGCGCCCCGTGCATGGACATGGCAGCCTGGCTGTAAAAGTCGACGGCTGCGCTGGCGGACTTAGCCTTGTCCTGAGCTGCGGCCATAGTGGCAGCAGCCGCACGTCCTAGTGCATACTGAACCCAGCCATAAGCCTCACTATCCAGGTTGCGGCCATAGGTCTTGATGAGATTGGCGCGGGCTTCTGCGATTGCCTTGTAGGATTCCGGGGTGTCATCAATCAGCGCAAAAATGCGTGCTGCGGCCAGGCGGGCCTGGTCAGAGATATTCAGAGCTTTCTCACCGGGGACATCATCCGCCAGCTTCTTTACGCCCTCAACATCAAGCAGACGTACCGCGCATACAATCTCATACATGGCCGCCAGGGTGCAGGGAGAGCCCGGCAGACCGGCAAAGGCCGCATACTTCTTCTTGATTTTGGCAAATCCGGCACGAGCCTGCGCATAATCACCACCATAGTATTCACGCAGGGCGCCGGCCATATCTGCCGGAGTCATGATAACAAACATGCTGCAGCGGGAAGCCTGAGCCTGCATGAGCTGGTCAGTTCCTTTCGGCATGTAGAAGAATGCCCCCTTTCCATCTCCTCGCTCCAGCACAAGCTGGGTCGGCTTGGCGGTGGAGCTGGCCTGCACAAGGGCCGTCAGCTTCGGCGCGGACTGGGCAAACGCAAGCTGAGTACCGGCAAGAGCAGCCAGGGCAAAAGCAATATTTTTCATTGATTTCATATCGGGAAATAGTGTTTGACAGGTTTACTTCTTCTTGCTGGCGCGGATATTGCGTTCGAATTCCTTCTTCGCCTTATCTTCTTTCATCACAGCGGGGTCTGTGCCGTAGTTATGCACAGCAGAAACCACCTGGTTGAATACGTCGCGGTCCTCAGGGGTAAGCTTGGCTTCCACGCCGGACTTCTTGATGCGCTGCACATAGAGGTTGCCGGTATTCCAGGCGGTCCAACGGTCAGAATGAGCATGCTTCTTATCCAGCAGAGTGCCCTTCTCCGGCGTATTGCGCTTCCAGAAGATATCCATGATAGCCAGGCAAGCTTTACCGGAATAGCCAATCTGCCCCATGTGCTGGTTGAACAGGTTCATGTATGAAAGCAGAGCATTCTTTGTATCGTTTGCCTTCGTGTATGCCTCACCCTGCATCAGAATCATATCCAGTCGGTTGCGCTGGTTCTGTTTATTGAGCAGGAACTTATTGGCACTCTCGATAGCAGCGGTAGCATTACCCGTGCGCAGGTGCAGCTTGGTCAAACCAAGGAGTGCGGGGCCTGCCACCTTCGGGTCGGCATCCTTGGAGACCTCAGTATACAGCGCAGCAGAACTCTTCTGTGCAGCCGCATCCTTGGAATATGCCTGAGCATTGGCCTTACCCAGCTTGGCATCAGATACCAGGTCCTTCTTGCGGTCGATAACGGCATCGTAGTACTCCACAGCCTGGGTCAGCTCCTCAACCCGGGCAGAGGGATCCGGGAACTTACCGACATAGCGCACCAGGTAGTCACCCACCTCCACACAAATATAGTTGGTAAGGTCCGCAGGCTTGAAGGTGTTGGTCATGTTGCGGAATACCATCTGGATCTGGTTTTCCATCTTCTCAGTCGCGGCCTTGTCATCCTTCAGGCCGGCAAGCTCCTGGTTCATGGAGCTGATCTGAGCCATACGGAAGATAGCGTTGGCATACTTATCATTCGGGTCAATACCCGGGAAGCTGGTAAAGTGTGCCGTCTTCTCCTCCAGGGTCAGAGTCTTGCCATGGTAGGTCTTGTTGCCATTCACATAAGCCTCTACATAGGAATTGATGGTCTTTTCCAGTTCAGGATCTGACGTACTGTTCTTGAACATGTATGTGGCTTCACGGGCAATGGTAGTCTGCGCCCGCTTAATGGCATTGTCAAAATCCTCCTTGCTGTTGACCATGGTCAGATACAGTGAGGCCATGGGCAGCGCAAAGGGATCCCCCTCAGCATCGCCTTCCTTCCAATAGCGTTCTGCATAGTCACGGCAGCGTGCCTTGGCGGCCTCTTCTGTCTCACCGGGATTCGGATATTCACCTGCATAGCTGGCCAGCCAGAACAGAGCATTTGCTGCGGTGGACTTTCCTGATGCAGTTCCCAGCTTCACTCCACTTTCAGCAGCACGCTCCAGACGCGGCATGGCAGATGCCTTTTCCTTATCATCTGTACGGCTGAGCAGAATGCCGGAAGCAATCAACTCTGCAGAGGGGTACAACGGGCTGCTCTGCCAGTTCTTGCAGATATGGTCGCAATACTGAAGAGCAGTTGCCTTATCTGCCTCCGCAGTCTTATCATCAGCCGCAAGGGCAGAACGCTTCATGAGCTGGTCAATAGCGCAGAAATACATCTTATCTGCCTGCGGCGCCTGCTTCAAATCAGTAGAAGGATACTTTGCAATGTATTCTTCGAAAGTCTTGATGGCTGCCGTATGATGCTCCGGCTTCTTGCTCTTGGCCGCCATACGGGAATAGGAATCCGTCATGAAGAGGTAGACATCATTCTCATACTTGGATGCCTCCTCGGGCTTAAGGGTTTCCTTGCCTTCGGCAGACTTCATCTCCCCGCTGTCAATGAGTTCACGGGCCGTCTTGACCACCTCATCGAATTCACCCAGCTGGTAGTGTGCGGCCACAATCATATACCGGGCCGTCAGATAGAATTTATTGGTCTTATCCTCCTTATAGTAGTCAAGAACCTCCTCAGCGCATTTGCCGACGTTCTGCCAGTCCTTCGCGTCAACAGCTCGCGTCATTTTCTGGAACACAAGAACCTTGGTCTGTTCACCCATGTTCTCGCCCTCCAGTTCCTTCTCATATTTCAGAGCCCTGGCATCATCACCAGTCAGTCGGCAGAGAGAACCCAGCTGCATAGTGATGGTGTTTTTCATGGGGAAAGGCTGGGCCGTCGCATCCTTCGGGGGCATCTGAAGCTTGTTGTAGCGGTCGTACAACACCTGGAAACCACCCTTTGCCAGGCGGTTGGCCCCCATATCCTTGGCAATGGATGAGGAAGACAGGATTGAATAGGCCTCAAAGATGTAACCCTTTTCTTCCAGTCCCTTCAGGCTGGCGGTCATCTTGCGGGCATATTCACCGGAAAGCTGAACACCGGTTGCACGGTCAGGAATCGCTTTCTTGTATGTCTTACCCAGCGCCTTTTCCTGAGCTGCCAGCGAGCCGCGGGCCACAGGAGTATCCGTCACCAGACCATACAGCGTATTAGCGGTGCGGGCTGCCTCTGCAGCCTGGGTGTCATTACCATCGCGCAAAGCGTTGTTCATCACAGAGTTGGCACGCTGGGCCAGCTTATAGAACTTGTTCGCGTTGCGGACAGCTCGTGCCGGGTCAAGGTTGTAACTGGCCGGGCTGGCTTCAATCAATTTATATACCCAACCCACGTTTTCCGGATTGGAAATGGCCACATTCACGATGGTGTTCAGACCATCCATGGCCATTTCATCGGGCACACGGCCTTTCACCTTGCGGCTCAGCTCAAGATATTCCGCTGCTTTCTTGAAATCCGGATTCTCTTTCAGAATATAGGCCTGCACCAGAACGAAGCAAATCTGACCTTCCATCTTCTGCTTCTTTTCCATTTCGCTGACCTTGCCGCGCTGCACCAAATCAAGATATTCCTCGAAATACTTGATTGATTCCAGGAATTTGGATTTATCACCATTGTCCTTTCCGGCCTCACCAGTTGCCTGCTTGTAACGGCAGTTTGCCATCTGGAACAAGGCATAGGTCAGGAACGGTTCGTAGGCATCCGGGTTCCCGCTGGCAGCGCCATTCTCCTTGGCTTTCGAAAGCAGACCGGGCTCCCGCCAGCGCGGATTATCCTTAAATGCCTTGAATGCCTCAAAGGCCTCATCATACTTGCCGGCCTGGAAATAGACGACGCCCTTTTCCCAGGAGTAGTACGGAAGCACATAAGCAAACTGCTGCGCTGTGGCTCCCTTGCCACCGAAGCGCTTCAGCACGGCATCACAAAGCTTGATTGCATCCTCCGTCTTGCCCTGCTTAGATAAGGCCTTGACCTTGGTCAGGGATGACAGCGGATCCTGCGCCTGGCACACCATCGGCATCGTCATTGCCAAGGCTGCCATCACGGATAAGGCTGTGGTGTGAGTATTCATAAATAGTTTGATTTTTTTTGATTGAAAGCTTAAGGTTGGGGACAAAGAAGGGGAGCACGCGGACTGTTGCTTCCGACACGCTCCCCTGCTGAGCCCGGGTTAGGGGGTTACTCCTGCGCGGCCGTGTTCAGGCCTACAGTCGAAATACCGGCCTCTGAGAGAGCGGCCATCACGTCCACGATGCGCTGGTGCGGCGTTGCCGGTGCACCATCCACCATGACGATGGGATTCGTATCTGCAGCCTTGGCGGCTTCCGCCAGGTTCTTGAGAGCTTCTACCAGTTCACCCAGTTCGCGTTGCTCGCGGTATTCGGGAGAACGTGGGTCCAGAGTGGGATCCATGGCGCCAGCCATGGGCATTTCGCCGTTCCAGAAAATGGAGCCATTAGCTTCCACCTTGATGCGGCCGGGCTCCAGGGGAGGCGGGGTGCCACTACCCGTGGAAGAGCCGGGAAGAGAAACACTCAGGCGTTTCTCACTCACCAGAGAGGTAGCCACAATGAAGTAGATGAGGAGCAGGAAGCAGGCGTCCATCATGGACGACATGTTCATCTGAGGTTCCTCCTCAGGTTCAGCGGCGCGTTGTTTACGTCTTGCCATATGCGGATAACTTTTCTAGATATTCTGTTTATTTTGCCGGCAGCGTACCAAACACTACATTGGAAAGCCCCGCAGCAGCCGCGCAGCGAATCACAGTAGCAGTGCGTTCCCAGGCGGCATCCTTATCACCTCGGACGTAGAGACGAATCATGGCCGGGTCAGTATTCTTAGACTTCCAGAACTCTACCTGCTTGGTGATGTAATCCGTCAGGTCCTGCACCTGCTCAGGAGCATAGCCGATAGTCTTGGCACCATCCGACACGCCCCAGGCGGTACCGGGTGCGTACTTTTCTGCAAATTTACCGGAGGCATTGGCATCCATTTTTTCCGGGTCTGCGAAGACGTTGACCACAACGCAACCATTGGCATCCTTCATATCGGAGCAGGTAATCGCGTTGGGCATTCTGACGCAGGGATCTTTGGCCACCGTAATCTGCGAGGCATTCACCACGAAGAAAATAATCAGCAGGAAGCAGGCGTCCATCATGGACGACATGTTCAGCTCCGCCTTTGTATCATCTTCGGCTCGTGCGTTCTTCTTTGCCATACTTTATGATGGGGTTCTCGGTTTCGCCGGCCCCGGGCTACTCGCTAGCCTCAAGACCGGCCCATATGTGGGAGGAATCAGGCTTCTTCCTCTTCCTCACCCTCTTCCTCTTCGTACTCCTCGTACTCTTCTTCGCCTTCTTCCTCACCGCCGAAACCTTCGGGGATGCGGGCAAGCATAGCCTCGCCGTTCAGCGTGTTGATGGCTGCATTCATCATATCCTCAACGGCGTTGATGCATTCGGCTTCACGAGCCTTGGCAAGCTTGTTCTGGAAGAAGAACACCGGAAGAGCGATAAGGGAGATAATCAGACCCCAGAAAGTGGTCAAAAGGGCCACGGAGATAGAACCTGCCAGTGTGGTCGGGTCAGCCTGGCCGGTTTCAGCCAGCACGGCGAAGGCTTCCACCATACCCTGAATGGTACCGAACAGACCGATGGTCGGAGCCGTGGAACCGGCGAGAGCCACCAGGTCAACGTAGCGCATCAGAGTGGGGCGCTCGTTGGCGGTGAAGTCAGCCACAGCATCGGACACACCATCCTTACCCAGGTCTTCGGGCTTGTTGGCGTCCACATTCGGCAGGGCATAAGCCACCAGGCGGCCCAGGTAGGTGGGGCTTTCGGTAGCAAGCTTGATAGCGGACTGCACGCGGCACTCAGTCATGAGAGCCACCAGCTCATCGCGCAGGGCTGCAGGAGCAAAGTGCTTCTTATTCAGCTGCATAGCAACAAACACCACGAGCATGATGGTGATGAAGAACAGAATCACAAGGGGAATCATGGTCCAGCCACCGTCAATAACCCACTTCTGGAGCATATTGGTCTGCTTGGCGGCTGCCTCAGTTTCTTCCTGAGCAAGCACAAGGCCGGGGAGAGTAACCATTGCAGCTGTCAGCAGGGACAGAGCACGTACACTAAAACGAGTAATCATGGATTTCATAGCTTGGTAATGCAGAATTGACTTCTCTATTTAATCACATTCTCACCGCTTGGCAAGAAAGAATTATCAAATCCAGTATTTTTTCATTGAAAATTTGTTATGCCAGCCCCCCTGATCAAAGAGTCAGGCCACAGGCATGCCGAATTTTCGGTGCCAGTTGGGTATTCTCCTGCACACCGGTGAATGCCGCCGCCCCGCACCCGGCAGCATACACCGGAACGGCTACCCCGCTGTGCCGGAACGTACTGAAATGCCCTTTCACCGTTCCTCTCTGCTTATCACCATCCAAAAGGCTCAGCCCGCCGGTCTGGTGGTCAGCAGTAACGACCAGCAAGGTATCGGAACGCCCCTGCATCCACCGCAACACCACACCGACGGCACGGTCGAAATCGAGCGTCTCGCAGATTGTCTCCGGCAGGTCATTCACATGTGCAGACATATCGATTTTCGAGCCTTCCACCATCAGGAAGAAGCCATCTTCATCCTGTTGCAGCACCTGCAGCGCCTGTTCTACGCGCTGCGGCAGCCAGTCTCCGCGTTTGCTGGCGGGTTCGCAATCACCCGGGGCAGCCAGTTCAAACATGCGGCAGCTGGTTTCCAGTATACTCTTCTGCTCATCGGAGAAATGCTCCGCACCGCCACCGGCCACCACATCAAAGCCGGCTTTCGTAAGAGCGTCTGCAATAGCCGGTGTATCCTTGCGGCTCTGCACATGTGCATAAAATGACGCCGGCGTGGCATCCGTCACCGCCTTAGTCACCACAATGCCGGTTGCCTTACCCCGCCGGCGCATCTGTTCTGCCAGAGATTCCACAGGTTTACCGGTTTCATTCACGCCGACCTGCCCGTTTGCCGTCTTGCAACCACAAGCAATAGCCGTACCTCCGGCAGCAGAATCAGTAATGGCATGACTGGCAGAAGTCGTCACGGAAAACCCAGTCACCGGCATTGCGGTGAGATTCAGCTTACCCTTATTGCACAGCCAGGCAGCCCACACATGCTCCGCCCCCATGCCATCACCAATCATCAGGATTACATTGCGAGCTTGTTTACCCTGCGCGTGTGCATAAACAAGCCCGCTGTTTTCGTGCGCAGGCGCGTGAATGTATGTCTGAGACCCGCATGATACCAGCACGCCCCCCACCAGGGCCGCCATCATATAAACTTTCCTCATGCAGGCAGCGTAGCACACATCATCCCGCCTGACAAGCACATAAAAAAAGACTACCGAGGCCACAACCCCGGTAATCTTGAAGAAAACTATAGTCAGAGCACTTACTTGCTCACCCCATCAAGCACCTTGACCGGGCCATTCACCTGATCACCAGGCTGGCCGGGCTGACCAGGCTGCTCAGCGGGAACACCGGGCTGGCCGGGCTGTTCCTCAGGAACCAGGTTCGTGGGCATGTTGCGAAGCTTGGGAGCAGCCTGCTTCTGGCAGCAGCAGGAGCTGAGAGCTACGGCAGTAACAACAGAAAGTACGAGAGCGGTGAATTTCATAAAACAGAATATGGTTAGATGATTCCGGTGTGTATTCAAGCAAATTCACCTGAAATAGTCAATACAAATTTTGCGCTCTCCGTACTTTTTGGGCATTTCACCTGCAGCCACAGCATTAAACGCTTGAAAAACGCACCTCTGCCTGATATAAGAAATGCCGACTTATGGGAAAACGCAACAAAGGAAAACTCTTCTCCGGGCATGGCAAAGCAACAGGGTCCCGGATGATGCGGCGCATCATCATCTCAGCCTCTGCCATCATCCTGCTGCTCATCATACTGGCCGCAGCTGGTTATTACCAACTGCTCGGATACCTGCAGGGAAACGATTTCCGCCAGAAAGTTGCCGACACCGCCACTACGAAACTCCAGGCAGACAAGGTAGATATCCTCAGCAATTTCAACATCGACGGCAGCCGCATTTCCTTTGCTGGTATCCATCTGGCACACATCCGCAACATTGACCAGGCACATATCGGCCGCATCAGCGCAGAAATAAACCGCGCGGCACTCATCGGGCGCAAGCTGCACCTGCGCAAGCTGAGTCTGGAGGACGCATCCGTTGTCATTACAGTAGGGCAAAAGGGAGCTGCACTTGCAGCGGGCTCATCCAGGACGGAAAAAAAACACAAAACAGCAGAAAAATCATCTGCGAAGTCAGGAGGCAGGGCTAAACAGGAATACTCCATTAATTCCGACATATTCCAGCTCGACATGCTGGAGTGCAAGGACGCTGATGTTCACTACACTATCAACACCAGGACATACCAGCTCCTGGGGGCACAGGTGACAGCAGAACCCGCTCCCAAAATCGGCCGCAATGCCTGGCAAATCAATGCCGAAAACGCGCGTTTCCATACTCCGTTCACCTTCCTGCGCGACAGCAGCATCAAATCTGCCACCATTGTCTACAAAGGCAACAACATAGATTTGACAGAATCCCGCATCATGCTCACGCCGGGAGAACTGCGGGCCAAGGCCCACTACGACCTGAGCCTTAACCGCTGGACGGCAGACTTGCAGGTGAACAAGGGTGATATACGCCGCATCCTCAACGAGGACTGGAAAAAACGCCTTACCGGTGAAATGTACGGTCGGCTGGTGCTCACAGGAGATGGTGGAACCATCCGCACCGGAACCGGTAACCTCTCCATCCTCAATGGCGTACTGGAGGCGCTGCCGTTCCTCTCCCAGGTTCCGCTGGGCAACAGCCACCCCTATCGCACCCTTGAGTTGGAAAAGGCAGATTGCCAGCTGCTGTACCCCTACCACGATGACCAGGTGAAAAACGCCTGGATGTTCGATAAGATTAATCTTGTTGCCAAAGGAGGCATGCTCATTGTACATGGGCATATCCTCGTGGGCGAGGACGGCAAACTCGGAGGCAAGCTCACCATCGGCCTGCCCGAACGAATCATCCGCGCCCTGCCCGTCCCCCGAGAGGAGCTGGCAGATCAACTTTTCACCGCCCGGGGTGAGGAAAAAGGCTATATGTGGGTTAACATGAATCTCAGCGGCACCATTGATAAACCGCAGGAGGATCTCAGCATCCGCATCGCCACACTCGTTGGCCGCAACCTTGGCAAAGCCGCTACCGAAATTCCGGTAAGCGCAGCCTCTGGTCTGCTGAACACCCTGTTCTCCTCCAAAGCCAGGGATGCAGAGGAAGAGGAATCTCCTGCAACAGAAGAAGAGGAAGAAGAGGAGGAATACCGCTCTCATTCTGCCTCACCCATCAACAACGCAGCCGATGCCGCAGGCTCCCTGCTCCGCTCGCTTTTCTAATCATCACCATGAACCAGTACCCCTCCCAGTACATCAACTGCGTGTGCACCATCAAAGAGCGCTTTGCCCCCACCGCATTCCATGCAACCCTGCCCAACGGCAAAGGCACGGTTGCTTTCGTGCAGCTCAAAGAATCCCACCTGCTCGATATCATCAAACCCGGCGACAAGGTGCACGTAACCATCTGCCCGGCAGATTTTGAACGGGCCCGCATCCGCAGCATGGCCTGAAACCAATATCAGTACCCCCATGAACAAAAAGCCGGAAGTACTTGCACCCGCTGGCAATTGGGACTGCGTGCGCGCCGCTGTTGCCAATGGTGCAGACGCCATCTACTTCGGGCTGGACCAATTCAACGCGCGCATGCGCGCCGACAATTTCAGGCTGGAAGACCTTGGGGCGCTCATGCCATTCCTGCACCGCCATGGTGTGCGGGGCTATGTCACCATGAATGTACTCATCTTCCCGGCAGAGTTCGAGCAGGCCGTGAGCTACCTCGATGCCCTCGATGCCGCCGGTGTAGATGGAGTTATCGTGCAGGACATGGGCCTGGCCGCCCTCATTGCAGAGCACCGCAAAACCGGACGCTGGCGCATCGAGCTGCACATCTCCACCCAGATGACGGTGAGCAGCCCTGAAGCCGTGAAGCTCGTAGATGAACTTTTCGACCCGCAGCAGATTGTACTCTCGCGCGAGCTCTCCCAGCGCGAAATTGAAGCCTGCGCCAAAGCCACCACCAAACCGATTGAGGTATTCTGCCATGGAGCCCTCTGCGTAGCATACTCCGGGCAATGCCTCACCAGCGAAACCCTCGGCCAGCGCAGCGCCAACCGCGGCGAATGCGCCCAGGCCTGCCGCATGCCCTACAAGCTGGAGGTGGATGGCCGGCTGCGCGACCTCGGTGAGCGCCGCTACATCTTCTCACCGCAGGACTTGTGCGCGCTCGACCGCGTACCGCAGCTGCTGGCCGCCGGGGTGCACAGCTTCAAGATTGAAGGCCGACTCAAAAGCCCGGAATACGTGGCCGCCACCACCCGCGCCTACCGCCGCGCCGTCGATGCCGCCCTGGCGGGTAAACCCCTCCCCGCCGAAAAACGCCAGCGCGACCTCTATGCCATGCAGATGGCCTTTTCGCGCGGATTCTCCACCGGCTGGCTGGACGGCACAGACCACCCGCTGCTCACCCACGGGCGTTTCGGCAAGAAACGCGGTGCACTCGCCGGCCGCATCATCCGCTGCGGTGAGGGATGGGTGGAACTGGAAGCCCTGCCCGCCATGCCCATATCCCCTGGCGATGGCTTTGTCATTGATGCCGGGCAGGACCGCAACGAAGAACAGGGCGGCCGCATCTGGCGTATCCAGGGCACTCGCCTTTTCTTCCACGGCAAAGGCAGCCGCATCAACTGGCGATTCGTGCACCCCGGCGATTTACTCTGGAAAACCGCCGACCCCGCGCTGGATAAATACCTGCACGGCACCTGGTGCAATTTTGAACGCCACGCCACCTCCACTCCCGGGCAGGTGCTCGATATCCATTTCGAAGGGCGCCCCGGCAGCCAGCTTACCGCCACCTGCCGCGGCATCATCGTAGGCAGCGGCCACCCCCTCGAACCTGCAGAAAAACGTCCCCTCACACCAGAAATCATTGAGGCTCAGTTCTCCCGCCTGGGCGGCACCGGGTTTTCCCTGGGCAAATGCACTTACACCCTCGAAGACGGGCTCATCCTCCCGGTTTCCGTGCTCAACCGCATGCGCCGCGAACTGGTGGAAAAACTACCCCAGAGCAGCGCATCCGAACGCTGCGCCGTCACCTGGCAGGGTTGGAGCCACCCTCTCCCTCCCCCCGCACCCGCCAAGGGATTCAAACTCTCCGTCCTCTGCCGCGAGCCAGAACAGGCCTTCGCCGCCGCTCAGGCCGGAATCATGCGCATCTACCTCGACTTCAAGAATATCCGCAACTACGCAGAGGTGACTGAAAAATTACGTGAAAAGCATCCAGCCACCAGGATATGGATAGCAACCATGCGCATCATGAAACCGCACGAGGCCGGGTATTTCAAATACATTACCGCCGCAGAGCCGGATGGCGTGCTCGTGCGCAACCTGGGGGCAGCCTACTGGTTCCGCAATAAGGGAGTTCCCATGGTGGGAGATTTTTCCCTGAACACCGCTAACCCGGAAAGCGTAGCGCTCTGGAAGGATTTCGGCATGCGGGCACTCACCGTTTCTTACGATTTAAATGCAGCCCAGCTGGCCGATTTGCTTGCCAGCGGCTGCGGGAGCGACCTGGAGCTCACCCTGCACCAGCATATCCCCATGTTCCACACCGAGCACTGCGTCTTCTGCACCTTCCTGAGCCAGGGCCACAGCTTCAAGGACTGCGGCCAGCCCTGCGAGCACCACAAGGTGCGCATCATGGACCGCGCACACGCCATGCACTACCTGCGCAGCGACGAAGGCTGCCGAAACACCATGTTCAACGGCCAGGCGCAATCCGCCGCCCGCTATGTGGACGGCATGCGCCGCTGTGGCCTGAACCGCTTCCGCCTGGAATTGCTGGACGAAACACCCACGCAGACAAGCGAGCTCATCGGCCATTACCGCGCCCTGCTCAATGGCCGCACCACACCGGAACAGCTCATGCAGCGCCTGAATGTCATTGACCGCATAGGCGTAACCGATATGAAGTAAAAGCCCCACGGCATCGGAAGCAGCAGGACTTCAGTCCTGTAGCCAGGGACTGAAGTCCCTGGCTACGATATATCAACATCCTCCCGAATCTCAGCAGCGGCGGCGGCGCATGACCAGCCCGGCCAGCGCCAGCAGCGAAAGCGTGGCCGTGGCGGGTTCCGGCACAATCCCGAACTGCCCGGAAAGGACAATTGCAGTACCGGAAATACTGTATTCCACATCATGCAACATGGCAGACAAATCGGTCCCGGCTTCCCACCCCTCGCGCAGCCCCGCTTCTTCATCCGTCACAATGAAACGCGTGTTCTCCAGCAGCGCCGCGAGCACGCTATCAGTGAAGGAATCGATATTGCCCACACTGCTGAACAATACCATACTGAAATCGCCTGTAAGATTCTCCAGCATCGAACCACCCATCGCTATCGTCAGCGTGGTATCCGCCCCCAGGTGCAGCTCATTACCGCCCATATCGATATTCGAGTATACGGTAGACTCCCAGCCCTTGCAGGTGGAGGTCGCAGCTTCTGCCACACCGCCTACGGAGAAGACCAGCTCACCGCCCTCTGCGCGCAGAGCATCCGTATATTGCTGGAATCCGGGCGAATTACCCACCACCAGCTGACCAGCTTTCATGGTCAGCCCGCCAAATACACCGCTGCCGGAAAGAATGCCACCGTTGATTTCCACCCCGGTAATCGTACCCTGGTTCTCCAGCTGCCCGCCGTTCAACTCAATCTTATCAAATGCCAGCGTACCTGAGTTAAGAAGCTTACCCTCATTCACCACCAGATTTCCCTGCACCCCTGTGCTTTCCCCGGTATGCGTCAGCGTGCCAGCGCCATCCTTGGTCAGGCTGCCAGTACCCGCCACAGATGCAAGCTCCACTTCCTGGCCGTTGCTTACCTCAATACTGCTGCTTTCGCTCTGGGCAGTAGCCAGCACCACGCAGTTCAGGCTCGTATCCACCTCTGCCACCAGCGTACGCTCAGCCTGCTGAGTACCGGTAAACACTACATTGCCCTCCACGTTGGCTCCCTGCTCCAGGTATGCCACACCCGAATCAATGATGAGATGCCCCTGCCCCTGCTGGGCTGCATCCGCACTCAGCACACCATTAAAGATGATTTCCGCGCCGCCCATCACCACCAGGTTTCCTGCAATGGAGCTAATCGTCGCGCCATCCTCAGCCGCCTGATTCCAGGCATTCGTACAGGTCAGCGTCAGTACACCATTCTCCCACGCCAGATTTCCATCATCACATCCTGTGATACTCAACACATCAGATGACCAATCGGCGGCATTGTAGGCAGAATCATGAATCAACTGATACTTACCCGCCAGCAGATACTCCGCACCAGTCACAGCCAAATGTACCCCTTGTAAATTCATGGCAGAATCAAGCGAAAGCACTGCATTACTGCTATTCTCCGTCCCTACTGTGAGAGACAGAGTACTTCCCTCCAGCATCACCACCTTGCCGTTGATGCAGCTCACCCCCTCTGCCGCCAGAGTGGTGCCAGCGTTAAAGGTCAGGTTATACCCCACATGATCCAGTGTGGCATTTTTTACCAGCACCGTGGCGGCAGAGCCTGTGTGCGCCGTAATCCCCCACCCCTGGTAAATAGCACCCTCCTCCACACGCAATCGCCCGCCGTAGAGATCCGTCAGCGCCTTCACGGACGTTGTGCGAGAATTAACTATTTCCTCCTCGGTAGCTTTACGGTCCTCTCCTTTTGCCGTCAGAATTTCGTTCAAATGCTTTTCCGCATATTTACCTGTAAAAATAACATCTCCATCCTGCTTCCAGGTTACGCCATTCTCATCCGTATAATCGGCATTTAAGCTAAATGTAGTGGCTTTCACGTACACTCCATCTCTGAATTCTATTCGTCCTTTAGATTTTGCAGAAAGACTCACAGCACCCATGTGATCAGCCCAAATTCCACGCAACCTGTATTCTCCACTATTTTCTTCATAATTTCTTTCGAAAACAACCTCATTATTATTGAGGATATCAACGGATTTAAGATTATCCATGTAAATGGCACCGCCTTTTGCTTCCGCCCCCTCTACACCATTGTAATCAAAAAGCACTTGTCCATTTCCCACAATGTTTAATTGCCCCTTATTAATACCAATCCCATACGAGTGCATGTAAAGAGCGGCACCAGCACCGCTCCATGTTTGCCCGATGGCACGATTCTGACAGAAACGAACCTCGTTATTGTGTTCCAAAACGATATTAATTGACCGAAACGCACCAACGGCCTCTAAGTCTGAAATAGCTACATTTTCCGAAACCGAGACAATGTTCGCATGATCAATACGAAGACAACCATCACTAGTATTGTCAATAACAGCGCCTGCAAAATATTCACCGCTGTTTTCATTGCATTCAATAATCACGTCACATGTTCCGCCTCCATGAATATCAAGCTCTCTAAATCCATGTAAAACAGAACCACAGTTGATATTTTCTGTAACCTCGACAGACTCCACCGCTTCAATTTCTATTCCAGCGTTATAACTCGTAACAAGACTTCCGCATCCAGAATTGTTTGAAACAATTACCGATTTTCCGCTCTTGATTTCCAGTTGTTCCGTACTATACAACACCCAGTTTGATTCGATGTTATCTTGAATGCGTACTGACTTTTCCGTATCTATAAAAAGCCTGTTTCCGGTCAAGAGACCCTGGCTCGCTCTTGAATCAACCAGTTCAATATCTCCCGCAATTGGCTTTGAGAACCCTATATATAAATCGCCATCGCACTTTATGCCTTTCGAGTTTTCTCCACCCACTTTCAAACTTTGCAAATCAAACATCGCGGTACCATATATTTCCATGCCGTATGAATTACCTACGTAGGTAAGTGAATTTATGGAACAATTCAAACTTGCTGCAGCTATTGTATAGCGGCCGCAGTTCCGAAACGAGAGAGAATGTTTTCCTTGTATGATTACAGGCGTAGGCGGACTATAGAATAAAGTATCCTCCTGAGAGATGGTCACATCTCGTTGCAAATCAAAAATAGGAGCCTGATCAAACCACTTATCAAAATCTCCAGGACCATAAACGGGAATACGATCGTCAGCATACGCCGAATAAACCAACGAAAACAACGCCATTCCCTTGCCGATAATTTTTGCACGCGAATCCATGCACTCACATATACCACATTCAAAATGGGCAAGAAATTAGATGCTATTCCTTAATAATAGATAGATAAAAGCAACAGAACAGCAACTAAATGGAACGCATAGCCAAACTGTAAGTAATTCTTGTTTATAGACGCATTTTATGATTGCATACCCATTTTGAAACCTCAACTACAATTCAGATTATGAATCGGAACATTTCAGAAGAAGAATATGCAGCGCTGGTTATTTTGAAAAGCACAGGTGTCTCAGCGGTGGAAGCAGCACTCATAGCCAGAGAAGCATTAGAAAAGACTCATGGCCGAGTGAGACGCGCTCGAAAATGCCTCGAGTTGGGGGAAGCTGAGCTTCGGCGGCAGGAACGCACCGTCACCTTTGCTAAAGCGGTGGAAACAGCCTTAGCAAGTCGAAAAAACCGCAGGCCCCGTACACTGGTGGATTTTCGCTATTTCTGCAAACGACTCATGCGCCTCTGCCCGGGGCTTGCAGCACGGCGTATGCGAAGCATCCGCCCAGATGAATGTGCAGCATGGCTGGAGCATTCATTTTCCTCGCTACACCAGCGACGCAAAGCGCGACTGATTCTCAGCGGAGTGTTTTCCACCGCCATGAAGCATGGGTGGTGCGATGCGAACCCGGTGGCGCGGGTGGAAGCCCCGCGGGTAGTGGAGAAACCGGTGCCGGTACTCACTCCGCAGGAGATTAAGCAGATGACGAGCACGGCAGAAACGTACCAGGACGGCAGCTGTGCAGCTGCGGTGGGGATGATGCTCTACGCCGGGATACGCCCGCACGAGGTGGCGCGCCTCACTTGGGTGCAGGTGGATTTGCAGGAGCGGGCAATTTATATCCTGCCGCAGCACAGCAAGACGGGCGGTGCGCGGAGGGTGACGATTCACAAGCCTCTACTGCGGATTCTGCGGCAGCATACGGGCGCACCCACGCAGAAAATATGCCCCGCCAATTGGCTGCACCATTGGAAAAAGCTACGCCAGGCGGCGGGCTGGAACTCCCCTGCCCACCCCTGGCGGCAGGATGCGCTGCGACATACCTTTGCCAGCTACCACCTGAGCCATTTCCGCAGCTACGCAGAGCTGCAAATCGAAATCGGCCACCGCGATGCTGCGCTGCTGCGCACGCGCTATGTTGATATGCGAGGAGTGATGTCTCCATCACGCTTCTGGGCAGCGTGATGGAGAAGCACGAGGTGCGCATCATGGATCGCACCCACGCCATGCACTACCTGCGCAGTGACGAAGGCTGCCGCAACACCATGTTCAATGGTCATTTCGCAACTTTGCCGGGTCTGGCCTTGAGCGGCACAGCATGGAACGGCTGTGGCGGAGTACCCGTGAAGCGCGGGTTCATGGAAGCGATATTCTCATTGCTGATGGTAAAGGAGAATTCGCCACCTTTGGCGGTATCGGTGGCGTCCAGAATGTGGTCGAACACGCAGACGGGGTGGTTGCCGGGCGTTTCCGGCATCACAAACAGACCGATAGCCATGGTGGGGTGATCCAGCTTCTCATGGGTGGTAATCGTGTAGCTGATGGTATTCTTACCGCGGCGCAGGCCACCGGAAATGACATCGGCTCGGCGCTCATCCTCAAACTCGTGCGTTGATACACCATTGATTTTCATTTCAATACGGCGGCCAGGAGCATCTGCAAACACCTTACCAATCAGCTGAGGCGCCGGGCACGCCACCGGAACCGCAGGCGCTGCGGTATAGGGATGAAAACCATCCTGTTCCATCAACACACTCAAATCGCGCTTGTGCAGGCGGGCTTTCACCTCCGGCAGACGGGAAAGATTGAACAGGCGACTCTGGTCGAACTTCCACTTGCCATCCTCATATACCATCAGCAGCACAAAGGCATTCTCCGCAGCCTTGGAATTCCCCAGCTGCACATTGCCCACATAAGTGGCCGCCAACGTGCGATGCCCGCAGCCGGTAATGGTGCCAATGTACTCGAATTTCTCCAGACTGGGCGGTTCTGGCTGGTTCAGGAAGAAATCAGACGGGAAACTCCCCTTCTGGGAAACAATCAGATTACGAACCTTGTTCTGACGGGATTTGGTGGTAACGCGGCGCCAGGTTGCTTCATCGCGGCGCATCATGGCCAGGCGCCAGGTGCTGTATACCCCTTCCACCGTGCGGCGCACCGTAGGCTGGTCGGGCATACCGAACTGCACCTGCGCAGCGGCAGCCGGTGCTGCACCCACCTGCCCCGGGCCAGCAATGCCGCACACAAACAGGCAACTCATTAAAAAAAACGCTCTCATAACTGATTAGAACCTACTACAGGCTTGCATTCCTGACAAGGAAATAGCATACTTACGCGCATATTATGACGTCTTTTTCACACAACGCCCGCCGCGAGGGCGAAGCCCGCTACCGCCAGATGCTGGAGCAGGCCCCCTCGTTCATCTGGAAGCGTTTTGCGGATGGCGTCTCGCTGCGCATGCGCATGTTTGCTCCGCGCGGGCACAGACCGGAGCATTTTGCCCCGGCGGTCATGTTCTTCTGCGGCGGCATGTGGTCGCTGGATTACAGCACGGAATTCGTATCCTGGGCTGTTCACCTTGCCCACCGCGGCATTGTCTGTCTGCTGCCCGAATACCGCACCCGCGCCCGCTACAATGTGCAGGCAGATGATATTATCGGTGATGGGCTGGATGCCTGGAAATGGCTTCACCACAATGCGGGGGGGCTCGGCATTGATGTGGCCCGCCTCACCCTGGCCGGAGCAGATGCCGGCGGACTCATGGCCCTGAACTGTGCCATGCAGCCCATGATACACGAAAAAAAGTGGTGGGAGTTCAAAAAGGAGGATATTCTGCCTCTGCAGCCGGCATGCGTGGCTATTTTCCGAGGCGTGGTGGATACCGATGCCCCGGAAGCCCGGCAGCTGAACATACCGGCAGAGGCCATGAACCCGGATGCGGTGAACCCCTGTGCGTTGCTGCGCCGCAAGTTGCCCGCGCTCTTCTGCGCGCACGGCATGCTCGACCCCCTGCTCGATTTTGAAATGCGCCAGTGGTTCTGCGATGAATGGGAACGCCTGGGCAACAAGGTAGAGCTTATCCTCTCCCCCACGGCTGACCACACCATCACCCAGTTCGATGTGAACCCCGCCACGTTTGAACAACTCCTCCTCGGCTGGGAGGATTTCATGGTGCGCGAGGCTATCTGGCCAGAGCCCGAGGTGGAAACCGACGCGCTCATGGTGTGATGTAGAATTCTGAATGTGCTGAGTTCCCTGCGCTGCGCGCAGATGATTTTTTGCCATTCAACCATTGCCGCCCCGGCCTGTAAGCCGGGCGAGACGTAAGCGTAGCTCCAACACAAATCCCGCAGGCGCCAGTCTGCCGAATTCAACACATTCTACATTCAAAATTCCCCCACGGTGCCGAGCACATCGCCCATGCGGGCAAAGGTTTCGGTGCAGTTGGCGGTGTTGGTGAGTATATCCTCTGCCAGCTTCACCTTGCCGGGTTCAAAGAAGGTCATGACCGTGGAGCCGCCGAAGCCGAAATAGCCATGTTCATCGCCCTTTTCGACCGCCTTGCCCGGCTCGTAGGTCTGGTAAATAGCCCCCACACCGGTAGCCCCCACGGCAAGGCAGAGTACATCGCCCATATTTTCGGTATGCAGCACGGTCAGCTCGCGCTTATTGGTCCACAGCCAGGCCAGATTGCGGCGCAGACAATAGGGCGACACACTGGCCAGCGGGCCGGGAATACGCACCGGAGCCTCCGGTACACCCGCCACCGGGAAGTGGAAACGGTGGTAATCCACCGGGCACAGGCGGGAGAGCACCACGGTGCCGCGGGCATACTTCTCTGCCAGCTCAGAGCTTCCCAGCAGCGCCGGTAAATCAAAGCGCTGGTTCTTCACAAATGCGCTGGTCATCTGCGACGCATCCTGCCAGCCGCTGTGGCGGGCATCTGCCGGCAGCGCCACCTGCCCTGCACCGCAAATCGGACGGGCACCGGGGGCAAGTTTGCGGTAGAAGAAGTCGTTGAAGCTCGTATACTGGTCAACCGGGCGCTCAAAATCGGCCATGTTGATGCCGTATTCCTCCACAAAGGCACGCAGTTTCTCCGGGCTTCCGCTGCTGCGGGTATCTTTCATCCACCCCATGAGGCGGGAGAAAAAGGCACGCTTGACGAGCAGGTGAAGGCTCAGACGCCCCAGCGGTGTGCCATACACCCAGCGCAAGGCGGCCTCGCCCAGCACTTTTTCCTGTTCCATCTGCCCGGTGTAGCGATTGTAGAATGTGATGCCCTGTGAATCCATACGCAGGCATTATAACAGACAGAGCGCGGCAAAACAAGCTTATTTGCCCAGCACGTCACGAGTTGCACATGTGTCCCAAAGATTGCAGAAGCAGCTGATAAATGAATGCCGTTTCATCAGAAGATTAACAAATGAGCGATGAATTGTTGTCTATACAGGCGAGCGCAGCGAGCGGAATTCATAAGCCCACGGTAGTGGGCGTAAGATGAAAGACAGGGGTAAGCAATCGCTCTGCGATTGCGCAGCCCCTGCTATCGATAATATATTGTCTGGAGCCCGTGAAACGGGTGACAGAGGCTTTGGTTTCAACGTGTAGCGAACATTCTGTCGCCCGTTCCACGGGCTCCATTTAATTTTTTTGTGCGGA
>JAZSRB010000030.1:0-4516 GCA_045538275.1 Akkermansia sp. | reverse complement strand
TGGAAAATTGCCTCGCCCGGTGGAGCCAGCGGCGAACCGCCCACCCTTTCGGGCAACCCCGTAGCGGGGTGCGGCGGCAAGCATACACGAACAGGATTGAAACGTCAAGCGTATTTTTGAGATTTTTTGTGCATGATTTTTCCACACCTTTCCCTAAGTGCTGATATTTCGTATGAGTTAGAGATAAAAAATTTCCCTGCACTTTAAAGCGGCGGTACTCCGGCGGGTTTAACTCAGGATTTCCACACGGAGGGACATGCGTAATTCAAGCTTGCAGAGGGAGGCCGGGTGGTGTAGACTCAGCTGCGTGAAATACAATCGTTTCGTCAATCTACTGCTGAACATTCTGCGCCTTGGCATGGGAGCTTTCTTCCTGGTCACAGCGCTGCAGAAGGTAGGCAGCATGAACGAAACGGCAGATTTTCTGACACGCAGCCGCATATTACCTGCGTTTTTCTCCTTTCCGCTGGCGAGCATCGGCCTGGCTATGGAGCTGGTGGTGGCGGTGTGCCTGCTGAGCAAGCGCAGCTACCGCGGAGCCACGGTATGGGGTGTGGTGATGTGCGGCACCTTTCTGCTGCTGTATTTCCAGGCGTGGATGCGCGGGCTGGAGCTGAGTTGCAACTGCCTGGGGTCGCTTCACGAAATCACGAATTACCCCTTTGATACCGGCATGCGTCTGCTGCTGCTGGGTGCTATGCTCCTGCTGTTCTGGGATTCGCGGCGCCCGGCGCCTACGTTCATGAAGCTACGCAAGTACGAGTTTGAGGATTTCTGATGAAAGAAAGAGCCGCAAATGCGGCTCTTTCCAATTTAATGTGCCATGGCAGCTTCGATGTCATCCGGCTCAATGGGAGCGTTGGGGATGAGATCCTCAACGCCGGTTTCGGTGATGAGGACATCGGTCTCCAGGCGGATGCCGATTTTTTCTGCGGGAATGTAGATGCCAGGTTCCACGGTCCAGACCTGCCCTGCGGCAAAGCACTTGGTATCGGAGCCGACATCATGCACATCAATACCGAGGGAATGAGAGGTGCCGTGCATGTAGTATTTGCGCACGCAAAGCGGGTTTTCAGGCTGGGCATCCACCTCGTCCTGCGTGAGCAGACCGAGCTGCACCAGCTCTGCGGCCATGTTAATGCGCACAAGGCGCTCGTATTCCTGTTTCTCAAGACCAGGGCGCATGATGCTCATCGCATAGCGCTGCACGCGGAGTACAGCTTCGTACACCGCACGCTGGCGGGGGGTGAATTTACCATTGGCGGGCACGGTGCGGGTCATATCGCCGGCATAGCCGCCGTATTCGGCGCCGATATCCAGGAGGATGAGGTCGCCATCCTGCACTTCCTTGTGGTTGGAAATATAGTGCAGCACGCAGGTATCTGCACCGCTGGCAATGATAGGGAGGAAGGAGAATTTGCGGGCACGGCGACGAATGTAGGCAGCGCTGAGTGCGGCTTCTATCTCCCACTCGCCCATGCCGGGCTTAATCTGCGGCAGCAATTCCACAAAACCGGCACCGGTAATCTCGCAGGCGCGGCGCTGCTGCACCATTTCCCCGGCGCTCTTCACCAGGCGCATTTCGGTAAGCGGGGCATAAAGGCATTCCACCTTGATATCCGGGTAGGAAGCACGCAGGGCAGCCGCCATGCGCTCATTGCGGGTCTGCACATAGGTGAAGCGGCGGGGGTGGTTATCCATTTCGAGCCAGATGCTGGAGGAAGCAGGAACCCACTCTGCCAGCAGCGCGTTGTAGGTATCAGTCCAGCGCACATCTTCCACCCCGCTCAGGGCGGTGGCGGCGTCCGCTGTGAGGCGGGCGCCCTCCCAGATGACGATTTTTTCGTTGGTTTCGCGCAGCAGAAGCGTATCGAAGTGTTCTCCGGCCTCTCCAATGCGCATGAGGAGCACGGTTTCCTCCTGGTCAATGCCGGTCAGGTAGAACAGGTTGGCATTCTGGTGGTGTGCCAGGGTTCCATCGGCATTGGTGGGGAAAATATCATTGGCATGCACAATGACCAGCGCACCAGCCGGCAGTTTGGCCGCCAGTTTATCGCGGTTGGCCTTGTAGAATGCGGCGGGGATGGGTTCGTAGCGGAGTGTGTGATTCATATCGTTGCTTGGGGTGGATTATACTCCAACCTCGCCTTCAGCGCAATGCGAAATGCAGACAGCCATAGCGAAAAAAAGCATTCCGCCGCCCTTCGAGATGAAGAGCGGCGGATGCTTTAGCTTTTCAGCTGGCTAAGTTCAGATTAGAACTTGGCGAGCATAGCCTGACGCTGAGCTTCGAGCTCGGCGGGCAGCTTGTCACCAACCATGGCGAACAGCTCGGTCTGAGACTCAAGCTCGGCCTTCCACTCGGAAGCGGAAATGGTCATGTTGGTGTTGAAAGCGGCTTCGTCGTAGTCCTTGAGACCATCGGTGTCGAGTTCCTCGAAGGTGGGGGAGATGCCCAGAGCGGTCTCTACACCCTGCACCTCGCCGCGGCAGCGGCGGAGTACCCAGTCGAGTACGCGCATGTTGTCGCCGAAGCCGGGCCATACGAAGTTGCCCTCGGCATCCTTGCGGAACCAGTTCACGTTGAAGATCTTGGGCAGCTTGCAAGCGCAGGTCTTGGTGCCCATGTCCAGCCAGTGCTGCCAGTAGTCACCAACGTTGTAGCCGATGAAGGGCTTCATGGCCATCGGGTCGCGACGCACCTGGCCAATCTGGCCGAAGGCAGCGGCGGTCATCTCAGAGCCCATGGTGGCACCCACGTACACGCCGTGGTTCCAATCCTTGGACTGGAATACGAGCGGCATGGTGGTGGCGCGACGACCACCGAAGAGGAATGCGCTGATGGACACACCCTCGGGGTTGTAGTACTCGGGGTCGAGCGTGGGGCACTGGGAAGCGGGAGCGGTGAAGCGGCTGTTCGGGTGTGCGCACTTGCGGCCGCAATCCGGGGTCCAGTCGTTGCCCTGCCAGTCGATGGCGTGGGCAGGAGCCTCGCCGTCCATACCTTCCCACCATACGTCACCGTCGTCGGTCAGACCCACGTTGGTGAAGATGATGTTCTCCTTGATGGTGTCCATGGCGATGGGGTTGGACTTGTAGGAAGTACCGGGGGCCACACCGAAGTAACCGTTTTCGGGGTTGATGGCGTGGAAGGTGCCGTCCTCGTGGGGCCAGATCCAGGCGATGTCATCGCCGATGATGCTGGTCTTCCAGCCCTTGGCAGCCAGTGCGGGCGGGGGCACAACCATGGCCAGGTTGGTCTTACCACAGGCAGAGGGGAATGCGCCGGTCACATAGGACTTGCGGCCTTCGGGGTCGGTGATGCCGAGGATGAGCATGTGCTCAGCCATCCAGCCGTTCTTGCGGGCGATGCCGGTAGCGATACGCAGAGCCAGGCACTTCTTGCCGAGCAGGGCGTTACCACCGTAACCGGAACCGTAGGAGATAATCTCGCCAGTCTCGGGGAAGTGGCAGATGTACTTCTCTTCGTTGTTGCAGGGCCAGGTCACGTCTTCCTGACCGGGCTCAAGGGGAGCACCCACGGTGTGGAGGCAGGGAACAAAGTCGCCGTAGCCATCGCGCTTGGGATTGCCACCGCCGTTCACTTCGTCCTCGAGGCGCTTGAGCACCTTCTCACCCATGATGGTCATGATGCGCATGTTGGTCACCACGTAGGCGGAGTCGGTAATCTCAATACCGATCTTGGCCAGGGGGGAATCCAGCGGGCCCATGCAGAAAGGAATCACGTACATGGTACGGCCCTTCATGGAACCATCGAGGAAGGGGTTGAGGATGGCGCGCATCTCAGCCGGGGACTTCCAGTTGTTGGTAGGACCAGCGTCTTCCTCCTTTTCGGAGCAGATGAATGTGCGTTCCTCTACGCGGGCCACGTCAGAAGGAGTAGAACGAGCCAGGAAGCAGCCGGGGCGCTTCTCGGGGTTCAGGCGAATGTAGGTGCCTTTCTCCACGAGCATGTCGCAGAGCTTGGTGTTCTCTTCCTCGGAACCGTCGCACCAGTAGACGGAATCGGGTTTGCAGAGCTGGCGAATCTGTTCGACCCACTCAGCAGCCTTCTTATGAGTAGTACCTGTAATCATGGTGCCCATAAAATACCACATCCCCCGCAAACTTGCAACACGAAATTTGCAGAATTTCGCCCCATGACTCCACTTTTTTCCGCTTGCCCTCCCTCTCCCCTGCACCGCTCTATCCAAAGCAAATGCGGATGCTTTGTCAAGCATCCACATTTTTCTCAATCCTGCTGTTCTGAATCAAAGGCCGAGTAATTCCTATAATGGCACCGGGATACCAGCAAACCGAATCAGCGGGCGAATGCCCGCCGAATTCTGAGCCCGCAAAAGCGGGTGAAAGATGTAAGACAGGGGTAAGCCCGCGCAGCGGGCGCAGCCCCTGGTCCGCACAAAAAAATTAAATGGAGCCCGTGGAACGGGTGACAGAATGTTCGCTACACATTGATACCATGGCCTCTGTCACCCGTTATCACGGGCTCCAATAG
>JAZSRB010000001.1:0-4512 GCA_045538275.1 Akkermansia sp. | reverse complement strand
TGGCTCTTCTGCAATAATTGTGGAATGAGCCAGGCAAGAAAGAAAAGGCAGAGGAGAAAAGTATTAGTAAAGGGCAGAAAAACATTGAGCATGGAGGAGAAAACTCCTACCATGCCCAGTGTTATGTATTTGAAGTACTTGAAGATTACAGGAGAGGGCGTGGATAGTCAAGGCAAATTTTGGGTCAAGCCCAAATAATGTGGTCACGTGGTGATATGAAAATTCGAATTCCACATTATTTGGGCTTGACCCGGTTTCCCGGCTGCACGGATGAGGCTGGAAAGCACAGTGTGCTTTCCAGCCCCCGGCCTGCCCAGACTCCTCTGGGCAGGTGCACCCCTTGCGACAGCAAGGGGCCGGGGGGCGGACGCGGGTTGATTCGCTGCCGCCACTCCGGCAGCTCACCCCTGCGGGGCAAACGCTGCGCGTTTGTCCAAGCCCCCTTACAGCCGTCGGGGGCTTTCATTCGTTCCGGCAGGAACAGCGGCTTTGCGACAGAGTCCTCGCTCCAGCAGAAAATATGGTTCGATAACCACCAGTCCTGGAGAAGACGCTAGCTTTCAAATTCGACAATCCCATTGGCGTAGCATCGTTTTCTGCCACCCACTCACTGCGTTCGGGGTTCTGGTCTAATTTTTCTCTGAGCAGGGGTTCCGCGACATTGTCGCTCCACCCCTGCCTACTGGCTGCCGCCCACTCTGTGGGCTCAAAATTCCGCGCACTTCCGTCTTCGCTAAAGCTACGCCGAGACAGGTTGTGCGCCAGAATAGGGCGATAAACACCAATTTATTGCAGTAACTTTGGGCACATGTACCACCTGCTCCACATCCACCGAATAACCTTGCTACAGCATTCGAAATGCTGATGCACATTCTGATTGCTAATAGTAAGGAGATTAAGGCTGTTTATAGCGTTGCTGCGAATTATTGTAGCTATTCTATATGCCGCTAACCTACAACTTTCTAATCATTTACAACTTTTATGCTTGCTACAGCATTTCGAATGCTGTATATTACCATCAATTGAAGCTCTGGATTCATTTACCAGCCCTCACAAAACATCTCTAACAACATTCTCATCAGTCATGAAGAAAGCCCTCATAACCCTTTTTGCCTTCGTAGGCGTAGCTTCGGCTACCCCTCTCACTTTCGATTCCACCGATTGGACAAAACCTGGTGAGTATTACACCTTAAATCTTGGTAATGAAGCTCTTGACTTCACTCAGAAGAACTGAACATTCTCAATTACACTTACACTTGATACAGAATTCGGCACGAACAATTGGGGCTCCACGGTAATAGCTACCGGCACAGAGCCTTTCCCCAATGGCGTATTTAGCAATGGTCTTCAGTTCTATGTGCAAGGTAAAGGGAATAGCGGAGATCGAACAGTTGGTCAAGTTAATGTAAAAGGTAGTGGTTTAACCAGCGATGCAGGCACGTCCATGGATATGCAAACCCTACTCACTTCGGGAACATACACTTTTACAGTTGAAAGAACTGGAGACTCGACCGTATACAGCGTCACCGATTCAAAGGGTGCACTTTGCGGCTCAAAAACAGTTACTGCCTCATGGGACAATGTGATGCCCACCAGTTTCGTTACAAGTATTAACGACACCCAGCTGAACAATGGCTGGACACTCCCCTCTATTACATTCACAACGCCTGTCGTTCCCGAGCCCGCCACAGCCACGCTTTCCCTGCTGGCTCTTGCCGGACTGGCAGCCCGCCGCCGCCGTAAATAAGGTTATCCTGACAGATTTCGCAAAGCCGCTGTTCCGGACTGGACAGCGGCTTTTTCCACATTTGGCAGCGAGGAAGCCATCACTCCGACAAGAGGCGCAAATTTCCGCAGCCTGTGGCTGCCGGAGTGATTTACGTTCACATGACAGCTCCGGATGAGCTGTATCGAAATCTTCGCAGAGCTTAGTCGAAATTGAATACCGCTGGCGCGGTATCCAGCAGGATAATCAGCATTTTTTTGTTCCATTATGTAGAATGCCTTCAGCAAATCTGAAACAGGCCCGAAAATAAACACATGTGTCCCAAAGATTTTGCAAGCAATAGAAACATCAACAACAATTTTGAAGAAGCCACCCCTCATCCTGACAAATGGGACTTTGACGAGCCAACGGCGAGCGGAAATCTGAGCCCCTCTGGGGCGGTAAGCCGTTAGGCAGGTGGTGGAGTGAGGCCGCGTCAGCGAGCCTCGCGGAACCCCTGTTGTCGGGTTAAAAATGGAACAGGAACCCAGGGAACCTGTGGTGACAGCAAGCAATGCAACACATTGTAACCGCGGCTTCCTGTCCCCGGGCTTACGCCCTTCCGTCTGCGCTGAAGCTTCGCCGGAACTAGCCGCCGTGGCGGGCTGTCACCCGCTCACTTCGTTCGGGGTTCGGGTTATTTTTTCCGCTTAGCAGGGGGTCCGCGGCTTTGCCGCTCCACCGTCTGCCTAACAGCTGGCGCCCGTTTCACGGGCTTGAAATCAGGCGGGCATTCGCCCGCGGGATTAATGCTTCACATTCCCATTTTCCTTAATCTTTGGGACACATGTGGAAAATAAATTATACCAGTTCTTTTTACTGTTCAAAGGCAATTCTGCATGCTACAATCTCCTTGGACATGAGTGCAGGTGACGGCAGAGAGGGCAAGATCCGCGTAGCCCTGGCCAAGGGGCAGTTGGGCGGAAAGCTGGCAGGCATGACATTGCCGCGCCAGATTGTGTCCATTGCACTCTGGCCGCTGCTGGAGCAGGTGATGAGCTTCATCTGCGCCTCCACCTCGCTGGTGCTGGCCACGCACATGGGCGACCACGGCGAAAAGACAGCGCAGATAGCCTCCGGCATCGGGGTGACCTCGTTTGTGATGTGGCTGGGCTTTGTGATGCAGGGCGCGGTGGGCATGGGCGCCACCGCCATTGTGAGTCGCATGACAGGGGCTAAAAAATATGCCGATGCGAATTACGCCGCCAACCAGGCCGCTGTTCTGGGGCTGATGGCGGGTTTTCTTTCAGCCCTGCTCATGTACGGCACGGCGGATTTTCTGGTTACGCAGGTGCTGAGTCTGGGTGAATTTGCGCGAGAAGTAGCGCTGCGCTACATGTACACCGGGTGCTGGGTGGCCATTTTCTCCGGCGTGGTGTTTGCGCTGAATGCGGCGCTGCGCGGTGCGGGTGATACACGCACGCCTTTTATCATCATGCTGGTGGTAGATGGGCTCAACATCGTGTTCAGCCTCTTCCTGGTGCAGGTGTGCGGCATGTTTGTGGAGGGGCTGGCGCTGGGCATGATAGGTGGCATGGCGGCGGCAGCCGCAGTGCTGATGGGCATCCTGTTCAAGCGCACGCTGAGCATGCGCCGTGCCATGAACGGCCAGGCGCTGGATACCTACTGCGAATCCCAGGGGCCGACCTATGCCCCGCCGCTGTACCTCGACCGCAAGAGCCTGCGCATTGACTGGGGCATGATGTACCGCATCCTCAGCATCGGTGTGCCGCAGGCTATCGAAGTGGGCGGTATCTGGGTGATTCAGATTTTCGTGCTCCGCATCATTTCCTCGCTGGGCGATGCTGCAGTAGGCGCGCACAACATTGCCATCCGCATTGAATCAATGAGCTTCCTGCCCGGCTTTGCCATTGGCATGGCGGGGGCCACGCTGGTGGGCCAGTACCTGGGCGCGCGCAGTGTGCGTCTGGCGCTGGAAACCGCCCGCAAATGCGTGCGCTACAGCGTGTTCTTCATGGGCTGCATGGGTGTGGTCTTTGCCCTGTGGCCGGATGTGTTCGTGGATATCTTCGCCGCGGGTTCGCCGGAGCTCACGGCCACCACACGCCCGGTGGTACAGGCTTTCCTCATCATTGAGCCCTTCTATGCCGCCATGCTCATCTGCAAAATGTGCCTGCGGGGCGCGGGTGATACCCGGCGCGTGATGTGGGTATCTTACGGCGGCATGGGCTTTTTCCGCGTGCTCTGCCTGCTGGTATGGTACTGGCTGTGGCCGGAGACGCTCTCGCTGGTGGGCATCTGGATGCTGATAGCCTGCGATATGCTGGTGGAATACCTCATTCTGCGCAAAATGCTCTTCGGGCTTCAGTGGGCTCGCAGGAAAGTCTGACACCATGAAACAAGACTGGCTTATTCAAAACACCGGGAACCGCAGGCTCATCCTCTTCATGCTGGGTTGGGGAGCCACGCCCAATGCGGTACACCAGCTGTCCTTCCCAGCGGGGTATGATGTACTCTGCTGCTACGACCACCGCCAGCTCTCCCCGCTGAAGGCAGAAGATTTTTCCCATTACGAGCGCATCTACCTCTTTGCCTGGTCTTTCGGGGTGTGGGTGGCAGAGCAAAGCTGCCAGGAACTGCCGCTATACCGGGCGGTAGCCATCAATGGCACTCCCTACCCCGCCAGCCCGCAATACGGGTTGCGGCTCAAGGTGCTGCTGCGCACCATCAAATCCGTGGCGGCCATGGGTGGCAATCCCTTCAAAGACGAATCCTGCCCGGAGCGT
>JAZSRB010000015.1:0-4816 GCA_045538275.1 Akkermansia sp. | reverse complement strand
CTCGACCTTAGGAAGACAATGACTACACCCTACCCCTTGGCCCACAGAACGACATGGCTACGATCCGACTTGTGTTGCCCAGGGCATCCAGAGCGTCCGTGCGGCTGCGCACGTCATCGCCCAGGGAGCTCATTTCGGCGTTGCCGCCGGAAGTCGGAGGCCAAGCGGGTCTTAGGAAGACAATGACTAGACCCAACTCCTTGGCTCACAGAACGACATGGCTACGATCCGACTTGGTCCCATCTCCGACAACGCCGGCGGCAACGCCGAAATGAGCTCCCTGGGCGATGACGTGCGCAGCCGCACGGACGCTCTGGATGCCTTGGGCAACACCACCGCTGCCACCGGCAAGGGCTTCGCCATCGGCTCTGCCGCTCTGACAGCCCTGGCCCTTCTTGCCTCCTACATTGAGGAACTCAAGATTGCTGCCCTGCACTATGGTGAGACCTTCAAGACCAGCTTCTTCGGCGAACAGGTGCTGAACAGCGCCGATGTTGCCAAGATGAACATCGCTGAGTTCATGACCGCCTTCGACGTAACCCTCATGAACCCGAAAGTGCTGCTGGGCGTCTTCATCGGCGCCATGCTTTCCTTCCTCTTCTGCGGTCTGACCATGAACGCCGTGGGCCGCGCCGCCAAGAGCATGGTGGAAGAAGTGCGCCGCCAGCTCAGCGACAAGGACGTGTTCGAAGGCCGCAAGAAGGCCGACTACGCCCGCTGCGTGGCTATCTCCACCCAGGGTGCCCAGCGTGAGATGGTGGTGCCCTCCATGATTGCCGTGATTGTTCCCATCGCTACCGGCCTCATCATGGGTGTTCCCGGTGTGTTCGGCCTGCTGGCCGGTGGTCTTGCCGGCGGCTTCGTGCTCGCCGTATTCATGGCCAACTCCGGCGGTGCCTGGGACAACGCCAAGAAGTACATTGAGACGGGCGACGCCCCCTACTGCGGCAAGCACACCGCCGTGCATGACGCCTCTGTGGTGGGTGACACCGTGGGTGACCCCTTCAAGGATACCTCCGGCCCCTCTCTGAACATTCTTATCAAGCTCATGAGCATGGTGTCCATCGTGACTGCCGGTCTCAACATCGCTTTCTCCCTGCTGTAAAAGCATAGAACCGATAAGCTTACTGAAAGCCCCGCTCTCACACCAGAGAGCGGGGCCGTTTATTCAAAGCAAACCCGTTAAAAGAGCACACCTTCACCGGAAAAAAAGTTCAAATGGAACTCTGGAATTCATGAATTTGCCATCTTTAATATTGACTTATACCATATTCTTGACCAGAATGTTCCACATCATTGGAATCATCCGCATTCGCCACCATGAAAAAAATCATTTCCATACTGCTCGCCCTCTATTGTGGATTCACACATGCAGCATCGCTCCCATTTGACGAATTACCTGAAGATTTACTCGATGGTATGGGCTTTGCTTCATCGTTCACCCGCGCAAGCAAACCAGAAATCGACGAAAGTTTTCTGGGCATGATCAATTCCGATGCCAAACACGGAGTATATTCCATTGGGAAAGAGCCGGGCAAAACCGGATGGGCCAAAAACTTTGAGCTTAGAACCCAGCACTGCGCAGCGTTTACCATCAGCTTTGACCTGCTGGATATCAAAGGGTCATCCGGTCAAACGCTCATGGGACTGTATACCCCGGGGCGGATTAGGGAACAAGGGCTGCGCCTGGCCATAGCCAGGAAAGGAAAACTCGAGCTCCTGTGCAACAGCTTTGCAGACGCCAACCTTACAGGAAGAAAAGCAAAAAGAACGCTTGGCTCATTCAGCGAACTTAAAGGGAAAACCATCACCCTTACCTACGACAGAGAGGAACGACGCGTACGCGTATACGTGGATGGTAAAAAAATAGGGAAAGACATGCACCTCACCCATGATGCAAGCATTATCCCGCATACAACAGTCCAGGACATTACCTGGGGAGCCAACCATGGCGGCGGAGGGCTCATCCAATCTGCCAGCATTGATAACCTGTACTTCTGGAGAGACGCCCTTGACGACGATGAAATTGTCCGGATTATCAGACCTGCGGCTTTCCCCATACATTGGATTATCGGAGGTTGCAGCGGCGTAGCATTGCTGGTTATTGCTCTACTGCTCGTCCTGATTAAAAGGAATACGAAAATATTCTCCCGATCCAAATAACAATTCTCCTTGCAAGCCAGCCGGGGGTATGCTAGAGTATCAACAATCCAAACACCAGCGAATCACACACACCATGGATAAACTCATCGTCGAAGGCGGAACCCGGCTTAGTGGCTCCGTCAATATCAGCGGTTCCAAAAACGCGTCTCTCCCCATTCTTGCTGCAGCCCTGCTCACCGATGAGCCCGTGCGCATCTCCCGCGTGCCGGATGTATCCGACACCAACTACATGCTCCAGATTCTCAGCCAGCTGGGCTGTTCGGTAGAACGCTCCAGCGGTACGGTACGCATAGAATCCCCGGAGGGTATCTCCCACAAGGCCTCCTACGAACAGGTACGCAAGATGCGTGCCTCCATCTGTCTGCTCGGGCCACTTATGGCCCGCATGAAGAAATGCGTGCTTCCCCTGCCCGGCGGCTGCGTCATCGGTGACCGCCCGGTGGACCTTCACATCCGCGGCATCAAGGCACTGGGTGCCCGGGTGCAGGTGAAGGGTGGCAACCTGGTTATTGATGCCCCGAATGGTCTCATCGGCACCACAATTGATATGCGTGGCGACAGCGGGCCCACCGTACTGGGCACAGATAATGTGATGATGGCCGCCGTGCTTGCCAAAGGCACCACCGTCATCGAATCCGCCGCCCGCGAACCCGAGGTGGTGGACCTCGCCAACTTCCTTAACAAGATGGGCGCCCGGGTTGAGGGAGCAGGTTCCCGCACCATCACCATTCATGGTGTAGAGAAACTGCACGGCTGCGAACACACCGTGATTCCTGACCGAATCGAAGCCGGCACCTTCATGGTAGCCGCCGCCATGGTGAGCGATGGTCTCATGATTAACCGCGTGTACCGCCCGCACATGAAGGCCATTTCAGATTTGCTGGTGGAATGCGGCCACCGCGTAGAGTACAACGAGGACGGCACCTCCGTCTTCGTTGCCCCCGGAGAAAACCCGCGCAGCGGCAAGATTCTCACCAATCCCTACCCGGAATACCCCACCGACATGCAGGCTCAGATGACGGCTCTTTTTGCCCTCACGCCCGGTATCAGCGTGGTAAAGGACACCATTTTCCCGCAGCGTTTCATGCACTGCTCCGAGCTTAAGCGCATGGGCGCCAACATCAAGGTAGACAGCGGCACCGCCATCATCACCGGCGTGAGCGGCCTCTCCGGCGCTCCGGTCATGGCCAGTGACCTGCGCGCCAGCGCTGCCCTGGTTCTGGCAGCTCTGGCGGCAGAAGGCACCACAGAAATTCACCGTCTCTACCACATTGACCGCGGTTACGAGATGCTGGATGAAAAGCTCATGATGCTGGGCGCCAAGGTCAAGCGCGTGCGCGACCTGGAACAGGAACAGGCCGAAGAAAACTGAAGCACATTCCAGATGCAAATCCGGATGAGGCCCAGCCATGTCTCATTCGGATTTATGCTTGAAACATCATCACGTTACAAGTACAATACTGGCACCTCAACGATATCCATTAAAGCTACACACCTCACATGTTTTCTCTGTTCCGCCCCCTGTATCTTCTCCTGATTCTCTGCATTTTCTGCCCAGGGAAACTGGCAGCAGACACAGCGAAACGTGCAGAACTGGCGCCGATTCCCGCTTTCATAGATGCCAACAAGCGCAATCGTGACATCATTTTCAATAACGCTCGTTACGACAGCCACGCCAAGGTGTACTATCTCTACAACATCAACTACATATCCAGCCTCCACAACCTTAACTATTACGCTGAATTCCTGGCTGAGCCCTCCCGCCGCATCTTCCGCAAGGGAGCAGAGCTTCTCATCCTTCTTAATCTATCAGAATCAGAAAAGGAATATGCCGGCAAATACACCAGATCCGGTGACATTGAACGCCAGGCAAAGTCCTGCAAGGTAAAAAGCCCCATCATCAACTCGTTTAAAGCCGTGACCAGGCGTCTGCTTTACAAACAGACAACCAACTCCTCTTCCTCCTACATACCAAGTGGATTACGCGTAGTAGATGCAAGTGGTAACGTAGTTGCCTATTTCCTCCAGCATGGAGATTCCATTGAAATGCACAACTGCCTGGACAACACCCGGAAAGTCATCCTGGAATCCATCAAGGAAGACACCTGGGAAGCAGATGCCATTCTGGCCACATACAAAGAGCTGGTCGCTCAGGTAGATGCCAGAGATGCGAATTCCCAGACAAAACAAGAAAACGACTCCGCGCCAACTGCTACTTCTGAGGAGGAGGAGGAAGAACTCGAAAAACCAAAGAAGAAGAAGAAAAAGAGGAAAAGCCCCCAATGGAAAAAGGTCAGAACTAACGAATAGCCCCCAAAGCTCACCGCTACCGGATTCTACCCCGATGGCGGCGTTTTTTTCAACTATCATACTGCAGCACTAAAATATCGTCCTTCCCTTCGTAAGCTCAGATTCCAGCGAAGTCACACGTATCCCAAAGTCTGCGTATGAAATTGTCGGGGCTTCTTCAAAATTGTTGTTGATGTTTCTATTGCTTGCAAAATCTTTGGGGCACATGTGGACCTCGAGTGAGCAGTAAGTTATTTAGCTTGACGTATTAAATTGAATCCGATAGAATGCCTCGCAGGTTCAACGTGTCTCTTTTACACCTCGTCTCTCAGCTTCCATGAAGTCGATTCTACACCTACCGTGC
>JAZSRB010000029.1:0-16779 GCA_045538275.1 Akkermansia sp. | reverse complement strand
AGCCTATGGCTATCGTAACTTTCAGAACTACCGCTTAAGGGTGTTAATTGAATGTGGTCACATTGTGATATGAAAATTCGAATTCCACATTATTTGGGCTTGACCCAGATATTCAAAAAACTGGGGCGCACAATCCGACAGTGGTTTGAGCCTATCATCCGTATGTGGCGTTTCACCAAAAGCAATGGAATCACGGAAGGCTTCCACAGAAAAATGAAATTAATTCAACGCCGAGCCTATGGCTATCGTAACTTTCAGAACTACCGCTTAAGGGTGTTAATTGAATGTGGTCACATTGTGATATGAAAATTCGAATTCCACATTATTTGGGCTTGACCCCATTATTTGGGCTTGACCCCATTATTTGGGCTTGACCCCATTATTTGGGCTTGACCCGGTTTGACCCGAAAAGCCCCGGAATTGCTCCATGCAAAAAGGCACCCGAAATGGGTGCCTTTCGCATGGAGCATAGCGGATTCGAACCGCTGACCTTCTCAATGCCATTGAGACGCTCTACCAACTGAGCTAATACCCCGTTTCTGTTTTATTTGTTTATCCCGATGAGGACGTGGCGAGTATACAACAGACGAAATCAGATTGCAAGACTTTTTTTCATTTTTTTGCATTTTTTTATCGTGCTGAGAAGTGTAAAATCAAATGCGACACCGGAAAGGTCAAAAAAAATCATCACAGGAGTCCAAATGTCCTAGCCCGGATCAGATGCCGGGGGGGCGGCAACTGGGCGCGCCACTTGCAAGTCTGCCTGCCTCAATACTCGATGAATAGTCGTGCGCCCGGGCAATGGAGAAATGTGTTCTCTTTTCAAAATGGCACGTATTTTATCAGCTCCCCAATGCTTGTGTGCAACACGAATGCTGACTATGCGTAACAGTACCTGCTCAGATAGCTTAGTTGGTTGATTCACAGGACGTCGGCTTCGATCTACCAACCCCGAATCGCCATCTTTTTCATATCTTCTGAGCCATTTATATCCTGTTTTTCGACTGATGTTAAATGACCGGCATGCTTCAGCCATAGAAATCTCCGGCTGACTTACAAGCTTTATAAACTCGTTTCTCATTTGATTACTACTCTTGGTGTTCCATGGCATAATGAGATTATGCCACATGTCTATCCAAAAGTGTAACCTATGTAATGGAACTTGTGTTACCTATGTAATGGTACTATTTTGTTACCCATGTCCTGGGCGCGCACCACTAACTCCGACAGGCACTTGTCCCGGTTCGACTCATCCCCTCCTCCTCACATTGCTGTGATGCAATTGCCCTGGACTATTTGTTTCCGCTCTGTCAGCGGCTCATTGGGGACTCTCACCCCAGTTGCATGCCATGCCTGACGTTTCCTAAAAAGCGGCACATGGAGCATGTCCATGCGCCGCAAATATTTTGCATAGGAATGAATATTTACTTCACCACGGTAAGGCTTTCGGCCTGTTCGCGGGTAAGCTCGATGCAATTCCAAGGGAGTCCATATTTATTAAGAGCCTCCATGAAGGGGTCCGGGTCGTTCTGCTCCATGTTGAACACACCCTGCCCGCTCCAGGTGCCGGTGAGAATCATGCGTCCACCGATAGCGGCGGGAACGCCGGTGGTGTAGGAAATAGCCTGGGAGCCGACTTCCTTGAAGCATTCCTCATGGTCGCAGATGTTGTAGATGTACACGGCTTTGTACTGACCATCTTTCTTGCCTTGAATCACGCAGCCGATGCAGGTGCGACCATGCGTGGTCTTGCCCAGGTCACCGGGGTCGGGCAGTACAGCCTTGAGGAACTGCAGCGGGATGATTTCCACTCCGTTGTACATCACCGGGTCAATGCGGGTCATGCCTACATTCTTGAGTACGGTGAGGTGGTTGATGTAGTTCGGAGAGAAGCTCATCCAGAACTGAGCGCGCTTGATTGTGGGGATATGCTTCACAAGGGATTCCATCTCCTCGTGGTACATGCGGTAGATTTCGTATGTACCCACGCCATCCGGACAGGCAAAGGGCTGGTGCTTGCTCATGGCACCAGTCTCCTGGAAATCACCATTCTCCCAGTGGCGGCAGGGGGCACTCACCTCGCGGATGTTGATTTCCGGGTTGAAATTCGTAGCAAAGGCCTGACCATGGTCACCGCCATTCACATCGATGATGTCAAGGTATTCAATTTCATCGAAATGGTGCTTAAGGGCCCAGGCTGTGTATACATTAGTCACACCCGGGTCAAAGCCGGAACCAAGCAGAGCATACAGACCGGCCTCTTTAAAGCGATCCTGATAGGCCCACTGCCAGCTGTACTCAAACTTGGCCACATCGCGGGGTTCGTAGTTGGCGGTGTCCATGTAGTTCACGCCGGCTTCCAGACAGGCATCCATGAGGGGAAGATCCTGATAAGGTAATGCTACGTTCAGCACCAAATCTGCCCCCACTTCCTTGATGAGGGCCACCGTGGCAGCCACATCATCGGCATCGACGGCATGCGTCGTAATCGTCACACCCTCGCGGGCCAGTACGTCTGCTGCAATAGCATCGCACTTGCTCTTGGTACGCGAGGCCAGGTGGATGTTCTCATACACATCCGACATCTGGGCGCACTTGTGGGCCACTACATGCCCCACACCACCAGCTCCGATAATGAGTACTGTCTTCATTGCACGCACAGAATGCACTATGCAGCTCCGCAAGTCAATGAATTTCCGCCGTCATGCAGGCAAATATGACACGACCCTCCCCACACCCGAAAAAAAGCGCCTGTCCCATACAGAACAGGCGCAAAAGCTTTTGCCCTCAGGCGTGCATTAACCGCGACGGCGACGCCGCACAGTCTTACGCTTTGCCACGGCGCGCTTGCGCCCTGCTTTGCTGCTCTTCTTAGCCACAGCCTTGCGACTGCGCACTGCCTTGCTCTTTGCCACAGCGCGCCCTGCTCCACGGCGGGCAGTGCGCTGGCGCATAGCCTTGCGATTGGCCGCCATGGCAGAACGAGGCACATAGGCCGGAACCGGTGTGCGGGCGGTGCGAATAGCGGCTGCCAGAGCCTTACGCTGGTCAGCTGCGCTGTAGTTGCGCCCCTGCTGGGATGCAAAATACTTACGATATGCGGGATCCACCTGGTTCAGGTTGGTCACCGCATCCGGAAAATTGGCGTATCTAACGCCCGGATCGCTCTGACAGGAGGCCAGAATACAGACCACCAGAGCAATCAGACTGAGCATGAGCTGACGAGTGCCGGACATCATAGAAAATCGGAGAAAAAAAGTGTTTCAGGCCGGATGCAATAGTGCTCGCGCTAACTTCCGGGTCAACGCCATTCCTGCTTCCACCCCGCCGAAGCTATACTATCACACATACACCCCGGCTGCCAATACTAAACTTTTCTTTACAATCATTTTTTTACGAGTATGACTTGATTCTGCCCGTATTCAGAGTAAAATAACAGCCCGATGCCCTCATTTCCCACAGATAAACGCGCCAAAATCTGCAAAATGCTGCAACTTTTTGCAAAAGAGCACCCGGAGCAGCAAGAAACTGCCGACACCATGTTGCAATTCATCTGCAGCACACCAGATTGTTTTGAACGCAGCCACGCTGCGGGACACATAACAGGCTCTGCCTGGCTGGTAAACCCAGCCGGAGACAGGGCTTTGCTTACCCTGCACCACAATCTGGGGCGGTGGATGCAAACCGGAGGACATGCCGATGGAGACAGCAATCCGCTGAACGTCGCGCTGCGGGAAGCGGAGGAAGAAAGCGGCATCTGCGGTATCATGGCGCTGAGCGATGAGATTTTCGATATTGATATTCACCGGATACCTGAGCGCCCCGCAAAGGGAGAACCGGCACATTACCACTACGACATACGCTACCTGCTGCAAGCCCCGCATGAGCGGTTCAGCATCTCCCCGGAATCCGATGACCTTGCCTGGTGGAGTGCAGATGATTTTGCAGCAAACAGAGCGATACTGGATGAAGCTGTTTTACGCATGTCTCGCAGGTATTTCTCCGCTTTCCGGCAGCATTAAAGCTTTTCTTCTGGACTTTTTCTTTAATTCATGTTAAACAAAGCATCACACGCTAACAAATACTCATGAACACATCTCCAAAATCTCTATACCTGGGTGTGGCCCGCCAGTTCCTGTATCTGGTACTGCTGACTCTCATCGTCATCGTTTTCTGGAAAATCGGCGATGTGTATAAGAATGCAGCCGTTGTAGAAAACGGCATTTTTGAAATTTTACAGTCAGTGGTGTTGGCTCTCGTTTCTCTGAGCTTCGGTATCAGCGCCATCAAAAACGCCAGCTACCGCCCCATTCTTTTCCTGATGAGCATGATGGCACTTGCCGCGCTCATCCGCGAGCAGGACGCTTTCTTTGACGAGCTGATGCCCGCTATCGGCTGGGCCTGGTGCTGGATTTTCCCGTTTGCCGGCATTGCTGCCATCATCCGCCGCCGCAACACCATTCAACCGGAGATTAATGATTTCCTGGCATCCAACTCATTCCACATGATGGTGACCGCCGCCATTATCATGATTCCCATTGCACAATGCCTCGGGCACCGCAGCTTCCTGGTGGACCTGCTCAACAACAAGATGTACGACGCCGTGCTGGTTCGCCGTATTCTGGAAGAAACGGTCGAAATCATTGCCTACCTGGTGCTGCTGCTCGCCTCCGTGGAAACCTTCTTTGAGTTCCGCAAGAAGTAAAAAAACAGATATTCTTTTCCTACAAAAAGCCGCACCCCCACCGGGTGCGGCTTTTTCAGCATCAGCTTTGAAGACCGTCTAATCAACCTCCCAGGCAATGGTTCGCTTGTACAGCTCCCCAGGATGCAGCTCAATACTCGGAAAATGCGGATGATGGGGTGAATCGGGGTAATTCTGAGCCTCCAACGCCACACCTCCACGCTTGAGCGGCAGGTAATCACCGGTGTACACCTGCAGACCGGGAGCATCTGTCAGCACCCGCAGCGTGCGATACCCGTTCGTTAAAACAGCCGCCAGCTTCACACCGGGCGTGGTCGGCAGCACATAATTGTCATCATACCCACCCGCAATAGCATCTGCGGCATTGCGCTCGCCCAGCACCGCAGGTTTACGCAAATCGTAAAGCGTCCCCTCTACCGGAGCAATATAGCCCGTGGGAATATTTGCCACCATTGGCGTATACGCCGAGGCATTCACTTGCAGGCAATGCGTGTCAATCGTTCCCGATGCGGACAAATTCCAATAGGCGTGGTTAGTAAGATTCAGCAGAGTGGGAGCATCCGTCGTGGCTTCCATCTGGAGAGTCAGACGACGTCCTTCCACCGTGTAAATGGCGCGTACACTCACCGTGCCGGGATACCCCTCCTGCCCATCAGGGGAAACAAGGCTCAGCACCAGCTGAGTTTCAGTCACAGTCTCTACCTGCCACGGCATATCAGAAAAGCCCTTCAGTCCCCCATGCAGGTGGTTAGGTCCATTATTGACCGCCAGGGTGTATTCCTTGCCATCCAGAACAAATGAACCGCCGGCAATGCGATTTGCCACGCGTCCGCAGATACTACCACAATAGCAGGTATCCTCCGGCAATTCCTCAAGCGTTTTAGGGCCATACAGGCAATCAGTTCCCTGGTATTCGCAGCTGAGCACGCGTGCACCATAATTCGTGATGCGCACCACTAGCTCAGGCGTTTTCAGCGTATAGATTTCTGTTTTCATAATTGTATAAAATCAGCGGCGCGCCTCCCAGGCTGTCACCTTATTATTCTGGAACATGACCCATGCAGCATCTTTCGGTACATAAGCCGTGGAAGTGCTGATTCCTCCGCCATGCCAGCAGTGACCATAACCACACCCGAACCCCGTACTGATGGAATCCACCATCACAGGCTGGTAAGTTGTATAGACCCACTTTTCATAGCTGGCACCATCCTGCTGACCGGTAACAGGCGGCGTATTAGGATTTCCCCACGCCAGATACACAGCATCCTTGCTCATTCCCTCACAAATGCGCCCCTGTTGTACCAGCACCTGCTGTTCCGGACTCAGCATGTTGTACATGACCGGATTCTGACTAATACGGGATGCAGGCGTTGCCGTCTGACACGAGGCCAGCATCATTAAAGCGACACCTGAAACCAATGCATGAAGCATGCGAAACAATCTCATATCTGCATGACAATACCACCGAATTTCTTGCTTGCCAAGAAAAAAAAACGATGCTAGAGTATGAAGTATCCGATATGAATCTGTCACGATTTTTCACAGCCATCATGGCTGCACCGCTTGTGCTGTGCAGTACCGCCTTTGCTGACAACACCCCGGAAGCGCTCAACGGCTATCTCCCCTGCAACGGCTCCACCATAACAGGAACGGTTGTACGCCCGGTGAGAACAAAAGAATTCGCAGAATTACACCGCGCTGCCCTGCAGCGTTTTGTAAAATTGCCCAAAGAAAAGCAGCAAGCTATTAATGCCAGGAGTTCTGCAGATCGGCTCATGGAATACGATGCTGGCCTGTGGCCGGATAAAGCAGAATACGAGAAATATACAGAAGCCTGGAAAAAGACCCAGCTGGCACGGATGGCTGATGTCCATGTTGGTCTGAAGAGTGATGGTGATGGTATTTACAGCGTAATCTCCGCCACTCGTGTTGCCAACGGCGAATCCATGCCCCTCACCATCGGTTCCCTGCGTTATGATTCCCGGAAAAACGCCTGGGTTTCCAATAACGGCGAACTGAAAGGCGCAGCATACGCAGCTGATGAAAGATCCGACTATGGTCCCCAGACCGGCAACGAGTGGAAACTGGAAAAGAAAGATTCCCTCTCCACCCTCAACGAAACGATTCGGCTGACAAAAGCCACAGATGGCAAGGCCGTATTCCTCTACTACAGTCTCGTAGAGCGCTCTGCCATCAGCGGTACTGCTATTGCCAACCACGGCTATACTATCGTTTTCCCGATTACAACTGCCAGCGCCCGCGCCACCCGCCCCGGGCAGAAGTAATCAGCATCACCTCAAACACTACAGCGGGGGCCAGGCTACTTCCAGCCTGAGACTCCCGCTTCTCACTTTAACAAAACACAACCGCCATGAGAATCATTGCAGGAGCCGCAAAAGGACTCCCCATCCGGGTTCCCCAAGGAGAAGTACGCCCCACCCAGGACCGCGTGCGCGAAGCCTTGTTCAATATTCTCGGACCAACGATTGAGGGCGCACGTGTACTTGATTTATTCTGTGGCTCCGGCTCAGTCGGCATCGAGGCATTAAGCCGGGGCGCAGCCTCCGCCCGCATGGTGGATGCAGCCCGGCCCTCCTGCGCCATGGCTCGCCAGAATCTGGAACGCTCGCGGTTGATTGGCGGCAGTATCGTGCAGAGCGACTGTCTGCAATTCGTAAAGCGGGACTCAGGGCGCTATGACTACATCTTTGCGGACCCGCCCTATGCAAAAGCCATTGGCGACCGCGATATGATAGCCGAGCTGATGACCGACCGTCTGCATGAACTTCTGGCAGAGGGCGGCTATTTCATTGCCGAGGCGCAGGAAGGATACGGCGTGGGTGATTCCCACAGCCGTGAATTCCCCGGTTGGAAACTTGTAGACACCCGCCACTACGGCAAAAACGTAATTCTCTTCTACCAGGTCGAAACCATATGAAACGCTTTATCTTTCTCCTCATATACAACCTGCTGCTGCCGGTCTTCCTGATTATTTCCATACCGGGCTACCTCATTAAAATGAAAAAACGCGGTGGCTTTGGCACCGGGTTATCGGAACGCTTCGGCATCTTCAGAAAACCAGCATCTGAGGAGCCCAGAGGCGGGCTCTACGTGCACGCCGTAAGCGTGGGTGAAACCTTTATTGCCCTCAAATTCATCCGCGAATGGTGCAAAACCCACAAAGAGCCGGTCATTCTTGCCACCAGCACCGCAACCGGCCACCAGGTCGCACGAGAGGCGGCTCTGCCCAATGTACGCCCGCTCTATTCCCCGCTGGATGTACCGGGGCTGCCCGGCCGCACGTTAAAACGTTTTGAGCCCCGGGCCGTTGTGTTGATTGAGGCAGAACTCTGGCCCAATTTTGCAGAATCCTGCCACCGCCGCAACATTCCCATGATTATGGTGAATGCCCGCCTTTCTCCGCGCAGCGAAGGTCGCTATGCGAAAGTGAAAGGCATCACCCGCCTGCTCTTTGAGCGCCTCAGCGCACTGGGTGCCCAGAATGACAACGACATGGGCCGATTTGCCCGCATCGGCGTGAATCCGGATATCATCACCGCCCCCGGCAGCATCAAGTTCGACGTCATGGGAGATGTACCCCAGAACATTCGCGAGGATTTCCGCAACATTCTCAATCCCCTTCGCCAGGAAAAACCGGTGGTGCTGGCTGCCAGCACCCACGCCGGAGAAGAAGCACTCATAGCCACCGCTACTCGCGAAGCAGGCGCTTTCCCGCTCATTGTGCCACGCCATGCCGAACGCCGCGAGCAGGTCGTGGCCGATTTGACCCAGGCAGGTTTCACCCCCCTGCTCCGCACCCACGGCGAATTACCGGCAGAAATCCCCTCCAACGTATGCTACGTGGCCGATACTACAGGAGAATTGAGAGACTGGACTGCCCAGGCAGATGCCGTTGTCATTGGCAAGAGCTTCCTGGCCAAAGGCGGGCAGAACCCCGTAGAGGCCATTGCTGCCCGCAAGCCGGTCATCATCGGCCCGGATATGACCAACTTTGCCGACCTTGTAACCCTGCTCAAAAACGAAGATGCCATTCTGAGCAGCGAAGCCGCCGGGCTTGCCGGGGCCATTCGCACAGCGCTGAACGGCAGCGATGAAACAACCCGCCGCGCAGAGCGCGCCTACAATGCGCTGCATATACACTCCGGTGCAACGCATCGCAGCGTGCAGCTGGTTGACAAGTTCTACCAGAAAGCATGAAGTTTGACTACAACAAGCTGGTGCAGAAAGTCGACGATTACCTGCGCCGCAAACGAGCCGGCAGCCGGGCATGGGCCGTCATGCTGCCGGCGCGTCTTTTTACCCCGGAGCTCTGGCTCTGGGAACCCCGGAGCATTGCCATTGGCGCAGCCTGGGGAACCAGCTGGGCCATAGCCCCCGTCCCCATGCAGATGGTCTTTGTCATCCTTTGCTGCATGGCCACACGCAGTAACATCCCCATAGCAGTTCTTTCCTGCTGCATTTCATTTCCCGGGTATCAGGTATTTGCCTGGCCTCTGCAATGGTATGTGGGCACCCTCCTGCTCGGAGCATTCGGCCTGAGCAGCGGCATCAGCATAGAGTTTATGCGCCAAACCGCCGAAGCAGCCCTGCAGGGATGGAACGAACTGCTGAGCATACTGCAACAGGTTAACCTGCTGGTGGTATGCATTGAGCTGCTTACCGGCTGCCTCATCACCTGCGCGCTGATGTGGATAGTCACCTACGGCCTCGCCAGGCTTATCCTGCGCAAGCGCTGAAAAAACCAGCTCAAACTATTTAATGTTATACAGCAGGAAGGCATGTTTTCAGCTTGCAATCATACGCCCCTGCTTTTATACTCTCTCTCATGGAATGGAACGACCGCTTCATGTCCCTCTTCAGAGAAGCTGTGGAACGCTATCAGCTTAACCCTCAAACGCCGGCAGACCGATTTTATCTGCCCGAAGAACAGGATTTCCTCAAAACCATTGGCTATCAACCCGCCGAAATGCACGGCTACGTCCGCGAATATGCAGAAAAAGGCGCCCCCAGCCCCAGCACAACCCTCCTCATTGCCGCCGTACGCCGCCATTACTTCTTGAACGCCATGCGTGGCATGTCCGGCAACGCACGCCCCATCACCGCCGCAGACCTCCCCCCGGAAACAGACGAATTCCAGGAAATCCCCTACCTCCCCCGCATCATCCGCAAAGCAGAAGCCAAAATCTTCGGTATTCTGGATCCCAACATCATGTACGGAGATGAAAAGGACCGCGAATTCCTGCGCACGCACGGCAACTTCCACCTGGCTGATTTCCTGCAGCTCGCGGCAGCAGCCCGCAGCGACCGCCAGCGGCTCGTAAGCGCCGTGCTCAATGCCATGCGCAGTCAGCATGAGCCACTCCCCGGCAACGCGCCTTCAAACTGATTCCACCAGACAACAGAAATCACGCGCTCTCAGACGAAAAGACAGAAACTCCGACTTTCGCCTCCTCTGCGGCAGAAGAAAACTTTCACAAAATCACAAAAACCATGACTCGAAACGCGATTCTGGCTATTACGCTGGGTGGATGTACACTCGGCACCTTAACTTCATGCAAACCGGGTGAATCCACAGCCCCGGAAACACAGACCGCAGCCCCGGACATCAAGGTATTCAACATCCGCCACCAGGAAGTCACCGACTACGGCGAATGGTTCGGGTACCTGCGCGGCGTACAAGATACCGATATCCGGCCCCGCATCTCCGGCTTCCTGATTTCCCAGGAATACAAGGAGGGAACCACCGTGAAAGAAGGCGATATCCTTTTCCGTATTGACCCAAAACTCTTTGAAGCAGAGCTGGAACGCAGCAAAGCCAATCTGCTGGCCGCGCAAGCCTCTCTCTCTGCGGCTGAAGCCACAGCCCAGCAGGCCGCACTCGATGTCAAGCGATACTCCCAACTCGTCCAATCCGGTTCTGTCTCCGAAAAAGACCTGACCGATGCCCAGCAAACCCTCAAAGCAGCCAATGCACAAGTAGAAGCAGCAAAAGCCCAGATTGGCCAGCAGGAAGCCGCCGTCAGCAAAGCGCAGATTAACCTGAATTACACCATTATCCGCGCCCCGTACGATGGCATCATCGGCACAGCAAATGTTTCCATCGGCGATTTGGTCAGCGCCTCCACCAAACTGACCAACATTACTTCCATTGACCCCATCCGCGTAGATTTCTCTATCAACGGAGACCACCTGCTCAACATCTTCAGCAAATACGGCAAAGTCGGCACCAACAGCACCGACGCCCCGGCACCACCTCAGTTCCAGCTGCTCATGGAAGATGGCACTGAGCTTCCCCACAAAGGCACGCTGATTGCCATGGACAGCGTACTCACCTCCTCCGGGTTGGTAAACGTGGAGGGCATCATCCCCAACCCCGATAACGTGCTGCGCGGCGGCATGCCGGTGCGCGTCAAAATTCCGCTCAGCACCGGCAAAGCCATGCTGGTTCCCCGGATTGCCATCCGCACCGTATTGCTCAACACCTTCATTCTCGTAGTCGATAAAGAAAGCGTGCCTCACATGATTCCCGTAACCGTCGGCGGCGAATACCAGCTTACCATCGAAGAGGAAAATGGGTACAAATCCACCCAGACCATGGTATCCGTAAAAGACTACGGCAACATATCGCTTGCAGAAAAAATCCGCGAACTCGGATACGAGAACCCGGCAGATGCCCCCGTCGTAACCGATGCAGAAAACGCCATTACCGCGGTTAACATCTCCTCCGCTAACAGCCGGCTCGAAAAAGGAGCCAAACCCGCAACCATCAAGACCGAAGCATTCACCTTCAAACCCGCGCCGAATCCTGCACTTGTAGCCGCTGCAGAGCAGGCAGAAAACGCACAGAACGCCACCCCCGCCCCCGATGTCAAACCCACCCTGCCCCCCTTCCCGGTCAAAATCAGCAACATGCTGCAGCAGAATGTATCCGAGATCGGCACATGGTATGGCAAACTGCGCGGTGTAGACGAAACAGACATTCGTCCGCAAGTCAGCGGATTCCTCCTCAAGCAGCACTTTGCAGATGGCACTCTTGTCAAAAAAGGAGATATTCTCTTCACCATCGACCCGGCACCCTACCAGGCTACACTGGACGAAGCTCGCGCCAATCTGACTGCCGCACAGGCCGCCAGGGAGCAAGCCGCGGCCCAGCTCACCATGAGCCGCCAGACCTTGGACCGCTACCTTAAACTCCGCGAAACAACCCCCGGCGCCATCTCTGACAAAGTAGTCACCGATAGCGAAACCCTTGTTGCCACCAACGAAGCATCTGTCCGCAAAGCAGAAGCAGCCGTTGCCCAGATGCAGGCTGCGGTGCACCAGGCAGAAATCAATCTTGACTACACCACCATCGAGGCACCATTCGATGGTCGCATCGGTATCCACAAACCCTCCATCGGCGCACTGGTCAGCCCCTCTGACCCGCAACCACTTGTCACCCTCTCCTCGGTAGACCCCATCCGGGTCGATTTCGGGATGAGCGGCCGCCTGGCCATGCAGGGCTTCGCCAACCACCGGGTACGCAAAGCCAACCCCGATAAAGCCCGCAAGCAGGATTTCGATATCATCCTTGATGATAACTCCCTCTATCCCAGGAAAGGCTACATTATCACCGCCAACAACACCCTCAGCACCAGTACCGGCACACTCGATGTAGTTGGACACGTAGAAAACGACAAGGCCATGCTGCGCAGCGGAATGGCTGTAACAGTACGCGCCAAGATGGACCCCATCGTCAATGCCTGCCTGGTGCCGGCACGCGCCCCGCTCAACGCCAAAGGAATGGACTTAATCGTCCTCCTCAAACCGGACAACACCCCGCAGATGCTCCCCATCACCAAAGGCCCCATCATCAACCTCAAACGAGACAACGGAGCCGGCAAGGAATATACACAGCCCCTGCAGGTTATCGAACCGAACCGCACCGTAATTACCGGTATGATTCTGGCTAAGACAAAAGCACCTAACCTTGAATCCATCATCCTGGGTGGTGCAAAAGTGCAAAGCTGGGGCGATTTAATCCTCAAACAAGCCGGAGTCACCAACTTCCGCGAACTACTCGAAAAAGCCGCCGGAGCCCCCATCCCCGACTCCGCTCTGCAGGAAGCCGGAGTCAGTGACTGGGGCGAACTCCTGCTCCGCAAAAAAGCAGCACCGAGCTTCCGGGCCCTCGTTCTGCGTGAAGCCGGGGCCAAGGATGAACTGGACCTCATAGCCTTTGGAGAGGGCTACAAAACCCTCATGGAAATGGTCGTAAAGAACATGGGCTTTGCAAAAGTGACCGACGTTCCGGTCATTGTGGAAGGCTCCATGATGGCTGCCCAGGCATACGCCGCCAATGAAGCAGCCAAAGCACCTGTCAACAAACTGACACCCCAGCCATTCATATACGTCCCGACAAAAACCGTAACCCCATCGGTCACAGCAGAACCAGTCAAGGAAGAGACCCAGTACGAATAAATCTCACCACTTTTTGAATTATGTCTCCGTTTTTCATCAAACACCCCATCATCGCAGGCGTCATTGCCGTGGTAACCACGCTGCTGGGCCTCATCAGCATGGTGGCTCTCCCCATCTCACAATATCCGGATATTGCCCCCGTGACCATTCAAATGTCCGCGGCCTATCCGGGCGCCAATGCCACCGAAGTGGCCGAATCCGTTGCCACACCCATTGAGCTCCAGCTCTCCGGCGTGGAAAAAATGGATTACATGAACTCCACGTCCTCCAACAACGGCGCCTGCAGCATCAACGTTATCTTCGAACCCGGCTCCAACCCCAATACCGACCAGCAGAACACCTACATGCGCTACAGCCAGGCCACCAGCCAGCTGCCCAGCATGGTATCGCAGATGGGCATCACCATCAAACAGTCCTCCGGTCTGCCCCTCATGCTCTATGCTCTGGACTCCCCCCAGGGCTTCTTCGAACCCGTCAGCCTCACCGGCTACGCCTTCCTGAACCTGGTTGACCCGCTCAAACGAGTAGAAGGCGTGGGCGACGTCCAGGTATTCGGCGCCCGATTTGCCGTACGCATCTGGCTGGATACCGATAAAATGGCCCAGAAAGGCATCTCCGTGGGCGAAGTATACAACGCCATCAGCACCCAGAACGCCATCAACCCCGGCGGCGCCGTGGGTGCCGAACCCATGCCCGATGGTCAGGAATTCACCTACACCATCCGCAACCAGGGTCGCATGACATCGATTGATGAATTCAACCGCATCATCGTGCGCCAGCAAGGCACCCAGGCAGTCTACCTCAAAGACATCGCCAGCATCGAACTTGGCGCCCAGAGCTACTCACTCGCAAGCCGAATCAACGGCCGTCCCGGTACCGCCATCGCCATATACCAGGCCGCAGGTTCCAACGCCATTGAAACAGTCAACAACGTCAAAGCCCTGCTGGAAGAAAAAGCGAAAGTCATGCCGGAAGGCATGCGCGGTTTTGTCGCGCTCGACACCACCGTCACCGTGCGCGACTCCATCTCAGAAATCGCCCACACCCTCTTTGAAGCCATGGTACTGGTAGCCCTTGTAGTATTCGTATTCCTGCAAGGCTGGCGCGCCACACTCATTCCGCTCATCGCCGTACCGGTATCACTGGTCACCACCTTCATCTTCTTCCCCATGCTGGGCTTCTCGCTCAACACCATCTGCCTTCTCGGCATGGTGCTGGCCATCGGCCTCGTAGTAGACGATGCCATCGTCGTAGTGGAAGCCGTGGAAGCCCACATGGAAAACGGCATGACCCCACGCCAGGCCACCTTCGCCGCCATGAAAGAAGTAAGCGGCCCGGTAGTTGCCATTGCGCTGGTGCTGGCAGCCGTATTCCTGCCCACCGCCCTGCTGCCCGGCATCACCGGCACTCTGTTCCAGCAATTTGCCGTCACCATTGCCGTATCCATGCTCATCTCGGCCTTCAACGCACTCACCCTCTCACCGGCGTTATCCGCCCTCATGCTCCAGCCCAAGAAAGAGCACCGCTCCCTGCTTACCCCGCTCTACAACCTCTTCAACCGCGGCTATGATGCCGTGGCAGACAAATTCTCAAGCATCTGCCACTGGCTCTGCAAGCACCTCACCATTTCCATGGCCCTGCTGGCTGGCATCACCGCCTGCATCATCCCCGTCTCACAACGAGTCCCCGGCGGCTTCCTGCCCGCTGAAGACCAGGGCTTCCTCATTGGTGGCGTCATCATGAAACCCGGAGTCTCCCTCCAGCGCCTTACTGAACAGGTCGTACCGGTTGAAAAAGTACTGCTGGAGGAGCCCACCACCGACTTCGCCGTATCCATCATCGGCATGAACCTCGTCATCGGCGTGCAGACCACCAACGCCCTTTCCTTCTTCGCCTGCCTCAAGCCCTACGCTGAACGCCCCGTCATGGAAAACGGCGAAATCCCCACCGCAGATGACGTGCAGAAACGCGTACAGGCCAAACTTGCCATGTGCGGAGTAGACGGCGTCAGCTTCCTCGTAAGCCCGCCCGCCATCCCCGGCGTAGGCGTGGGTAATGACATCACCTTCGCCCTGGAAGACCTGGACGGCCAGGGCGTAGGCCCGCTCTACGACCAGGCCCAGCGCCTCGAACAAGCACTCATGAAGAACCCCGCCATTGCAAAAGCATCTGATATGATGCTCCCGCAGGTTCCCCAGAAGAGCATCTCCATCGACAAAGAAAAATGCCTGGCACAAGGTGTAGACTACGCCGCAGCCAACCAACTGCTGCAATGCTTCAACGGCTCCAGCTTCGTCAACTACTACACCCAGTTCGGCCAGCAATGGCAGGTATACATGCAGGCAGCCGGCGTCAGCCGCGCCAATACAGAGCAGATTGCCAACTTCTATGTAAGCAACGCACAGGGAGACTCCGTCCCCCTCAGTACACTCGTCACCATCAAAGACATCGCAGATACCGAATTCGTCTGGCGCAACAACAACTACAACGCAGCCAAAATCTCCGTATCCCCGGCAGAAGGCTACTCCACCGCACAAGCCATGGCCGCAGTTGAAGAAGTATTCAACCAAACCATGGACACCACCAAATTCGCCATGGAATACGTTGACATGAGCTTCCAGGAAAAGAAAGTACAGGACGGCCTTGGCCTCGGCGCCATCTTCGGCCTCTCAGCCGTATTTGCATTCCTTATCATGGCCGCACTCTATGAAAAATGGACTCTTCCCATTGCCATCTTCATGACCGTCCCCATCGCCGTGCTCGGAGCATTCCTTGGACTGCTCTGGACAAAACTTGACCTCAATATGTACGCCCAGATCGGCCTCGTCATGCTCGTCGGTCTCGCCGCCAAAAACGCCATCCTCATCGTCGAATTCGCCGTGCTGCAAATGGAACGCGGACAAGAAGTCGTAGAAGCAGCCGTAACCGCCGCCCGCATGCGACTTCGCCCCATCCTCATGACCTCCTTCGCCTTCATCCTCGGTTGTGTCCCCCTCGTCACAGCAGAAGGCTCCGGCGCCCTCGCCCGCAACTCCATCGGCGTAGTCGTTGTTATCGGCATGAGCATAGCCACCGCACTCGGCGTATTCTTCATCCCCTGCTCCTTCGTCTTCATCATGAAACTCTTCCGCTCGAAGATTACCGGCGGACACCACGGCCCCGACCCCGATGAAGTCACAGCCTACGCCCTCCTCGAAGCCCAGGAAAAAGAGTAACTCCATCACAAAATCATCAACAAGCCCCGCAGAACTTTCGTTCTGCGGGGCTTGTCTACCCTGGCAACTATCTACTCTCGCGGGACCTGTCGTCCGACAAGACGCCCGACGGCTGTAAGGGCGGCTAGCCAAACCGCGCCAGCGGTTTGCCCCCGCGTTGCGGGGGTGAGGGCTCGTGGGGCGAGCCCGAAGCAAAGTGGGTGACGGCTGTAAGCCCACTTGGACAAACGCGTACGCGTTTGCCCCACAGGGGTGAGCCGCCGATGGGGCGGCGGCGAATCAACCTGAGAAGATGGTAGGTGGACGACTCCTCCGCCGCCGGTGCCCTCTACCCCCGCAAAACGGAAAGCCCCGCAGAACTTTCGTTCTGCGGGGCTT
>JAZSRB010000016.1:0-117739 GCA_045538275.1 Akkermansia sp. | reverse complement strand
TGGAAAATTGCCTCGCCCGGTGGAGCCAGCGGCGAACCGCCCACCCTTTCGGGCAACCCCGTAGCGGGGTGCGGCGGCAAGCATACACGAACAGGATTGAAACGTCAAGCGTATTTTTGAGATTTTTTGTGCATGATTTTTTCCACACCTGTCCTAACTCACACGAAAATGTGTCGGTTAGAGCAGAAAAAATATTTTTTTCGTCAATCATTACGAGACATGCCAAGAGCCCTGATACCCTGGCTGCGCTTGCAGCATCCTCTCGATTCATAACAACACCAGCGGTGGCATGATGCACTGCGGCGCACCTTTGCGAACTATCACCTGAGCCTCTTCCTCAGTTTTGTGAGAAATTGAGCACCACAACGCCGCCTTGCACGCACTATGTGGCCCAGCTCGGGGGCAAAAAACTCCGCCCGCTTCCGGGCAGCAAAGGGGCACAAGCGAGATTGGCGGAGTCTGGTGATGAAATCAAAGGTTGACGCAAGGGGAGAGATTTGGTAGGATGGGGGAGTATGAAACTGACTTCGATTTTCACGACATTGGCGGCAATGTGCTGTTTGGGCACAGCGGCAAGTGCAGAGACGAGGCCGAACATTCTGTTCATCATCTCGGATGACCATGGCACGAATGCCCTGGGCACCTGCGAGAAGGACAGTCCCGTACCCCTGCCGGGCTTCCGCCGCCTGGCCAACGAGGGTATGGTGTTTGACCGTGCATACTGCGCAAACTCCCTGTGCGGCCCCTCCCGCGCCTGCATGCTCACCGGGCGCCATTCCCACAACAATGGTTTCCTGTACAACTACGGCGGCCCCGCTTTCAATGGCGAACAGCCGACCTACCCGAAGATGCTGCAAAAAGCCGGTTACCAGACTGGTATCGTAGGCAAGTGGCACCTTATCTCGCGTCCCACGGGTTTTGATTCGTGGCAGGTGTTCCCGAGCCAGGGCGATTACCTCAACTCGGTATTCCTCTCTGCCGGGCCCAACAACACCACCCGCGGCAACCGTATGCGCGGGTATGTGACGGATGTGGTGACCAACATGGCTATCACCTGGATGGAGAGCCGCGACCGCAGCAAGCCTTTCGCCCTTATTGTGGGGCACAAGGCTCCGCATCGCAACTGGCTGCCGGCTGTGCGCCACCTGGACATCATCAAGAAGCACGTTGCCAAGATGACACCGCCTGCTACCCTGCACGACGACTGGAGCGACCGCCCCGAGTTCCTGCGCCACAATGGCCAGAGCGTGGGCTGGCATCTCTGCAACTGGAATGATGTGCACCTGGTGGCAGACCGCATTCCCTTTGACGTGATGAAGGAAATCATCCCCAAGGGTCAGCTGCGCAACAAGATTAAGAATGGTGAGTTTGCCGGACAGATTCCTGCAGATTTCGACATTGAGAAACACGAGCCGAAATTTGCGCCCAAGACCAACCTGGGCTGGGGCATGGACTGGATTGAACCCGGGTTGCAGGGTGTGTACCGCAACCACTTCAACACCCGCACGGATGAATTCGTAGCCGATTTCCGCGCCGGTAAGTACAAGACTCAGCGCGACATGACCGAGCAGCGCTGGCGCTGGTATATGGAGGACTACCTGGGCTGCATCCTCTCGCTGGATGAATCCATCGCGACCCTGCTGGACTATCTGGACAACGCAGGACTCTCTGAAAACACGCTCGTCATTTACGTGGGCGACCAGAGCTTCTACCTGGGCGAACACGGTCTGTACGACAAGCGCTGGATTTTCGAAGAATCCATGCGCATGCCGCTCATCATGCGCTGGAAGGGGCAGATTCCTGCCGGCAAGCGCAGTCAGGCTATGGTGCAGAATATCGACTATGCCCCCACGCTGCTGGATGTAGCCGAGGCTGACACTCCGGAAAACACCCGCACCATGGAAGGTGTGTCCCTGACCCCGCTGTTCAAGACTGGCGAGTCTCCGGAATTCACCGACCGCCCACTCTACTACGCCTTCTATGAGCAGCCGGGCGAGCACAACGCCCCGCGCCACGATGGTCTGCGCACCCAGCGCTACACCTTTGCCCGTATCTGGACCCCCACGGGAGAGGAACGCCGCACCGGTGTGCGCAAGCCGGAGAATGAGTGGATGCTCATCGACAATGAAAAGGATCCGAATCAGTTGAAGAACGTGGCTCAGGACCCTGCCTATGCCGATGTGATGAAGCAGCTCACCGAGACTTACCACAAGGTGCGTGAGCAATATCGCGTGCCTGCCGACTGCCCCGGCAGCGGCCACCGCATCCCGGATTTCAAACCCTCCTGGGGCACCGGTGAAAACGACCGCATCAAGTAAACCCGCGCCGTTTTCCCCTGCAAACAACGCGCCTTTCCCCTACCGGAAAGGCGCGTTATTTGTATACCGGAAGGGCTCACCGAAAGCCCGCCTGGCGGGCTGCCCGAATTACCATTCTACTCCTTCCCGAGAAAACGCCGGATAAGCAGCTGCCCGTATTCTGCGTAAGAGAGCGTGGAAGCGTAGTCTGCGGCATATTCATCCAGCTCCCAGGGCATGAAATAATTTCGCTGGGAGCGTTCATCTTCCACCGTCATCAGGTTAAGGTAATTAGTGATGCAGGCCTGCTGCGCTTCGTTGAGCTCCCGGCACCGGGTACGCTCCAAATCAATAAACCGGCTGCCCGGTTTTTCGCCGGGATAAATTTCAACCACACCGTGCAGAGCTCCAATCATGAACCGGGGCATCAAAAAACGGAAAGCATGCGGCCCGGCGTAGGTCAACGAGCAGGAACAGGCAAAAAGCAAATCATCGGGAATATTCTGCCAGTTCTCGCGTTCCTCCAGCGGGGATAACAACGCCTGCACATCCGCAGACCAGTATTCATCCTCCGCCTCGCCCCCCAGCAGCACACGCACCTCCCGGTAACAGGTTACATCTGCAAAGGCTTCGATAATCTGCCTTTCCAGGCGCAATCGCTCAGGAGATAACTCCGTATCGTCCGGCTTATAGCACTTTCTGCGCACCTCGATGGTATGCAGGAACTTCGCCGCCGCATGCCTGGTGGCTTTGTCAAAGTTATCCGGCAGTGCGGCTGCAATAGCGGAGACGGCTTCCTTCTTACTCATCGGATATATTGTACCTGACTCCTGGAATTTGTAAAGAACACATATGGCTTTTGGCTTGCATTTCGGCGGGGTGGGAGTAGACTGGTGGCAGCATGAATGCACAGGCGCAGAAGATTCGTGATTATCTGAGTTCTTATTATACCCCGGAAGAATGGCCCACCCTGCTCTGGCAGGCAGAGGAATGGTCGCAGTTCCGTCCGCTGGAGGGGCTTCGGGTGCTGGATGGCACACCGCTTTACCGCAACACGCTGGGTAAGTTCATGGCGCTGCTGGCGGCGGGGGCTGAGGTATGGGTGCCGGGGCGCCCGGGGATGCCGTATGATGCGGAGATAATGCAGATGCTGTCAGAGTTCGGAATCCGCAAAGCTCCACGCAGCATGAATGATTTTGATATTGTGCTGGATTGCAGCGGGCAGTTCTGCGAACTGCACCCGCGTCTGGGTTCTGCAGAGTTGACGCGAACCGGCGTACACCGCTATGTTCACCCGCACCACCCGGTGATTCTGGCTGATTCCGGGCGCATCAAGCGCATTGAAACCGTGCTGGGCACGGGCGAAAGCTTTTTCCGTGCTCTGGCGCAGCTGGGGCACACAGAACTGGAGGGCAAGCAGTTGCTCATCATCGGTTTCGGCAAAGTAGGTCGGGGTGTGCTATACTATGCGCTGAAGAATAAAATGCGCGTAGTGGTGGCGGATATAGCAGACAAGAGCGAGGATTTGCCCGGCAATGTACGGTTTATTGATGCAAATGATGCGGATGCGCTGAATGCGGCTATTGCGGCCTCGTGGTGCACAGTGACGGTGACCGGACGTATTGCCGCGCTGCGCCGCATACTGCGCCCCACGGTAGTGATACCCAGCCCTGCGCTGCTGGCAAATCTGGGCGTAGAGGATGAGTACGGAGCCATCATCCCGGAAAACCGCGTACTGAACCGGAAAAAGCCACTCAATTTCATTCTGGAGGAGCCTACCTCCATGCGTTTCATCGAAACGACCCTGGCCCTGCACAATGCCTGTGCGCTGGAGCTGCTCACGGCAGATTTACCGCACCGCTGCCTGTTGCCACCGCCAGATGTAGAGGAACGCCTCCTTCACATTGCCTGCACCCGAGGCCTCATTGGAGAGGATGTAAGGCTGCTACGCCAGGGCGTGTGAACAGAACGCTGCCTTGACAGTGCTGCACCAGGTGCTTAGAATGGGAAAGCTGACAATGACACGGTTCCTGATTATACTGCGCTATATCCTGTGCCTGGTGGGTGCAGCGGCGCTGCTCTGTGCTTTTTCCTACCCGGATACCCTCATACCTCCCGATCCCGCAGCCGAGGATACAGAGGGAATCTCGCTCTATACACTCAAACCCGTGGTGTGGCTGCTGCCCGTACTGTACATGGAACTGGTCAGCAGCATGGGGCCGCATCGCAACAGGGTATGGTTCTGTTCGCTGCTGGCGGTACTGGCGGTGGCGCTGGTGGCATACCCCCTGCTGGAAACTTACCGTCCGGAATACGTGACCCCCACGTTCAGCTACCAGGGTGGCATGCTTTCCACCGGGCTTATTTATTATATATCGTTCATCGGGGTAAGCCTGGCGCTGCGCCTGGTGCTGCTTACTTACATGTTTCCGCCGGAGGAACTGCAGGAGCAGCTTGAAATCGGCTTTGTTTCGGCCTCTGTGCTCGACCCGGCCCAGGCGCGCACTATAAAGGAAATTGCGGCCGAGGGGAACCCGCACGCGCACAAGTTCCACTTCAAGGAGGCAGACAACCGCATGGTGCTGCGTTTCAAGCTGCTGATGCGCCGCATGATGCTGCGCAGCCGGATGACCACCGTCTGCATTGGTGCCGGTGTGGTGCTTATCCTGCTGTGGTTTGCCTTATTTCCGCGTCCCACGGCTGAGGAAGCCCTGCAGCGCGATTTGAAAGCCATGCTGCAATACCGGGTCACAGCAAATGGCTATCCGCTGGCCACCCGGGCCGCGGTTCATGCCGCAGCCCGGGTCATGAAACATATTTCCGACTACGAAAGTTTCGCCGGCATGCGTCCAGAGGATGCGGAGGCCTGGCTGAAGCTGGACATGGTGCCTGAACCTCAGCGTGCCTGGCTGCGAGACAACCGCGCTATCAAGCTCGACTCCACCGACAGTACCTACGAAATCCGCACGCGTTTCCTGACCATTACCGATGGAACCCACTTCTGCGTGCTTTATGTGCGCACCAATAACGCTGATGGCAGCATCGTCATTTCTGAATTCCAGGAAGCCGGCTGGGATGCCGTGGCAGATGAAGCCCGCCGCAAACTCGGCAATGACTGGAACGCTCTTTACCGATAATTTGAACACCATGCCAGCCTTTACTTACAAACGCCGCATTGCCTTTCACGAAACCGACGCCGCCGGCGTGGTCTATTTCGCCAATTTCTTTCACCTCGCGGAGGAAGCAGAAACTCACGCGCTCGCTTCGCTCGGCAACATTCTCACCCGCGACGGCTACCTTTACCCTCGCGTGCATGCCGAGGCAGACTACCTCGCACCGCTGCACTTCTTTGACGAGGTGTCAGTACACTGCTACATCGACAAAATAGGTTCAAGCTCAATATGCTGGAATTTTGAAATTTGCAACGGCGAAAAAATTTGCAGCGTCGTAAAAATGATTTCTGCACGCCGGAATCCCGATGGTTCCGCCGCGCCGTATACTACGGAAGAACGCGATTCTTTTACGGCTCTTTCACGATGATTGCCGGGTGCTTCGCCGCGTATTCCCCCAGCACTTTTCTCATATCGAGAGCGGTTTCCGGCCCGTCCTGCACGGAATGGTCATAGGGCACAATGGTCTGGGTACCCCAGGATATATGGCTGGACCAGTAGGGAACTATACCATCTGAGCATTCCGGGCAGTGGTTATACCCGCGGTCCCCGATAACGGAATGCGTGGGAGCATTCCGCACGGTAAGTTCCTGGAGACCTTTGATAGAGTAGCTGTCCGGTTTGAGCTGGCCCACGCTGGTGAACCACAAATATGCATCCTGCGGATTAAGCAGCAACATATCACGCTGCAGAGTCGCAAGATTGTATGCCTCGCGGATGAGGGTCTGAGGCAGAGCAACCAGCTTGGCAAGCGCGGTGACTAAACGGTATTTAGCAACCGGAGCACCGCGGTGCGGTGTAGCCATATAGACCACGAGTCCAGCCTTAATGGGGTGGAAATAGTAATCGTGGCGAAGTTTTTCCATGGCCGGGTCAGAGAAAGGCTTGTCAATATACTCGGCGTTGAGGTATGGTTTGAGCCTGTCATGCGGGATATCGCTGCCGAGGAGGATATTCCAGGGGTCCGTACACTGGCTGTAATGGGTAATAAGCCCGCCCATGGAGTGTCCCACAACCACCATGTTATTCCAGTTGGAATTCTGGTGCATAGGGTCAACCGTATCGCGCAATTTTCTGATAGATTCGCGGTAGACACGGGCGGAAATGGTCCAGGCGATCCCGCTGGGGTAGTTAAAATACCAGAATTGGTAATTTTTCCGGATTTCGGGGTATGCCATAAGCCTGTTGACAAAATTATCGAAAGTATTGGCGGAGGAAGCAAGCCCGTGGGCAAGGATAACGGGGATTTTGTTCGGGTTATATGGCTCTATGGAGGAAAGGCCTGTTGTATCGCGCAATTCCTGAGGACGCAGCAGGCCGAGAATGCGGTCATCCTGCACATGGGTGAGATTCCAGTATACCTCAAGCGGGGCACTCCAGTCTGCCGCGAGCTGGTAATTGAGCCGGCCAACGCGGAAGAAGTCCACATTCATACGCGGAATGAGCACGAGGCTGGGCTTACCATGTTTCGGAAAACGAAGGATACAGGTGATGGAGGTGACAGTCCCCCGCGTGGCGATGTTGAATCTCTTCTCCGGTGCGTTGCTGATTTTGGAAGCAGGAATAACGCCCACAAGAGGCACGCCGAGGCCGTGCACCATATAGCGTTCCCTGAGCGATTGAAGCGGCACATCTGCTGCAGGCACCATATCATCGTAAACAGACATAAGGCGAAGGCTCTCATCCCCCAGCTGGTGGCGGATATCAAAGTCTTTGAGGCGGACAGGCTTGCCCTCTTTCTCAGAATCGTATCTCAGACGCCGCAGCAGCAAAAGTAAATCCGAATTGTAGTCACGCAGAGCTATGGCGCGTTCTTTTTCCGGAAGATGAGTCTTTTCCAGTAGTTCCCAGTTCAAACGCAAACGGGTCATCAGGTCGGCATCGCTCTGGTTCTGCCGCGAGGGATAAGGGGCTGAAGCCGGCGGAAGCAACGGCGCAGAACACCCGGCAAACAGAAAAATTACCAGAGTCAGAATCAATGTGCGTAGGGCAGCCATAGGCAGATTGTAACTCATGCCTCGCACTGAGTCAAAGTGTTATTAAAGTTATTTGAATGCAAACGGCCGGTTCCACCTGGGAACCGGCCATTGCTTTGTAAGGTGTGTGGAAGTGATAAACTTCAACAAATACCCTTCCGCCTTACAGCACCTCGGGGGCGAGGGACACGATCTTCATGAATCCTTTTTCACGAAGTTCGCGAGCCACCGGCCCGAAGATACGGGTACCACGGGGGTTGTTATCCTTGTCGATAACCACCACGGCGTTGGTGTCGAAACGAAGCACGGAGCCATCGTCGCGACGGATGGGGGCGGCGGTACGCACCACCACAGCCTTCACTACCGTACCCTTCTTCACAGAAGCGGTCGGGATGGATTCGCGGATGTGGCAGGTGATGATATCACCGATGTGAGCCTGGTCAGCACCGCTCTTGCCAATCACGCCAATCATCTTGGCGGTACGGGCACCGGTGTTGTCGGCCACCTGAACGAGGGATTCCATCTGGAGCATAGTAGGTAATGTCCTTTCTGGTTAGAATTAGTGTTTCAGGATTTCCACGAGCTCCCAGCGCTTCAGCGCGGAAAGCGGGCGGGTTTCACGGATACGCACCTTGTCGCCAACCTTGGCGGTCTCGTTCTCATCGTGAGCATAGAACTTCTTGCTCTTCTTCACGATTTTCTTGAACACGGGGTGCGGAACGCGGGCCACGTACTCCACAACGATGGTCTTGGCCATCTTGGTGGAGACAACAACGCCGACGCGTGTCTTACGAAGGCCCTGGGGCTTGGTCGTAGTAGTTTCTTCGCTCATATTCTAAGTCCTTGGGTTTTCGTTTGATATCAGGCTTCGGCGCTGCCCTCGCCCTGAACGGTCAGGGCGCAGGCGAGTTCCTTGCGGACGATGCGGATACGCTGGTTGTTTTCCAGCTGGCCGGTGGCCTGCTGGATGCGCAGGTTGAAGTATTCCTCGCGCAGGCCACGGATGTGGGCAGCGAGTTCCTTGGCGGGCATACCGCGGAAGTCTTTAGCTTTCTTTACAGGCATAATAATGTAATGTTTGAATAGTTACTAGTTTTAGGCCTGGGGTTCAACACCCTGGCGATAGACGAAACGAGTGCGGATACCCAGCTTGTTGGAGGCGAGGCGGAGAGCCTCACGAGCGGCGGACTCGGTCACGCCACCCACCTCGAACATGATGTTGCCGGGGCGGCATACAGCTACCCAACCCTCAACAGCACCCTTACCCTTACCCATACGGGTGTCCGGCGGACGCTTGGTGAAAGATTTCTGCGGGAAGATGCGGATGTACACGCGGCCCTTACGGCGCAGGTAACGGTTGATAGCGATACGGCAAGCCTCAATCTGGTTGTTGGTCACCCAGCCGCGGGTGAGAACCTGCAGACCGAAGTCGCCAAAGGCAACATAGTCACCGCTGGTTGCATTGCCGCCGCGGTTGCCGCGGTGCATCTTGCGGTGGTTGTCCTTAATACGTTTGGGCATTAAAGGCATAGTCTTATTCTCCTATTGTTTAAAGTTTCGTGTTAGACATTAGGCGTCGCGGCGGGATTCGCGGCGAGGACGCTGCGGACGGTTCTGGCGGCCACCCATCTGCGGGGCACCGGCAACCTCGGGGCGCTTGTTGATCCAGCACTTGATGCCGATGATGCCGTACAGGGTACGGGCTTCGGCAAAGCCGTAATCAATCGGGGCGCGCAGAGTCTGCAACGGCACTTTACCCTCGCGGTACTGCTCAGCGCGGGCGATATCGGCACCACCCAGACGACCAGCGCAACGCACGCGGATACCCTCTGCACCGAAGTCCATGGCCACCTGCACGGCGCGCTTCATGGCGCGGCGGAAAGACACGCGGCGCTCAAGCTGGGTGGCAATATTCTCGGCCACGAGCTGGGCGTCGAGCTCCGGCTGGCGGATTTCCATGATGTCGAGCTTGACCTGGGCGCCGCTGCACAGCTTGGAGAGGGCGGCGGTCATTTCCTCGATGTTCTTGCCCTTGGGCCCGATGATAAGGCCGGGGCGTGCGGTAGCGATGGTCACGCGAACGCTATTCCAGGCGCGTTCGATGGTGATGCGGGAAATCGCAGGCGTGGAGCCTTTGAGATCCTTGTTGAGATCGGCGGTGTAGTCCTTGATGAACTTGCGGATCTTGAGGTCCTCGTGGAGCTTCGTGGCATAGTCCTTGCCCGTAGCATACCACTTGGAACGCCAGTCTTTAGTAACGGCAAGACGGAAGCCGATAGGATTTACTTTCTGACCCATAGTGTTATGTTAGTTTGTTATGGTTATGCCTCTTTGTCAGCGAGGATGACAGTGATGTGGGAGGTGCGCTTGCGGATCATGTTAGCGGAACCGCGGGCACGGGCCATCGTACGACGGAAGGTAGGACCTTCGTCCACCATCACGCTCTTGAGCACGAGTTCATCAGCGGAGAGACCGTTATTGTTCTCGGCGTTGGCCACAGCGGCCTTCAGGGTCTTATTCAGGAGATAAGCGCCCTTCTTGGGGGTGTAGCTCAGCACGTCGGTAGCCTGGGTTACAGACATACCCTGGACGGCGGCGGCTACGTCGCGCATCTTCTTCGCAGAGATGCGTGCATTCTTGTATACTGCTTTCACTTCCATGTTAGGATATTTGTTGAAGAATTAGTCGTTTATTTTTACGGACACGCGGTCACCCACAGCGATGCTGAGCACCGGGTTGAGATGACGCTGAACCAGTAAGCCGGATACGCTGTTGCGCACGTCGGTCACCATCGTATCAGCAATGACCTGGTCACCGCGGGAAATCTCCATGGGGAGCCCCACTTTGACCCCGCCCTTGCGGCCGGCATTGATGACGATGAGCCCGGATTCGGTGTCGATGCTGAGCACCTTGGCCTCATCCAGAGTACCATCCAGTTCGTTCTGCTGTTTCTGGCGGAGGCCCAGAGCCGCCTCCAGTTCCTGCAGTGCGGTCTCCAGCGTCTGGCGGGCGGTTTCGTCCTCTACCATGGCGTTGCGCTTGTATTCAGCAACGGCAGAGGCAAGGCGGAGACTGCCCTGGCGAACTTCATCCAGCTCGGTCCGGGTGGACTCAAGCATGGCTGCAATTTCGATGAGCTTTTCCTCCTGCCCACCCAGGGCGGTGCCACCAAGCGCCTCGAGGCGCATGCTGACCTCCCTGAGCTGCTTGCGGGCTTCATCAGCATCTGCCCGGGCAAGCATGTAGCTTTCGCGGAGAGTGGCCACCTGGCGTTCCAGCTGGTCGATTCTGCGGTCCGTAGCACCATTTCCACTCTCACCGGCACCAGCGCAGGTACCCGCGGCCAGAGTGGCCAGGGTCACAAGGCAGGAGCTGAGGTGAGCAGCGGTCATGGTTCAGTTTCGGTTAATCTTATTACTTCTTGCCGATACCACCGTGAGCCTTGAAGATTCGCGTAGGAGCGAATTCGCCGAGCTTGTGGCCCACCATGTTCTCCGTCACGTATACCGTGGCGAAAGACTTACCGGTGTGCACCAGGAAGGTGAGACCGACGAAATCCGGAATCACCATGGATGCGCGGCTCCAGGTCTTGATCGGCTTGCGATCCCCGCTCTGCAGCTGGGCGTCAACCTTATCGAGAAGAGGCTGGCTTACGAAGGGTCCTTTTTTGAGGGAACGTCCCATTGTTCTTAGAAATGTTTGTGGTTAAAATTACTTGGCGTTACGGCGCTGCACGATGAACACATCGGAAGGCTTGCGGAGACGGCGGGTCTTCTGGCCCTTGACGTGACCCCAGGGGGACTTCAGGTGCTGACGACCACCACCGGACTTGGACTTACCCTCACCACCACCGTTGGGGTGGTCGACGGGGTTCATACACATACCGCGCACGGTCGGACGGATACCCATCCAACGGGTGCGGCCAGCCTTACCGGAGGATTCGTTCATGTGCTGAGCGTTGCCCACCTGACCGATGGTGCAGTAGCACTCTACACGGAACTTGCGGATTTCGCCGGAAGGCATCTTAACCAGGGCGTACTCACCATCACGGTTGGAGAGCACTGCCTGCTGACCGGCGGAGCGAGCAATCTTACCACCGGAACCGGGACGAATCTCGATGTTGTGAATAGCAGTACCAAGCGGTACATTCTTGAGGGGCATAGCGTTGCCCACCTTGGGAGCCACGTTCTCACCGCTCTGCACGGTCATACCAACGGTCAGACCCACCGGAGCCAGGATGTAGCTCTTGGTGCCGTCTGCGTACTGGATGAGGGCGATGCGGCAAGTGCGGTTCGGATCATACTCAATACCGAGCACGGTGGCGGCTTCCGTGCGGGTGCGGCGGAAGTCTACCAGGCGGTAGTGGTACTTGTGGCCACCGCCGATGTGGCGGGTGGTGATGCGGCCGTTGTTGTTGCGGCCACCGCTCTTGCGGATGGGCTGCAGGAGGCTCTTCTCAGGCTTGGACTTGGTGATCTCGTCGAAAGAGGGCAGAACCTTGTAACGGTTGGACGGAGTGGTAGGCTTAAATGACTTGAGGGACATGATAGCTTACTTTCTTGTTAGGGGTTCCAATATTAGACAAGGTCCAGAGACTCACCAGCGGCCAGGCGCACAAATGCCTTCTTCCAGGCAGGTGCGGTACCGGCATCCTTGGTGCGCTTGCGGCGCACCTTGCCATCGTAGTTAGCGGTGCGGACGGAGGCAACCTTCTTGCCGAAGGCTTTCTCCACAGCCTGCTTGATCTCAATCTTGGTGGCCTTCACCGCCACTTCGAGCGTCAGCACGCCGTTCTCCTCGTGCAGCACGGTAGCCTTTTCGGAAACGCGCGGCTTCTTGATTACGTCGTAGATATCGTTCATGATTACTTGGTGCGGTTGGCGATGGTTTCCATAGCGGAGTCAACGATGACAACCTTGCGGGCGTCAAGCAGCTGCTCCACGTTCACCTCAGCGGCGCTCATGAGAAGCACCTCGGCCACGTTGCGGCCGGCGCGCTTGGTCATTTCGTCGAAGCTGTCGGCGATGATGAGGATCTTCTTACCCTCGGCAATCTCGGACACAGCGGCAACGAAAGACTTCGTCTTGCCGTCCTCGATGGAGAAGGAGGGAACGGTTACAACTTTACCACCGGTGATGATGTCGCCCAGCACGCGGCGCAGAGCCAGCTTGCGGGTGGACTTGTTCACCTTCTTGGAGTAGTCGCAGGGGCGGGGGCCGAACACCACGCCACCACCCACAAAGATGGGGGACTGGTGGTCGCCGTGACGGGCATTACCCGTGCCCTTCTGGCGGTAGATCTTGCGGTTGTTACCAGCAACCTCACCGCGGGTCTTCGTGTTGGCAGAACCGGTGCGGCGGTTGGCGCGGTAGGCAGTCACCAGGTCATGCACGGCCTGGCTACCCTTCTCGGGACCCACCGTCACGACACCGGCGGCGTTGGCTGCCTCAATTGTCAGTGTATTAGCGGACATAGATAGGTTTTCCTAGTTCGTTTGTTTATTTACCGTTCTTCTTCTTGGCGGGGCGAACCACAACGTAGGAGCCCTTGGCGCCGGGCACGGGGCCGGACACAAGGATTACGTTGTCATCCTTACGCACCTGAACGATCTTCAGGTTCTGCACGGTCTTGCGCTCAGCGCCCTGGTGGCCGGGCATCTTCTGGCCCTTCCACACGCGGGACGGCGTGGCGCAGGCACCCACACCACCAGTACGGCGGTGCATCATGGAACCGTGCGTCATGGGAGAGCCGTGGAAGTTATGACGGCGCATAACACCCTGGAAGCCCTTACCCTTGGACGTGCCGATCACGTCCACCCAGGCACCCTCTTCAAAGAGGCTGCAACCGGGATGCTCAGCGCCCTCAGCGGGCAGCTCGCTGGCGTCCACGCGGAACTCCTTGAGGAGCTTGGCGGGGGCGATACCCAGCTTCTTGAAGTGGCCAGCAACCGGCTTGGTGAGGCGGCTTTCCTTCTGAGCGTCGAAAGCCACCTGAATGGCGGAGTAGCCATCCTTCTCCTCGGTCTTGATCTGGCCGTAAGTGTTGCCGGTCACGTCGATAACCGTGACGGGAATCATGGCGCCGGTCTCCTTGTTGAAGACGCGGGTCATGCCAACCTTCTTACCAATAAGTCCTAAAGACATGTTATTAAAAAATCTGGTTAAGTGTTAGTAATTAACGGGACGGGAATCAGATCTTGATCGCGATGTCCACACCTGCGGGCAGGTTGAGCTTCTTGAGCTCTTCCACCGTGCGGGAGGTCGGCTCAACGATGTCGAGCAGGCGCTTGTGGGTACGGATTTCGAACTGGTCGGCAGATTTCTTATTAACATGGACCGAGCGGTTCACAGAGAACTTCTCGATACGAGTCGGCAAAGGAATCGGCCCGGCGACTTTTGCACCTGTACGCTTGGCGGTCTCGACGATCTCGGAAGCGGAGCGATCGATAGCGCGGCTGTCAAATGCACGGAGACGGATGCGGATTTTGGGACTTTGCATGAACGTGCGGTTATGTTTAGGTTAATATTGTATGGGTTGGTTTACTTGTTACCACCGCGAGCCTTGACGATTTCGTTGACAAGGTTCTGGGGTACTTGTTCGAAGTGAGAGGGTTCCATGGAGTAGGAGGCGAGCCCCTTGGAGAGGGTACGGATGTCGGTGGAGTAACCGAACATCTCGGCCAGCGGCACATCGGCGGTGAGTACGCACTCAGCACCCTTGTGCTCCATGTTCTTCACCATGGCGCGGCGGCGGTTAAGGTCGCCCATGATATCGCCCTGGTTTTCAGCGGGGGTCACTACTTCCACAGCCATGATGGGCTCCAGCAGCACGGGGCTGCACTTGGCAAAGGCGTTCTTCATCGCGAAGATAGCAGCCATCTTGAAGGCGTTTTCGTTGGAGTCCACTTCGTGGTAGGAACCGTCGATGACGTCCACCTCCACGTCCTCCACGGGGTAACCCGCGACGGAGCCGGAGTTCATGGCTTCATTCAGACCGGCGTACACAGCGTTCATGTACTCCTTGGGAATAGCACCACCCACAATCTTGTTGGCAATCTTGAGACCGGAACCGCGTTCGCCGGGGCGCATGGCAATCACCACGTCACCGTACTGACCACGACCACCGGACTGCTTCACCAGCTTACCCTGCACGCGGTCAGCAGAACCGGTGATGGTTTCGCGGTAGGCAATCTGGGGCTTGCCGGTGTTGGCTTCCACCTTGAACTCGCGCTTGAGGCGGTCCACGATAATGTCGAGGTGAAGCTCACCCATGCCGGCGATGATGGTCTGGCCGGTTTCCTCGTCGGTCTTCACGCGGAAGGTCGGGTCTTCAGCGGAAAGGCGCTGCAGAGCGTTGGACATCTTCTCCTGGTCGCCCTTGGTGAGGGGTTCCACAGCCATGGAAATCACGGTGTCCGGGAAGGTCGGGGGCTCGAGGGTGTAGTCGAAGTCATCAGAAGCCAGGGTATCACCCGTGGTAGCGTTCTTCAGACCCACGATAGCGGCGATATCGCCGGAATATACAGCGTCCACATCGGTGTGCACATTGGCCTGGATCTGCAGCAGACGGCCTACGCGCTCACGCTTGCGGGTACGGGGGTTGTACACGGTGTCGCCCTTGCGGACCACGCCGGTGTATACGCGGATGAACACGAGGGAACCCACGAACTTGTCGGCCCAGAGCTTGAATGCCAGCACCACGGGCTTGTCGTTGTCGGAGGGGTTGATTTCCTTCACGTCGAACACCTCGTAACCATTCTCGTCGAGACCGGAGGCAATCGTGCTGGTCACCGTGGCCTGCTTACACTCAAGCGGGCTGGGGAGGTAGTCCACCACGGCGTCCAGGAGGCCCTGCACACCCTTGTTCTTGAAAGCGGAACCACCAGCCACGGGAATGAACTTGTTGGCAATGGTGGCGCGGCGGATAGCCTGCTTCAGGGTCGGGGCGTCGATGGGCTCTTCCATGAGGTAGAGTTCACCCAGTTCGTCATCCACGTTGGCCACGCATTCCTTGAGCTCTTCCAGGTAGGACTGGCCGATTTCGAGCAGCTCGCCCTCCAGGTCCTTCACCTCATAGGTGGAACCCTGGCGGTCGGAGTCATTGTAGAAGATAGCCTTCTGGTTCACCACGTCAATCTGGCCGCAGAGCTGGTCCTCAGCGCCGATGGGCACCAGAATCGGAGCAGCGTTGGCACCCAGCTTGGTGCGGATATCGTTGAGCACGTTGGCGAAGTTGGCGCCCACGCGGTCCATCTTGTTCACAAAGCACAGGCGGGGCACCTCGTACTTGTTGGCCTGGCGCCACACGGTCTGGGTCTGGGGCTGCACGCCGGCAACACCGCAGAACACCACGATAGCGCCGTCGAGCACGCGCAGGGAACGCTCCACCTCAGCGGTGAAGTCCACGTGCCCGGGAGTATCGATAACGTTGAGCTGGAAGTTCTCGTTCTCGAAAAGCTTGTGGCAGCCCTCAGCGGGCAGCTGTTTCCAGTTGGTCGTAACGGCAGCGGAGGTAATGGTAATACCACGCTCCTGCTCCTGCTCCATCCAGTCGGTCGTCGCAGAACCCTCGTGGGTCTCGCCGATCTTGTGGATCATGCCGGTGTAGAACAGGATACGCTCGGACAGCGTGGTCTTGCCGCCGTCAATGTGAGCGGCAATACCGAAGTTGCGGTAACGCTCAAGCGGGGCCTTGCGTTCGGGGCTGCTATAGTTATTAGCCATATAGTAATATGAATATTTTAAAGTTCAGAGATTACATCAAAACTTCCAGCAGGCGCTTATTACCAGCGGAAGTGAGCGAAGGCACGGTTAGCCTGAGCCATCTTGTGCACATCATCACGCTTGCGCACGGCGGCACCCTGGTTGGCAGCGGCTTCCTTGATTTCGTTAGCCAGAGCCTTAGCCATCGGGATACCCTTGCGGTTGCGGGCGTAGTTGATAATCCAGCGCATGGCAAGAGCCTCGGAACGGTCGGGAGCCACTTCCAACGGAACCTGGTAAGTAGCACCACCCACGCGGCGGCTCTTCACCTCCACACGGGGCTTGGCGTTCTCAATGGCGCGGGTCAGAACCTCCAGCGGGCTCACAGTGTCGGTACCCTCGTTGGCAAGGTCAATAGCCTTGTACACGATACGCTCAGCCAGGGAGCGCTTGCCGTCCAGCATCACCTTGCAAATCAGGCGGCCAACCAGCACGGAATCGTAACGGGAGTCACGACGTTCAATCTTCTTGTAGACGCGTTTACGACGAGCCATAATCTTAAATTCTTAATAGTTCAGGGTTAATTCTTAGCGCTTCTTAGCGGGAGCGGCGGCAGCACCAGCCTTCGGGCGCTTGGCACCGTACTTCGAGCGGCCACGGCGGCGCTTGTCAACGCCAAGGCAGTCAAGAGCACCACGAACAATATGATAACGAACACCGGGAAGGTCCTTCACACGGCCGCCACGCACAAGCACGATGGAGTGCTCCTGCAGGTTGTGGCCTTCACCGCCGATGTAGGCGATTACTTCTTCACCGTTGGTAAGGCGAACCTTAGCAACTTTACGCAGAGCGGAGTTCGGCTTCTTCGGCGTGCGGGTCATCACCTGCAGGCAAACGCCGCGGCGCTGCGGGCAGCTGTGAAGAGCGCGAGACTTCGACTTCTCTTCCGGTACTGTACGTCCCTTGCGGACGAGCTGATTAATAGTCGGCATGTTACTTATTTATGATTTTGTTTTTCAAGGTTTTACGGCTTGTGTCCCCTCATCCTCATCCCTTGAGAATTGTGGCTTTACACCTCACCGGATTACCCGATAGAGACCGGTGGACAGTACATCCCTGTACAGTCCGCGGTCGGGACAGTTTACTCCGATTTTCTCATAAATCAAGCCTTTTCTTTGAATTTCAACACATTTTTTGAAAAATATTCTCCCCGTTTCCCCTCCTCTCTCCCCTCCCATCAGAAAATTTATTTTTAAATACTGACAGAGAAATTTCACACCCGCCTCACCCTGAGGTCTCTATGCGCGCGCGCCCGCGCGCGTATTAATTTACCAGCCACCGCCCCACAACTCGCGTATACACGCACAGGGTGATTGACAGGAGCCCGGAGAAAGGATATGCTTGAGCCGCCTCACCATGGACTGGAACCACATCATCGCCGCAGCAGGAACCCTCTTTCTGGTAATGGACCCGCCGGGGAATGCGCCCGTGCTCAAAAGCCTGCTGCAACAGATACCGGAACCGCGCCGGAACCGCGTTCTGGTGCGGGAACTCTGCTTTGTACTCCTGTTCCTGCTCTTCTTTTTCTTCCTGGGTAAAGAGCTGCTGGGGTGGATGGGCATCAGCAGCAGCTCGCTCAACCTCAGCGGCGGCATCATGCTCTTCATCATTGCCGTAGGCATGGTATTCCCCACCAGGCGAAGCCCGCACCAGAACTACAGCCAGACCGAGCTGTTCATCGTTCCCGTCACCGTACCCATCATCGTGGGGCCGGCCGCCATCTCCCTGGTCATGATGCAGGCCGCCCTCTGCACCACCGCCTCGCAGAAGCTCGAGGGCTTCCTTTCCATCATTCTGGCATGGATCGCCTCTGCCCTTTTCCTGGCCATATCCGGCAAGCTTCTTGACCTCATGGGCGAGAAAGGCACCACCGCCCTCACCCGCCTCATGGGCACCCTGCTCATCCTCCTGGCCGTGCAGATGGTGCTCAACGGCATCACCGAATACATCCGCCACCTCCCCGCGGCACTGTAAGCCTCAGCGCCCTTTCCACTTTTCGGCTCACTCCTCCCGCATTTACGGCTCAAAACCACCCCGAAATAAGCCGATTTCAACCCCATTTTGAGCCGAAAGCTCTTTCCCCAGGCGAAAAAATTAACCCCCGCTTATTCAGCGGGGGTATGTATGGAGTCACACTATAACCGTGAAGAAGTGCTCTCCTACACTTTCCACTCGGATTCTTCACGAGTGCTGGTTCTGAAGTGACTTTAATTTAGCAGAGAAAAGCAGGTATCGCAAGCAGAAAAAGTTTGTTAGATTATTTTTCTTTCGCAAGCGCAAAATTCATTGACTCCGCCAGGCAAAGGAGTAGAATGGCAGAAGCGTGTATTACAACGCGACCTTATTTATCTGAATCCTCCCACCGGAGAACCCCTACCCACCATGACTACCACATTCATCCCGTCTCCCCAGGCATATCGCGACGCAGCATTGAACTACTGGAACGCACACCCCTTCTATGCCCCCGGCACCGTCGTGCTCGGAATCGACATCGGCATCGAAGGCATCGGTATTGCCGTGCGCCAGGGAACCGAACTGTTATACTGCAAAACCCTTCTTGTAGATTTACCCGAAGCCCAGGCACTGGCAAAGCGCCGCGCATTTCGCGCCAGTCGCCACGCCCGCAAGAACCGCCGCACCCGCATGCGCCGACTCCGGCTTCTTTTCGAAAAGCATGGGCTACCCTGGGTAGATGATAACCTCATGTCACGCAGCGACCCCTTCAAGCTTCGCTCCCGCGCTATCACGGGCAAGCTTGCTTCACGGGAGGCGCTTTCCATCTGCATCCGCTCCTGCGTGCTTCGCCGCGGGTACGATTACTTCGCCATGGATGATGACACCTCTGGGGAATACCCCTGGGGCGCAGAGCCGAACCTCAAGGAGGCAACCAAGTGGCTGCAATCCGCCTTTGTCGATGCCGAAATGCGAAACTACCTTCTCCAGCTGACTGATTCACTGGAGGAAAATGAAAAGAAACAGGAAGCGTGGAAAACACTTGTGGAAGAGCGCCACAGCAAGGCCGCTAATGAAGGCATCCCCTCCATGCTGGCTGCCTACGCCGCCAAAAAGCTCAACGAACGCAAAGCCCGCGGCTTCAACTATCCACGGGCGCATGTCCGCGACCATCTGGAAAACATCATTGCCCGCCACCGCGACCTCATCGAAGATGTCGATGGGTTTACAGCCGCGCTTTTCTGCCCGAATGACACCCCAGCCAACAAGAAAAAAGCCATCTTCCTCTACAACCGTAAAACCCCGGATGAAGCAAAGCAGATTTTCAAACGCAAGGTGAAGAACTGCCCCTACTGCCACTGGCTGGGATTGCCCCCGGCGAAATGCTGCACGGTAGGCGAAACGGCTTACCGTCGCTGGGCACTGGTTGATTTCCTCTCCGTTCGCAAATTCGAACTCACCATCAACAAAATCCCCCTGGGCAAGGTAAAATTGCCGGAGCAGGCATCGGCCTCCCTATTCACCTCCATCGTAAACGACATCAGCAAATGGACCGAAGCCAAAAAGGCCTTTGAAGCCGCCCTCAAGGCAGAGAACTATGCCCTCCCCAAAAAGAGCGAGTGGAACAACGAACAGTTTGAGCAGCTCAAGAACATTGTTGCCCCCACCATGATTGCCCGCAAGGGGCGAGCCTCCATGTCTGCCGCAGCCGCCCAGCAGATGTACGAAGCTGCCACACAGGGCGGCACCTGCTTTGCCCCCGACTCCATGGAACAATGGAAGCAGGAATCCGGGTTGTACAAATACCGCAAGAGCATGCCCTCCGAAAGCGGCTGCTATCCCCAGGTGGAAACACTGCTCGGATATCGTAAGGTGCAGAACATCCCCGGCACAAATGGTGAAGCTCCTCGAATTATCGAGAAACTTGTCACCCAGGGGGTACTCCAGCGCATCTTCCGCGATTTGAAGGCCGAAAATAAAATTGATAAAGAGCTACCCGATTACTGCGTAATCGAAACCATCAAAAATGCAGCCGCCAACCAGGACGCAGCGAAGCAAATCGAAAAGGAGCAGAAAGCTAACCGCGAACGCCGCATCAAACATGCAGAAGCCTACGGCAGAGAAAATGTCAGCAATGCTGATTTCATGCGCATGCGCCTCTTCGAGGAACAGGGCGGCACACCCGATAAGCCCGCCACCTGTCCCTTTACCGGGCAGGAACTGAAGCCCTCCGATCTCTTCTCCGGTGAGCTGGAACTCGCCCACATCTACCCCGATGCCCGCGGCGGTCTGTATATGGTCGAAAACCTGCTTCTCACCACCCGGGCCACAAATGCCGCCATGGGTAACCGCACCCCTGCAGAAGCCGCTGCCGCCAACCTGCCCGGCTGGCTATCCTGGGATGCCATACTGGCTGGAATCAAAAAATTCAACTGGAGCGATGAAAAGAAGAAACTCTTTGCACACCAGTCAGCCGAATTCCCGGACTTCAATAACATGACCCGCACCGCCCAGCTGGCTCGCGAGTTAAGAAACTCTCTCACCATCTGGCTCGGCATCAATGGCGATGAGGAGCAGATCCGCCAGCGCATCGGTAATCCCTGTGGTGTCTACACCGCAGCGGCACGCCGCAGCTGGCTCTGGCCAGAATACAGGAAGGACCGCTCCAACAACCTGCACCACCGCCTCGATGCCGCCGTCATGAGCTGTCTTCCGCCCGAAGGGCTCAACGATATCCAGTACAGAGGTATCTTTGAAAACGAAAAGACATCCAAGGGCGACCGCCGCCTCATGTGCATCCAGGGACTTCCCCTGCCCGATTTTTATAAAATGTGGCATGATGGCTCCGTATGCCCCATCGAGAAAAAGGAAAGCCGCAGCAAATACAAATCCCTGGGCGACAGTACATTCTGGAGCGTCGATAACGAAGGCATGACCCACCAGCGCACTCCGCTGAATTCGGATATCAAACCCGCAGAGCTGCGTAAAACCCTGGAAAACATGGGAATACCCACCAAGGACATCCCCAGCGATTCAGAAATCACCCATTGGCTTACCAGCTGCCAGGCTGCCACCAAGGCAGATTCCGCTACACCGCCTCAACCGCTTAAACTCCGCAATGGCACCCCTGTTCGCAATATCTGGAAGTTCGGCAGTAAAGGTAATGTTGATAAATCACCCCTCGGCTGGAACGGTCTCATTGCAGAAAACGGTAAATTTGACCAGCTGCGCAGCCTCTCCTCTTCCAATGACCGTCTGGAGCTCTGGCTCGGCTGGAATGCGAAAAAGAAATGCTGGGCATACTACAAGCGCATCATTCCCACCAAGGCCGCGCTCGATGGCCTGAAACGCATGGGGCTTCCCTGGCGTGGCACAAAAGGCGCGCCCCAGTATCTACTGGACTTGTTGCGGAAGAACAAGGCACGCGACCTGCACGAAATGATCTGCGGCATCCTGCCTCCGCATTCCGTCAAAGTTGCCACTTTCAGAAAAGGAGATGTGTTTAATCTCTTGTACGAACGAGATGACAAATACATTGAAAAACTGCAGAAGAAAGGGACTGTCGACATACTCGACCACCCCAAAACCATCCAGACATGGGGACGTATAACAGCAGTTAAGAGCAACATGCAACTAGAAACAAAATCTCTAACCCACAAAGATAGAAAAGCCAAAATACTTGCTACACCCGCAGATTTAGCAAAATTCAGCATCCTGCTCGATGCCGATAAAGAAGCAGAAAAAAGAAACCTCGCCCCCAACGCATGATACACCACCTCATCCTGATGGATGAATCAGCTGATTTGCGAATCAGAGATGGGATACTGTATAGCGGCGAGCTCAAAATTGCCCTCCATGTACTAGGGTCTTTACAATGCCTGGCTTCACACGCGCGGTGGAGCCAGGCTGCTCTTTGCACAGTTGCGCAGCAGTGCCCTGTGGTTATGGCGAGGTGGAACACCTCCACCGGCAAATGGGACACAGCCTCCCTCCTGCCCCGCTGCCGCTATGTCAACCCGGATGCTACCTACCGACTCTGCACCCTCAAACCCCGACATGCCACCCAGCTGGCCTCAGATATTCTGATGACCAAGGTGCAGAATCAGCACACCCTTATCCGGGCTCTCGATCCTTCCCTGTCCCCCCTCCCCAGATTAGCCTCTAATTCCTTCAACCGCATTCTGCGTCTGGAAGCCAAATGGGCGCGTTTCTTCTGGGCGCGCTATTTCCGCGCCGCTGCTCAGGATTTGTTTACCCGCGAAAAGCGCCAGGCACAAGCCCCGCTCAATGTCGCGCTCAATTACGGCTACGGTTTCCTGTATCATGCGATTGAGTGGCAATGCATCGCCTCCGGCATTGAGCCAGGCATCGGCATCATCCACAAACTCCGCCGCAGCCGCCCCAGCCTTGCCTGCGACCTCATCGAACCCTTCCGTTGCTGCGTCGAAATCACCGTCATGCGCTATCTGGATGAAATGCACGATACCCGCAAAATGGCGGGTCGCTTCGCGGAAATGATGGAATCCTTCTGGTGCTATGCCGACAAACGATTCCGTCTCCGCACCATCATCCGCCTACATGTAGAATCATTTACCCGCGCCCTTCTGGCACAGAATACCACCCTCTTCCACCCTTTCACTCTTTATGCTCGTGATGCTTGCTTATGATGTCCCCGAAACCAAGCATCAGACCCTGCTGAGAAAAGAGTTTGAGGCTTTAGGGGGACAGCGCGTTCAGTACAGCCTTTACCTCTTCGAAGGCGAAGACCATGAAATCGACCGCGTTATCCGTTACATGCGGCGCGTGGCAGCCCAGGTGCCGGAGGGCGACATCCGTCTCATCCCCATGGAACGCTCCGTCTGGGAGCAACAGGTCATCCTCTTAGGCGAAACGGAATCCCCCGCTGAACGACCATTCCAGAATTTCGTCCTTTTCTGGTAGCAAAAACACCTCAAAAATTCCAATCCATGAAAACACAAGATCATCCAAAAGGTTAATTTTATTCCTCTTGAATGCTCTTGTATACCATAATGACCCGTTGAGGTCAACTTCAGAACTATTTCATGCGCGACATTCTTGACGAGGACGTATACCATAATGACCCGTTGAGGTCAACTTCAGAACTCGAACGATAACCTGACTTATGGCGGGTTCCGTATACCATAATGACCCGTTGAGGTCAACTTCAGAACATTCCCCCACCGCGAATCAACGCCGATATAAGTATACCATAATGACCCGTTGAGGTCAACTTCAGAACGTCCGCGTCAAGAATTTCGCGCACGAAGTAAGTATACCATAATGACCCGTTGAGGTCAACTTCAGAACGCGCCAAACAGTTCGTTGAACAGGTCGGCAATTATACCATAATGACCCGTTGAGGTCAACTTCAGAACGTTATCTGCTCTTTTAGGTGTAGCCATACTTATACCATAATGACCCGTTGAGGTCAACTTCAGAACATTATGGCTAACCAGAGAAGCACAGAAAAAATATACCATAATGACCCGTTGAGGTCAACTTCAGAACGAACAGCTTATCTATCTTGTGACCCGGATGGTATACCATAATGACCCGTTGAGGTCAACTTCAGAACCAGAACTACAAGTCCAATCAGCGGGTGTTCACTATACCATAATGACCCGTTGAGGTCAACTTCAGAACGCGGGGAGAAACAGCAGGGAGAAACGGCATTTTATACCATAATGACCCGTTGAGGTCAACTTCAGAACGAGGACAAGATTACATAGTGCTTGACCGTGTATATACCATAATGACCCGTTGAGGTCAACTTCAGAACGACTCATGCGCATGGCTCGCGCAAACGGCGTTATACCATAATGACCCGTTGAGGTCAACTTCAGAACACATCTGGGTGTATAACTCAATCGGTAGAGAATATACCATAATGACCCGTTGAGGTCAACTTCAGAACTTGTGGAGAATACCATGAAATCAAGTTCGACGTATACCATAATGACCCGTTGAGGTCAACTTCAGAACACTGCAAGTACACCACATGGAAGCGCGGCGGGTATACCATAATGACCCGTTGAGGTCAACTTCAGAACGATTCTATTCACACGGCAGGTCACTCATGGCTTATACCATAATGACCCGTTGAGGTCAACTTCAGAACCTTAATTGCCCCTCGATACTTTCCTCTCGCTGTATACCATAATGACCCGTTGAGGTCAACTTCAGAACAAGCGGCTCAAAAACCATGAGGACAAACTCGCTATACCATAATGACCCGTTGAGGTCAACTTCAGAACCGAACCTGATATGGCTGGGCAAGCTGGTAAAGTATACCATAATGACCCGTTGAGGTCAACTTCAGAACGGCAGCATGGTGCCATTAAACGCCCCCTCCGCTATACCACAATGACCCGTTGAGGTCAACTTCAGAACTGTGTGGAACAAAGTGCCGCTCGATAATCAGCTATACCATAATGACCCGTTGAGGTCAACTTCAGAACGCAGCCGAAATGCGGTTCATCTTCCAGTATGCTATACCATAATGACCCGTTGAGGTCAACCATGAAAGACAGCCAGCCAGCAGCAAAGCCCAATAGGCGGTAGACGGGGGTAGGAAGTCTGCAAAATTAACCGATAGTCAATCGTCAATACGTCGATGGTCGTCGATGGTCAATCAAATGGGTTCAGTTAGGGCTTGACTTTGGTGGTGGGGTGGGTATACTTTCCGCGGGGAGAGAAACTGCAAAGCCCCGCATACAATCATGGAACCTATTTACGAAGGCAAAGCCAAGAGACTGTTCACGACGGAAAATCCGGATGTTCTGCGCATGGAGTACAAGGACTCCGCCACCGCATTCAATGGTGTGAAGAAGGAAGACTTCGAGAACAAGGGCCGTTTTAACAAGGCTATCACCCTCATCATCTACCGCATGCTGGAGGATAAGGGTGTGAAGACTCACCTGGTGGATGATGTGGATGATATCAACCTGCTGGTGAAGAAGGTTTCCATTATGCCGCTGGAGGTTATCGTGCGCAACGTGGCCGCCGGTTCGTTCTCGAAGCGCATGGGCGTGGCCGAGGGCACGGAGTTCAAGAAGCCGATTGTGGAGTTCTCTTACAAGGATGATGCGCTCAATGACCCGTTCATCAACGATGACTACGCCCGCGAGATGGGCGCCGCCACCGAGGAGGAATGCGCCTCCATCAAACAGATGGCCCTGCTCATCAACGAGACGCTGAAGGAATTCTTCATGACCGCCAACCTGCGTCTCATCGACTTCAAGATTGAGTTCGGCCGCCTGGCCAGCGACCCGAGCCAGATTGTGCTGGCTGACGAGATTTCTCCGGATACCTGCCGTCTGTGGGATGTGGCCACGGGCAAGAAGATGGACAAGGACCGTTTCCGCCAGGGACTGGGCGGTTTCATGGAAGCTTACGCCGACGTTCTGGACCGTCTGCAGAAGTAAATTTTCGCAACAGCCACCGGTGGCAACCAGCCCGCCGGTGGCTTTTTTCACCTTATTCACGCGCCCGCGCGTAACCCAGACAAAACATATATGGCAACACTGACGTTTGAAGTATTCAGCCGGTTCCAATCGGCCACGGACGCCAACAAGCTGCTCTACACCCCGGTTGCAGACCAGCTCACGTACAACCACACCCGCCTGTACACCATTGAGTGCGAGGGCGATACCGAAGCCGCCGCCGCATACATGCGCAGCGTGCTGGTGGATTCCATCTCCCAGAAGGTGCAGGAAGACGGCACCCCCGCGCTGAGCGGCGAGCTGTTCAGCATTTCCTACGGCATCAAGAAGGGTGCGCTGGATCTGGAGAAGGAGGCTATTCTCACAAACTATCGCGGCCGCAAGGGACTTCCCTTCACGATTTCTGCGCTCACCATCACCCAGAAGGTGTATGTGTTCGGCCAGGGTGATGCCGCCGCGCTGTCGGCACGTTTCTGCAAGGACGTGTGCAACCCCGCCATCCACACCTGGAAAATCAACTAAAAGTACGAAGTACGAATTACGAAGTACGAATTAAAAAAATTCAATCGTCATTTGTCAATCGTCAATAGTCAATTCAAAAATCATGGCAACATATCGTACCATTCCAGTCCGCAACCTGAGCGAGGCCGAGCTGACCGCGCTGAGCCAGAACATGAAACTTTCCCTCTCCACGGAGGATATGCTGGTTGTGCAGCAGATTTTCTGTGAAATTGACCGCGACCCCACGGATGTGGAGCTGGAGGTCATCGCCCAGACCTGGTCTGAGCACTGCAAGCACCGCATTTTCGCCGCCACCATCAACCACACGGTGGATGGCAAGACGGAGGAGATTAAGAGCATGTACAAGACCTTCATCCAGAGCACCACGAAAGAGCTCATGGCCAGAAAGCCGGGTTTTGTGCTCAGCTGCTTTGTGGACAACGCCGGCTTCATCAAGCTGGACGATAAGCTTTCCGTGTGCCTGAAGGCCGAAACGCACAACCACCCGTCTGCCATTGAGCCCTACGCTGGAGCCAATACGGGGCTGGGCGGTGTGATTCGCGACATTCTGGGCGCAGGCAAGGGCGCCAAGCCCATTGCCAACCTGGACGTTTTCTGCTTCGGCGCGCCCGATACGCCGCAGGAGATGGTGGAGGGGCACAACATCATCCACCCGCTGGGTATCATGCGCGGCGTGGTGCACGGCGTGCGCGACTACGGCAACCGCATGGGTATTCCCACCACGAGCGGCGCCATCCAGTTCGACCCCACCTACATTTACAACCCGCTTGTATTCTGCGGCACCGCCGGTGTGATTCCGCAGGAGGATATTGCCAAGGAAATGCAGCCCGGCCTGGCTGTAGTGGTCATTGGTGGCCGCACCGGTAAGGATGGTCTGCACGGCGCCACCTTCTCCTCTGCCGCCATGGGTGAAGCCTCTGCCGAGGAGGACCAGCAGGCGGTGCAGATTGGCAACCCCATTGAGGAAAAGAAGACGCTGGATGTGATTCTGGAGGCCCGCGAGCGCGGACTCATCGAGTTCGTGACGGACTGCGGCGCCGGTGGTTTCTCCTCTGCGGCGGGTGAAATGCTTTCCGAGACCGGTGGCAACCTGTACCTGGAGCGCGCCCCGCTCAAGGAAACCAACATGCTTTCCTGGCAGATTTTCCTGTCTGAGTCCCAGGAGCGCATGGTGCTGGCCGTGAAGCCGGAAAACCTGGACGAGCTGCAGAAACTGGCCGATACTTTCCAGACGGAAATGACCGTGCTGGGCGAATCCAACGACAGCGGCGTGCTGCGTGTGTGGCACAACGGCGAGTGCGTGGTGGAGATGGACAACTCCAAGCTGCACGATGCCCCCATTAAGAAGCTTACCTCCGTGTTCACCATGGGTGAGGCCAAAACCGGTCTGGAGCTGGACGACAGTAACCTGACTGGTGACCTGAAACAGCTTTTCGCCGACTTCGCCATTGTTTCCCGCGAACCCATCATCCGCGAATACGACCACGAGGTGCAGGGCAACACCGTGCTCAAGCCGCTTGCCGGCGCCAGCGCCGATGCCCCGCAGGACGCCTCCGTCATTGATATCGACGGCTCGGATAAGCTCATGTCCCTGGCTCTGTCCATTCTGCCGGAGTGGGGCAAGACCGACCCCTACGCCATGGGCACCGGCACGGTGGATGAAACCGTGCGCCAGCTCGTGCTGGCCGGCACCAACCCGGACAAGATTGCCCTCCTCGACAACTTCTGCATGGGCAACCCCGAGGAACCCACTGAGCTGGGCCGCATCGTGGAATGCGCCAAGGGTATCCGCGAGGCCGCGCTTGCTTACGGCGCCCCCTATGTATCCGGCAAGGACAGCTTCTACAACTACTTCGAGACCGAGGACGGCCCGGTGAACATTCCCGTCACCTTCCTGTGCTCCGGCTTCGGTGTGGTGGAGGACGCCTCCCATGTGCGCGGTGCTTCCCTGCGCCGCAGCAACAGCGCCATCTTCATGGTGGGCAACACCGAGGACGAAATGGGTGCCTCTGTCTATGCCCGCCAGAAGGGTATCTCCGGTGCCAGGGTGCCGCAGACCGACTGCGCGAAGAACTACGAGCTCTACAAGGCCTATTACGAGAAAGCCCTCACACAGGGTCTGGTGCTCTCCGCCCACGACCTCTCGGAAGGCGGTCTGGCCGTGGCTGCTGCTGAAATGGCTTTCTCCGGCATCGGCGGCATGAAGCTTGATCTGGACGCCCTGCCCACCGTGAAAGGCTGGCAGAACAACGCCGTGCCCTGCTTCGCTGAAAGCACCGGCCGCTTCCTCGTGGAAGTGGACGAGGATATGGCTGCTGAGTTCGAAGCCGCCATGGCCGGCTTCCCCTGCGCCCGCATCGGCTCCGCCACCACCGATGGTCAGCTCACCATCACCGCCAAGGGCAGCACCGTGCTCCAGGCTGAGATTGCCGAGCTGAAGAACATCTGGAAGAATGGTTTGACTCCCTTCTATTAATAGAACCAGCAAATCACACTCCCAATTGTCAATCGTCAATAGTAAATCGTCAATCAATATGCCTCACGCCTTACTTCTCAAATACCCCGGCACCAACTGCGACGTGGAAACCGCCCGCGCGCTCAACGCAGCCGGTTTCTCCACCCAGGTGCAGCCCATTGCCACCGCCACCCCGGCCCACGTGGCCAAGGCCCAGCTCGTCGTGTTCTCCGGCGGCTTCTCCTACGGTGACTACGTGATGAGCGGCCGCCTGGCCCAGCTGGAAACCGAGCGTTTCCTGGGCGATGCCCTGCAGAAGCACCACGCCGACGGCGGCTTCCTCTTCGGCATCTGCAACGGCTTCCAGATTCTCACCAAGCTGGGCATCCTGCCCAAAGCCTCCCTCATCTGGAACAAGAGCGAGCGCTTCGAATGCATGTGGGACAAGCTGGTGAAGGTGGCCCCGAACTGCCCCTACACCACCTACCTGCCCGAAAACTTCGAGCTTCCCTCGGCCCACGCCGAAGGCCGCCTCGTCTGCGAACCCGGCGACGCCCAGAAATACCTCGATTCCGGCTGCGTGGCCCTGCAATATGCTGATAACCACAACGGCTCTGAGCTCCGCATCGCCGGCCTCATGGCCCCCTCCGGCCGCGCCATGGGCCTCATGCCCCACCCGGAACGCTTCCTGAAACCCCGCCACCATTACGACCCGGACTGGTCCGGCGACCCCGACTGGGGCTGGGGCTACTACTTCTTCAAGGGCGCTTACGACGCGATTAAGTGATTAATGACTAGTAATTAGTGATTAATTAAAATTTTCATCCGCCGCGGTTCGCACAGAACCGCGGCGGATTTTGTCTATGGATGTTGGATGTATAATGTGTTGAATTCCGTGGGCCAGAGGCCGCCTTTCTGAATCAATCGTCAATTCCCTTCGTCTATTTGTTGAGTTGACAAGGCCGGGGGGCTGGGCTAGACTGAAAGCATCGCTGAACAACCCACATTTTCGTTGAGCCTGGCCGGGGGTCGGCTGGGAGTGGTGCCGGCAGGGGCTTTTCATCCGCCGCGGTTCACACAGAGACACTGCAGATTTTATAAAAAAACACACAACAACAGCAATAAATGGTACTGCATCCTGCGTCCATGTAAATGAAACAGGATGATACATGATTCAACAGAAGGGGGCAACATGCCCGATTGGGAATCCTGGCTGAATGAGCACGGGCCTCGGCTGATGCTCTATGCGCGCCAACGCACCCGCAACATGGCCGATGCAGAAGATGTGCTGCAAAATGCGCTTATCGAACTACTCAGGGTTACCCGGAAGGGAGAATTCCGGCGCAGTCAGGAACAATGGGTTGCCTATGTCATCCGTTGCATCCGCACCAAAGCCATAGATCTGGGCAAAGCCAGTGCCCGCCAGCAGGCCACTGCCATGGCCGCAGCCCAGGAAGCCCCCACCCGCTACACGGAAATGCCTTGGTTAACCAGCACAATGGATACCAGATTCCGGCAGCAATGCATCGAAAAAGTCTTGCGGGAGATGCGACCGGATTACGCCGAAGTCGTGATTCTGCACATATGGGAATCTCTGACCTTCCGCGAAATTGCCACGATTCTGAACGAGAACCCCGCCACCATCGCCACCCGGTACCGCGCAGCGCTGCGATTATTCCGCCAGAATCTCGAACACGAAATAAACCGACCGGAATGAAACCAGAAATACCCGACATTCATGACCTTGCCCGGCAGCATCCGGCAGCAGCCCTGCCGCCGGATGTACGGGCTCGTATTCTGGCGGCTCTGGCGCAGGAAGAACGCGAATGCGCAGCAGATGAAGCCCTGGAACACGAACTACTCACACAATACACACCGTCTCCCATTGTCTGCAACGCACAGCAGCACGTATCTGCCACTGCATATCACGTTTCCCGGAAAAAGCACTACATAACAGCTGCCGCTGCCCTGGTGCTGGGCGCTTTCTCTGTATGTCTATTGCAGCAGAACGCCGATTCATCGCAGGCAGGCACGCCGCGCCTCATCATGCAACGCGAAAACCAGCAGGACACCTTCATTCTGGAAGATAGCGACCAGAGCCGTCTTGTTATCCGGGTACAATCGCCCTCTCCCCCGCCGCTGCCTGAAAACCTCATATGACCCTCCCGCACACAGCGCTGCAGTTTCTCGTCCTGCTTTACTTCATCATCGTACAGCAGGCAGGAGCAGCTGTTGTGTTTGGCATAATACCCGCAGAAAAAACGCCAGCACCAGGAATAACTGTGAGCCACGTGCATCCCGGAACCCCGGCACACCTAGCCGGGCTACAGGCAGGTGACACCATCACCCGCATCAACAACACTCATATCGACACCACCGCCACCCTCCGCAAAGTACTGGCAGCGCAATCACCAGGCAGCATTATCCGCATCTATTACCAGAGAAACAGCAAGCAGCGAGCCGCAATCGCCACCTTGCAGTCCCTCCCCGAATCGCCCCAGAAAAAAACATTCCATGCGGAGTCTCCCGTCTTATCCGCAGAACAACGCCTGCAATTTGCCCAGGCGCGCACACGCCTCCGCCTTCAATTGGCACGTCTGCCGCACCGCATGAACCGGGAACAAGTGCTGGCCGATATGCGCGAACTGCTGGTGCTGGCACGCAGCATTCCGGCCACCCACTCGCAATGGCTGCAAGGAAGCACCGTTGACATGCAGCTGGAACTGCCCGATGCTGAGGGCCGCGTTGTCCTGCGGATGCAGGGGGAACAATTGTGGCTGGAGTTTCTCAACACCAGAGGCAGCTGCGAATACCGGGCCGCAATCGACACCCCGGCTCAGCGGGCAGCTCTGCCGGCAACAGTGCAGCAACGCCTGCACCAACTACTGGAAATCAGATAGTATCCGGAAGAAGCGGTATCTCCTTACTTCCTTTAGGCGCTTCGACACGAATGCGGTACAACAGAGGAAGCTCCTCGCCCTCCCCGCGGAGGACCGGGGGAACAATAATATCCCAACCTCTACCGGCAGGCAGCTCTGCCGCCACCGACTGCACCAACTCCGGCAAATCATTCTCCGCATGCACAACGCGTTCGCGCACACGCCAATACTGCTCCGTGCCCAATTCCTCCGTTTCCACATACCGGACCTGGTCCAACGGCACTGACGCTCCCGGCAAGGCACGGCACAGAAGGCCATTACTCAGCCGGAGCGTACCAGGCAACTGTTCCTGCAGCTGCATCAACTGGGCAGCAATCTGGCGGTGTTCCAGCCGGCGCAGCTCCTCTCGGACTTTATCGTAAGCCGCAGAAGCATCCTCAAGGCGGGCATCCAGTTCCTCTGCGGGCGGTATGCCAGCCTCCACCCAAGCTTCAACACGAGCTAGGAGTCGGGAATCAGCCCCCGCCTGTCCCTGCGCCACACACATCCCCAGCAAACGGGAACGCAGGGCAAACATTCCAGGCGTTTCCAGCTGAATAACTGGAAGAGCGGGAGTACGCGCAGCAAAGTAATCCCGCGCTTCCTGCCGCAATTCCCGGCTCAGCGATTCCCTTACCGCAAAAATCTCAACCGTATGCACCCCGGTCTTTCGCAGGGGAGCGGCATCCACCTCATCCAACAGCCCTACCGGAAGCAAAAAACGCCAGGCAACACCGCGGGGCGCTTCGTACATCGCCTCTCCCACCATCACAGGCAAACCGGAAACTGATACCCGGAGTCGGCTTCCCGGCACATAGGCCTCCAGGGCATGCGCCCGGCGTGCCTTGTAATTCTGACGGCTGGAGGCAGACACAAACACATCATACTGCACCCCGGAATCAAGCTTCACCACCCCTGGCTGAGCCGCATGGGGCGTAAGGAAATCCGCTTTTTCAATCTGCGAAATCCATAATTCCCTGCTCTGCCTGCTCAGCAACTCAAACATCTCAAGCACGGTTTCCGGCTTACAGCTCAGCCCCTCACGGAATCCCTGCATGAATAACGCCCTGTCCACAGCGGGAAGAAGCGCATCTGCATCGGGGGTCAAACCTTGCTGGATACGCTGGAGCACCAGCAGAGCATCGCGCTCCAGACGCGCGTCCTCACAACGTTGCACCAGCCCGGCCTCCTGTGTGGCCACGGCAACAGGACAAATAACAGCAACAAGGGGCAGATAGAAAACAGAATTCATGGACGATAATATTCAGCTTGAAGAAGTAATTGAGCCAGAGATTCCGGCAGGCGGGCTGCATCGCGCTGGTAGAAATCTGCGCGCAACACAACATCGGGCACATGCGGCGTATTGGAAGAAACACTCAGTATACGCTCGGTCGATTTGATACAAAGCAGGTAATTCTCCTGCCGCAAGTACAGAACACAGGTCGCGTATTCATCACGCGAAGCGAGCCCGGCATCAGCCAGCTCCAGCATCTGCCGCCGCACCGCCGGGACATCTACATCAACCTCTCCCGGAGGCACCAGCAGGAGGCGCAATTGATTCAATGCCGACTGCTGCTCCGCATTCAGCACAGGCTGGCAGGGGCGCCCGCCCAAGGAAAACTTCACCGTCAACAGCACCCCCAGACGCACCAGCTCCAGGTGCAGCACATCTCCGGCCTGCATCTGCTGCACCAGGCACGCCAGGTCTGCAGGTTTGCGCAGCTCCGTGCCGCCAGCCCGCAGCAGAATATCACCAGGAAGCAGAAACTCTGCGGCCGGTGTTCCCGGTGCAACGTAGCAGATTACCAGGCCCTGATTTTCCGGCAGGACATCGGCAAAATGCACCCGCACCCCGGCATCCGCCTCAACCACCCGCACTCCCAGTACGGCGGATTGAGCCATCGCCGGCAACAGGCAGAATAAAATCAACACGAGCGTTCTCATCGGACAATCACGGCAGGTTCAGGCAAAGGTTCATGGTACCGGAAAAAAGCCTCCGGAGTCAACATAAAATCTGGCTTCAGCAGGAAAGACTGCACCTCTCCCTGCCGGAACAGGCAGCCGATTATCAGATTCCGCTCTTTCTGCACTGCATCCAGCGCCCTGGCTGACTGGGCATTTTCCAGCGTGGTATCCGGCACAAAAAGCTGTTCGAGTTCCAGCAATTCGCGGCGGTACTCCTCCGTGTACTTCAACGGACGCACCCGGGTATTCTGTGGAGCCGCAGGAAGAATGATATACTGCCTGCCCCACACCTCAGCCGCCTCAGGGTGCAGCATCAGGTACTGCAACAGGCCCTGCACATCGCCCTTGGCAGCAGGCGCACAGAGAAGCAATATGGGTAATTTGTGTCTGGCAGAAAGCTGCAGAGATTCCTGCGGCGTGGCAGCCAGTTTCAGGGCCTTGACGGCCGGCTGCTCAGAGCAGAACGCATGAGCCCGGTTCCGCTCAGCCTCCGGAAGTCCCCAGGTTCGGAGCCACTGCACCATCCCGGAATCGTTCATCACCGCCATGTAATAAGCCCCCGGATGCCCGAAATCCGGCAGCGCGCCCACCGGGCGTCCCGTGACCTTGACCACATAACGCTCGCTGAGTTCATCCGGGCGGGCAGACCATGTTTCAAAGCCATTCTTTTTCCGCCACTGCTGGAAATACGGCTGCTCATCCCCCTCCAGCTGCTGGACAGGAAGAACGCGGGTTGAGCCTTCCGGTAAGCGCAACTGAATCGACTTTCCACCCTGGCAGAACGACATCAACGCACCTTCAACCGATGAACCAGTCTTCAACTTCCAGCTGCGGGCAGGAAAAACCGTCAGCGCATCACCCACAGCCCCGTGCGGAATCATCTTCTCCTCTGCTGGCTGCGAAGCGGCTTTCGTCTCCAGCGCAGCTAATTCACGCGCCTTTGGCTCTGCTGGAGTCCCCGCCACAGCAGCCAGAGCCGTTTCCACCAGACCTGGAGTTTTCTGCAACTTACCCCGGCAGATATCCGCGTAGGCTTTGTAATAGAACAAATCTGCATGGCTGGGCACCGTGCCATAAGGTGTCGTTGTTGTCAACCCCTGGGTCAGCATGTACTCAAAGGCAAACAGTGCAGATTCCCAGCGACCGCGGCGGGCATAACTGAAACCAAGCCCCGGAGACATTCCAGCCTCGCGTCCCCGGCTGAACATCAACTCCAGGCGCATGATATCATTTCCTGCATCCCCCTCCTCTGCGAGTTCTGCCAGATAATCAGCATACGTAGCATAGTCCACATGGCGGTACAACATTGCCAGCAGCAAGGCATCTTTCCGGAAACGGGCTGCCTGTGCAGAATCGGCACAAAGCAGAGCACGAGCCAGACGATAAGCCGGCGTTGTATCCGTTTCCGGGTCTGCTGCCATCATCTGGCACAGGCGGTCTGCATCTTTCTGCTTCCCTTGCGACAGGTATGCCCGGATAAGACGCAGACCATTTGTAGCATAATTACCGCGGAAGTACCTGGGCGGGCAATCCTGCCACTGCATCACGGGCTCTGTCATTCCCCAGCGCAGAAGATGCAGCAGAATATCCCCGGTAAGGCGGGCATCATCGTCCCACGCATGCTCACGTGCCAACTCCATAAACACCTCTACCGCATCCTGGCGTTCCTCTTGCGAAGCAGGCAAAGCACCACTGATGACCGCCGCCCGCAACAGATTATCTCCCAATTCATCTTCATGGCCCAAGCGGGCAATGCTCATTTCATGCCGCAGCCCCATCGCCTCGCCATATTCAAACAAAGCATCATCCTCACCCTCATAGTCGGCAAACAAGGTAAGCAGAGCACGTGTACTGAAGCCCCGCAATTCACGCTGGCAGATAACCAGGGGCCAGAGCTCACTGAGGTTGAGCACACGAGCCAGCTGGGAACAGGCCTTTTCCAGTTCCTGCACATTTCCCTGCTTTTCCAACACTGCCAGCATCAGCGTGAGGCGGTGCAAATGCTGGGGCAACATGTACAGAGCTTTGGCCATGAGAGGATCCGGCATTCCCTCGCATGTAATCTGAAACTCATCGTCCTCCGGCAGATAACTGAGCGTCACACCGTCCTCTGCGAATCGCATCGCAATGCGATGGTACACCGGCGTCACCAGATCCCGGCGATTCGGGCGCACTCGCTCGCACTCACCAAGGGCAGAAGCCAGCACAAATCCAGTACCGCGGTGCTGTTTCACATCTGCTGTCAGTTTCTCGAACAATTTCAGCTCTTTCTGAAACTCAACCGGAATAGCGGCGCCAGCTTTCACCCCAAGCAAGGAATCATCCCACATGGGCAACTGCACAGCCGAAGCATCAGGCCAGGAGGAGTGAATCCTGCCGCGGGTCGAAACATTGACAGGCTTCCAGATACCCGCCACGCGGCGTCCCAGTGCCAGCAGACAGCGTGGAGCCAGTGGCAGCAGCTCCTGTTCCAGGTTTTTCACCTGCTGGAGCAGCGTCTTTTCATTTCCACCGGCCAGTGCCGACAAGCAGCATTCCGGCACTTCCTGCCCCATGGTGCGGTAATGCTGAATACCGCGGTATTGCAGATAGCGGCGCAACGCATCCGGCTTGTGTTCCAGCAAATCATACCCAGTCAGGCGCATGCAGCGCGCCAGCTGCACCGCTTTTGATGAATCACGCCAAAGCAGAGCGTTGAGCGTCAGGTATTCCCAATCAAATCCCCCGGTCAGAAAACGCGGCACGCTGCCATTCAGGCTGCGTTCAGCTGATACAAAACCCGTCAAATGCGGGTAACGCACCGACATATCATATTCCATCTGAGACGAAAGGCGCACCTCTTTTCCGTTCCGGAACTCCTGCAGGTAAATGCGCGCAGCAGCACCCGCCACCCGGTACGCACCATTCACATCGCACCATGCCTGCAAGCCGCGGCAGAGGATATCCAGCTCCGCGTGGTTGAGCTTTTTATCATGCTCCAGCATGCGGTAAATCTCCTGGATGAACTGTTCCTGGGGTGTCTTATCCCGCAGATGATTTCTCAATGAGATGATGAATTCCCGGCGCGGGGCCTGATTCAACCGGCGCAACCAATCCACATTCAACCCCGGATAGCGGTAAATTTCCCTGAATTGTCTGAGAGGGGCCAGCGCCGAGAGCTTCTCCTTCGGCACGCTGGAAAGCAACATCTGCACCAGCTGAGTCACATGCGGCTGATTATCCACCAGTGCGCAGAATGCCTCCTCGTCATCCGGATCAGCTTTGAGGCGCTCCACCATAGCCTGCGTATCAGTCACATGCCGACGGCAATATTCGCGCATGCGGGAACGCTGGTTCAGATCCAGGCCGGGGAACCACTCCACCGGGTGCACCTCTGCTGGTACAGGTTCGCGGCAATCCGGGAAAAGGTACAGGCGCAAATACTCATCAGCCCACGAGGGAAACACCAGAAATGCCAGGGCGGGTATAAGAGAAAACTTTTTCATCTACTTAAAAGGGAGTTACTTACTGTAAAAATTAAATTCATCCTGCCGGGCGTTAAACAAACGGTCGGCAAACACCGAGCCGCTGAGCATGCCTTTCTGCGCCCTCCGCTGGTAGGGGTTGCCATTCAACACATGGTGATAGAACACCGCATAATTAACCTGTTGCGTATTATGCAAAGTCGCGTTCCGGAGCCCGGCGGTGGCAGCTTCCGAGTGAAACGGATACTTGGTGTGTTCACTGACCACATTATAGGCATAGTACAAGCGCATGGTGTCTTCGTGGCACTTCGGGGAATACAGGCCGTTATCATCCGCATACATCAGCATGAAAACGAACTGCTTTCCCCAACGGTTCACCCATTCCGGATGTGCCTCCACATACTGCCGGAACGCCACATCGACCGCGCTTTCCCGACGGTTCAGATACATCACCACTATACCGACACGGTGCAATGCCGCATACAGCAAAGCATCATCCACGCTCGTCACGACTGGTAACACCGGCGCTTCCTCCGTTTTACAGGTCGCGTAGCGTTGCAGCATTTCCAGAGTGGCATTCGTCACCTTAAAGCGGTCATCCACCTGTACTCGCGCCTCTGTTGCCGTCATCGGTTTCAGATTCGTTTTAAGCGCATAGCAGTTTCCATTACTCAACACCAGGCGCACATAATACGAGTCGCGCAAGGGAACAACAGAAAGAATGCGCACCAGCTGCTTTCCCTCACGGTAGGTCTCAAAGCTCTCAAATGAATTGGCCTTTAACCAGGTACGCACCACATCCAGATCCGCATCTGACAAAGTGTAGGCAGCATACTCCAGACGCCGGCCGGTCGGCGTGCAGAGAATCACCGCAGCCTCATTTCCCCACTCACCTTGAATCCCCTGCAGCTTTGCCCGGAACGGCCGCTCACCAGCAGGAGTCCAGGTGCGTTCTTCCGAGGGCGTCAGAAACTGCGGAGGTGTAACCGTACCCTCCACGCAACGGAACTCTGCCGCCAGAGCCGCCCCCACGCATCCTATCAGCATCAACAAGTGCTTCATTTCGTATCCTCCTTCTTTTCGGGCAGATTAAAATAACAAGGCATCACCAGCACCGGGTCATAACTGCTGTTCCCATTCCCGGAACGCCCTGCATATACCAGACCATAAATGACCTGGCGGCCAGTGCTCGACAAACTGCTGAAGCGGAACTCCGCCGGCAGGTGCAACTCTCCAAACACCTCACGTGTAAACCGGTTCACAAATGTCGCATAGTCCTTTTCCTCCACAGTCGCGGGAATCTCAAAAGCCGTTTCAGGCGTGCGGCCATCGCCTTTTCCCAGGTCATGTTTTCTGCGGAAATCTTCCAGCCGCGCAGCGGCATCATTCCACAATTTATTCCCCTTCAGCTCAAGCCTTTTCTCATCCCATTCACCAGCGCGCATGTAAAAATATTCAGCCAACGCTGATCTGGAATAATAGGTTCCCAAAAAATCATCCTTCCGTAACAAAAAACGCTCTTCCAGATTTCCATTACCATGAAAACGATTGTTGCACAACTCATGCAGCGCCTGTTCATTTTGCTCGATGAGCTGGCGCAGATGCATAGAGGTCACCGGATTCTGCTGCAAACGCGCCACCACGGGCAGCACCTCATCATAAAGCTTCACGAAATCCGCCTCCAGCGCCCGCCAATGCGATACAGGTGCAATTTCCCGCAAAAGAGTAAACAGCTTCTCCACCTGTTTCAAATCCTGCACCTCTGCCGGTTGCAAAGCACCCACGACTTTTTCATCCTCGCGTTCGCAGATAGCCAGGAAAAGCTGAGTACTTCCCTGGCAGCCTTCCTTCAATTGTTTCTGGACAGTCTCATTATATTCAGCTACAGGAAGTAAGCCGAGCATCTGCACCAGCTGTCCCTCCTCATACAATTGCTCCAGGGTCACGCCAGTGTCCATCATTGCCCGGGCTGCTCCTTTCACCCGTTTTTCAGCTTCGCTCACCTGCCGCACCTGCACCACTGCTGCATCGGCCGCAGACTGAGAATTCGCTGCAGAAAGAGCATGTGTTGCAGCACGCAACTTCTCAGCCAACGGCACAATGCCGGCACGAAAAGCCTCAACACCTCCCAGTTGCTCCTGATTCATGGGCGGGATTTCCTGCCCGGGCTGCCCGGCGGCACATATCGCAGGTACCACCGCTACCCACATTGCAAAAATTTTATTCATACCAGTATCTGGACGCTTTTCCGTCTGTCCTTTATTGAGTTTAGCGATAATTTCATCAAAAAAACAGCTTTTTTTTACCCTATTGACAACAAAGGGGAGGGTAAGTTAGACTGAAAGCATCGCAGAACAACCCACATTTTCGTTGAGCCTGGCCGGGGGTCGGCTGGGAGTGGTGCCAGCGGGGGCGTTTCCCCGGCTGGAGCGGGCGTTTGCGCGCAGCGCAGGGGCGGGCATGCTGGATTTGCTGCGCCACGGGCTGCCGCTGGGGGCGGGGGCGTTCCCGGCCTGGTTGCGGGAGCGGGCGCAAGATATGCTGATGCCGCACCTGCGCCGCCTCCGGCGGGGGGAGGATGCCGCGCCGCAGCTTTCGCCGCAGCAAGCCGCCGCCTGGCTGGAGGGTATGCCGCCGGTCTATGGCGGCAGCGTGACGGCGGGCATGCTCTGCGAGTGGTTTGCTTCCCTGGGGCCGGCGCTGGCCTGGCAGGCAGAGCGCGAGCTGACCACGGTCGAAAAATGGCTGGAAGGTCTGGGCGAGGGCTGGCAGCAGCTGGGTACCCTGTGCTTCCACCTGGCCGAAAATGGGGGCGAGGGGGCCGAGACGCATCCTTTTGCCTTCCTGGCCACCTTCATTCACCGCGCCGGGCAGGATGGCAAGCCGCGCCACGCGCCGCTGGCCCTGGCGCGCCAGGTATACGCGAATGATGTCCCTGCCCTCACCGCCCTGCTGCGGCCCTTGCAGCAGGTAGCCGTGGGCAATACCTTCCTGAACCAGCTCATCAACAGCGGGGAGATTTACAAACCCTGCGCCTGGGGGTCGCGCCAGGCCTATGATTTTCTGGAAAGCCTGCCCCTGCTGGAGGCTGCGGGCATCGAAACCCGCATGGTGAACCTTTGGCAGAGCCGACCGCCCCGCGTGGAGCTGGAGGTGCAGCTGCAACCCGCCGGAGACAGCCAGAAACCCGACCGCGCTCCGGCGCTCAACATCTCCACCCTGCTGCGCTTCAACCCGCGTGTGGTGCTGGGCAACTACCAGCTTACCGAAGCCGAGCTGGAGGAATTGCTGACCGGGGAGGACGGTCTCATCCGCTTCCGCGGCGAATGGGTGCGGCTGGACAGGGAAAAGCTCGAAAAACTCCTCAACAGCTGGCGCCAGGCTACCCGCATGGCCGCCGGGGGCATCCCCCTGCTGGCCGGGCTGCGCTGGCTGCTCGGCAAACACAGCACAGCCCTGCCCGATATTCCCCCACAGGAAGACGGCATGCGAGCCGTGGCCTCGCCGGATTTGCAGGCCGCCCTGCAGCAGCTCACCCTCAGCCCACAGCAAGCGCACATTCCCGCCCCGCTGGCCGGCATGCTGCGCCCGTATCAGAAGGACGGCGTGCAGTTCCTGCTGGGCGTGACCGAGGCTGGTTTCGGCGCGTGCCTGGCCGATGATATGGGGCTGGGCAAGACCATCCAGGTCATCGCCTGGCTGGCGCACCTGCACGCCACCGGGGCGCTCGATAAGCGAGCCGCTCTCATCGTGGCCCCGGCCTCGCTGCTCACCAACTGGCAGGATGAACTGCGCCAATTTGCCCCGCAGCTCAATACCCTGGTGCTGCACCCCGACATGCTGAACCGGCAGGATACCGAATACCTGCAGCAGAACCCCGCCTGGCTGCTGCGCCGGGCGCATGTGGCGCTCACCACCTACGGCATGGCCACTCGCCTGGCCGAACTGCTGGCGGCAGAGGAACTACCCGCCCTGGTACTGGACGAGGCACAGGCCATCAAGAATGCGGACTCCCAGCGGACGCGCAGCATGCTGCAGCTCTGCTCACCCCGGCGCGTGGCACTCACCGGCACCCCGGTGGAAAACTCGCTGGGTGAGCTGCGCAGCCTCTTCCACTTCCTCACCCCCGGGCTGCTGGGCACAGAAAAGGAATTCAACGCCATGGTACAGAAAATGGGTACCGATTACACCCCGCTGCGGCGGCTGGTACGCCCGTTCATGCTGCGCCGCCTGAAAACCGACCCCGCGCTGCTGCCCGAGCTGCCCCCCAAGACCGAGCAACCGGCCTACTGTCTGCTCACCCCGGAGCAGGCACGCCTCTATGCCCGCGAGGTGGAAAAGCTGCAAAGCATCATCCACGAGCCAGACCCGCAGACGCGCCTCACCCTGCTGCTGCCCATCCTCAGCCACCTGAAGCAAATCTGCAACCACCCTGCCCAATACCTGGGAGAAAGCTATTACGACCCCGCCCGGAGCGGCAAAATGACCCGCCTGGGCCACCTGGCGCGGCAGATTGCCGCAGCGGGCGATGCCGCCCTCATCTTCACCCAGTACCGCAGCATGATGGAGCCGCTGCACGACTTCCTGGCGGGCATCTTCGGTGCTCCGGGGCTGGTGCTGCACGGCGGCACGCCCATAGCCGAGCGCCAGCGGCTGGTGCAGCAATTCCAGCACCCCGGCGGGCCGCGCTTCTTCCTGCTCTCGCTCAAAGCCGCCGGCACCGGGCTCACCCTCACCCGGGCGCGCCACGTCATCCACTTCGACCGCTGGTGGAACCCCGCCGTGGAAAACCAGGCCAGCGACCGCGCCTACCGCATCGGCCAGCAGAACCCGGTCATCATCCACCCGCTCATCTGCCGCGGCACCATCGAGGAAAACATCCACAGCATGCTCACCCGCAAGCGCGACATGGCAGCCAGGCTCCTCTCCGGAGGGCTGGAAAAACTCCTCCTCCACCTCTCCCCGGAGGAAATGCTGCAGATGGTCAGCGGCATTTCAAACACGCCGTAACGCAAATCCTGACAGTAACGTATTTCTACCCACCATGAAGCGTTTCCTCCGAATCGCCATCTGCCTCACCTGCATTCTCCTCACCCTTCTACTGGAGGGGTGCATCAGCGTGTATACCGGGCGTGCCACCATTATCGACACCGGCGGCGCTATCGCCAACATCGGCCAGCAACGCCCCCGGTTACGCACCGAACCGGAGCAGCAGAACGAACGACACCCCAGGGTGCACTACCGCATCTGGACAAAGGATGGTCGCTACATCGTGCAACTTCCCGTTTGCTACACACCCGCGCGGTATTCAGTCCTGGTCCACATCGTCAGGGACAGCTGGAGAAAAGACACGCTGGAGTGCGAATTCCCCAATCCACATTTCAGCCCAGCCGAGCTGGCCCAATACCCCGTGGAATACTATGGCGCAGAGCTGACTGAAGAGCAATATCAGGAAATATTCCGAAGGAGTCTGCACATCAAGATACCAAAAAGGAACATTTTCGAGAATGTTATGTTTCGACCGCTTACAGAAATTGACCTGACAGAAGCAGAACTGGTAAAAGATATGCAAGGCGAACTTCTCCGGCTCATGCCTATATGGGACGGCAGCCGGGAACTCCCGCCGCCGCGCCGCACCTGGTACAACCGCTGCCTCATGCCCCTCAGCTGGGCAGCCGAGGTGGCAGACATTCCGCTCAGCATCATCGCCACCCCCATCGGCTGGCTGGTGGATGCCATCTACGAACCCTTGCATAACTGAGGAAAAGACCATACCGCCGTCTGTTCATGACAAGCCTCTGCATGTGCATCTATCTTTACAAAATGTGAGGCTTTGCCACTTTTGTCTTAAAAAATTGTGAGGTTTTGCCACTTTTACCTTGATAAAATGTGGTGGCCGTAGAATGGCTGATTCTGTGCGGTCTGCTCCACCGGGTGAGGCGAATCAGCAAACCGGGTATTCCCTTATCGGCATACGAATCTCACTCAGCATTCAAGTTGTATGGTCTGGACTGTGGCTTGCTGGGCGCGCTATCCCAACTGGACAGACGGAGCCTGATTGATGGTTCCGCCATTTTCGAGGAATTCAAGGGCGCTCTGACAGAACAGTTCGTCTTGCAGGAACTGGTCAGTTCTACTGATTGGGGCATAGCATACTGGGAACCTGAAACCGGCACAGCAGAGGTAGACTTTGTTGTTCAGGTTGGCAGCGATATCATTCCTCTGGAAGTAAAGGCCGGAGTAAACCTGAAAGCCCGCAGCCTCAGCTCATACCGGACTCGCTATGCCCCACCTTTTGCCCTGCGTAGTTCACTAATGCCGCTGGAGCACAACAAGGGCTTATGGAATATTCCGCTTTACCTTATTTCCCGTGCAGAAAATATTGTAAGCACAACCAGTCTGAAACAGGAAACGTAATATATGCTTTGTGCCGCAATTTGCGCTTGCAACGGGGTAGCGAAACGGGTAGACTGAGTGGCATATGAGTAAAGAGATTTCCCCGGATATGGACAAAGCCATGGCACAGCGCCAGCGCGCGCTGGATGCCGCTATGCTCCAGATTCAGAAAGATTTTGGTGAGAACGCCATCATGCGTCTGGGCGACCGTAAGACCATGGAGGTGGAGACAATTCCGACCGGCAACCTGCTTATCGACCGCGCGCTGGGCGTGGGCGGTTTCCCGCGCGGGCGAATTGTGGAGGTTTTCGGACCGGAATCCTCCGGTAAGACCACGTTGACGCTGACCGTGATTGCCCAGGCCCAGAAGGCCGGCGGCCTGGCCGCCTTCATCGATGTGGAGCATGCGCTCGACCCCGCCTATGCCGCCAAGCTGGGTGTGAACCTGGATGATCTGCTGGTTTCCCAGCCGAACAGCGGTGAGGAAGCCCTGCAGATATGCGAGGCGCTGGTGCGCTCCAACGCCATTGATGTGGTGGTGGTGGACTCCGTGGCCGCCCTGGTGACCAAGCAGGAACTGGAAGGCGATATAGGCGACAGCACGGTGGGCGCTCAGGCGCGCCTGATGAGCGCTGCCCTGCGCAAGCTCACTTCCCTCATTTCCAAGGCCCGCACCATCTGCATTTTCACGAACCAGATTCGCGAGAAGATTGGCGTGATGTTCGGCAACCCGGAAACCACCCCCGGCGGCCGCGCGCTGAAGTTCTATGCCTCCGTGCGCTGCGATATCCGCCGCATCGGTCAGATTAAGGGCACGGATGGTTCCGTTTCCGGCAACCGCACCAAGCTCAAGGTGGTGAAGAACAAGGTGGCTCCGCCCTTCAAGGAATGCGAGTTCGACATCATGTACAACGAGGGTATCTCCAGCGTGGGCAGCCTCATCGACCTGGCCATGGAGTTCGATATTGTACAGAAGCGCGGTTCCTGGTTCAGCTACAACGGCAGCCAGCTTGCCCAGGGACGCGACGGCGCCAAGGATACCCTGCGCAACAACCCGGAGCTGTACGCCGAGATTGAAGCCAAGGTGCGCGAGAAACTGGACGCCGCCGGCACCAAGTAAACCATTTCCACAGGCGGTCGGCACCACCGGCCGCCTTTTTTTATGAGCGCAGCAGTACAGCAGATTCCCCTGCCCCCACGCCCCGCTGGTGCCACACCAGCAGAGGTGGAGGCGTATGCTGCCACCTGCCTGGCACACCTGCACCTGCACGACTGGTGCTTCGGCTGGGATAAAACCGTGCGCCGCCTGGGTTGCTGCAAGATGCAGCAGCGGCGCATCAGCCTCTCGCGTTACTACGCCGAGGCCTACGCCAGCAAAGATGCGGAGCAGCTCTGGCGCACCCTGCTGCACGAGCTGGCACATGCGCTGGCCTGGGTGCACCACGGCGCACGCGGTCATGGTCCGGTGTGGAAACGCTACTGTGCCGCACTAGGGATTCCCGGTGAGCGAGCCAGCGCACGCGACATCGAATTTATCAGTCCCCGGCAGGAACGCACGGTGCGTTTCACCCTGTGCCACCGCGATACAGGAGAAATATACCGCACCTACACCCGCAAGCCACGCATCAGCGCACACCGGCTGCGCAGCTGCTACATACCCGGACGCAAGGCCGACACCCTGGGCAAACTCACCATCAAGAACATAGAATCCTGACCATGGCACGCTACAAAGCCAGCGACGATGATGACCGGGAGCCGGAGTACCGCCCGGCACCGCCCCGGCGGCAGACCCCGCGCCGCGCCTGGGAACCCGAGCCGGAATATGAACCGCTGCCGGAAAATGTGAACCCCATCCAGGAGTTCAAAACACCGCCGCGCAAGGGGACAGGCTGCCTGCGTGCAATGTGGCTCATGGCGACCCTGCCGCTGCGAATCGTGTTCTGGACGCTGCGCAAGCTACCGAAAATCATTCTGGTACCAACCAAAATCATCCTGAGTCTGGGTTTTGTCGGGCTGGTACTGGCCGGTATCCTGGCAGCTATCTACGGCGTGAAAGCCGGGCGCTATGATTTATCACAGGTGACCCGCATGCCGGAGCGCAGCATCGTGCTGGACCGCAAAGGCAACGAAATAGGCACGCTGCACGGCGAGAACCGCCGCAGTATTGCCAACCTGCACGAGGAAGTGCCACGCTATATGATTGATGCGCTGATCATGCAGGAAGACCGCTCATTCTGGACACACGGTGGTATCGACCCCCGCGGTCTGCTGCGCGCGGTAGCCCAGGTTTTCAAGCACCACCGCACCACACAGGGCGCTTCTACCCTGACCATGCAGCTGGCCAAGAACACCTACAACCACAGTGAGCGTAATTTCGATGCCAAATTCACCGAAATGGCACTGGCCCGCCGTATTGAATCCACCTACGATAAGGAAACCATCATCAAATGCTACCTGAACCGCGTGTTCTGGGGGCACACCTTCCTGGGGCTCAAACAGGCCGCTTACGGCTATTTCGACAAATTGCCGCGCGACCTCACCGTGGGCGAAGCAGCCATGCTCGCAGGCATCATCTGCAGCCCGAACCAGTTCTCGCCCTACCGCAACTTCTCCTCTGCCCTGGTGCAGAGAAACAAGGTACTGAAGCTCATGTATGAGCACGGCAAGATTACCCGGAACGAATACGAGTACGCCCTCAAGGAAAAGCTGGTGACCCGCAAACCAGAACGCCGCGGCGATGATAACTATGCGCTGGATTTAGTGCGCACCGAGGTGGACCACCTGCTTACCTTGCTGGATTCCAAGGACGAAAGGCTGAAGGAAGAGGTCATTCTTTCCGGTGGCTTGCGCGTGCAGACTACGCTGGATATTGACCTGCAGGATGATGCCATGCGCGAGATTGACGCGCGGCTCACCGCCATGTTTGAAAAGCAGCGTGCCTGGAAACACCAGACCCGCGCCCAGTTCAAGGCGCTGAAAGCCAGTACCCCCAAAGAAGAACAGGACAAACTGCGCCCGAAATACCTGCAGGCTGCCTGCGCGGTTATCGACAACGCCACCGGCGCCCTGCTGGCCGTAGTGGGCGGGCGAGACAGTACCGAATCCCAGCTGAACCGCGCACTGCAAAGCCGCCGCCAGGTGGGTTCGGTATTCAAGCCGCTGGTGTATGCCGCCTATTTCGAGCGTGGCTACGGCCCCCGCAGCATGATTTCTGACGGCCCTATTCAACGCGGCGAAATTGCCGGCGCCAAAAACTGGCGCCCGCGCAACTCCGACGGCGTCTTTGCCGGCATGAACACCGCCGCCTGGGGCTTGCTCAAGAGCCGCAATACCATGGCCGTGCGCGCCGGTAATACTGCCGGGTTGCAAAATGTCATCAACACCGCGCTCACCGCCGGGTTCCCCCGCCAGAACCGCACTCCGGGCCCCACCATCTACCTGGGCACCTGGGAAGCCTCACCTCTGGAAGTGGCGGGAGCCTTCACCACCTTTGCCAATGGCGGCGTGCGCCCCACCCCCTACATCATCCAGCACATTACCGACCGGGATGGTCGTGTGGTGTGGCAAAACCTTCCCTCAGCCCGCCGGGTATGCTCCACCCGCTCTGCCAATGCCATTTCTGCAGTGCTGCAGCAAATTACCAAACCGGGCGGCACAGCTGGCCACGTGCAGTCGCTGGGATTCAAACACCCCTGCGGCGGCAAAACCGGCACCACCAACAACTACACCAATGCCTGGTTCTGCGGCTTTACTTCCGATTTGACTGCCGCGGTGTGGGTGGGCTTTGACCGCCCCACCAAAATTGCCGAAAAGGCCTATGGCGGCACGGTGGCGCTCCCGCTCTGGGTGGGGGTGATGCAGTGCGCTGCCGCCCGTGGATACCAGATGAAAGCCATCCGCACCTCCCCGGCCAAGGCGCGCAACACGGGTATCCGGCTCTGCCGCGTTTCCGGCATGCTGGCACACCCCGGCTGCGAATACGAAGGGAAGGCCTACATCGAAACCATGGCCGATTTAAGCCAGCCGCGCAGCATGTGCACCGTGCATGCAGAGCTGGCAGAAGACCCGGAGGCAGATGCGGCTGATGACGTAGCAGAAGACCCGGAAAGCACACCGGATATTGACGGCATGCCGGCAGAGTTACTCAAGCACCTGCCGGAAGATGACATAGCAGAGGAGGTGTAAGGGGCTGCCGGGTAGAATTTATGCCTTGCAGAAAGCTTGAACGCTCTGAAAAGCCAGTTTATACTCACCCACGTGAAGCGCCTATTACTCAGTCTTTTCCTAGCTGCTGCCAGCCTGGCTCAGGCCTGGCAGCAGGTGAATGAAGACGCCCCCCAGCCCGCCCGCGAATTCCGGGCGGCATGGGTGGCCACGGTGTTTAATCTTGACTGGCCCAGCCGGGCCGGTCTGCCCGCTGAGCAGCAAAAAGCCGAACTGCTGCGCATTATCAATGAAGCCTCCCGCCTGCGGTTAAATGCCATTCTGCTGCAAGTGCGCCCGAATGGCGATGCTCTCTACAAATCTGACCTGGAGCCCTGGAGTTCCTGGCTGACCGGGCCTGGCGAAAATCCGGGGTACGACCCGCTGGAGTTCGCCATACGCGAATGCCACAAGCGCGGTATGGAGCTTCACGCCTGGTTCAACCCATTCCGTGCCACCATTGGTGACCGCCCGCCGGGACGCGGGCATATTGCACGCCGCCAACCCGGCTGGCTGCTGCAGGCCGGCAGCACCAGGATTCTTAACCCCGGCAGCGCACAGGCACGCGGCCATGTCATGCGGGTTATCATGGATGTAGTGCGCCGGTATAATATTGACGGCGTGCATCTGGATGACTACTTCTACCCCTACCCGCCGCATCACAACGTGGCAGATGGCCGCACCCCCGCCCAGCGCCGCGCCGCCATTGATACCTTTGTGCAGGAACTATACCGCCAGGTGAAGCAAGCCAAACCCCATGTCCGCGTAGGTATCAGCCCCTTCGGCATCTGGCAACCCGGCGTACCCTCCAACGTGGAGGCCCGCATCAACGCTTATGAAGACCTGGCCTGCGATGCCCGCAAATGGCTGGCCAAAGGCTGGGTGGATTACCTCTCACCCCAGCTCTACTGGCGCTGCGAAGGCCCGCAGAGTTTCCCAGCCCTCATGCAGTGGTGGAGCGGCATTAACCCCAGCCGCCCGGTCTGGCCGGGCATTGCCTCCGTGCGTATCGACAGCAAAGAGGACCCGGGCCGCCCCGCCAGCGAAATCGGCAGGCAAATCGGATTCTCCCGCCGGCTGGCCCGGCAAAGCTGTGGTCAGATATTCTGGAGCTGGCGTTCCCTGGGCTGCAACCGTGGCGGGGTGCAGAAAGTGCTGCAGCGCATGTACCCCACCATTGCCCTGCCCCCGGCCATGCCCTGGAACGGCAGCACACGGCCTGGCCGTCCCGCCGTACAAGCACGCCACACCACCGCCGGCTGCAGCGTCAGCTGGCAGGGAACCGCCCGCAAATGGGTGGTACAGGTTGGCAGCAAAGGCCGCTGGTTCACGCTGGATGTGCTGCCCGGAAACTGCACCTCCACCACCATTCCGCCCCGCATTGCCAACACACTTGACCGCATTGCCATTCGCCCTGTTTCCGGCACCGGCATGAGCGGCACACCCGGTGTGCTGGCCCGATAAGCCCCATTTTTCTCTCCGAAAAGGGGTAAAAACGCGAATTTAGGGTTGAACTGTACTCTGGGGCTGGTATAATATCACGCGTTATGAGTACCGACGCAACCAAAGTAGAGCTCCCGAGCTCCGTAAAACGCTATGCCCTTTACCTCATGGTAATGGCTGGCCTTGGTGGTCTTCTATATGGTATTGACGTAGGCGTTATTGCCGCCGCTCTGCCGTATATCGAAAAGACCTCTTCCTACACCCCGCAGCAGCTGGCCATCGTGGTGGCCGCCGTGCTGTTCGGCTCCGTTCTTTCCTCCCTGTTCGCAGGCATGCTGGCCGAATGGCTGGGCCGCAAGAAAGTTATCATTCTTTCCGCCCTGCTCTTCACGCTGAGCATTCCGGTCATCTGCTTCTCCAATGGCGTGTTTGAGATGCTGATGGGTGGCCGTATCCTGCAGGGTGCAAGCGCTGGTCTCGTGGGTGTGGTGGTTCCCATGTATCTGGCAGAATGTCTGGATGCCAACTCCCGTGGTAAGGGTACCGGCATGTTCCAGTTCATGCTTACCGTCGGTCTCGTGTTCGCCGCCGTTATTGGTCTGGTGACCACCATGCTGGTAGGCGCTGCTGATGACCCCACCGTAACCGCTGAGAGCAAGGTAGTTGCCTGGCAGGTTATCTTCTGGTGCTCCGCCATCCCCGGCCTTATCCTTTTCTTCGGAGCCTTCAAGCTGAAGGAATCTCCCCGCTGGCTGTACCGCCGCGGTCAGCGCGAGCTGGCACTCTGCTCCCTGGCCTCCAACAATGGTGACGCTGCCGCCAAGGAGATTCTTGATGAGATGATTGCTGCCGACGCTGCCGAGGAAGCCGCCAAGGCTGACCTGGCCGAAGCCTCCAAGGGCGACAGCCTCCTCCAGCGCAAGTACGTGATTCCCTTCATCCTGGCCGTTGTGGTTCTGGCCTGCACTCAGGCTACCGGTATCAACTCCGTGCTGAACTACTCTGTGAAGATTTTCCAGCAGGCCGGTCTGCAGGGCGAGGTAGCCAACATGGCTGACCTTGCCATCAAGGTGACCAACATGGTGATGACCATTGTGGCTGTGACTCTGGTTGACAAGAAGGGCCGCACCTTCCTGCTCAAGATGGGTACGCTGGGCATCATCGTAGGTCTGGCTGGCGTGGGTGCCATGTTCCTGACCGTGGAAAATGAGCGTGTTGACGTGACCGCCCAGGTGGCTGCCCAGGTGCAGGACAACGCCCTGACCATCGGCGCTGCCGATGCCGTGAAAGCCGCCATCACGCCCGAGCTTCTGGACGCTCACCCCGAATTCATGCAGGGTGAATCCGTTGCTCCCGGCATGCAGCTCATCGTAACCTACAAGCAGGGGCAGGACAACATGCAGAACGTTGCTGAAGTACGCGCCGATGGCGCAGCTGATGGCGCCACCATCGCCATTGCCAAGGACGTTGCCCTTGCTCCCACTTTCCTGGATAAGCTCTGCTTCTGGTCCACCCCGCTGCCCGAGGGCGCCGTGAAGGAAGTGACCATCACCAAAGCCGAAATCGGCATGAAGCCCAATGCCGTGACCGGTTGGATTGTGGCTGGCTTCTTCGTGGTGTTCATCGCATTCTACGCAGCTGGCCCCGGTGTGTGTGTATGGCTGGCTCTCTCCGAGCTCATGCCGAACCGCATCCGCGCCAACGGCATGGCCATTGCCCTGCTCATCAACCAGGGTGTTTCCACCACCATCGCAGGTACATTCCTGCCCTGGGTAGGTAACTCCGGCTACTCTACGGTATTCTTCTGGCTGGCTGGCTTCACGGTAATCTACTTCATTACCGCCGCCTTCTTCATGCCGGAGACCAAGGGCCGCACTCTCGAGGAAATCGAGCAGTACTTCAAGACGGGCAAGATGCCCGAGAAGAACTAATCAACCACCGGTTCTTCCTGAAGACACTTCTGAATCTTCGCCGGCTCTCCCCACCGCCATGGGGAGAGCCGATTTCTTTCCTCCCGTTGAAGCAGGGAACAAAAAAACCGCACCGAATCAATCGGCACGGCTTTTTTGTAAACTATTCTGAAAACTCAGGCCTTTTTCTTGCGGGGGCGCCCGCCACGGCTTTCAGGCTTGGGGAACATGGTCTCCGGGGTCAGGACATCATCCGGGAGCGGAGGCACCATGGAGCCACCCTGCTCACGCAGCTGGCGGGAGAACAGGCGGACCGCTGTAAGCAGCACCGTATTGCGGGTGCGTTTGTAATGGCCGGCGGTAGCATTAACAAGCTCGAGCAAATCCACCGGGCAACGGAAGGTAATTATCTTGGTACTCATATTTTGTGAAGGGAAAGGGTTAATGGTGATGCCTGCCGCAAGTACATTCGCCATGCTCATGCTCACCATCGCACTGGCAATCATGCTCACCACAGCTGCAGCAATGCTCAGCCTCGGGGTCGTAATCAGCATCCTCAATCTCTGGCGGCAGCGGAATATCATCATCCGGATGATAAGGAGGCTCCAGGCGGGCAGCCAGGCTCGGCGTAGCGGCAACCTCTGCTGCAAAGCGCCCCTGCAGGTTGCGGGTGCGCAGATTCGCCCCGGCTGCCAGCAGTTGGTCTACTATATGCTCATACCCATAGTACGCGGCCAGATGCAGCGGCGGCTGCCCATATGCATTGCGGGCATTCACGTCTGCCCCGGCTGCCAGCAGCAGGGAGATAAGCGCAGCATCAGGCTCTACCCCCATGGAGGCGAGATCCGGCGCCAGATCCACTTCATCCTGCAGCAGAAGGGTAGCCGCACGACTGAGGGTTCCGGCATCTTCGCCATTCATGAGGGCATCCAGAAATTCCTGCACCGGCTCATCAAAATCATCCGGGTCAAGGTCAGCCGCCATTTCGCGCAAATCCTCAAGCTGCACGCGGGGTTTTTCATCCTCCTCCAGAGTAATGCTGTTCCACTGCAAATCGCTCATGCGGTTAATATACTCCATAACGCCGGAAGATTCCAGCTTAATATCACGTCACACCCCGCTGATGGCAATTTTATGCTTTACTTAGGAAGCTGTTTGTGTAGCATGGATACATGGCGAAAATCAGCATCCAGAAACCAGTCCGTAAATCGAAAGCAGAAAAAAAATCCTCCGGCAAGGGGTGGATTTCAATACTCCTGCTCATTGCACTGGGTGGAGGAGGCTATTATGGTTACGATATATGGCGGCAAAAAAAGATAGAACAAGAGGCTGCCGAGGCCTTGCGCCGCTCCCGTCTGGATGCAGATAAACAACTTGCAGAGGAAATGGCACGGCTGGCTGCAGAAAGAGAAGAACAGGATCGCCTCGCTGCAGAGGAAGAAGAACGCCGCCGCCTCGCTGCCGAAGAGGAGGAACGCCGCCGCAAAGCCGCAGAGGCTGAAGCCGAACGCCTGCGCAAGATGAAGGAGGCGGAAAACGCCGCTAAGAAAGATGATGCGGGCCCCCAGGAACCACCAGCCGAGGAACCGAAGCAGACAGACAATGCTGCACTCTATGAGCAATCTGCCCCCCTGCACGGCACAGGCACAACAGATGTCAGCACTCGCAAGAAGCATAATGAAATGCTTAACCTCCTGCTTGAAAAGAAGGATTTTGACACCTATGAGCAAGTGATGTCTGCCAAGGTGAAAGAAGCTATTACTGAATACACCGGCAATGGACGCCTGAGTTACGGGCACTACAAAAACCACCCCAACCTGGTGCAGACTGTAGAACTCTGTCTGCTTATCCGCATGGCCGGGGCCAAGGCCGTGGCAGAGCTTGCCTCTGAAAAAGGTAATGAGGTAGACAACCGTGGTACTGATTTCCTGCGCTGGGCGCTGCTGAACAGAACGCGCCCGCTGCACCTCTTCATGCAGAGCTACATCTACCAGGGCGGCCGCCCTGAAAACATAGAACATTCCCTGAGGCTCTTTTACACCATGTGGGCCGAGATAGAAGCTCCCGCTGAACGAACCGAATACCTGAACCTGCTGATTGCGGGTTCGCTCATGCGCCCGGAGGTATGCAATGCGCGCGGCAGCTACCGGGATGACCGCATGCCCATCCTGACCGTACCGGAGGTATGCGCTTACCTGCGAAAAATGGATAAAAAGCGCAAGTTGGTGACGGATATCAAGAAGCTGAGTGTTTCCCAGCTCATCCATGTGGTAGATGTGCGTCTGCCCCAATGCGAAATAGACTGGGCAGAGGAAAACACCCATTATAAACAGGCGGACTGGGGAGCGGCTTATGGCTCAATCCGCTACCTGATGGAACGCGCCGCCAATGACAAGGACCCATACCAGCTCTATTCTTTCGAGGAACTCCGTAAGGAGGGTGGCGTGTGCCGTGACCAGGGTTATTTTGCCTGCAACACCGGCAAATGCCGTGGTGTACCAGCAGTCTATATTGTGGGGGATGGCGACCGCGGTCCCCACGCCTGGATGGTGCACCTGACTGATAACGTAAAATGGGCTCAGACAAACTCCTACGGATACAACAGCGGCACATTTGTCAACCCTTGTTCCGGTCTCAGGCAGCATGAATCCGTGCTCCTGAACCGCAATGATAAAACAACGGATGACAAACTGGTACCCGCAGCAGACGCCATGGTACTGGCTGAATATCTCATGCGCCTCGGATGCGCAAAGGAAGCCCACGATACCGCCAGATTCGTGACCACCAGTTTCCCATTGGAAACGGCCTCCTGGGCACACTACATCCACGTACTGGAACACGATGGCGACACCCTCCCCGGCGCCGGTACGTGGCGCAAAATATATGCCGACCTGGTGCGTCTGAGCAAAAAGAACTATGAGCTGCTGATGCTGGCTACAGAAATTGAGGGAAAATACTTGCTGAAAGGCCGCAACGCAGCCAGCAGAAGCATGGCAATGCAGCGCACTCTGTCCCAGCTGAACAAACGAGGGGGAGACGAACGCGCAGACCTGGTACTGCAAACCATCAACCAACAGGCAGACGCGCTGGTAGAAGCCAAGAATCTTCTGGGGCTGACCACTTTCTACCGCAAGCAACTCAAGAAATATGCAGACCGTGGTGATGTATTCGAGAAGCTGATCCGGCAATACATGAATCACCTGGGTGAGGAAGCAACTCCAAAAGTATGGAATATCATGGCTCGAGACGCTGAAAAAATCTATGAACGCAGCGTCAAATCCGGCGGCGGGGATTTCTTCAAGCTTCAAAAAGAAGTGGAAATCCAGAAAATGATTGCAGAGGCCTGGGAAAAAGCCGGCAACACCCGCAAGGCGGAAAAGCACCGCAAAACAGCTGAGGAACGCCTGAATAATGCGAAAGAGCGGTATAAATCTGATGATGATGACGAGGATTAACTCTCCGCTCGCCTCCCTGTACAGCAGAATCCCCCGGTTGCAGTTGCAACCGGGGGATTTTTCAAATCAGGCTCCGTAGTGGCTTTAGTACTTGTAGTCCACGTAGAACTGGAACTGCGGGTCATCATCCGCACAGTTATCATCCTTGAAGGGGATGGCGTAGTCCACGGCCAGCGGGCCCATGGGCAGCTGAATACGCAGACCTATACCATAGTTGGCAGCCAGCTGGTTGGGCACAAAGTCGAAGCTGTCCTCATGCACGAAACCGGCATCCACAAACATGGCAAAACGCACAGATTCCACAATCGGGAGCGTCATTTCAAGCTGCACATATGCAGATGAGCCGCCACCCATGGTTTCATCCCCGGCGAGGTCCTTATCAACCATACCTACATCGCGGTAACGGAAACCACGCAGATTGGCCGGGCCACCCAGGTAGCAGCGCTCGAATATCGGCACATCGTTGCCGGAAACCGCATCCACAGTTTCCATACCGAAGTTCACGCTGAATATGGAATCCCAGAAGGAGTTGTAGTAATAGGACCCGCTCATACCCATGGTGTAGGTCTGCTCCGTGCTGCCGGGGCCGCTGTAGCCCAGGTGCACCTCCCAGTTGCCGCCCTTGCGCGGGGTAATCATAGCATCGCGGGAGTCATACTCGTAGCTCACACGGAAATGGCTGCGGACATAGTCGCCATCCTGGGCCTGGAAGAAGATGGGGGCTCCGCTCTCAGTATCGATACCATACTGCTCCAGGCGGTACTCAAACTTCACAGAAGTAAGGTCGCTGAGAGACTTGCGCAACGAAATGGCCCAGCCGAGGTTCTGCTGCTCGTAGTAATCACTCAGGTAGGAGGAGTTCGAGAAGAAAAGCTCGTTACCCAAAGCAAGCTTGCGATCCAGGAACCAGGGTTCCAACAGGTAAATGGAAGCGCTGGAATACTCAGTACCCAGCTTGCCGCTGAGGGTCAGACGCTGTCCACCGCCCACAAAGGTGCCACCGTTCACAAAACCGCGGATGTCAAAGTTAGACTGGGTAATAGTGGTGTAGAGGTAGACATTCTCCACAGTAGAGAACGCCACACCAAGAGTCAGGCTGCCAGTCATCTTCTCGTGGACATTCACGTTCACATCACGATAGCCGCTGGTGGTGGAAAGCCCCTGGGAAACTTCTACCTGGTCGAAGTAGTTCAGGTTCTCCAGGCGCTTCTTGGCGGTTTCAAGGTCTACGGAGTTCAGATTTTCGCCGGGCTTGAGGGGAAGCTCGCGCAAAATGACGTGCTGGCGGGTCTTGGTATTGCCACGCACATTAATGCGGCCCACCTTGTAGCGGTTACCCTCGGTCACATTGTAGCGGATATCCACCAGGTGCGTACCATCCTCGGCCACGCCCACCTCATCAATATCGGGGCGAACATCAGCATCAGCATATCCCTTGGCACCATAGTAGCGGCGAATCATCGTCACATCGTCGGATACTTTCTGGAGGGAGTAAATATCGCCACCGAGCATGCTCATACCCGGTTCAAGCTCCTGCGGAGTGTAAGCCTTCAGCGGTCCGAAGGAAACCTTGCGCACCTGATAACGCGGGCCTTCATCCACCGTCACTTTCAGGTAGAGCTTCTTACGGCCGGTTTCATTAGTGCTGGAGGTGTATTCCACATTAGCAAGGCGGGCACGCAGGTAACCATAGTTGCGGTAGTGCTTCACCACAGCCTCAAGATCATCCTCAACCTGTTCGCGGTCTATACGTCCGGATTTGGTAAACCAGGTGAAGAAGCCGCGTTCCTTGGTCTTCATGAGCTGGCGGAGCTGCTCGTCATCGAATGCTTTGTTGCCTTCGAACTCGATGCCGTTCATGCTGACCTCACGTCCTTCGTTAATCTCGAAAATAACGTCCTTGTAGGCTCCGTTCTCAGTCGCCGAGGCTTTCCAATTCACCTGAGCATCGGGATACCCAGCCTCCTGGTATGCCTTGATGATATTGGCACGGGCAGCCGCCAGCGAGGAGTCACTCAGCACGGTACCGGGCTGCAGCTTAGCTGTCTCACGCAGATCTTCATCATCAAATTCCTCATTGCCGGTAAAGCCCACACCGGCCATCACACTGCTGGGGCGCACATTGAAAATCACCTTGACCGAGTTGCCGGAGGGCTGCACGGTCACACTAGCATTCGGGTCAATCAGGCTGCGTTCAATGAGGCGCTCCAGGTCAGCATTCACGCGGGCTGATGAATACTCGCCGCCGGCGCGAGTCTGCACCACGTCCATCAGGCGGCTGTCGGGCAGCACCTTCTTGCCAGTGTAGCGGAACTGAACACCGGAAACCCGCTTGCCATCATATGCAGCATCGTTCTGGAACAAACCGGTTGTCGGCCCAAGTTCACGCTGCACCACAGCGTCATCCAGCAGTTTTGTTTCTGAAGCAGCAGAAACCAGGTGGGTTTCCACAGGCTTGGAGGCTTCCTCTGCCTGCTTGCGGGCAGCAGCCTGCTTACGGGCAACAGCCTGCTTACGGGCAACAGCCTCATCAAATGCGTTGGCCTGGGTAGTGGCCTTGGTAGTGGTTTCCTCCTGAGCCGCCTGCTGGTCCATCATCATCGCATCCAGGAAAGGGTCTCCTGTTGATTCCTGACCAAAAGCCGGCGCCGTCAATGTCAGCGCCAGCGCAGTAAGCGTAGCACTCCAGTGCGTAGTGGGCTTGTTCATGCGGGTAATCCTATACCCATGAACGCTTCTCGTCAAGAATTTATTGAAGAATCATGCGTATCGTCGCGCGAAACGCGCGCGCGGGACTCGCTTTTTTGCCTCCGGCACCCCAAATTTGGCTTGCCTTTCACCCGAAATGCGGTATGCTAGTGCGAGCGGGGCGGCGCTACACCCCTGCATGTACCATTATGGCCAGCGATAACCTTCAGGAACTCGAGACAAATTTCATGTGCGACCCGGATGCCGACGGCGGATTCGTCTACACCACGGTCGAAGCCGCAATCAACTGGATGCACAAATATTCCATGTGGCCCATGCCCATGGGCACCTCCTGCTGCGCCATTGAATACATGGCGGCCTCCTGCTCCCGTTACGATATCTCCCGCTTTGGTGCAGAGGTGAACCGATACGCACCCCGCCAGGCGGACTTTATGTTCATCTGCGGCACCATCACGTACAAAATGGCCGCTCTGGTGCGCCGCATCTGGGATCAGATGCCCGCGCCGAAGTGGTGCATTGCCTGCGGCGCCTGCGCCTGCACCGGCGGTATGTTCCGCAGCTACTCCGTGTTGCAGGGGGTTGATAAGATTGTGCCGGTGGATGTTTACATTTCCGGCTGTCCTCCCCGCCCGGAGGCTCTGCTGCAGGGGCTCATCACGCTGCAGGACAAGATTATGGCAACAGACCACCCGCTCAAGGGCTTCTTCAAGGAACATGACCTGCGCCAGGCCCAGAACGCCCACACCATCCCCGCCGGTATCATCACGCAGGACTAACCCCCATACTGCCTTACGACCATGTCCGCCAATACACTTTCCGCTCTTCAGAAAGCAGCTGCAGAGAAAATCTGTGCACGTTTCCCGCAGATTACCAGCAAGGAATTCCGTGGTGATATCACCCTGACCATTGCTCCTGAGATTCTGGAGCAGGCCATGAGCTACGCCAGGAACTCCTGCGGGTTTGATATGCTGGTGTGCGTATCCTCTGTCGACCACCTCGGCGAGGAACCGCGCTTCGAGGTCAACTACACCATTACCCAGGCAGAAACGGGCGCTAACCTGCTGGTCCGCACCCCGGTAAGCGAGGCTGAAAACGCGGTACCGAGTATGGTACCCGTGTGGCGCTCTGCCAACTGGCTGGAGCGTGAACAGTATGACCTGATGGGCATTGAGTTCACCGGGCATCCGGATTTGCGCCGTATCATGATGTGGGAGGGCTACCCCTACCACCCGCTGCGCAAGGATTTCCCAGTGGCCGGTAAGGATTTTGAACAAGCCGGTGTTGCCTTCACCCAGAAAGCCCCCACGGGCGGTGCGCCGTTTATCACGACGCCGGGTGTCAAGACAGCCAGCGAACGCGAGCCGCGCTCCCGCGGCTGATAGCGGCATCCCCCATGCGCCTCATTTCGTGCATTTTACTGAGTCTGGCTGCAGTTATGCCCCTGTTGGTGGCGAGCTGCAGCCATTCTGACCCACGCACCCGTGCACTCATTGAGCTACGCGGCAACGTAGAGGAAGAATTAGAGAAACTCTCCCCCGGTGACTGGATTATCATCGGTGTCTCGCAAGCGCTGGAAAGCGCCGTTACCACCACGGAAATCCGGCACCTGAACGTAACAGCCACCAACGTGAGCACGCTGCGCGAAACGCTCGACCTGATGGAGAGCAAGGCCAGACTCCGCCCACGCCTGTGGGTATGCCGCGAGCTGGAACAGAAGAAAGCCACGCCCGGCACCACGCGGTTACGCACGCACCTCAAGGAACTCCTGGACGGCCGCACCCATTTCTCTGTAGATGAACGAGTCATAGCCATGCAGCTCAAGCTGCTGGAACCGCACCGCAAGGTGCTTATCATACACACAGATACCACCCTGCCGCACAGCAGCATCTGCATCGAACTCGACTATGCCGACCGCACCAGCATCCCCACCAGAAAAATCAGCGGTCCCAAACCCACGTACCACCATGCCGACTTTAACCCCTGATCAAGACCCCGTAGCGCGCGCCCAGGCCTGGGTGGGAGATGCCGTCCTTGCGCTCTATGTGCGCGAGTGGATTCTCTCATTCAAGGGTGAGATAGATGGAGCGCTCTTCATCGAATTCACCAGCAACAACTTTCTGCGCCTCACCGGCAATGCCACCGGAGTTGAAGCCCGGATTGGCCGCATCTACAAAGCAGAGGGCCTTGCCGCAGCTAATGCCTGGATTGAGGAAAACCTGCGTCCGCGCATGGAACAGCGTCTGCACAAACTGCGTTCCATTCACCCCCACCACAGGAAACAATCATGAAACTCGTCAGCTGGAACGTAAACGGTATCCGCGCTACCCTCGGCAAAGGCCTTGCGGAGCAGATGGATAGTCTGCAGCCGGATATCCTCTGCCTGCAGGAAGTAAAAGCCCGCCCGGAGCAGGTGTGTGATTTGTGGCTGGCATCCTGGCCCTACAGCCTGTGGAACCCGGCCCAGAAGCCCGGCTACTCCGGCGTGTTGATTCTATCCCGGCAGGAACCGCTTTCCACGTCTCTGGGCATCGGCTGCCCGGAGCACGATACCGAAGGCCGCGTAGCCACCATGGAGTTTGAGGAATTCTATCTGGTAAACTGCTACACCCCGAACTCCCAGAACGAACTGGCCCGCCTACCATACCGCCAGGAATGGGATGCTGCGTTCCGTGCCTACGTTGCCGGGCTTGCAGAAAAGAAGCCGGTTATCTTCTGCGGAGACTTAAACGTAGCGCACGAAGAGATTGACCTGGCCCGCCCTGCCGCCAACCATTTTTCCGCCGGGTTCTCAGATGAAGAACGTGCCGGGTTCACCCAGCTTCTGCAGGCGGGATTTGCCGACACCTTCCGCACGCTGCACCCGGACGCGAGAGATGCCTACTCGTGGTGGAGTTTCCGCGGTGGAGCCCGCGCCCGGAACGTGGGGTGGCGCATAGACTACTTCTGCGTATCCACCCCGCTGCTGCCGCGCGTGCAGAGCGCCGAAATCCATGCCGATATCACCGGCTCTGACCATTGCCCCGTTTCTATCACCCTGAACTGATACAGAATATATGAAGCCGCTGACCAAATTAGGAGAAAAAGTCCTCGAAAACGGTTCCGTCTGGGAACTCTGGGAACGCGATGGCGTGCTCACCCTCCAGCTCGACGGCATGCCCTGTGCCAATTCCTTCACCTACGGGAGCGAGGAAGCCATGGCAGAGCTCGCCACCTCCCCCATCACCCGTGCAGGGCAACCCTGCATCATGATTGCCGGGCTGGGTCTGGGCTATGGTCTGGCCAAGGCCATGGAGTGTCTCCCCAAGGAAAAAGCCCGCTTCATTGTAGCTGAACCCGTGGCAGAAATTGTAAAATGGAATCGCGAATTCGGTGAGCACAAAGCCCTTTTCGAGGATAAGCGAGTAAGCACCGAACCCGCCAGTGCTGCCGAATTATGTCGCAAGCGCACCGGCTCGCTGCATGCCATTCTGCTTCGCAGTGCTCACACCCGCTGCGAAATGACGCTGGGAGATGCCCAGGCCTACTTCAACGCCCTGAAAGGCGGCAGTCTGCTGGCCATCAACCTGGCCAAGGCCGATAAGAAACTGGAAGCCACGCTGCGCCGCGCCGGGTTCGAAGTAAGCACCACCGCAGTACCTGCATCATCCAAAGGCAAGCAACTGCGTCTGCACACGCTGGTACTGGCCCGCCGCGGCCGTTTTGTTCCCTTTGCTGAGCGCTGATACCCTGTTCATCCCGACATGCTCCTGCCTTTTTTCAAGAACCGCATCCCCACACTGGAGGAAATCGAAGACCAGCGCATCCGGCGCGCCCGGGGTCTCCGCGGTATGATTAAAGTGGCAGGCATCATCTTCCTGGTACTGGTTGCCTTTCTGGCCTCCATGACCCTGCTTACCCCCCTGCTTGAACTACACGCCCTGGAACAGGAACGTGAGCATGCCCAGGCTCAGCTAGTTCGTGCCAGACAGACTGAAACAGAGGCCTACAACCGCTTTCTCTGGATGTCCGACCCCGAATACTTTGAACAAGTGGCTCGAGACCGCGCCAACCAGGCCAAAACAGGCGAATACATCATCCGCCGCCCCACGGCGGATGAACTCCGCGAGATACAGGAGGCCGAACGCAAGAAGCGCCAGCCCCGCAAACCCCGCCGCCGCGACTGATTTTTCTCACCCCGTTCACCATTTTACCCACCATGACCACCTATACGGCCCCGGCAAAAATCAACCTCTCCCTGCGCGTGCAGAACAAGGTGCGCGAGGATGGATACCACAATGTGGACATCCTGATGGCTCCGCTCGATTTGCATGATACGCTTGCTTTTCACAACTCCCGCACCACAACCCTGCTGTGCGACACCCCCGGTGTGCCGACAGATGAGAGCAACCTGGTATTCAAAGCCATACGCGAATTTGAAAAAGCCTATGGCCGCAAGGCCAAGCAGCGTATCACCCTCACCAAGAATGTACCCCACGGCGCTGGGCTCGGCGGTGGCAGCAGCGACGCGGCCACCACTCTGCTCGCGGTCAACGAAATTCTGGGAACCAACTATGACCTGGCAGAGCTGAGCGCCATGGCCGCCAATCTCGGCAGTGATGTCCCCTATTTCCTGACCCCCACCATCTGCCGCTGCCAGGGGCGAGGAGAAATTGTCACCCCCGTGCCGGAGCTTGCGGAATGGAGCTGCCCCATCGTGCTTCTCAAGCCTGCATTCGGCGTAAGCACCCCCAGTGCCTACAAGGCGCTCACCAGCAGTCGCCGGCTCAAAGGCATCAGCTATGGGCCGCAGAAAGTGGATAACATCACACTGGTAAATGACCTGGAACGCCCCGTGTTTGCCAAGTTCCCGATTCTGGCACACATGAAACACTGGCTGCTGGCACAACCCGGCACCCGCGCTGCCCTCATGAGCGGCAGCGGCTCTACCATGTTTGCCCTCACCGAAACCCCGGAACAGGCCCGAGAAATCGCCGCTCGTGCCCTTCAGGAACTCGACCCCGCCCTCTTCACCTACTGCGGTTTGGTCAACCCCCAGCCCAGCGCCGAATGACACCCCAGGCCAGCGCAGCAGACCCGGTAAACCACCGCATCCTCTGCGTGGCCGAGGACGCTGTACAGGGCTTTCACCGCCATCCTTTCCGCACTATTGCCGAACGCTGCAGTCTGGAAGAAGCGGAGGTGATTACCCGTTTACATGCTATGCTGGCTGCCGGCACGATACGCCGTGTGCGCCAGACCCTCCTCTCCACCAGTTTGGCGGAGGGTGCCCTCATCGCCTGGCAAGTGCCGGAGGAACGCCTCGAAAGAGCCTACGACTGGCTCTGCGCCAATGACCCATTTACCGGCCACGTGGTCATCCGCGAATGCAGCAATGCCAGCGCTCCCGGTGCGGATTACCGCCTGTGGACCACCCTCAAGGTACCCACAGGCTATGGCAGCGTAGCAGAGCACAACAACATACTTATGCGCCACACCGGGGCCACGGACTGGGTAGCCCTGCCAGTTGTCGGAATGTTTGCCCTGGGCGTAGGGCATGCCCGCCGCGCCGGGCTCAAACCCGGAGACAAACTGCCCGCGCCGCCCGCTATGCAACTCCCCTCCACCCCGCAACTCAGCGAGCAGGAATGGGATGTGCTCCTCAGCCTCAAGGAAAGCCTTTCACCCGGCGAATTCACCACCTGCCCCTGGGAGCAGCGAGCCGCCGCCCTGGGCATGAGCGCAGATGCGTACTGCCGCACCGCCGAGGGGCTCGATGCTAAAAAAGTCATCGGCCGCTTCGCCACCTTTCTTGACCACCAGCGCAAAAGCGCCGACCGCAGCACCGGAACCGGAGCCGCAGGGCTCTTCCACTGGGCCGTGCCCGCCGGCATGGAAGAACGCGCCGGCGCCGAATGCGGCCGCCACACCTGCATGACCCATTGCTACTGGCGCAGTGGTGGAGAACAATTTGGCGGCGCTCAGATTATGGGCGTGGTGCATGCCCCCACGCGGGAGGAAGTGCTGGCCCACAAAGCCGCCATTGACGCCCACCTGGCCACCAGCGGCATTCCGGTGCTGCACACCGCCGTATTCTGGAGCCTCCGCGCCGAAATCCGCCCCAGCGAAATCTCTCCTGTGCTTTACCGCCGCTGGCTGCAGCAGCACGCGTAAAAGAAATAACGCCGGGCAGGAACGAGTCCCACCCGGCGCGGCGCATAGAGACGGAGTCTAAATTTTTATATCTGAGCCAGAGCCTGCTTGAGGTCATCGATGATATCCTCGGCATCCTCAATGCCCACGGAGAAGCGGATGAGGTCAGGCTTAACACCGGCTTCGATGAGCTGCTGGTCGGTAAGCTGGCGGTGAGTATGGCTGGCGGGATGCAGCACACAGGTGCGGGCATCGGCCACGTGGGTCACGATAGAGCAAAGCTTCAGACTATCCATGAACTTGATGGCGCGCTCGCGCCCCCCCTTGATACCGAATGTGACAACGCCGCAAGTGCGGCCGCCATCAAACTGCTTCTGAGCCAGACCGTAATACTGGTTATCAGGCAGACCGGCGTAGTTAATCCAGGCCACATCGTCCTGAGTGGAGAGGAATTCTGCCACTTTCTGGGCGTTTTCGCAATGGCGCGGCACGCGCAGGTGCAAGGTTTCCAGCCCCAGGTTCAGCAGGAAAGCATTCATAGGCGAGGGAATGGAACCCAGGTCGCGCATAAGCTGTACGGTGCACTTGGTGATGTAGGCCCCGGCACCGAAAGCCTCAGTGTACACCAGACCATGGTAGGAATCATCGGGCCTGGTGAGGCCGGGGAACTTATCGGCATGGGCGGCCCAGTCAAACTTGCCGCTGTCAACCACCACACCGCCTACCTGGGTAGCGTGGCCATCCATGTACTTGGTGGTGGAATGCATCACGATATCTGCCCCATGCTCAAAGGGACGGCAGTTGATAGGCGTAGCAAAGGTGTTATCCACAATCAACGGTACTCCGTTCTTGTGGGCAATGCGGGCCATCTTCTCAATATCCAGCACCTGCAGAGAGGGGTTCGATATCGTCTCACCAAACACGCACTTGGTGTTGGGGCGGAAAGCTTTCTGAATTTCCTCCTCCGGTGCATCCTGGTCAATAAACGTGCAGTCGATGCCGAATTTCTTGAAGGTCACGGCAAACAGATTATATGTGCCGCCATACAGGGCGCTGGTGCATATGAAATGATCACCGGCCTCGCAAATGTTAAACACAGAATAGAACGATGCCGCCTGGCCGGAAGAGGTCAGGATAGCAGCCACACCACCCTCGAGCTCCGCAATCTTCCTGGCCACACACTCATTCGTGGGATTCTGCAGACGCGTGTAGAAGAAACCCGCTTCCTCCAGGTCGAACAAGCGGGCCATCTGGTCGCTCGTCTCGTATTTGAAAGTAGTGGACTGGTAGATGGGGACAACACGCGGCTCCCCCTTGCCGGGATTCCAGCCGCTCTGAACGCATATGGTAGATGTCTTCATAACTTGCGCTGCACTATAACACAATCACGTTTTCACCTCAAGCTTTCTCTACGTACTGATAAAAAATCTACTATTTCAGTATGCTTATGATTACCAGACACCATGCAAAAAAGCAGAAAGCACATTTTTAGGTTGACTCACGGGTATATACAGAGTAGAGTATCAGCGTGGCAATGAATTCCATTTTCAGATTATTATCACTCTCGCTCATAGCGCCTCTGTGCCTCGGGACACTGAGGGCGGATGGCGACTCTGCCGCCGAACAAGCTCCGCAGGAAGTCAAGACAGACAAGAAAGCGAAAGCAAGTAAGAAGGCGAAGGAAACCAGCGAAACAGATACCAATTACATTTCCAGAAAAATACCCGGGTGGGGCAACCCGAATGCGGTGCAATCCTCCACATTTTCCAAGATTCGCAGCGCCCTGAAAACGCCGGAGCCGGAGAACGTACTCAATTTTGTGGATAAGCCGCAGAATCGTCTGCTCGTAGCGCAGTTCATGCTGGCGCAGTATGATAAGATGACCCCGGAGGATATGATTCAGAAGAGCCGCGAGCAGATGACCTCCAGGCTCGCCAAGCTGCCTGAGGAAATCAAGAGCGACAAGGATAAACTCAAGACCATGCGAGGCAAAGAGAGGCAGGCATTCATGGCAGCTATCCGCGCCAAGGAAGCCACGCTCAGGCAGATGAAGGCAGACGCAAAAAACATGCCTCCGTGGACACTTTCTGAATTGGCCAAGCACCGCGATGGCAACCGTGTGCTCAAGGAAGTGACCGGGAACATGGAATGGATGGAAAATATCTGCTTTTCCGGCCCGTGCGTAGCCCCCGGTCGCGCCTTATACGTGATTGCCCTCATTGCCAAGAAGCATCCCGATGTATACAAGGATAAGGTCGTGCGCGACATCGCCACCGCAATTGGTCTGGAATGGGCTCGCTACGGATACGACCTGAGCAAAGTCATGGATCGCGCCGATTTCTACATTGAGAACTGGAAAGCCGGGCGATTGAACGTGATATTTGATGACCTGCCCATGTATCTTCGCCGTATTGTATGCGGTTGCAAGGGTGACAACATCGCCGGCGACCGCAAGAGCCTCGAATGGGCTCTGGACAATGTGCATGTGCCGGCCGAGCGATACCTGGGCTCCCCGCACCGCCTGGGCTATCGCCTGTACAACCTGTTCGGCGACAGTATCCATGGGGATCAATATTACATGCCCTGGGAGCACCTGTATGGCGGTAACCACTTCACCAAATCCCTGTATGTAGGATGCGTCTGCGGTGGCATCTCCCACTTCGGCGCTTTCGCAGCTCTGGCCAATGGTGTACCGGCGCTCACAAACGGCGAGCCTATGCACTGCGCCTACATTCTGTGGGTAAACGGCAAATGGACCCCCGGCAACTCCGTGAGCTGGGAGCGCGGCGTACACTGGCAGCCCATTCTCAATATGTGGAGTGCATTCTCCTCCCTGCACCTGGGTTCAGAGCTGTACATGAAACTTGATAAGGATACGCACGCATCCAACGTGTACCGTGTCCTGGCGCACAACGCAGCCTCCACCCGCAAGGACAAACAGGCCATTGCCTACTTCCAGGATGCCGTAAGTGCCCAACCCATCAATATTCCAGTCTGGCAGGAATACAACGATTACCTGACGTTCAACAAGGGGGAGGATATGAAACTGCTCAGTGACATGCAGGATGAACTCTGCTTTACTGTGGCCCCCCGCTACCCCGAGGTGGTATCCGAATTCCTGAAAGCATGGGTATACCCCAAAATGAAGAACGCCAAGATGGATCCCAAAGCTATGATGACCCGCTTCCACGTATTCTGGGACAACATTGACAAGATGGGGCCGGAACGCTGGCGCATAGAAAAATTCGGGCGGTGCCAGATTGAACTTCTGGCGCACCAGGACCCGCCTGAAGGCAAAGAGATTCCCCCGCCCGCACCTGAACGAGCCCTGCCTATGTTCAGCCTCATCATGAACAACCTGGCCTCCAAGGCAGATTATCTGCCGGTTATCATCGGCTGGGGTGAGGAGATGTCCAAGGGGATTGGCGGCACAGCCGCCACCCAGCTCGCGACCATGTCCAAGGAGATTGCCAAGACCGGCACGGGCGCCATGGGCGGCGGCGATAACAGCCAGGTTACCGGCCAGCTTATGATGTCTGCCGCCCGGGCCAAGGATATTTCCACCTTCCAGCGACTGGGGGCTAACAGCGCAGACCAGGTGGAAACCCCCTCCAGCATGCCGGAGCTGCCGGAAATGCCAGGCAAGCTGCTGTCCGAGGAAGGTCTGCTGGCCACCAGTTCCACTTGCAACCACGACTCACCCGTCTCACACTGGGGTGTGCTGCGTCCGTCCGGCGGACGCTTCCACACAGACAAGGAAGAGAACGCCTGGGCCAGCGTGATGCTACCCAAGCCCGGCTATGTAAACGGCGTGGTCATCGTCACCAACGGAGGCAACCACCAGCGATTGAACAATATGGAAGTGCAGATTTCCGACGATGGCACCAGCTGGCAGACCATCAAGAACCTGGGTGACTGCACACAACAGGTCATCAAGGTTGATTTCCAGGAAGTACTGGGGCGCCACGTGCGCATTCTGCGTAAGGGAGGCCCGGATTTCTTCCATTTATTCGGCATTTACGTATATGGTCGCGATGCCGCCTAACCCCCACCCCCTTTCAACGTAGACATGAAGAAGACACTCATGATAGCCATGCTTGCTGCGGGGCTGTTCTGCGCAGTTCCGGCGCACGCCGCCAAGCAATACGCGAATCAGAACGAAGCCTCAGCCGCTGTAACTGATGATGGATACATCCTGGTGGTTTACGCCAAGGGATGGGACCGCTTCAGCGAAGCTCTCTGCAAGAAAGTAATCGCAGCCCCTGAGATTTCCGCAGCCGCCGGCGATGCCGCGTTGATTCTCACCCCATTTTACCAGTATGCTACAGAGGATGACCGAGCCGAGCAAGGCAAAATCTGGGGAAGCCTGAGAGAACCGAGAGCCGTCTCCATGGAAACATACCCCTGCCTGCTGATGTACGACAAAGAGGGTTACCTCTACGGCCGGGTTCAGGGTCCTGTGCTGCTGCGCGGTACGATGGCAGAAATCGCCGCTGAGGTGAAGGCAAAACTGGAAGCCAAGCACAAGCAGGAAGAAATCATGACTCGTGCCCGGGCCGCAAAGGGAGCGGAAGCCGCACGACTCATAGCCGAGGCCTGCGCCATTGAGGGTATCGAATGGCCCGATGGTGCCCGGCAAATGGTAAAAGATGCCGACCCGCAGGATACCTCGGGCATGGTACGGCGTCTGCACTTTGACGGCTGGTGGCTGGCACAGCAATATTGCGGTAAGGCATCAGATGGCGGCAAGGAACTGGGAACCGAAGCCACCGTCAAGAAGATGGAGGAATACCTCAAGGATGATGCCTACACCCCCGAGCAGAAACAGGTGTTCCACGCCATCATCATCGGCACCCTGCGCCGCGATGGCAAAGATGCCAAAACCCAGATTCGCAACCACGCAGCAGAAATCAAAAAACTGAATCCGAATTCTAACCTGGGTGTCACAGCGGACCAGATCATCAAGCTCTGGGTCGATAGTGCTAAAAAATAACGCACCCCACGGTATTTTCACCCAAATGCCCCAGTCCTGCCGGACCCGGGGCATTTATTTTACTTGCAGAGCGAAAGCACGCGCATGGCGCCAGGGAAAAACCGCCGCAACACAAAGAACAGACTGCAGCAGACAGCCAGAATGACCAACGGCATATACAAGCATTGAGTCCGGGTGAACTGCCCGCCATACGAACCGGTGAGAGCCAGACGCAGCGCATGCAGCACAATGTAGTGAGTCACGTAAACGAAGAATGAGGCCGGAGCCAAAGCCACCACAGCCCGGCATACGCGCGGCAGGTACTGCTCAACCAACGCACCGATTCCCATGGTGCAGCTCACCCCCAGCAACACCAGCGCACTACTCTGCACCGGCGGGTAGAAGCCGAACGTGTACACCAACGGCAGCAGCACCAGCGCCGCCAGCACCGGCGCCCAGGCATAGCCGCGCACAAAGGCCGTAAAACGCTCAAAATCTGCATAGCGGCGTATCCACAGGCCCAGGGAATAGAATCCCAGCGCCAGCACGCTTTCATACAAACGGAACGGCAGCCACCCCACTCGCCAGGATTTGTGGCTCGCAGCGGTCTCAGCATCGCGGGCGCAGAGCACATCGCTCCCCGCAAAGCAGAGCAACACCACAACCAGCAGCACCTTGCCCGGCAGCCGCTGCAGCAGCGGGCTGAACAAGGCCAACAGAATCAGGGTGCGCAAAAACCACAACGGCACATTGTCAAAATCCCAGTAGCACCAGTTGAGCAGCCCCATTTCGCGCGGAATCAGCTCCCATTTGAACCAGGAGAAATCGCCTGCCAGCGTCTGCCCCCAATGCATCATGGGCTGCAGCAGCAGAATCGAGGCCACTGCCGTCCAGAACACAAAGGGCACCAGTAGTGTGCGGGCTCGTTTCCAATCCAGCCATTGGCCTTCAGCCGCCCGGTGGGTGAAATAGCCCGCCGCCAGGAAAAAGAAGAAAATCAGGCTGCGGTAGTTGAATAAGTCGATGATGTAGTTAAAACTGCCATAGGGGCGGTCTACGTGGCGCAGCACCACGAAAAAAGCCGTCCACACGCGGCAGAAATCAATCCATTGAATGCGTGCAGACGGCATATGTTGTTTTGATTGATGTTACACCTGAGCATCATCATCATCCGCAGCCTCCAGAGCGCGGCGCATGCGGCGGGTCAGGAACGGGCGCACCACCAGGCCATAGCCCAGGTAGCATACGAACACGAAAGCCGGGGCAATCCAAGGGAAGAAGATGAACGCGCAGACCACGATAACAGCCATGAGAATAGCCATGGCCGTGCCACGCTTCTCAAAATTCACATGTTTGAAGCTCGGGTAGATGACGCGGCTCATCATCAGAATAGCCACTACTGCCATGACCGCGGCCATCACATACTGCCACACCGGGGGAATAATGAGGTTGCGGTTGGAGGTCAGGTCAATCACCAGGTACATGGTGCTCACCACGGCACCGGCAGCCATGGGCACCGGCAGCCCCACGAAATCCATGCTCTGGTTGGGCTTTTTGGGGGCAGCAGCCATGCAGTTGAAACGAGCCAGACGCAGCGCGGCGCACAGCAGGTACAGCACCGCAATGGCCCAGCCCAGATACGGAATTTCCAAGTTGAACAGCACCGCCTGAGCCAGCAGCATGGCCGGAGCGATACCGAAAGAAACCACATCGGCAATGGAGTCGAACTCACGGCCGAAGGGTCCATCGCTCTTGCACATGCGGGCCACGCGGCCGTCGAGCAGGTCAAAAATGCAGGCGGCAAAGATGAGGTAGGTGGCATTCTGGTAATGCACGAAAGCCTCTTCTGTGCCGGACGGGAACTTCATACCCTCGAAAATGGTGAGGATAGCAAAGAAACCGCACAGCAGATTACCAGCTGTCAACATGTTCGGCAGCACGGGGATTTTGGGTTCATCCGGGTATACCGGGGGCTGGGGAGTAGACATATAATTGAGTTTCTATTGGTTGGTTGTTGTAAGTCTTATATCAGGAGAGAGTTTTCTGAGCCTCGGTCACCAGGGCGTCCTTGGCGCTGCGCTCCTTGCCGGAACCGCGGGCCATATCAGCCTTGCCGCCGCCCTTGCCACCCACAATGGGAGCCAGAGCGCGGATGAGGTCACCGGCTTTCAGGCCGGCAGCCTGGGCAGTTTCGCCACAATAAGCTCCCAGAGAAAGGCTGGCGCCATCATCACAGATGAGGAAAGCCGCAGCAGCATAGTGGCGCTTCCTGAGGCCGTTGAACAGCTCAGTAAGAAGCTCGTTGCCACCCTCGGCACACACTACCACATTGCCCCCGGTCAGCATCTCGGCCAGCAGCGCATCGGCAGCGCCGGCAGCAGCAGCCACCTGGGCTTTTCTGAGCTGTTTCTCGGCCTCAATGGCGCATTCCTTCAGCTTGTCGCAGTAGGCGTTGTAGTCATCCAGCAGGGCGTTGATGGTGGCAATATCCTTTGCCTCACGCAGTTTCTGGGCAGGCTTGGCATCATTGGAGGGAACGGGCACGATGGGCTGCCCCAGTTCGGTCAGCTTGCCGTTGGCCTCAGTCAGCTTATCAAGCATCTCCTTGCCCTCAGGAATTCGGGAAGTGACCATATCGCGCACTACCTCGTAACCGGCAGCGCCGGTGGCAGCCTCGATACGGCGCACACCGCTGGCAATAGCGCCCTCGCTCTTAATCTTGAAGAAGCCCAGCTGGCTGGTGCGGGCGGCATGCGTGCCACCGCAGAGTTCCATGGAAACGCCGTTGAAATTACCGGCTTCACCCCCCATCTGCACCAGACGCACCACATCGCCGTACTTATCGCCGAAGAACTGGCAGATTTCCGGATGTTTCTTGATTTCAGACATCGGGTATTCGTTGCAGACCACGGGCAGGTCCTCGGCAATCCACTGGTTCACCAGCACCTCAACGCGGCGCAAATCAGCCTTGGAGATGGCTGCGCTGTTCACATCGAAACGCAGGCGGTCGGCATCCACCAGGGAGCCCTGCTGGGCAATATCCTCGCTCACCAGCGTGCGCAGAGCCTTGTGCAGCAAGTGCGTGGCACTATGGTGCGATTCCAGCGCGCGGCGGCGCTCCACATCCAGATGCAGCTCCACCATGTCACCTACTGCAGGTGTCACACCATCGGCCACCGAAATCAGGTGGGCGCGTGCCTTGCCAATCTGCTGAACACCCAGCACCGGGCAGCTGTCGCCACCCAGCGAAAGCGTGCCGCCGTCGCTCATCTGACCACCCATCTCGGCATAGAACGGGGTCTTGTCGGTAATCACGAAGAGAATTCCCTCAGCCTCGTGCACCTCGGTCACGGTAGCCGTGGTGGCATCATCGGTGTAGCCGGTGAATTCGGTCACCTGGTCGGTCTTGAGGTCGAGCGCACGCACCACCTGCTTTTTCTGGGCAGCCTTGGCGCGCTGGCGCTGCTCCTCCATGAGGGCGTCGAAGCGCTCGGTATCCACCGCCAGTCCGCGTTCACGGGCCATAAGGGCAGTCAGGTCAATCGGGAAGCCGTAGGTATCATACAGCTTGAAAGCGAAATCGCCGGAAACCTTGCCGGTGGTGGTCACTTCCTTATCGAAAAGTTCCAGGCCGCGATCCAGCGTTTCGTTGAAGCTGGTTTCCTCACGCAGCAGCACATCCTTGATGGTGTTCTTGCGGCCCACCAGTTCCGGGAACACGCGTCCCATCTCGGCGACCAGAGTGTCCACCAGCTCACTCAGGAAGGGTTTTTCGAGCCCCAGGGTGCGACCGTAGCGCACGGCGCGGCGCAGAATACGGCGCAGCACATAGTTGCGGCCGTTGTTGCCGGGCAGAATACCATCGGCAATCGAGAAGCTCAGCGTGCGGATGTGGTCGGCAATCACGCGGAAAGCAATACTTTCGCGCAGCGTCTCCTTCTGCTCCGGCGTGGCGTCCTGCGGGTAGATATCCACGTACTTGCGGCCGGAAATCTCCTCGATGCGGCTGAAGAGGGGGCGGAATACATCCGTGCTGTAGTTGGAAACGCGGCGGGAGAAATCCGTGAAGCCATTGGTGCACTGAATCATGGCGCAGGCGCGTTCAAAGCCCATGCCGGTGTCCACATGGCAGGCGGGCAGCGGGCGGAAGGTGCCATCGCTCTCCGCATTGTACTGGATGAACACCAGGTTCCAGATTTCGATGCACTTGTCGCTGTCGCCGTTCACCAGGCGGCCCTGGGTATCGCCCTCGGGGGTCAGATCCACATGCAACTCTGAGCAGGGGCCGCAGGGGCCGGTCTCGCCCATCATCCAGAAATTATCCTTCACACCGCCATTCACCACATGCACCTTGGGGTCCATGCCTTTGGCGGCAAAGAGGGCTGCCCAGGTGTCGTAGGCCTCCTGGTCAAACTCACCGGGGTCGCCCTTTTCCTTGTTCGGGGCGTAAACGGTGGCATACAGACGCTCCACAGGGAAGCCCCAGCGCTCAACAATCAGCTCCCAGGCCCAGGCAATGGCCTCTTTCTTGAAATAATCACCGAAGGACCAGTTGCCCAGCATCTCGAAAAAAGTGTGGTGGTAGGAATCCTGGCCCACATCCTCCAGGTCATTGTGCTTGCCGCCGGCGCGGATGCACTTCTGCGTATCCGTGGCGCGGGCGGGCTTCCACGGCGGAGTCCACACCCCCAGGAAATACGGTACAAACTGGTTCATGCCTGCATTTGTGAAAAGCAGGCCCGGGCTCTGCGGCATGAGCGAGGCGGAGGGCACTACGGCATGCTGCTGTTCCTGGAAGAAATCAAGGAAACTCTGGCGAATCTGCGCGGATGTCATCATAGTGATGTGCGGTTGCAATAAAGATATACTGGTACACGCCTAGCATACACTCCCCGCGCGCCCATGTAAAGGCAAATATGTTCAGAATACCCAGCCGCGCGCACCGCATGCATAGAAAAAACACCACCCCCATAGTGAACTGCGGGGGTGGTGAAAGAGCTTCACTTATTTACATCTGCGGAGCCGAATCCGGCGCAGGGGGAGGCGGCACAGGCGCCACCGCCTTGCGGATGTTGTTGAGCGCATCGAAGAGCGGGCTCACGGCATCGCTACCCACCAGGATGTGCGGGAACTTGATCTTATCCAGATTGCGGATGGTTTCCACGCGGATGATATTCTCACCGATGGCCTCATTGAGCGCTTTCTTACCGGCAGCCTCCAGAATCATACCTTCGGATTCGGCCTTTTTCATGGCCACGATGGCCGCGGCTTCCTGCTGCTTGGCGTAAAGCTTGGCATCGGCCTCGGCCTTGGCGCGGAGCAACTCACCCTGGGCTTCCTGGTTCACGCGGTTCGCCTTCGCGCGGCCCTCAGCCTCGGCAATCTCCTCAGAACGCTTGGCAATTTCCAGCATGATGGCCTGGCGCTCGTATTCCTGAGTAGCCTCCACTTTCTTGGTGATGCCGGCCGTCACACTTTCCGGCGGCAGAGTGGAGCCAATAGTCACGGATTCCACAATGAAGGGTGTACCCTCCAGCTGCTTGCGCAGACTGGCTTCCACCATCTGGGTAATCTCGGGGATTTTGCCGGGAGCATCCAGCCCACGGAACTGGGCAATTGCCGTGCGCACTGCCGTGCGGAAGGGCTGGCAGATGAAGGAATCATACGCATCCTTGGCAATTTCATCCGGGTTGTTCGGTACCTCGGCAATAGCACCGTAGTTTTCCACGAATTCCTTGACCTTGTTCGCATCGATACGATACACAAGGTAGGCCTCTGCCTTCATTTTCAGCTGGTCAGCCGCGCGGATATCATCAAAGTTTTCCGTCATGGTATACGGGGTCACGCAAATCGGGATGGATTTCTGGCGCCACACATAGCCCGTGCCGCCCGGTCCTTTGATGATACTGCGAAACTCCTTGATACCGAAAATCGGGTTGGTGTACACATAGGCAGCGTAGCCGCCATCCACCTTCTCGTTAGAACAGTTCATGGCCACAAAGACACCAGCACCGCCGAGCATCATCAGCGCCCCGGCACCAATCGTCGACCACAGCCCTGCTTTCTGAGTAGTTGTATAAACTTTAGACATGCCGCATGTTGTACCACAGTACCTTGGCGAAGTCAACGAAAAACCCCGCCTTTCTCAACCGGAAAGCGGGGTTTATCTATGGAGGCGAGGGGAATCTGTACGTTTATACGCAAGCAGATACGAAGTATTGTAATAAAGTTGTAATTTTCATGACTGAAATTTAATCCAACACTCGCTCCTCAATCGCCCGCTCTGTACGCAGCAGGAAATCCAGGATATTCGTCACCGCCGCCACGCTGTAGGATGCCGCTTTCAGCTTCGCACCTCCCGCCGTTGTCGGGTTACGGCTCGCCAGAATACCAAACGTCGCCAGCATGCGGATGAAGTTCTCCACGGCTATCGTCTTGTCTTGCCAGCTACTCGGCCTCTTGCCCCAGAACACCTTGCGGAGGTCGGAAACCACACGCTCCATGTCCGCCATCGGCAGCAAGGACTGACTCGGCATCCATACTCTTGCCCCATGCGGCAGAAACTGGTTCAGCACGCCGGTGGCCGCACCCACAAACGCAGACACCAGCGGCAACCCCGCCAGCGGGCCCAGTGTAGACCCGGCCACATACTGCTTCCAGGAACGGCGCTTCCATTGCTCCTCGTCATCGGTCATCCAGTTGTAAACCGCCGTCAGCACCTGGAGAGCAATGCCATGTTCCAGCCACACATACGCAGCCTTGCCCCAGTCACGCTTTCTCTTCGCACGAGCCATCAGGCGCAGCACATTACCCATTGTGTTAATACTCTCACCGCCCAGGAACAGATTACCGATGCTGAACAGCGACTTCTTGCCACCCAGCAAGGCGCGACTCCGCCAATCCAGCGGCTGACTCTTGAACGCCAGAGCACGCCGCACCTCATTCATAGCATCAGCGTCCAGCTCCTCATGCGTCAGCCCTGGATTCTCCCTCTGCGTCTTGCGGTACACTGCATCATAGAGCGTCGCACATGCACGCACATTCGCACGCATATCGATAAACTCCATCAGGCTCATACCCGCACGCGCAGCGGCATCCGTTGCACCCTTGGCGGAAATCACATCAGCATCCCCCAGCAGAGCCTCGGCATTCACCGCCGCGCTCCACCCCTTGAAACGCCCATCCAGTTCAGGCCTTGCCGCCATCTCCGCCAGTGAAATCTTGCCCAGCCCCAGATTAGCGCGAGATGCAGCCTTGTGCCACTCCCACCAGCTCACCCGGTCAGAGCCCGCCAGCGTATTGAACAACGCCGTCCCCTGCTTGAACAGAGTCCCCACGCGGTAATTCAGAATCGCCGTAGCCGTCGAGCTGCCCATGGCGGACAAGCAGCGCGTCATCCAGCGCCCCACATCTTCGGTGGCCGGTGCAGCCCTCGTCATATCCTCGGCAATCTTCTTCATCTCGCCCACCGTGTGACTACTGAACACCTTGGCCAGCGCATCACTCATTTTCAGATCTCCGTCGCGGTAATTCAACACAGAGCTGATATCCGTCGGCAAATCTCCATAACCCAGCATGATATCCTGCTCCTTCATGGCGCACTCAAACGCCGCCAGCACATTCATCGTCGGGTCAATCTTCGCATTGTGATGGTGGCGGGTATAGAGAATCTTCGCCGTGCCCTTGCCAGCCGCGCGCCCCTCACCGGCGCCGCCCATGATTGCCTCTGAATGCACCTCATACCCCGCATCGAAGTACGCACGGAAGTAATTCTCCACCTCCGGGAACGGCATACCATACACGCGCTCGTACACCTCCTTAATCTGTGCCGTGCGGGCTCCCAGCTCATCACGCAAGCGGTACGCCAGCCGCATCATCTGCTCACCGGCAAACTCCCGCAGCTGGTTCACTACAGCCTCCGTGTAGCCCTGCCGGCGCAGCGTCTCCTCATAGTCCTCCTGCTCGCACAGAAGCACCCTGTACGCCGCCTCCGAGCGCGTCAGCTCCAGGCCGTCAGCATCCTGCGGTCTCTGCGCAGCATTCCGCTCCAGCTTCTCCTCCACCCACTTCTCCTGCGCCTTGGCAGCACGCTCCTTGGCGGCCTTGGTCAGATTATGGAAGCGCTTAAACTCTTCCACGGTCAGCACACTCGTCATGGCGTCGATACCGTGAAGCGACGACTTCTTGGCGTCGCCAATCTCGCCATACTTCGCCATGGCTTCCTCCAGGATATGCGGCGGAATAATATCTTCCCCCTGCGCCTCCAGGTGCTTCATCATGGCCGCAAACGTATTCGGCGAAAAGTTCTTCTTGTGCGTCTTGCGCCGCAACAAGCCCAGGAACTGCGCCCGCAAGGTGGCCGTCTCCTGTTCAAGAAAATTCGGCTCCTGTGCCCGCAGTACAATCCTCGTCTTCTCTGTCCGGTTGATATGATCGATAAACTCCCTGGCTTCCTCGCCGGTCTTCGCGCCGCTCGCCTCAAACACCGCATCCATCATCGTAGCGCGGCGCTCTTTTTCCTTACTCTCGATATACACCTTAGCCCGCGCCATGCGGTCGGTGAAATCGCGAGCAAATCCCTCCACCTCTTTCACTCCGGTCATGGAGTCAAAGAACTGCGCATCGTTCATCCATGAGCCGAACACCGCATGCACCTTGCGGGCAAAACTCGTCATCGGCAGAACCCCGCGCTTCTCCAACTGCTTGCGTTGGCGCTCATCATTCAGCGTCTCCGCGTGCGCCTCCATCAGCGGCGTACACATCCGGGCAATTCTCTGCTTGTGCAGCTCTTCCGCATTCTCCCAGGCTTGCCGCCCGGTCGTGATAAACTCACCCAGCGCCTTGGCCGCACCCTCCGCCTGAGAGGCCGTCATGCTGTCGAAACAGGCATACGTCTCATACTCCTGCTTCGTGCAGCTTACCACCACAGGCTCGCCGTCCGCATTGTACGTCTCAACCGTAATCGGCGTCTCCGGCTCCAGCTCGGCCCACACCTGCTTACCATCCGGGCAATCCTCTTCCCCGGTATAGCGAGTGCGCTCAAAAGCCAGCCTCTCGCCCTTGGTGAGCTCCAGCAGCCGCATCAAATCCATCACCTTGTTGTAAGCCTCTGCGCTCATGCGGCCTTTCACCGGCTTGCCATCCTTACCCGGCAGCGGCGTCAAAGCATTCACCACGCGGCGAATCCTGCCAAGTGTCGTATCCTTGCGGAACGCATCCAGCTGGAGCGCCACACGCTCCAGGAACTTCGCCATCAGCCTGTCGGCCCGCATAGTGCCCAGAGCCTGGAATAACTTGTTCATTTCCTCGCTGCATGTCAGCTCTACGCGGTCAAAAGACTCCCTCTCAATCATAGCCTTAATCTTGCCTCTCTCCTTGGCATTCGGCGCATCAGACAGGCGTTCGGCAAACTCAGCCTCCACCTGCTCATGAACCTCCTCCCACACCTCGCGCATGACCTCCATCCCCTCCTCAGCGCCCGGTACATCGCGGAAAGCATGCTCCCAGAACTCACCATGCGCCTCAGCCTTACCGCTGATAAGACGGTAAACCATACCATAGAACGAGCTGTACATCTTCGCATCCCAGCCGCTCATAGGCACCGTAGACGCAGCCTTACCGGCATCACCGCTACCGCGCAACTTCGCATACGTATTAAAATACACCTTATACGGCTCCAACGCTGCGCGGTACGTATTCGGAAGCAACGCCTCCACGCTATCCATCACCGCCAGCCCCTCTGCAGCCAGGCGCAGACCGTCTGCCTCCTCGCTGCCATCTGTCTGCGACCTCAGCTCGCGCATGCGGCGCATCACATTCTCTCTCATCTGGTACACACGGCGGTCAAAATGGAACTCACCGGCGGGCGCAAGCCGACTATCCAGCAGATACCCGAAACGCCCCATATTCAGAAACGTCACACCGCCCAGGTCAGTGGCATTCTTTCGCACCGCCACCGTATACGAACCCGGAGCCATCTTCATCAAGCGCTCCTCCGAAGCATCGTCCATCGGATTTCCACCCTCCGTCCCATGCCCCCCGCCGGTGAATCGAGCCTCCTGCTCACCATGGCTCATTACATAAGTCATCGTAATCGCAGTCTCGTCACCAGCCTCCACGCCCGCGTACAGGCGCTCCAGGTAGGCCAGATTATCGCGGCTCCAGTCATCCTTTACTCCTGCCGCCTTGCGTTGCTCGATAGCCGAGCCAATATACGCCAGAGCACGCGTCTGGTCAAAACTGCCAGCACCCATAGCAAACCCCTCATACTGCTGAATCGCATGCTGACTCTCATGCAGCAGCGTATTCAGCAACTCGCTGCGGTACTGAACGTTCACCGCAATATACGCTGCCTGTTCACTACCCTCCTCCGGGCTGAAATACCCACCCACAGAAGTCTCCTCCATCGGGCGATACAACCGCACACGCATCTCCGCCAGCTCCGGGTATGCACGGAACAGCTCCGGGTAATGCAGCAGCGCCGCCAGGCTCACATCCTTGTGCCCACCAGGCGCCACATTCATCATCCCTGGCGTCACGTCGCTGCGCAACCGCGCACCGGTCACCGGTATCACATACTTCCGCTGGCCGTCCGCAGGGTCTACATAATCCGCCTTTTTATCCACATACTCGTGCGCCGTCTTTGCCCGCATCCCGCAGATGGAGAAATGCACCGCACCACCCTCTGCACCCAGTCGCCACTCGGCTGGAGTTTCGGCATGCAAAGGATTCCGCGCAATTATCAGTTTACCTCTCATCTGCACATCTCCAAAATGCTGCCGCACCTCATCCACGTAAGTCTCGGTCTTGCGATTATTCTGCCAGCAGTCATTTTTGCTGACAGCTCCTCGTCCCTTGCCGTTCCCCTCATAAATAGTGAAATAAGCCACGCCGTCCGGCTTGATTGATTTAGCCACCTGATGCACTACATTATCGCGCACATCGGCCTCCTTAATCACATTCAAAACATTAGAGCATGTGGCAGTATCTCCTTGCAGTTCTTTACTCTGCAACTGCGCCAGAATATACGCATTCTCATTGCTGGTTCGACCATAGGGCTCATATATATAGCTCGTCACGCCCTTATTAGCCAGAGCCTGCGTAAGCGTATCATACTTGCCGCCACCAATATCGATATTCACAGTCCCCTCGCGCCATCTGCTCATCTTATCCACCATGCCATATACAGCAGGCACACGATTGCTATTGATACTGGTATCTCGGCTGGAAAACTCCTGTTTCAAGAGATTTTGCTTGACATCTCCGGCATTTTCTGCCAAATTAACCTCACCAGAGGGAACCGATTTAGGCGTGCTTGCAGGTGCGAGCCCTGCTCTCTGAATAAGAAGCATCTTGGCGGAGCTCAAACTCAACCGAGGTGCTTTTTTGGTTTTATACGGTCGAGAGGTATGCTTCTTACTGGAAGCCTCAAACACCATCTTTGCTTTCGTGATGGGATTCTCCAGCTCAACCACCATTGAACGCACGCCTTTTGCGTTCACATCACCAATAGACACAGCCAAAGTCTCCTTATTCTCCATGAGTCTATCAATGAAGTAAGGCAACAGTTTCAATTCCGTATCAGTAAGAGCCCATCCTCGTTTCTCATCTGTACGTGTATTCTCATGTAACAAAGCGCCTGGTATAATACGCCACTCATACCCCGCAAAATCTACTCCGGTGCGCGTCTTAAAGAAAGTCACTTCCTCAGCAGATAAATCTCGATAACGGAACCCCTTATCCAGCTTCCCATTCAAAACAGCCTCAATATTGGCCACAGCCTCACGCATCTCTGCTGATGCTGTCTTCATTACATCCGCAAAGAGAACCTCATGCGCTGCGCGAGAACGTCTTATCAATTCCTCATAGCTTACAGGATTGCCGTCCTTATCAGACACATACTTTTTACTTTCATCAATGCTGGAATAATCCACCCTCTCCGTCTGCCACTCCATCGAGGCGTACTCACGGAACAGCCTCTCACTCGGAGTCTCAGCCATACTCGCCACCGCATCTGCCGGCATATCGCTCCCCTCTCTCCCACGCCATGCCTGGCGAATCTCGTCCATCAGCTCGCTGTCGCTATACGGACTCTTCCATCGCTCCCGCAGCGCGTTAATCTCCTCCAGCTTCTTTTTCAGAGCCACAGGGTCTTTCACATCCACCCCATACTTCTTACCCATCGCCTCGGCATTCCTCTTCTTAGCCGTGGCATTCAGATAGCTCGCATCCTGGGAAAGCTCATTGCGGCGGCGTACCACATACTGCGCCACAAAATCCATGAACTCATCATTATCCAGCGTATTGCCGAACAAATCCATACCGCCATCCAGCCCCATTTCCTCCTGCATCTGCTGCTTGGCCAGCTCCGCCTCCATGCGGGCCAGGATCTCCGCCTTGCTGGCATCTCGCAGCGCAGCCTCCAGGCCTCGCCGCTGCACCGCATCATTCCCCGGGCAGAAATCCGCAATCCACAGCGCCACCCGGTCATCAATCGCTCCATTCCGCAGCGCATCCATCACAGAATCACCTGCGCGGCGGCCAATACGGAACCCGATGCTACCCAGCTTACCCTCGCGGGTAATGCCGGCACGCTCCACCTGCTCATTACTCAGCGGCGTACCGTCCGTAAAATCACCGCGCACATACAGCGCCACCTCCAGCGGCGTAGCCTGATTATCGCGGATATTGCTCTCGATATCGTACCGCCGAGCCCACGCCAAATCACGCACCTCGCTCTCCTCGTACACATAGGCAGAAATACGCGTAGCGCCCGCCCGCTTCGCAGCGTCCAAGCGGTGGCGTCCACTAATCACCAGCAACTGGCCATCAGCCTTGCGCCACACTCGTATCGGGTCATGGTCAGGCCGGTAGTCACCTTTCAGCGGATGCACCACACCGCTGTCTGCATCAGCCCCCAGCTTGAAATTCGGCAGCACTTTCAGCTTGCCCACCTCCAGCAGACCACTCTTGCACACCAGCCCGCTCTCGTCGCTAATCTCAATACAGCGGCCACCGGAGAACCCGGCATCCTGCTCCGCGCACGGCTCACCCTGCAAGCGCTCCTCGGCAGCATCTGCTGCACGCTCCGCCGCCTCCTGCACCACCTGCTCATGGCTCTTTCCGGCATTCTCCGGCTCAGCCTTGAACTCCTCCAGGCGCTCACTCGCAGCCGCAGCCGCCCGCGCTTCCTCTTCCTCACGCTCGCGCTCAATAGCCGCCTGGCCATCTCGCGCCCGCGCTTCAAACTCTTCCGTAAGACTCGGCTCCGTCAGCTTTCCGGCACCATACGCCGCGTCCAGCTCACTCTGCCGCTTCTCCGCCTCATACCGGGCCAGGTGATACTCCTGCGCCTCCGGTTCAGCCGCCAGCGCAGCCTCCACCGCCTCGCGCCCCACGCCGAACAACTTCTGCGCAGCCTCATCCAGCACTCCCTCCTGACGCGCCTGCTCCATAGCCATAGCCAGATTCATATCGCGCTCCAGTTCCAGCAGATTCAGGTCAGCCACCATGAACAAATCACGCGCCCAGGCTGGCATACTCTCCGCGTGGTCAGCCGCTGCCTTGCGCAGCTCCGACAACATCAGGCGGCTTCCCGCCTCCGTCAGTTCACGCTCCAGGGCGCGGTACTCATCCACACTCAAATCATGCTCGTTAAAATCCGCCTGCATCACGCGCTCCGCCAGCTCCGGGTGCGTCTTATGCAGCGAAAGCAACTTCCCGGCAGCCTTGGCCACACCGCCGTACTCACTCTGCTTCGCCCAGTCCACAAACGCCCGCAGATAGCGGTAAGCCTCCGTCACAGTCATACCCTGGCTCTCCCGCCAGTCATACATCGTCTGCTCACCCAGCTCCTCGGCAATCTCATGAGCTCGTGCATCCGTAGCCAGGCGCAGCACTCGGCGCATACGCTGGCCATCGCCCGATACCTCACGCGTCACATTAGCACGCGAGCCGAACTCCTCCGGCGAAATATCCTGTCCGCTGCTGGCCACTTCCTGCTCGTAGCGCTCGCGCATATTCGTCGCAAACTGCACCAGCTCGCCCAGCGTCCCGCGGTCGGAAATATCCTTGTGAACCTCATTCCCGGCCAGGCGGCGGGCGTCGGCATCATTCAGCCCATTCTCCGTCATCAGCTCGCCGGTGCGCGTCTCGATGCGCTCCAGGGCACGCTCCTTGATTCGCTCTGCATTAGCCAGATTATCCGGGTCGCGCATCCACTCCACGCGCACCTCGCCTTTCAGATCATCTCGGAAAGCGTCCAGCAGACGCCGGTTCCCCAGCGTATTCTTCAGCAGGTCAGCCATACCCTCCAGCTTGTAACCGATACTCGCTTGCAGGTACACGTCCGCCTCCGAGCGCGTCAGCGTCACGCACTTCTCGCCGCGCTTAAACGTACCGTCCGGCTGCACCTCGCCGCCGTAGTACAGATTCACCATACCCTCTTCACCGGCTGCCTCCACGCTGAACCCGAACTCTTCCATAGCCGCACGGATAGCCTCGTCCGTGCGCCACTGCAAAGCCTTTTCTCGGTCGTAAAACTCACGCGCCTGCTCCACGGCCCGCTTGATGGTAGCCTCGGCATCCACCTCCAGATTCTTGCGGCGCAGCTTCTCCAGCTCCCGCATCTGCTCCTCCGGCTTCATGTGGATAGTACTCTCGAACTGCCGGCGGGTGATACCCTCGCTCATAGCGCCGCGCAACTCGCCAAGATACATAGCTGCCCGGCGTCGCGTGGCACCGGCAGCAGGAGCGCCCAGCACCGCACCCAGCAGACCCTGCTCCGCCCAGTACGACCCGGTTCCCAGCTGCTCGCCCAGCATCTCCAAATCGCGCACGCCGGTGTCCAGCTTATCATGCGTTCCTGGCATCACGTCGTATACCGCGTTCAGGCCATACTCCACCGTCGGCAGCACCGCGCCGAACGTCGCCGTCGTAGCCGCAGCATTCGCCGCATACGCCACAGGCGCCTTGCTCAATGCTCGCGCACCCCACGTCATACTCTGCGGCAGCAAACGTCCCACGCCGTTACGCACCAGCCAGCTGCCGCCGCCCATGGGAATACTCCCGGCCACCGTCTGCGCCAGCACCTTGCCCTGAACCTGCGCGTCGCTCACCGAGCTGTCGCCTGCATCGGCGGCAGACTGCTGCACGCCATAGCCACGCGAGAAAGAATCCGTCACCAGGCCGCCCATAGCTGGTCCCTGACCAATACCCGGCACAAGCCACGGCGCAAGTCTCACCAGCCCGGTAGCCAGCCCCGACGGCATAGACGATACCCGGAATCCGATAGCCTCGCGAGCCTGGCCGCGACCACTCTCCACAGCCTCACGCACACGCCCGCGCCAGGCTGCCCGATTCGTCACCTTTTCACTCAACTGCCGGTTATCCAGCCACTCCCCATCAGTACCACGCATCATATCCGGGTGCAGCATATTCTGCTCACTCGGCAGCATACTGCCCATCACATCCTCCACCGCTTCACCGGTAGAGCTGAAACTCTTGACCATATTCTCGAAGAACCCGCGCTCGCCGGTCTTCCGCTCCTGCTCCAGCGCATCAGCCGCAATCTGCTGCAAAGCCATCTGGCGGGCAGCCGGGCTCGCCTTGCGCTCATACAGCACATCCGCCTGTTGCTCTGCCGTTGCACCATGCCGTGCCAGCGCTGCCACATACCCCGCCAGCTGCACATCGTCGTAGTTAATCCCAGCCTTGGTCAGCAAGCTGAAATCTTCCGGCGAAAGCACACCGGCCTTGCCCGCCAGCGTCGCGCTCACAAGCCCCTGCACGCGCTCCTGCTCCTGTTGCAGCACTCGCTTCTGCTCCGCATACTGGCGGCGCGTCTCGTCGCGCACAATGCGCCCATACAAGCCGTAATAATCCTGCCGCCGGTCATTACCACTCAAACGCAGCCGGTCAAACTCACCACGGTACACCCCGCGACGCCCCTCCGGCATCCGGTCAAGCACCTGCTCCACCAGCCCCATAGGCTCGTCCGCCAGCTCCGGCATCACCGCCCGCGCGTAGTCCTCGCCGTATGAATGCAGCGTCGCATCCTGCTTGCGCAGCGCCTCATGCGCATACACACCATACTCTGCCGATTCATCCACCAGCTTCCTGGCAGCCTCGTCCTCATCATAGAGCCACACCGCGTGCAGCACTTCCTGGCTCTTCGCGCGGCGCACCATGCCGTCAAAATCATTCATCATATCAGTGTTCATTGCTTATTTTGCTTCTGTTGACTTGAAATAATAAGAATATCCAAGGCTGCCGCCGGTCTTCCAGCGCTCGCCTTTCTTGCTGTTCGGCTTCTTCTGCACCTTAGCCGCAGCCGGTGCATTCAGCTCAACCTTTCCGCTCTTGCTCACGCCCACCACCTGAATACGGGCGCCAGACACCTGCACATACACCTGTTGCGAGCCATCATAGCCCAGCTCCTCAACCAGGCGCTTATACTCGGCCTCGGGAATCCTGCATCCGGGCAACGCACCATCAGGCGCATTCTTGCCGTCCCACTTCCACGCAGCCTCGCGCGGCGCACTCCGCGCCACAAACAACTTGCGGGCAGCCATCTTTTCAGCCTGTTTCTCAGCATCGCGGGCAGCCTTTTCCGCCTTTCGCTCCTCGGCCCTTTGCTCACGCTCGCGCTTCCTGGCAGCCGCTTCACTATCGGCTGCCTTGCTCTGCTTCAAGCCGTGCAGTTTTTCGTAATCAGCCGCCGCAGCCTTGCGGAAAGCCGCACTCCGCAGCGCGTCCTGCTTCTGTGCCTGCACACTCGCAGCCACCAGCTCATCAGCCCCCAGATTCTGTGGAGGCAGTGAGCGCAGCACCTCACGCGCCACCTGTACATCATGCGAGTACCCGGTGTACTTCGCTCCCTTGTCAGCATCAGCATACACCTTCTCCCGCAAATCAGTAGCCATGCGCATCATGTACCAGTCTTCCGCCGCAGCCTCATCAGCTCTTTTCAGTTCGCCGTACTTCTCATCCATGTACCACCTATAGAACGCCTGGGCATTCTCCTCAAACTCATCCTTATCCAGCTCGCCCTCTGCATCAGGCTTGAACTCCTTGCGGTACTTGCCATAAACCTCATACAGCGCAAACCACTGCTTGCGTTCCGCTTCGTCCAAGTCTGACTTATCCCATGCTTCCCAGCTGTCGCCGTCTTTCTTGCGGCGCGGATTAGCCGCTTTCACACGCCCCCACTCGCGGCTCTCTGCAAACTCGCGGGAAGCCAGATGCGCCGAAATCATCGGCTTAATCGCACCGGTGGCCAGCTTGTCCGTATCACCGCGGCCGCGTGCCACCATCTCGTCCACAATCGCACGGCAGCGCTCCTTGCCCACATTAGCATCGCCGGCACCCATAGCCTCATAAATGCCGGCATCATCGAACATAGCCATAAGCTGGCTACCTGTCGCCATAGGATTATCCGCCACCGCGTCCAGGGTAATGCGGGTCACCATCATACGCGCCTGGTCAGCATCCACACCACCGTGCGCGTTACCATGAGCCGCCACGCGCTGCACGCACTCCGGCGCAGTCACATCACAGCGCACATCCGTGCCGCCGCCCTCGCGCTCAAAACTCACCACCCTGTTATTGAATGTCAGGTCGCCCGTCACCTCGCCGAACTCACTCTCCGGCATCCGCTTCGCAGCCGAAGCCGCATCAAACACCGGCGCAGCCTCAGCCTCACCATCCGCATCTGCTGCCGGTGCGCTCTCCGCCATCTCGCCATTGCGTGCGGCTTCCATAGCCAGCGCCGCAGACAAGCCGGTGTACTCCGACCCGCCCACATTCACCGTCACAGGCTCGCTGGCTCTGGCAGCCCGCGCCACCTCACGCAGCCGCATCTGCTGGAGTTTCAGTTTCCGGTTCTCCGCCTGGGTGCTCGTCAGCAGACTGCCGCACACATCATCCACCAGGCGTGCCGCGCCGTCCCAATCCTGCCGCAGTACCGCATTCTCATAATTATCCTCAAACGCCGTGCGCACATTCTCCAGCGACTGCCTGGAGGCAAACTTTGTCACACGCAAGCCGATATCCTCATGCTCCAGCTCCTGGTCATGCCAATGCTGCGCACCGTTCCTATCAAGCAGGAAATCACCAGGCGATACCGACTGATTCCGCTCCCGGTACTTCGCCACAATCGCGTCGCACCTGTCCGTATTCACAGAACCATCCTTGCGCCACAGCGATTCATCCGTGCCCCAGGCTTGACTCGCGGCGTCAGCCAGCTCCATATCCATCTCCGCCCGCAGCTTGTTGCGCTCCTGTGTCGCCCGCTGCTTCACGCCCTGGTCATGCAGCTCCGCAAAGCGCTTCGATGTGCCGGCCAGCTGCCTCAGCGCCTGGTCTACAGCCGCCCCATTCTGCGGAATCCCGCCGAAATACGGCACCTGCTTCCCGCTCACCTGCGCACTCTGCGGCGCAGCCCCGTGATACTCCTGAAATTGCCTTGTCATAAATCTTTCTTGATTAAACCTGTTCCGTAGTCCTCATGACGGCAGAAGTCCGCTATCGCCCGCTCCCTCGTGCCGTACTCCTTGCTGTGACCCCAGTCCCGCTGCCATCGCACGCGCTTGTACGGCAGCGAAAGCAACACCCGCCGCAGTGCTGGCAGGTGGCTGTGCTGGAAAATAATCCACAACGTATCCGGCGCGTCCTCGCATGGCACACCCATCAGCAGACAATCAGGGCTGAAATGCACCACACCCTCATGTTCCAGGCAATACGCCAGCCCCTCTGCAAATGTCCCCTTGCGCATCTGCTCCAGAAACTCACGGCCCGCTATGTAATGATTAATCATGTCTCGTAACGGCCGAAACCTTGAACCTGAACACCCGCGTAAACGCAGGCCACGCCGGAAATGCATACTGATATTGTCCCTTACTCGGGTCATAATAACAACCACCCGAAGTCATCACCTCGCATGAGCACGCCATATCGCCAGGCTGCAGATCAGCTTCCTTAATTAAGTCTCCTCGGGTAAGAGGTCGGCTCGCATGCTTTTGATTTCCTTTATTGGCGTTCCACCCCCTCCCGCTCGGCAGACTTTTCACCATACCAAAAGAACTGTAATTAGAGCGCTTTCGGGAAAAATTCCTCAATATCATGCCAAATCGCGTCCCTGCAATCAGAGGCCATTCCCAGGAAAGGGTCACCCATCCATTGTACCTCTTAATCAGCAACTGCTCACCATTCCGCGCCGGAATCCTGGCCGTCACCTCCACCTCGTCGCCCACACGCAACTTATCCACCAACGGGCCATCATTCCCGAACACCACCGTAGCGCGACCATCAAAATCCGCCCGCCAGACACCTGCTGCATTCAGGGTATACTCTCTCCCTCCTGCTCGCAGCGTCATAGAGCAATCCGCAGTTTCCCCTATCTTCTCCACCGCATCAAGAGCATGAACCCAATACGCCTTATCCACCGAACTTTCCAGCTCATTTACATCCAGCACGCAGCTATACACCGTATCACTCAACGTCGGCCACAGCTTCTCATCACCGCGATGCAGCGCCATCGCCTTGTTGTCACCCAGGCGCACGTCGTACACATACTTGCGCACCCTCTTGCCGTTAGTTGACCTCATGACTTAATCCTCCGTCAGCAGATAGATACACTTCGGATTACGCACCTTTAACGCCTGATACTCGCTTATCGTCATCTGGCAGATCTCATCCACAGTGGCCGTCGTCTTCATGCAGTTATCAATCCTGCCGGAAAGCGCATCATAATCACTCTTCGCCGCCGCCATCGTCTTGTACGTCGCAGCAGCATCCTGGCGATTCGTCCGGTCGATAGCATCCACCTGACTCTTGCTGTACGTCTCCTCTCGGCTGTAAGTCTGCGGCTTCGTGTAATAATGCAGCGCCAGATGATTCAGCACCGCGTCCACCGTCGGCACCAGACCGCTGCCGCTGCCGATAGTCTCACAGATGGTCACGCCGCCCAGCGTGTCAGTCGTGGCCACCAGCAGCTCCAGACCATACGCCGCACTCTGCGTAAACTGGTCCGGGTGTGCCATTAAGCCCACCGCATTGCTGCCGTCCGGCAGAATCGTGAGATTCACACCATTCGGAGCCCAACTTATCCACGTTTCCTTGGTAGCAGTACGCAGCGCACCATTCACCAGCACATTATTCATCAGCTGCCCTCGGATATTCTGGCCGTACTCGTTCGTCACATCCGATGCCGCAGCGCCAACTGGAATAATCCACGGCATGCCCATGCTCTGTGGCACGGATGAGCCTATCTTAACCGCACCCCATTGGAACGCTTCCGCCGGAGGCACAGCATACTTGTTATCCGATGTCATGCCCACAGTTGCCGTGTTCTCCACCTCAACCGTGTAGCTCGTCCTGCCCACGCCCGGCGTAGACGGCGTAGAAAAATCAACGTACAGCTTCCGGTCGCTCCCTACATGCGTACGCCCTCCGCGGCTCTCATTGCTGGTGGAGGACGGCAGCACAGCCCCGGCCAGCGCCGGGTCAGCAATCGGCACCTCCATCTGCCCCGCGGCATTCACTCCCACCGGCGCACCGTCCCGCACCACAGAATCCGTCCCCAGCTTATTCAAGCCATACACTTCCGAGGTAGCAATATCGTAGTTGATATCCACACGCACCCAGCCTTTCGATTCCAGCCAGGCATACGTATCCCAGTTGGTCATCTGGTCAGTCTCGTACTGCCAGTATGCCCTCGCGCAATATGCCGCGCCGCCAACATTGCTACCCTCCGTGGAAGCCACCGCCGTCACCTGGATGCGAATGGTCTCCGCCTGGTCAGCCGTCGGCTCAGCTGCCACCTGCGAAAGCAGCACCTTGATACGGCTGCCGTTCGGCACCAGCTCCAACTCGCCAAAATCCCACCAGCTCACCTCATTCGCCACCTGCTGCGTCGTGCCGGTGCTGCGCCCTGCATACACCCACTCACCCGCCGCCGCCTCGTAGTATAAGTGCGCGTACAACGGCTCTGCGCTCGGCTCGCCGCCCGACGTATTGCTGCCAGCCATCAGCCCGAACCGCATCAGGCGTCCGCCGCGCCGCGTCCATGCGCGGGCATCAGAAAACACCATCGGCCCGGCGAATGTATAATTACTCACACTCGTCGTCGCCGGCACACTCATCACCTGGCGCAGAGTGCGCTCCACGCCTGCTGGCACATAATACAGGAAACCGCCGTTGCACGTCTCGCCACTCTGCGGAATATCCTCGTAACGCTCCACCGGAATACGCCGCACTGCCAGACCATCCCGGCCGTCGCGCCCCTCAGCTCGCGTGTCCGACTTGTAATCACCGAACGCCCAGAACCCATCGGCGGTTATTCTCGGCGTGATACCATCCTTGCCGAAAGCCGGGCGGTCGCCAAGCCTATTATTCCCCTCATACCAGAACCCATCCGGCCCGATATGCGGAGTCACTCCAGGTTCACCTTTTAGCACATGTCCAGTGCGGTACCCGCCGACCCACAACACGCTGTTGGAATCAATGCGGATAGCATTATAAAGCGCCTCATTAAAACTCTTCATGAAAGCCTGTGCCGCCTCCAGCGCGTTCAGCGTCGCCGTCTCGCTCTCGCCCGCCGCCTGCGCCGCCGCCTTGGCATCCGCAGCCGACTTGCGAGCCTCCGTGGCAGCTTTGGCAGCATCAGCCGCCAGACTAGCCGCCGCCGCGCAACTCTGCCATCGCAGCATCAGCGGACCAGCATGCCCCGCTGCCATCTGCACCGAAAGCTCACGCAGTTCGCTTTCCTCAGTCAGCCGCACCACATACTCCGCGTCTGCTGCATTTAGCGCCGCAAGAGTACCGTAAAGCAAGCGGCTCTCTCTGCCCTCCGGGTCAGTAGCACGCAGCTCCCAATAGTAATGCCCATGTTCCAGCTCCGGTACGGTCACCAGCACCGCATTATCACGGCTGCCGTCATGCTCCACCGGCAGCACCGACACCAGCTCGCCGCGCTCATCACCGTGCGCCACATAGCATGCCGCCTGAAACGTCGCTCCCAGCACGCTCATACCCTGCGTTGCCCCCATCCAGAACGAAGCGCGGAACGTCTCTGCAACGCCCGCCACCACCGGAAAACTCATCCTACTGCCAGCCGTATCAAACATACAGTCATTATGCCCGCAGCCAGAATCAAATTCTACGTTTAATTTTTTACGTTTTCGAGCCCGCCACCCCCTCCATCAGCGTATCGAACGACATAGCCAGCGCCTGAACCTGCACCTGCTCCGGCTCATACGCCCCATCCATCTTGTTGAGCTCCTTAACACAATTAACAGCCTCGTTAACGTCACCGGCCTCTTCGCAGTCGCACGCCATGCGCCAGAGCATCTCCATGCGGTCAGTCTTATCTCCAATCACCTTGCGCTCCCGCGTCGTATTCCTCTCCCGCGCCGCCTCACGCGTCGCCGCCGTCAGCCTGTTAATCTCCGCCTGGATATAATCACGCTTTAACATCCTGCTCGCACTCGCCGCCGCAGACTTCAAGTCGCAGTCGTACGCCGCCGCATACGCCTCGCGTCCACTTTTGCCCAGACTCACCAGGCGGCAGAACTCCCTCTGCTGATCCGAAAGCTCACTCATTTCTCTTCCTTGGCTTTCTCGTCTTCTTCACCGGCACCGCATCCGGGTCTACCCCATCACGCATAGCTACCTGCACACGCGACAGCTCGCGCTTCCCCTCCTCCGTCAGCACCCAGAGCACACCCTGGCCACTCACGCGCTCACTCTCCACCACGCCCCAGCTCTTCGCCTCGTGCAGCTTCACCCGCCCCTGCTCCAGCAGAAAACCGGCACGCCGTGCCACCGCGTACGCACTGCAAGGCTCGCCAGCCTCACCCAGCGCCACCATCACCCGGTACACACTCAGCGGCAGCCGCCTGTTGTCACTATTCAGCACCTGGAGCGCCCGGCGCAGCAGCACCAACTGCTCACCCAGCCGCTCCCCTTTATTCTCATCAGTTCTAGTCATCATTTAGTATTGTTGTGAAAATTACCCTTGATTCGTCTCGTCCCGCAACGATTTGAAAAACTCATCCCGCTGCGCATCCGAAATCACACCGGTGCATCGCTTCACCACACCGCTGCGCTGCTCATCAGCCTTGCGCTTCTTCGGCTTCCATCCCGCCCACTTCCTCCACCTCTCCGCATGGCTCACCGTGTCTTCCAGGTCTTCAAAGAACTTTCGCTGACCTCTTGGAGCATAAAAACCATTATCCTCCAGCCGCGAATCCTTGAAATACGCCGTCAGTAACTCCGCATGCTCCACAGCATCCGGGAAGCGCATGAAAGCATCCACAGCCGCAAGCCTCACATCATCCGCCATCCGGCGACTGCGCTTCGCGCTGGGGTGTACCGCCCGCATCATCTCCACCCAGGTATCGAACCCATCGGGGGTGGGGGCAGGTTCATCCGGGCCACCCCGCAAACCGGCGCTTTCTTTTTTCCCACTTTTTTCTTTTACGTCTCCGACTCCGGCTCCGGCTATAGCAGGAATTTCCCGGAACTTCCCGGAAACTTCCGCAAAATCGGGTGGAGTCGGCCATTTTGGCTTCGTCTTATCGCACCGCTGACCGTAGCGCAGAATCTCCAGATAACGCTTGCCGTCAACCTCGTAGAGACGTACGAGCCCGGCGCTCTCACACTCAAGGAGAGCGCGTGACACATCAGTCTCACGTACCTTGTGCAACATCGTACAGAACAACTGCGCCCGCAAGTAAGCAGGTCGCGCATCATAGAAACCAAAATCATCTGCCACCAGCAGCAACCGGTGGTAAAAACACTCAGTAAACCACGACTCCAGCCGGGAAACCCGGTCAGAATCCACAAAACCCTTTCGAATCATTCTGCTACCAGCCATAATCGTCAATCGTCAATTCTTCTCGCCTCTCCATACGCACGAGGCCCCGCCGGCGGCAGAAAACAAGACAAAGCACGCTGCTTCCTGCGAGCCTCAAGCTCGCGCATCCGCACTTCCTGCCACTCCAGCAACCGCCCCACCGCAAACACGCGCCCGGCCGGTGCCCCCTGCGCCTCCGGCAGCCTCAACTCCGCAGCCAGCGGCTGCCCTATCGTCAAACTATCCGACATGCTACACCTCCAGTCTATAAAATTGCCAGTTTACCCTTGCCGCCGCGCTCCAGCTCGCGCAGCAGCTTCCTCTCGCTCCTGTCCCATGCCACTAGGCAGCTGGCCGCATTAGGCGCTTGCCCCGGCCGGCCGTCCAGATAGCAGAACCGCACGCGTCCCCGAAGCATGAACAAATACCGCGCCGTCCCCAGCACCGTGTCCTGGAACCACCGCGTATCAGTCCGCATGAACACCAGCGCCAACCCCGGGCCATTATGCGCCGCCATGCGCTCCATGAACGCAGCAGCCTCCCGCCCGTAAGGTGGATTGCACCATACCCGGTCACCCCAAGGCAGGGTCAGTCCATTATCCTCCACCGTGTAATTGATGGTCGCGCAATCCCACGGCCGCCCCACCGCTGCGCAAGGATCCAGGTCAAACGGCCCCAGCATCTCCAACATCCATGGCGGAGTCAGCCAGGTAGTTGTCGTGTCCTTTGTCTTCTGTGTGTTAAAATCACTCATCCCGTGAATCAGAAAAAATTATTGCCATGAATCACCATCAGAACAACTCCTCGTAAAAGCCATCATCCAGCACCCACCGATGCACGCGCTCCTCGTGCATCATCCGGCGCACCATACCATCATGCTCCGCACCGCCATTCAGCAGCTCCTGAGTCAGGAAAATATACCCCTCGATGCGGTAATCCGTCAGATCCTCCTTCTCGAACTCATCCATGCAGCCGCGCATCAGCGTTATAATCTCCTCCGCTGAGTCCGCCTGCATAGCCCGCTCCGTCCAGTAGTCAACCTCAACCAGAGCCGTATACCGCAGCCTGGGCAGCAGCTCGAACCGCTCATCAACCTTCGGACACTCAATCAGCGTGCTCATCACTCAGAATAATCGCTAGAATCAACCCAACCAGAACGTAAGCCTCAATCATCGCGGCACCGGGGTCATATACTGAAAATTCTGCACCACGGGGCCGTGCCACTCCAGCGCCTCATCGAACCGCCTGGCATCCTTCAGAATGATAATACCGGGATGCTTCGCGCCCTCCCAATAATCGCGCAACTCATCCTCGCTCAGGCGTGCATCCTCCGCGAAAGTATCAATTATCGAATCCATCTGCCAATCATCCGAACCGTCCAGAATCTCCACGTCACGCACCCGCACCTCGCCGTGCAACTTACCCCGGCAGTACAGGTACACCACATCACCCACCTTCAGATGCTTCGGCATCACCCGGCGGCACTCCACCGTCTTCCGGCCCTCCAGAATCAGCTCCATCCACTTCGGCCTCATCGCCAGCGCAATACTAGCCATTGGCAGCCTCCTTCCTGAACAGCTCCACAACCTTATCGCGGGCAAACTCCGTGGTATCAATAGAGCGCTCGTTTGCGGCCATAACCGCATCGCAAATAACCTCGTCAACAAACATGACCAGCTGCAACGCGCTCAGCGTAATTTTATCTCCAAGATTTACGTTCATATTCCTGCTTGTTTTCTCATGATAAAGTATTCCTGCTTTTTACCGGCCAGCAGGTCGCCGTTAAAACGCAGCGCGTTCTGAAAATCCGCCAGACTCTCAAAGAGCAGCAGCTTCATGCTCAGGTGTTGCTTTTCCTCACCCTTATCCAGGTGCACCACAGTGCTCACACCGCTGCACACCTCCCTGTCATCCACTCCCAGAGCGCGGAACACACCATCCTGGTAAGCTTTAATGCTCGCCAACCTGTTGTCGTAATCCACCCGGTGCCCGCGCCAATGTGTCAGCAGCCACACATACCGCGGGCAGAACTCGCCGCGCTGAACGCCGTGCTTGCGCATGACCTCCAGCGTCAGCACATGAGCCAGCCCTCGGGCCTTCTTCACCGCACCCGCGCGGGCCAGCCCATTGTGCTGCCCCGAATTCACATCCAACCGCTTGTCGATAGGCGGCAAATCAATACACAGAATCACGGCTTGCCTCCTCCTTCTTCTTCACCAGTTTTGAAACGGGTATGTATAAGCCGGTCGTCTTAGTCTTGCCAAACGCGCTGACCGAATCAATCTGAAGGTGGGCATCCCCGCCTTGATAAACCATGAGAACGCGAGCAGGAACCAGAACAATATCCCCTGCAACTATATCATCATTCATTGTTCCCCTCCTTCCTGAGCTTCTTATTGCGCCGCTCAGCCTCAGCCTCCGCGCATTCTTCAGCCTCCTCGCGGCTTGTATCGCACGTACAGCAGAACACAGCCACGGCAATTTTGCTTCTGCGGTGGTACACCTCCACGCATTTCTTGCCCACGTTGTATCGCACGCCGTAGGAATCCGCTAACTCCGCAGGTGTTACCAACTCGAAAATACTGTACGGGTAAACCTCGAATCGCTCATGATCGTAGAGCCACACCTCCACGGTGCCAAAAGCGGACTCATCGCGCTTCACCTCATAAATCGCACCATCCTGGAGCCGGAATATCTTTCGCCCGTCTCGCTCCCTATACCGCACCATATCACCCTCTCTGAACAACCGGCGCTGGTCATACTTAGGCATTTCCGGTTTTGCGTAGACGCGATCGAACGCATAATTGTGCCACCTGTTATCACCATGCAGGGAAACCGCCACTACGCCGTTATCCTCAACACACTTCGCAATAGCTTCCACCAGGATAATGCTCCCCGGTGCCAATTTCATAGCTTCTTCTTTATTCATTGTTTTCTCCTTCATTTGCTTTACCGATATCTCTCACAACATGCCAGCGAGCGCCAGCGAAACCAAATGTCTTTCTTCACGCAGCAATGCTTATCGCTGCATCTGTCCTTATGACAGTAGTACAGCTTCTTGATCAGCTCGAAAAACTCTTTCAGAATCTGCACAGCGTTCCCACGGTCAGACTCAAATACACGGCACCACGCATGATAATCCTCGCCTACAATCCTGATATCCGTCTGGCAATCCCAGAGCAACTTCAGAATAGCCTCGCGGTTCTTGCGGATATACCCCCTGGCAGTAGGACGCACCTTTCTCTTAGTCATGTTTTTTCTCCTTTCTTTTACGCTGTTCCTTGCAACCTCTCAAAGAGCTCTCAGCATTATCGCGCAATACACAGCAAGTTCTCAGAGCAGAGCAAACCTGTTTTTCCAAAGCATCTGAATACCCCAGACTCCGGATCAACCACCAGGATTTTTCCTCGTAAGCAATCTCTCCAAGCAAATGCGTAGCCGTCTCCACGTGCTCCTTCAGCAACTTTGCCGCATCCACCGCCGCATTAATCGCTTTCCAGGCATTCTCAGGCGTAGCCTCCGGCATCACCCCATCAGCTCCACCCCAGCGCAACGCCAGCTCAGTGTCTGTAAACGCATACTTACTCATTGCTCTGCCCCCTATCTTCCAACTGCGCCAGACACGTGCCCAGCTTGCTCTCGTGTTCGTGGTCAAACACTTCAATATCGTTAAAATTGTACGCAAAATCATCTTCATCATCTCCTTCGCCTGTCGTTTCACATGAGTTATTCACATCGGAAGGATAAAGATGGTTGAACACGATAAAGGCATCCGATATGCTGCGCTGCTCTTTGGTATGCTTTTCACGCAGCTCGGCACGCTCCTGTTTCTGCCGAGTCTGCATTTTGCTGTACATTTTCTTGTACGCATCATAACACGGTCGCCAAAACACCTTGAAGAGATACCCTTCGGCCTTAGACAGATTAAATTCGTACTCATATTCCATTGTATAGCCTCGCTTCGTCCACGCTTTCGCTCTAATTGTCCTTCTGCTCTGCACAGTCTCGTCATCGCGAAGCCCGAATGAAAAAATCAGCTGCGCCATCACGCTAGCAAGGTCGGGGATGTCTTTATTTATCGTCATGGAAATCCACTCCTTTGCATCGCCGCTCGCGCTGGCTGCGCGCTCTATTTCTTCAAGCGTGATACCGCTTTTCTCCATCAGCTTATTTAGAAGCCGCCGTGCATTCTCGCGCTCGCCGTCCACTCCACGCATTGCGAGAGCATATATCTTCAAAAGCTTTTCGATGTTGTTTTGACCGCTCATTTGTTCTGCTCCTTTCTGAACCATTCGGGTTTGGGCTGCACTACATGTGAATGCTTAACCCAGCACTCTCTTGCTTTTCCATGTTCATCCGTAAACTGTACAAGTGCGTGGGTCTCGGTAGCATCTGCGAACCAGGCTTTCACCAAGATGGGCGAGCCGATAGGCGTGTTCATGATGTCTTCTTTAGTCATTGTCTTTCTTCATTTTTTGTTATGTTTTCTACTCAGTAAATCCACCAGCGCCTTAGTCGCTTGATAAGCCCATCGGCCTCCGTCAGCACGCCAGCCTCGTTGCCAGCTTGCGCCTGACCAACTAACGCGCTGCACTTCTCCCTGATTCTCCCCACCATATCGCCATACGGCGGGGCTAACTTGAATAACGCCCTTTTCCAGCTCCTATCCATGTCAATTCGTAAATCAGAACGGAATATCCTCGCTTGCCTCACCCTGGGCAGCCGGTGCCGCATCACCGGCACCACCAGCATCACCAGCGGGCTTGCCACGCCAAAGCGGCTTTGTCGCGGCGGCGGGCACCAGCACCTCACGCGCCCGGAAATCCGTCAGCCAGATATGGCTCCCATCCTTGCGCGTCGCATAGCCGCCCCGGTCATTCAGCATCCGGCGGCGAATAATACTACCGACAATCACGCACTCGTTACCCTCACGCAGAGCCTCCAGCGCCGGGCGAGCCTTGCCCCACGCCTCTATCTCCACATTCATCTGCGTAGACTTACCGCCGTCAAACGCCGGCAGACTCACCTGCACCGTAAGCCGCGCCGCATCCAGCGGCGAGCCATTCACCCGGTACAGCCCCATCGGCGCAATCAGCACCTTCCCCCTCGCCTTGAACTCCAGACAATCCATATCAGAACACAGGAATAAGATTGTTAAACACAGGCTTACGCTGCACCAGGCAACCAGGAATCCAGCACTGCTCCACATGAGTATATACCCCCCCTATTTTGCAGGATATAGACTCATACACCTTCCTGTCGCGCTCATCCGCATCACGGCGGCGAGTCTCCAGGCGCACCTCAGCATCCAGCTCCCGCAGCTCCCGGCGCAGCTCGCGGAAACGCTCACGCTTCCGCTTCACCGCGTCCGAAACCTTGCGGGCACCGCGGAAACGCCCCAGCTCCTCATTCAGCCGCCGGATATCCACATCCAGCTTGCTGCGCCTATCCAGAAGCCCCTTGATATTATTGCAAGCCTCCACCGTATCAGCCGCAGCCTGGCGCATCAGCTCCTGCGCCCGGAGCTCCTCCGAACGCAGATACTCCAGACAGCACTCCCGAACATCATATACAGTCTCCATAACTAATCGTCAATTGTCACTCGTCAATTCCATAAACCTCTTCGCCTCCGCACGCGTCGGCACATAGAACCGCGTCTCCAGCGTCGGCGAACCCCAGTCACCACTTGCCCAGCAGCGCGAAAAACGCACCAGCGCATTCTTGTAATCCACACGGTACAACTCCAGCTCACTTGCCCCCATGCGCACCACACGGCTCATCGCCGGTAGCGCACTCGTCACAAACAGGAACGCAAACGAATCGCGGCTCGCGCCGGTGCACCAGTTAAACAAATCCAGGTACAGCACATGCAGCCCGTAGTGGTAATCCTCAATCGTGTAGAACAACTGCTCCGCATTCTCCACAGAGCGCCCTGTCGATTTCAGATCCACCAGCGCATCGCACTCGCGGCTCTCCTGCGTCGGGCAGATATCAATCATCCCGGTCACAATCAACGGCTGCGGCAGTGACGTACCGTCGATACTGTCAACATACATCCACATGCTCACCTGGCTCACGAACGTCTTGCCAAGCACCAGCCCCATCTGCGCCAGATGCTCCGTCACCTGCCCGGCAACCTCCCGCACACGCTCCAGCTCACCCTCCCGCAGAATAGTGATACCCTCCCGCTCGCAGCGCTCATCAAACGCCGCACGTGCAGCATCCCACTCCGCTTTCTGTGCAGCATCCTGGCGGTTATCGGCGTAGGGCTCGCCTTTCTTCGTGAGCTGCACCCGGCGCGGCTCACTCGGCTGCCACGGCTCCGCATACTCCGCATCCCACAAATGCGGCGTCAGCGCCATGCAGTCAATCATACTGCCCATGCGCAGCGCAGCACTCTCCTTGCGCACCTCATGCGTCACATTGTAATGGTAGCGGTAGGGGGACTCCATGAAATCCCCCAGACTACTCTTACTCACCACCGGGCACCCAAACGCCTTTTCCAGCATCGGCTTCCACTCATGGTACTCCTTTGGTCTCACCAGACCAATACAGAACCCATTCGTCGAAAGCTCACCCAGCACCCCCTTGAAATCAAGATTCCTGTACATAGCAATCGTCACAAGTTAATCGTCAATCCCGGTCTGCTCTCATGTGCTGTTTAGCCGCATCGCCGATATACAGCCCGCTATCCTGGCATAACTCCACCACATCCACCTTTCCGGTCACGCCGCTATCCTGGAGAATCGCATGCACCACCAGCTTCACCAGCAGCTCCTTTCGAGTATCCTTATCAAGCTCATCCACCACCCTGGAGGCAGTATGCACAAGCCCGGTAATCATCTCCATCGTATCGGAGCATTTAAGCTCAACATTAAAAATAATCTTCTTCGACATAACTCACTAAAATTCGTAACTCGTAATTCGTAACTCGCAATCCTTACATATCCGCCTCCAGCGGCAACACCTCCGGCCAATTCACCGGCATAGCATCATCACCGTGCAACTCCGGGTGCAACCGATTACCCGTCGGCTTAAGCTCATTGAGCCCCTCCAACTCAGCTTCCTCGTCAGACACAACAACCGCTTCCGCGCCATCGGCGCCGCAATCTGACTTCGTACTTTGCACTTCGTAATTCGTACTTCTCACCACCGGCTTGCCAGCCTTGATACCCTCCTTGTGCGCCACCACCGGCTTGCTCTGCGGCTCACCGGATGAAGACGGAACATCAACCACATCCGCCATATCCGCCACATCGCCGTCCGGCAACTGCATATCAGTCAACCGCGCGTGCAGCCACGCCTTAGCCTTGCGCTCCGCCTTGCCGATGATAGCATCCTGGCTCATACCAGCATTCACGCGGATGCAGAACTCCAGGCGCTCCATGCCACGCACGCCATTGTACACCCAGCTCACATCCACCACAGCAATACCCTCGCGCTCAATCTTCTGGTACTGGCTACCATCCTTGCGCGTGCCACTCGTGGAGCTCTCCTTGATAACGGCCGGGTGGAAAATAAACTTCATATCATCCAGCCCCGGCAGATTGCGCAACAGGTAAGTATACCCCTCCTTTGTAGCATAAAAATTACCAGCCAGAATATTGAACTGGTTGCCCACACACTGCAAGCCCCACACCGTCGCCTCAATCACCGCATCTTTCACCACATGCACCGGATACCCGCGCTCATTATCCGTGCGGAATCCCAGCTTCGTATTCTGCAATTTCATGATGCTCGTCATCACCTTCTCATCCAGCGCATCGCGCAAATCCGCCATCGCAGCCCCCAGCGCAAAAGTACGCTCGAAATTCCCCTTGATAGCAAACGCATCCTGCGCCGCCACCGCCAGAGCATCCATCGTACGCGCCACCTCAGCAAAAGCCTCGCGCCTCGCCAGTTTATTCTCCTGCCCCTTAGCCGGGGCAGCCATCATCGTATTAGCATTAGTATTCATAATCGTTTTTATGTTCTTGTTGTTTGCGAGAATCCCAATCGTCAATTGTCAATCGTCAATCAGAAGATCGGTGGCGCATTTCAAGCCCGCTCCACCTGCCAGGCTTAACCAAACATATACATATGGTAATATTAAGCAGCCCACGCTTCCCAGCGTTAGCAAGTCCTCGCTGGCGGAAACGACCCGCCACACAGAATGGAAACAACAACACAGGAGAAAAAACCATTCTGCGGCAACCTGCACGAGGCATTATCGAGGTATTTATTCTATCGCGCCCCTCGCGGCGCGCACGCAGCTGCAAAAAAACGCTTCAAATAACAACTCCCCTATGAATCGCCATCTTCGCAGCCTATGTAGAACTTTCTGCATCGTCGGGCTCCATCTTCTCCAGCAACGCCAGCAGCGATGCACGCCTCTCCTGCGCAAATCGCACAACCGCCGAGCGCTGCACGATATAGATCACGCGCAGACTACCGTCGGAGCGGAGCAAATTCACGCGGCGCTCAGGCAGCCCCTTTTTAACCAGTCGTCGTATTGCGGATGGCGCCCCCCCCCAGCATCCGGGAAGCCCTTCTGCGCAAGATCCACCCATGCGGCACGCGGTCAATAATATCTCCACCCTCATTCATGCGGGCAATGATAGACTTTGCTCCACGTTTCTCCCAGACTAGGCAAGGATGCGCTGAACCCGGTACATAAGCCCACACCCCCTTCGCCCCAGCATGATTCAGCGCCCTCCGCACGGTGCGTGTAGAACGTCCCGTAGCAGCAGCTATCTCCGCAGTCGACAACCACCCACGCGGAGGCTCCTTCAGAGCCCTATCCTTGACGCCTTTAGACGCACGTACCGCCTCAGACCCAGGCCGGGCCGCGCCGATAAACCGCCGTAAGCCTCCGCTCATCTCACACCTCCTACCATAGATTCAATTTCCTTTGCGGTCGCGAGCTCGCAATGAGGGTACTGCAGCTCGCGGCAATAAATGATCGGCTGGAAATGATTATCCACCCAGGCCCAGGCTAGTGGCAGCTCCACCACCACACGCCCGGCCTTGGAATCAGGTATCCCGAAATGCGCACGTTTACGCGCCATCTGGCTATAATTCATAAAACCTTTCATTGCTCAATACACGGAGGTAAAGAATTCATACACCCCTGCCACCAGCAGCAACACCGCCGCCAGACACCCCAGGTAAATCACCCCCAGCAGGCAGAAACGCCTCATCACCCGCACCTGCCTGTTCCAGCGCTCCCGGCGCACACGCTTTCGCAGCAACCGCCCCCAGCGCAAATCCGGCGCCGTCGAATACCCCGGCACATACGGCGCATTCTTCACATCCTCCAGCGCACAAGCCAGAGCCCCCATATCCTTATGCTCGCGGCCAAAACCCGCTTTCTTCAAAAGCCGCCGGTCAGCCCTGCTCATCTTCCTTTTTTTATTCATAATCATTCAGTCGGCGGTAAAGAGTTCGTAAATTCACCCCACGCCTCAGCGTGGCTCTCATAACCCGGGCACGCACCACTCCAGCCGTCCCCCTCATCACTCGTAGCCTGGTGCACAATCTGCGGCGCAGCCGCCACCAGCAGCCCGGCCACCACTACACCTCCTACACAATGCCAAAACATAAAATTCGTAAATCGTAATTCGTAAATCAGAACGTCAGCACACTCTGCATCAGCACCGCCCGGCGGAACTGCTTGTAATTCACCCGCCTCTGCCCATTCCAGCTGATAACCTCCACCTGGTGGCTCTCCATCAGCTTCTCCAGCAACCGCTCCATCGTCTTGCGGTCACAATCGAACATCCGGCACAAATTCAGCACCCGCACAAACTCTGTCTCTTCTCCTGTACTCATCGCTTTATCGGGTGTCTGACACCCTGTAAACAAAAGCTCACCCTCACGCAAGCGTTGCATCAGTGGTGTCTGACACCCGGTTTTCTAAATACTCTATCAACGCTACGCGTATCCACGTAGCTACCGGCATTGCTTTCTTTTCTGCCTCATCTTTCACCTGTTCCATCAAATCCGCGGTCAAAGTAAGAGTCAGCTTATTCTGGTGTCTGACACCCTGTCGAGAAATAGTTTTCTTCATTTCTGCGTATCTTGCTTGTTGTCTCGTTGCTTCTTCACATGCGTAGCTATCGCCTCTCGGATAACCTCCAATCGGTTCATCCCCGCACGCCTGCATTCTGCCTCCAGCTGACGCAACAGCTCGTCATCGATAGTAATCGTGACGCGCTTGATATTGTCTGCTCTCTTGTTCGGCATGGCACTACAATAGCACGGTGTCAGACACCTTGTCAACCACTTTTTTCCATTTTTTACTACTTTTTGCCGATTTTTTCCGACACCCGCTTGCCACCCCTCACCCCGCATGCTATCATGCAATCATGATAGAGGATGCCGAGTTTTTGAAACGCTGCGCTTTATGGGCAGAAAGAGACATACCATACCACTTCCAGTACGAACCAACCCGGGAAGAAATCCGCCTCCTCACAGCTATCCGCTTCATCGTCTGGGGCGATAAAGATGGCATGAAAGAGCACCACAGCAAATACAGCAAAGCATTCGACTGGGCAATCTTTGACCACGCCTACAAAGAAATCTTTACCATATACAGCTGGTGCCCCAACGCCCTCATACCACAGCCACCGCAACCCATCTTTCATAAACCTGGACACATCACCCGCGCATTAGATTACGAACCGCACATGATAGACCAACTACTTCCGGTGATATGCCCCATCCTCATACTCGGATTCCTATTTCTTGCAAGTGCCGCAATCTACTTCCCTTGGTTAGCTCCAATATGCAGCATAGCCATTATCATAATATTCACCGCATGGAGAAAGTATAACAAGCAAGAGCTCAAATGGAAAGCACAAAAGACAATAGCCATCACCTTATGGGGGCACGAAATAAAAAGCCTGATGAAATCACCCGCCTTTTTGAGCTGGGCATGCTACAAGTATCAAACAGATAAACTTAATCCTGCACAAAAGAAACAACTTCGAGAATTCATCTGCACCCACCACCTGTGGGCAACCGAGCCCCCAACTCCCTAGACAAGCCCCGGGAACTCCCTAGACATCCCCGCGGGCGCAGCCCGCCAAACTTCCCCAATTCGTAATTCGTACTTCAATCCAAGTAGTCTTCCACCACCCTATCCATCCGTCCCAGAGTCCCGCTGTGCGACTCATACCCCCTGTTCGGCGACACTAGCCCCCTCTCAATTGCATCCGCAAAAGTACGGAACGCATCTGCCGCGTGCGAGCTGTCATCGTGTAGCGGCTGCCGCTCATTCTCCGTCCGATATAACGTCAGATACTCCACCCCGGAAAGATACGTCTTCACCCCCAGCCGCGTGGGCTCGCTGCACCTCTTGTGGAAAATGCAACTCCGCAGCAGGTCGCGCGTATTATCAATCCCCACCCACGTATTACTCCGGCGCTTCACATTCCGCACCGTATACCCCGCCCGGCGCAGACCGTCTGCATACGTCGTCCCGGTGCTGTTGTGGCTCCCGCCGTCATGCGGCAGAAACACACACGCACAGCGCCCCCACTTCGCATCGTGCTCGCGCATAATATCAATGTAATGCGACTGCTCCTCCCGGTTAGCCGTGTAATTATCCAGCACCAGCCACCGGCCATCCCCAGTAGGCTGGAACCACCAGATACTCGTGAAATCCGAGAACCCGATATCCCACGCCGTATAAATCGGCCTGTACCGGTCTGGTTCAAAACTCCTCGTCAAATCGCCACTCTCCCGCAGCGCCATAATCTGTCGTGCATAAATCGTTCCGTCCATAATCGGTGAAAGCGCTTCATCCGGTGTAGAGGGGTACTCCTGGCGCATCAAGCTCTGTTGCGTCTGCTGCATACTCACATACCAATTTTTCTGCTTATCCGTCAGCGTCACATTGCAAATGCGCTCAATACTCGCAAAATACTCCTTGTCCGTATCGCTCAAATCCTGCGGCTCATCAATCACATACTCGGGGTCGCGGAACCAGGGAAAAAACCAGAACCGGAACTGCACCTTGTTCAACTTCTTGCCGATATTATCCATAGCCGCCAGCACCTGCTTATAATGCACACCCTCCTTGCCGCCCTCATGCGTACTCTCCGCTATGATGGTGCAATTCTTACCAGCAGAGTTATACGAGCCAGTCACCACCTCCTGCGCACGCTTCGGCTCCTTCACGCTGATATGCCCCAGCTCCGAAACATGCAGAAACTGAATCGTACCGCCGCGGTACGTTACACGCGCCCGGATGCTCGACTTATTCCGCGTGAACTTCAGCACATTCGTCTTGCTTAACACGCAGTAACGCCCGCGCGTCGCGGTTTTCACAATCGGGCCGTGGTACTCCTTAATCATCCGCCCTATCTCTGCCAGCTCCAGGTCGCGCCGCGTCGGATTCTCCGGCACATAATCCAGGTTCTCATACGCAAAACGCATCTTGTCGATTTTCTCGTCACCGTCCTCCTGCGTCTTATCAATAATAGCCGCCTTGTAATTCTGGCAGAACAGCATCTTACCCAGAGCATACATAGCAGAATACGTCGAAATACCCAGCTGGCGAGCCTTTAGCACTAAGTGCCTCGTATGTTCCCGCAGTCCCTTACCCAGCGCCCGCTGCGCCATATTCGGTGCAAAACGCCGCATCTTGCCGTCCTTATCCAGAATCCAGAACAACGACAACCGCGCCTCCTCGTCTGCCAAGAAAGCCTGCACCCGCTGAAACTGCTCCGCTGTAAGAGACGCGCTCACCCTGCCACCATCTTACCAACGACCCGCCAAAAAGAAAACGTATAAAATTAAACGTAGAAAACCCCACCTCATCCCTGCCATAATACAAACCGAGCCATCAGCTCGCCAATCGTCAATAGTCACTCGTCAATGGACAAAGGAACCTTCTACACGCACGCTCTCGCACGCCTCGGCGACCACAACGACGTCGCCGGATCCGACGAACACAATGCTTGCGAAATGTTCGGTCAGCACGCCATTGCTGTCTGCCTAGACTACTCCCGCTGGGCATGGGCAACCACCCGCGCCACTATTACCTTTACCAACGACGAAGCACCCCTCCCCGCAGACTGCCTCCGGCTCCAATCCGTCTCTCTGCCCAGGTACGAAATATGCGGGCGCACCCTCCGTTCCTCTGGCGCAAAAGAAGCCACCCTCACCTACACCACCAACGTCTACGTTGATACTGTAACCCTCCCGGACTACGAGCCACTCTTCTGCGAGGCTTGCATTCTCACCCTGGCCGCCATGATGGCGCCGCGCCTCACCAATAACCTCAACCTCGCTGCCGCCCTCAACCGGGAAGCACAGCTCAAACTCCGCGAAGCCAAACTCAAAGACGCCCGCACCTGCGACTCCAACGACCAAACCCCACAACTCTGACCACTTCCTCACCTCGTAATTCGTACTTCGTAATTCGTAATTCCAAATGGGTCAATTCGTCAACAGCTCCGCAGCCTCCGCCAACGCCGCACAGCAAGCCGCACAGGCTCACACGCAAGGCCTGGCCGACCGCAAAGCCGCCTACGCACGCGCCTACGGCCTGGAGCGCGACTCCGCCGAGCAAGCCTATATTGCCGCGCAGCAAATGCAGACCGCTCGGCAGAACCAGACCGCCGCCGTCGCCTCCACCCGCCTTGATAATGCGGCCTCCGGCTTCGCGGCCTCCTCCGGCTCAAAACTCCGCCACGAGCAAACCACAGCCCAAATCTTCGAAGAAGCCATTGCCAACCTCGGCAAATCCTACGCCATCCAGGATCAGAACGCCCGTAACCAGGCAAATCAACTCCGAAAGGAGGGCGACGACGCGCTCAAGATGTCCGAAATCATGAGCAACTACTACTCCCGCGTCTCTAAAATCAACTCCACCGCCGCCAACTGGCAGCTCCTCGGCGGCACCCTCTCCACTATCGGAGACACCACACTCACCTACAACATCGGCGGCTCCGCAGATGCCATCCGCAACTGGGGCGCCAAAAAAATCCAATAGTCAATAGTCAATCGTCAATAGTCAATTACACTCATGGGGGTAGAAACATTAGCTATCGGCGCACTCGCCGCATCCGCAGTTGGCGCGGCAGCCACTGCTGGCGCCACTATGCACGCCGCTAAACAACAGAAAAAAGCCGCCCGCAGCGCAGCCAACCAGGCCGCACAAGTAGCCGACTCCGCCATCGCCCGCAGCGCAGACTCCGCCGCCGCTCAGCAGACCAACACCGACGCAACATCTCGCAACTCCACCCAGAACGCGGCTAAACGCCGCATGTCAGTCTCCTCAACCGTCAACCGGGTTATCGGCTCCAACGGAGGAAGAATCACTCTTAACTAAAACCAACTTATGAAAACCGGCAAGACATTCGCTCAACACCTATACACGCTGACGGCATCAGGAGCAGTTAGCGTAACCGCTGAAGAAAACGGTAAAATCTACCCCTTGGCCACACTTGGTCCTCAAGGCGGACAAATCGTTTTTCGAGCCATCAACAGCATGGTCTACATTAAAGGAGATGGCGCAGAAAGTGCCATTATCCACCCTTTTAGCGGTCGTGCGGTTGCGCTGGGGCGCACGAATATCAGCTTACAAGACCTGGTGCAAGAAAATCTGGCTAATTCTGCCAGCGTCTGAAATTGTGAAAATCCTGAACATGTTGCCTAATCATCTCAGCCAGGAAACGTGGCCCCTGCCGATTGACCCCGAAACAGGAGAAAAAATCCTTTTGGATGAGTCATCGGAGAAGTACGCAGAATATTTAGCTCACGCCAAATCAATAAGACATTGCATTGATTTCGAAGATTGTCCGGGGGTATCGGATGTACCGGCTGAAGCATGGGCCGCAGCTGAAGCAAAAGGCTGGACTATTAGACGTAACTAGTCCCTGCTTTTTGCTTCAAATCTGAAAATTTATTAAAAACTAAACCCACAACAAAATAGATGAAAGAAGAAACAAAAGATAAAATCAAGGATGCCGTGCAGGATGTGGCGGAGGATGCCGCAGATAAGCTGCGCGATAAGGTAGAGAGCTCCACAGGTCTGATGCGCTGGGTGTACATTTTCCTGCTGCTGCTGGCGCTGGGGGCTAGTGCTTTCCTGGCGACCGGCTGCGGTGCTGTACCGCGCGTTGAGCTGACAGTGGAGCAGGTACAGGCGGCCGAGACTATCTACACGGCGTTAGGTGGAGAAGTACGCTATCGTGTTATTCCGGTTGAACCAGTGAAGAAATAACCACCATGGCCAAGGACATTATGCAACACGCGCAAGGCTGCGATGTACACACCGGCATGAACTTCGGTGCCGCACTGGAAGCCATGCGCAACGGCATGGCGGTGCGTCTGCCGCATTGGAGCCCGGAGGTGAAAATCCTGATCCAGAAGCCCGACGAGCACAGCAAGATGACGGCGCCGTATCTCTATGTGCAGAGCCGTTTCGGGCGCGTGCCGTGGAACCCCACGCAGGTGGAGCTGCTGAGCACAGATTGGCAGGTATCAACCCGCATTGACCAATGACCAACAATGCGGCAGTAATCCTGGGCGCGGTGCTCACCACCGCGCTCATCCCCAGCGCAGAAGACATCGTGCAGGCAGGCATGACACTCACCGGCGGCGGCTTGCTCACGTGGATTGCTGTAATGCAGGGACGCGAGATTAAGACCCTCCGCGCCGAGAACCGCGACCTCAACCGCGAGCTCGGCAAGAAGTGCAAGAATTGCGAGCTTGCCCGCCAGGCTAACCGGATGCTCACCGGCGCGGGCGATGAATATATGCACGAGCAGGAACAACATAACGCAGAATCATGAACAAAATCGACCAGAAAGCCATCGAGCTATACGACATCTACACCGCTGCCGTCGGCGGTAAGGCGTGGAACGGCGACCCGCTGCCCTGCGGCAAGGATTTTATGAGCGACCCGACCAAGCAGAAGCAAGCTGACGGCTGGCGGGCTGTGGCCGCGCATGTGTGCGAAGAAGAGGGGGCGACTACCCCTGCCGAGCCGCACACTTACCGCATTGCTATTGACATCGGGCATGCTGCCGGCACTGGCACGCGAGTCAATGGGGCGGATGAGCATGATGAGTCTGTGCATAATGCAGCTATCCTTAAAACTATCCTGGAGAGCTATACGGCTGACCGTTTCGAGGTGGATATCATCGACTTCCCCGCAGGAACCAACACCGGCGACCTGAACAAAACCATCCACGCAATCAACGCCGGTCACTACGACCTGGCAATCTCCCTCCATTGCGACTCCAGCACCAACCCATCCGCCCGCGGAGCCCACGTCTGCCACCACCGAACCTACCATGCGGACGGCTCCTATACCGACAGCCCCGGCGGCAAGGCGCTGGCCAAGGAAATCGCCGCACGCCTCTGCCCCATAATGCCCGGCCGCGCCAACAAAATACAAGCCCGGCCCGACCGCGACCTCAACCTCTCTTCCCTCGCCATCCTGCGACAGACAACCCCAACAGCCGTCCTTGTAGAAACCGGCTTCCTCTCCAACCCGGAAGACCTGGAGCGCATACGCGCCCTCCGCTACGAACTCATGCGAGCCGTCGCTCTCGGCATCGCAGCCTTCTGCCAATAGTCAATAGTCAATCGTCAATACCCTCATGGAACCGCTCGATTACTACCGCCTCGCCGAGTCAGTCATGCAGAGCATGGACACCATGCGCCCTGTCTGGGACTGGCTCTCGAAACGCATCATGCCCCGCCAGAACGATATTCTGAACTGGGTACACACCCCCGCACCCAAGCGCAAGGCAGAGCACACCTCCGCCGCAGCAGAAGCATGCAACATCCTGGCATCCTCATTCAACCTCTACATCACCCCCTCCGGCCAGAAATGGTGCAAGTTTGTCACCCCTGGCAACCTCTCCGGCGACAAGCACGAAGTTTGGTACACCCACGCCTCTGACACCTTTATCGACGAGCTCGCCCGCTCCAAGTTCTACGCCGAAAAGCACGCGGCAGACCTCGACCTCTGCCTCTTCGGCACCGGCTGCCTGTTTAACGACGGACTCCGCGGCGAACTCCTCCACTTCCGCCACATCCCGGTCGGCTCCTACGGCATAGCAGAAAGCGAAAACCGCGACATCGACACCATCTGCCGCTCATTCTACTTCACTGCTCACCAGGCCGTCAGTCGCTTCGGTATCGACCACTTGCCCAACGACGTACTCCAAGCCTACAACAAGCCGCAGGAGCGCCTCACACGCAAGTTTCAGTTCTGGCACCTCGTCACCCCGCGCAAAGAATACACTCTGCCCAACGGCGAGAATAACGTAGCCCCCAAGCACATGCGCTACGCCTCTGTCTACCTCTACCCCGGCGGCAACCATGAAATACTCGAAGAGGGCGGCTACCACGAATTCCCATTCCTGGTCACCCGCTTCCTCAACTGGGGCGATAACGTCTGGGGATACCCGCCCGCTTACAAATGCTTCGATGAACTCAACCGCAACATCAAGCTCGACCGCGCCCAGGACATCCTCACCGACCTTCAGGTCTACCCGCGCGTCCTCCAGGTGGCCGAACTCGTCGGCGAAATCGACTTCCGCGCCGGTGGACGCACCGTCGTCTCCCCTAACCTGGAAGGGCACAACCTCCCCCGCGAATGGATGACCGGTGGCCGCATCGAGTCCGCCATCGAACGCCAGGCAAACATCGAGCGCCGCATCCAGTCCGCTTTTCACACCCCATGCCTCCAGGTGATCACCAACATAGACCGCGAAATGACCGCCGCCGAGGTACACGCCCGACAGGAAGAAAAAATCGTCGCTTGCTCACCCGCTTACGCCCTCTACTGCGCCGCTCTCACCCCATTCATGAGCCGCATCTTCGCCGTGCTCTACCGCGCCGGTAAATTCAACATCAACTCGGTAGCTCAACCGGCGGAACTCAAAGTCCCCACGGCAGACGGCGAGCGATTCAGCATCCGCACCCCCAAGATTACATTCCACGGCAAAATCAACAAGGCCATCGCCCAGGCTGAAAAGCAGAACATCGACTACGCCCTCGGCAGCATCGGTTCCTACATCCAGCTCACAGGCGACCCCTCCGGCCTCGATATCATCGACACCGACAAGCTCGTCCGCCACACCCTTGATAACTCCGGCGTCCCGGCTGAAATATACCGCTCCTCCACCGAAGTCTCCAAAATCCGCAACAAGCGCGATGAAGTACAAGACGCCGCACTCCAACTCCAACTCGCCCAGGCTGCCAATCAAGGCGCCCAGGCTCACCGCAACATCAATCGTCAATAGTCAATCCTATGGGCATATTCTACGCAATCGTCCACGCCGCCATCGTCGGCTCCGCTATCTGGGCCGCCTACCAGCGCGGCAAGTTTGTTGGCCAATGCCAGCGCGACCGCATCCACGCCCCCGCATCCTGGCTCACCCCGCGCCATACACAGGAATCCCTCATCCGCGAAGCTAAGCGCAACCGCCGCTACCTCCGCGAACACATCGACGAAGAAACCCTCCGCATCATCGAAACCCGCTTCCGAACCAATCTGCCCGCATACCAGCGCAAGGCAGACGGCTCATTCGACCCCATCGCCGCCGCCCATCGCGACGGCGCACGCGAGGTCACCATCTACCTGCGCCAGCAGCTTGAACTGGCTGAAATCGAAAACGACAACTAATTCATCAATATCAATATCATGAACGACACAACCAACACGACCACCGAAACAAACACGGAACCCCCGCCCCAGAGCAACCCCGCAGGTGAGGAAACAAAAACCCCGCCCCAGAGCAACCCCACAGAAGCAACGCCGGAAATCCCTGAATACTCCAAGGAAGCCGCCGACGCCCTCAACGCCGCCTACTCCCTCACCAAACCCGAAAGCGACCCGAAAGACCCCCAAAATGGTCAATCGGCAACCACCAACAGTCAATCGGACGCCTACGCCCTCACTTTCCCGGAAGAATTCTCCGCCCGCCCCGATGCAGAAATCTATAACTCCATCCTTGCGCCCATCGCCCAGCAATCCGGCATGGACGGCGAGCAATTCGGCAAGCTCTTCGCTGACTCCTACGCCGCCATCGAATCCGCGCGCCAGCGTGCAGAATGGCAGAACCGCTTCCAGCAGGACGTAGAACTCAAAAAAGACTGGGGCGCAGACTACGAGGCCAACATGGCCACCGCTCGCGGCCACATCGCATTCCTTAAAGAAAAAGCCGGCCTCTCCGATGACGACCTCGCCGTCTTCTCCTCCCCTAAAGGCATGCGTGCCCTCTACGCCATGGCCACCGCTCACGCCGCACCACCCGCCGCTGGTCTCGCCCAATCAGCATCCTCTGAAAAAGCATGGGCAAAAGCCATCATGCAGCCCGGCCACGCAGACCACGACGCCTTTATCAACCCCATGAACCCACGATACAAAGAAGTAAACCAGCGCTGGCTCCGTGCCAACGGCCAGTAATAACCCCAAACGTATAAAATTAAACGTAGAATTTCAATTCATACCCCGCCATAATATAGCCACAAACCGGAACTTGAACAACCATGGCAATCGAACTCACTAAGGAACTCATCGACCTGGCACACACCAAATATGCCACACTGTGGGATAAAGACTGGGAGCAGACCACCTCCCGCCTCCTCCCCCACGTCTCCCAACTCCCATCCCCGCAGGGTAAGTATTACCGCTTCCCGCGGCTCGGCGGCACCTCGATGCGCGAGTATGTCTCCAATGACGAAGACGTCGTGTTCGATAAGATTAACGTCGGCGACTACGGCTTCAAGTACCGCAAGTTCCATAACGAAATTGCGCTGAACGACGATGATAATGTCGAGGCATACGACCTCATGTTCAACCTCGACCTCATCCGCGCCGCACAGGTGCCCGCCGTGTCCCGATTCATAGATGAAATCATCCTGGGCACCATCCAGGACAAGTCCACCGGCAAATACCGCCCCAAGACCGCTTCCGACCCCGGCAACTCCGGCGGCATTCTCGGCCTCTCCTACTCCGGAGAGGACGGCTCCACCTCTCACGAGCTCGACCTCACCGCCGCCTCATACCAGGCTGGTAAGGGAAACCTAGTCCCCTCGGACTACGCCACTTCTGGCACAGGTGTCTCTACCGTATTCGCCGGCACTATCGTCGACCGCATGAAGTACATTGTCCGCCGCCTCTCCGAAAACGAGGCATTCAACGCCACAGACCCCTCCGAGCTCTGCCTCATTATCTCCCCGGCAGTCGCCCAGGTGCTCGGCTCCCTGGAGCTCTCCCTCAACCGCGACTATCCGCTCGGTGACCTCGGCGATATCGGCCGCCCTGTCTTCAACCGTGCCATCGGCGCTACCATCATCCAGAGCAACATGCTCCCCACCATGGACGCCGAAACCATCGCCGGCTCGACCATCCCCGGCGCCCGCATGTGCGTCGCCTACCTCAAATCCCAGATTGGCTTCGGTCGCTGGCGCAACACCGAATTCCGCATCAAGGAAATCAGTACCAAGGTCGCTACCGACTACTACGTCCGCGTCCGCGGTATCGCCGGTTGCGGTCGAAAGCGCGACGATGCCGTCTACGTACTCCCCGTACTCGAATCCTGATTTTTCTTCATTCCATCGTACTAGCATCCAAGCCTCGTCCTGCCCACAGCGGGGCGAGGCTTTCAAACTATCAGCCATGACCACAGAGACGCACCGACAATGGGAAAATCCACCATGTTGCCACACCTGTCTCTGGTACTACGAATGGCGCAGCTCTCCCTACCTGCCAGACACAAAACATTGCGCCATGCACCAGAACCCGACAGGCGCACCTTGTGGACTCTATCGCCCCAAACCCATCAAAGACCAAGCCTGACTTAACAGGCAATCACCTGCGGGCGCAGCCCGCTAACTTCCAATTCGTAATTCGTAAATCGTAATTCGTACTTCCATGAAACGCCTCGCATTCAACGGCGGCGAAATCTCCCCCGCTATGTCACTCCGCTCCGATATGGACGCCGCCCCCCGCTCCTGCTCACTCGTCACCAACTGGGACATCCACGCCACCGGCGGCGTCTCCCGCCGTCGCGGCATGCGTCACCTCTCCAGCACAGATGAAGCCACCTCCCGCCTCATCCCCTACATCTACTCCGCAGAGCAGACCTACCTTATCGAAATCGCTCCTGAGGCCCTCTACGTCCGCTCCGCAGAAGATGCCTCCATCCTCGTCTCATTCAACCCCGACGACGAAACTCCCTGGCGGTACCCTAACCTAGCCAAAATCACCTGGCTCCAGATAAACGCCATCCTCCTCATCCTCTCGCCCGACACCCCGGTCATGCAGCTCAAATGCGACGAAGCCGGCGACTGGTCATTCTCCCCCTTTGAATTCGTCTCCCCTCCCTGGCAGACCGAAGACTACCGCGATATCGAACTCACCCTCACACCAGACGGCTCCGTCTACACCCCCTCCTACTCCGCCGTAGAATCAGACGACGAAGAAGACACCCCCGAAATCCTCCCGGAAGACACCGAAGCCTCCACCGGAGATATCCTCCGCGTCTCCTATTACACCAAACGCCGCGAGGCCTTCCAGAAAGCAGCAGAAGCCTCCTCCGGCCTCTCCATCGTCACCGCCCTCACCACATCCTCCAGCTTCGACGTCGGCGCAAAAATCGCCTGGCAGGACCCCGAGGACACACTCGACCAATACTACATCTGCATCGACGACTGGTCCGGCTCAAACGACTTCACCGCCGGTTACATCTCTCCCGCCAACTACCCGGACAACTTCGACCGAGCAGATTCATCCGACGGCTTCGACTCTTCCACCGCCATAACCGAACTGACCAGCGGCAAAAACTACCGAAAGGGAGACAAGCTCGTCTTCCGCTCCGGTTACTACGACCTCTACTATTGCATCCGACCCTTTAACGGCAGCACAGACTTCCGCTCCTCCACCAACCCGGTAGACTACCCCCGCCACTTTGTCCAGGGTATCCCCATCGGCCAGGCCATCCCATCCGGCGGCAAATGGCAATTCTACTGCTCCGGCTCTTGGTACGGCACATACGAAATCCGCCGCAACTACGAATCCGGCGCCCTCACCGAACAATGGGAACACGTCGGCGAATCCATCTCCTCCATCGGCGCCACCGCCAACAACCTCATCACCGGCAATGAGGAAGAAGAGGAATGCTTCCTCCGCCTCTTTCTCACCCAACTCCGCTTCATTGCCCCAGGCAAGCCCGCCGCTGGCTGGCCGCCGGACTACTGTCAGAACCGCCTCATCGTTCAGTCCTACCGCCGCAACATGCAACTCACCGTCCTGGCCGACGGCACACTCGAAGACACCTCACCCATCGTCACCCCGCTCACCTCACCCATCACCACCACAGACTGGTCATGGTGCGCATACAACTCCCGCTACGGCTTCCCCACCCTGGCCACACTCCATGAATCCCGCCTCGTCTTCGCCGCCACCACCACCCAGCCCCAGACTATCTGGATGAGCCAGTCAGATAACCTCAACAACTTCACCACAGGCGACCTCGACACCTCCGGCATCCACCTCACCATGAACACCGCCACCCAGGCACCTATCTGCTGGATGCTCTCCCGCCAATCCGTCATCATGCTCGGCACCATGGACGCCGAGTGGGTCATCAAGCCATCCTCAGGTGGCGCAGGACTCACCCCCGCGAACGCCCGCAACTACAACCAGGGCAACAACGGATCCATGCCCATACCCGCCATAGGCGGCACAGACCGCATCCTCTACACCGAGCGAGGCGGTGGTCGCGTCTACGAATACGGCTACCGCTACGAGTCCGACTCCTACACCTCCATCGACCTCACCATCTTTGCCGACCACATCGCCACTGGCGAGCAAGGCATCACCGGCGGCGACATCCTCAAAAAACCCTACACAGCCGTCGTCTTCACCACCGGCACCGGCAACCTCCTACTCTGTACCTACAATACCATGCACAACGTCCATGCATGGCATCGCTATATCACCCACGGCCACATCCAATCCGTCGCCGTCCTCCCCAACGGCACCGGTTCCGACCGCCTCTACCTCATCACGGAGCGAAACTCCACCCGCCGCATCGAAATCATCGACGATACGGTCGACACCTACCTCGACGGCCTCGAAGAATTCTCCTATACCTCCACCCTCGAAACAACCGCATTCTCCGCCCCCGACGCCAACGACCGCAAACACAAAACCGCCACAGTCGAAGCCTACTTTCTTTCCCCCACACCACCGCCCACAGCTCTCCAATTCACCACCGGCGGTGCCTACAAACCCAACGACCGCCACACCATCACCCCAGGCTGGAACCAATTCACTGCCGCCGCCAACTGGCGCTCCATGCCCTACATCGGCATCCAATGCACCGGCAACCACCCATGCACCATCCTCGCCATGCAACTAGAATAACCCGGAACCAGCTCCGCACTTTGCACAGAAAGCTCCGCATCATGCGGAGCTTTCCTGCTTTTAACCGGCTCAAATCTCCGGCAGCCCCTCCGCCGCCTGGCGCAGCAACTCCGCATCAGGCTTCACATACACCTCATGAATCGCCTCCGAATCATGCCCAACTAACTTCATCGCCATCCCCTGCGCCACCCCCGCAGATTGCAGGAACGTCGCCGCCGTCGCACGGATAGAATGGAACGACTTACTATGCAAACTCTGCCGCTTCCCCTCCAGCCGCCCCTGCTGCACACCAATACCATGCGCCCGCAGCAACTGCGTAAACTCATACGAAACCGAACCACTACACCCCGCCAACCGAGGATGCAGCAAAGCACCATCATCACACCCTGCCGCCTCATACCGCTCTCGCGCCCACGCATAAAAACCATCCCTCATCGGCTGCTCCAGCTCACGCCCGGTCTTCCCCGTAACAAAGCGCACCACACGCCGCTCCCAATCAAACTGCCCCCACCGCAACCCCAGCACATCACCCAACCGCTGCCCGAATGTCTCATACGAACACCGCACAGCACTACTCCACTCCGGCGGAAACTTATCAATAATATACCGCAGCTCCTCCAACGTAAACGCCTCCCGCCTGTGCTTCTCCGCACCCTGGTCTTGCGGCACACGTAAATTCCGCCACGGATTCCGGTCAATCATCTCACTATCCACCGCATCCTCAAAAGCCGTCTTCAAACACCCCAGCTCCCGCGTCACAGAACTGCATCGAATCTGCTCCCGACGAAACTCCATATACTCCTTAGCATCCTTGCGAGAAACCAACCGCAACGGCTCATCAGCACGCCGCCCCAGCCACTCACAGAAACGGTCGCGAGCCGACCTCACATTTGCCACCGACTGCGGACGCAGCCGTCTACCAGCGCGAGCAATATACCCATCCAGAAACGCCCTCACAGACGTATTATCATGAGAAACATACTCCTCAGCCGCCTCCTGAGCAATCTGCGCCCCCACAATCAGCGCCCTCTTCTTCGCCTGAGTCGCCGACAACCGCTCCCCCTGGAACAAACCACCAGCCACCGGCACCTTAGTACTACGCCTCTTCTGCTTCCCATCAGCCGACCGGAAACTCACCATCCAGAACGGAGAATTATCCGCCTTATTAATCGAAACCTGACCATCAAACATCTTCATAAGTTGTAAAGAAACTTGTAACAAACTTGAAAAACACTTTCCCTTGAAATCCCCGGCATTGTAAACAAAATCCCGCGCAAAGTCAACACTTTACGCGGGATTCCGTACTATTCTAATGCTGGAGGCGAGGGGAATCGAACCCCTGTCCTGGACACTGTTGACGCAAGCATCTCCATGTTCAGACGCGGATTGCTGCTTCTCGCCGGTGATCCGCTCCGCGTCAGCCTTTCACCATAGCCAGGAACCTGTGGATGTCATACCCGGCGCGGTTCCCCCGCCGGGCACCTGCCTACTGAGCTAGGCGCGTCATCCCTAGTAGGCGTCGGGAATCGGCGCAAGGCGCGTTATTTACGCAGCCATGGCGTATTCGTTCTTAGAATAGGCACTTAATCTTTTGAGCGGCTTTTAAGGAGGCCAGCCGATCAACCTCCACATGCAGCCGGCGCCTCGAATGTTCAGTCGAAACCGGGACGCCCCCATGTTCTTTTTTGTTCTCTACAGGGAATTAGTGGAAAAAAAGCCGGTTTCGTTGAATCGAACCGGCATTTTTCTCATCCCTTATGAGAAACACGCCCGTGGGGATTCGAACCTCAAACCTTCTGATCCGTAGTCAGATGCTCTATCCAATTGAGCTACGGGCGCTTTTTCCTTTTCAGGAACCGCACGATGTTGCGGTGCGCGCAGTATACAGAAGAAAATTCCCCGAGTCAAGACAAAATTCTACAAAATCACAAAAAAATTGCATTTTTTTATTTTCATCAAAAAAAAGGCTTGCAATACCGGGAGGCAATCTGTATAATGCGCCCGTTCCTGCTGCATAGCAGAGAAACGGAGCGGTAGCTCAGTTTGGTTAGAGCGCAGCCCTGTCACGGCTGAGGTCGCGGGTTCGAGCCCCGTCCGCTTCGTTTAACAAAAAAAGACACACCTTCATGGTGTGTCTTTTTTTGTTACTACGCTCCCGGGTCTCTCACACCCGCAACCTCGTCAAGTGACCCGGGTTTCCCGGCTCTTCTGCAATAATTGTGGAATGAGCCAGGCAAGAAAGAAAAGGCAGAGGAGAAAAGTATTAGTAAAGGGCAGAAAAACATTGAGCATGGAGGAGAAAACTCCTACCATGCCCAGTGTTATGTATTTGAAGTACTT
>JAZSRB010000014.1:0-16389 GCA_045538275.1 Akkermansia sp. | reverse complement strand
CCCGTGGCAGAACCGCAGCCGGAAGCCCCCGCGGCAGAACCGCAGCCGGAAGCCCCCGCAGCAGAACCCGCCCCCGTGGCAGAACCGCAGCCGGAACCCCCTGCGGCTGCTTATCGTGGCATTGTAAAGGTGGAGGTGGTGAACCGCATGCCCGATTATGAAACACCTTGGCAAGGGGGGAATTTCGGACGTGGTACCGGCACCGGTTTCCTGGTGGCCCCTGGTCTGTTCATGACGAATGCGCATGTGGTGGCAAATGCGGAAAAGGTGGATATTTCATTGTTTAATGATGCCCGCCGCATTCCGGCGCAGGTGAAGTTTGTGGCGCATGATGCCGATCTGGCGCTTCTGGAAATTGCGGATACTGCCATTTTTGAAGGCGTGCCGTGCCTGGAGTTCAGCGAGGAAATGCCCATGCTGGAGGACACAGTGCGCGCCATAGGCTATCCCATTGGCGGCAACCGCCTTTCCGTGACGCGCGGCATTGTCTCGCGTATCGACACGATTCCCTATGCCCACCCGCGTAACATTGCGCATCTGGCGCTGCAGGTGGATGCCGCTATCAACCCCGGCAACAGCGGTGGCCCTGTGCTCAAGGATGATAAGGTGATTGGTGTAGCGTTCCAGGGGCTGATGCAGGCTAACTCCACCGGTTATGTGATTCCTATGTCTGTGATTCGCCATTTCCTGCAGGATGTGCAGGATGGCCACTATGATGGCTACGTGGAAATGGGTGTGCGTTTCATGTCCATGGAAAACAAGGCCATGCGCCGCCATTATGGCTTGCCGGATAATGGTCTGGGCTGCCTGGTGGGCGATGTGGTCAAGGGTGCTGCATGTGATGGTGCGCTGCAGGTGGGCGATGTGGTCATGGCGGTGAATGGTATTCCGGTGGATTCTACAGCCATGATTGAGCTGGAGGGGGTGCGTGTGCGCCTGGAAGAGCTCGCTGAGCGTGCCTTTGCCGGTGATAAAGTGCAGTTCACTATCTACCGCAGCGGTGAGGTGATGCAGACTGAGGCCACCATGGCTCCGCTGCCCTCCATCAAGGTTCTTTCCCGCCGCTTTGATGAGCAGCCTCGCTACGTGGTGTTCGCCGGGCTGGTGTTCCAGCCATTGAATTTCAATGTGGTGCAGGATCACCAGGTACCTTCTGCCAATGTGATGGTGGAGCTGGACCGCTTCACCCGCGGCGGCGAATCTGCCGTGAAAGAAGACATTGTGCTGCTGACCCGCACACTCCCCGATGAGGTGAATGCCCGCTTCAAGGACCTGGGCCGTGGTATCGTGACCAAGGTGAATGGCGTGGAGGTAAAAGGCCTGGCGCATCTGCAGAGCCTGCTTTACCCGGCAGATGAGCAGCCGCGCCCGGAGTATACCGTTATTGAACTGGCAGATGCCGCCCGCCCGCTGGTGATTGATAATGCCACGGTAGAGGCTGCCAATGCCCGCATTGCCGAACGTTACAACATACCGGCATCATCCCGCCTGAAATAAGATTAATACCTTTCCTCATTTCCGTACATATGATTCGGACTCTTACTATTCTTTCTCTGCTGGCCGTTGTACTCTGCGGCTGCAAACCCACAGAGCGCACAGCTCTCCGGAAAAAACATGCCCAGAACCAGCAGACAGAAGCTCCTGCTGAACTGGTGGTGGCAGAACCAGCCCCTGCGCCGGAACCGCAGCCGGAGCCGTTGCCCGAACCTCTGCCTCCGCAGGTGGAACCCTCCAATGCCCTTATGCTGGTGCATGCCACCCAGCAGGAATATGATGCCATGCGGCCGTGGAAAAAGGAAAATCCCCGGCAGTCCCGCGCCCAGGGGGTGTATATGGGGGAGGGCCGTGTGCTTACCGTGGGGCGCGTGGTGAAGGATGCCACTTATGTGGAGCTGCTCCTGCCGGATGTGAGCCGCACGGTGCCCGCCCGCGTGCTGCGGTATGATGAGGATATGAACCTGGCCTTGCTTACTGTGGCGCATGAGGAGGATGCCTCTATTTTTGATACCCGCACGCCGTTGCCCTTGGGCGAGCCGTTGAAACGCGGAGACAAGGCTACCTATGCCAGCCTTATCAATGGCGTGGAACCATTGCATGCCGAGCTGGAGGCCGAGAATGTGGCGGGGGATAAAGTCCCGCTGATGGTGCTGCGCTCGGAGCGACCGCTGCCGGAGGGGCAGACGGCCGGAGCCCCCGTGGTGCGGGATGACAAACTCAGCGCGCTGGGCCTTTCCTATAAGAAGCAGGAGCACCTGATGCAGGTGATCAATGCGGAGCTGATTCTGCGCTTCCTGACCCAGGAACAGCCTGGAGTGCCGGTCATGGGCGTGCAGCTCACCCCGCTGGATGACCAGGTGTTCCGCAAGTTCCTGAAGCTGGATTCCGCCGCAAACGGCATGTACATCAGCAAGGTGTTGCCCGGTAGTGCTGCGGAGGCCGCTGGCGTGAAGGTGGGTGATGTGCTCACTGCTGTGGACGGCTTGCCGGTGGATAACCAGGGCCGTTGTGACCACCCGCGCTACGGCCTGCATCACGCCACGGTTCTGCTGCGCGGTATGAAAGACCGTGGTCAGGAGTTGCCCCTGAGCCTCAGCCGCGCCGGCGAGACGCTGGAGGTTTCGGTGAAACTGGATCGAGCGGCGGTCGAGAATGCTTTGTTCCGTCCGCAGCAGCCAGGCGAGCAGCCGCGCTATATCATGTGGGGTGGCATGCTGTTCCAGCCGCTCACCAGCACTTTCATGGAAGAACTGCGCACCCGCAGCAACGGCCTCTTGCCGCTGGAAATGCAGATGCTGGAGGATAAACAGGATGAATTGCGCGCAACCGGCTGCACCGAGCCGGTGGCCCTCACTTTTGTGCTGCCTACTGCCGCTACGCAGGGCTATGATGAGCTGCGCCTCTCCCGCCTGGTGGCGGTAAATGGAAAGCCGGTCCGGTGTTTTGCGGATTTGCCTGCGCTGTTGGATGAACAGACGGATAACGGCATTGTCCGCCTGGAGTTCAATAAAGCACCGTATACTGTGTATGTGGAGCGCGTGGCGGCAGATGCCGTCAATTCCCAGCTCCAGCAGTCTGCCATCCCGAAACTCCGCGTGGTCAAATAAGGAAGCCCGCGTCCCCGCAGGATTATGATTTACGGGGCTTGTGGGGCTCCAGCACGCGCATGCTGGCGCTTTCCTGGCTGCGGGCCCGGCGGCGGGCATCGCGTTGCAGGTGGGCCTGCATGGTGAAGTGTTTTCTGCGTTCGGTGTTAGCCGGGTGGTAGGAGCCATCCGGTGCCATGTCGCAGGCCTGGGTGTTGTCCTTGAAGCAGGCATCCAGAATATCCATGATACGCGCGGCCAGGTGCGGTTCTTCCACCGGCACCAGCAGCTCTACCCGGCGGTCCAGGTTGCGGCTCATCCAGTCGGCGCTGGCCATGTAGACCAGCGGGTTTCCGCCGTTGTGGAAGTGGAACAGCCGGGCGTGCTCCAGGTAGCGGTCCACAATGCTCGTGATGCGCGTGCAGGCCCGGGCTTTCTCGCTGGTGGGGGCCCAGCAGCAGATGCCGCGGATGTTGAGCCGTATTTTAACTCCGGCCTCGGCAGCACGCTCCAGCGCTTCCATCATGTCCACATCATTCAGCGAGTTCATCTTGGCGCGGATGACGGCTCGTTCTCCCTGCCGGGCCCGGTGGGTTTCCGCCTCAATGAGCTCCAGCAGACGCGCCTTCATGGTGGCCGGGGCAGGGTACATGCGGCGGAAGCGCATGAGGCGCGTAAGCCCGGTCACAGAGTTAAAGAACTGGGAGGCATCAGCCCCCAGGTGCTCGTTGCAGGTGAGCAGGGAGAGATCGCTGTAGAGACGGGCTGTTTTTTCGTTGTAATTGCCAGTGCCGATGTGGCAGTAGCGGCGCAGCCCTCCATGCTCGCGGCGCACAATGAGCAGAATCTTGGCGTGGGTCTTGAAGCCTTTTACTCCATACACCACCTGCACCCCGGAACGCTGCAGCTTTTCGGCCTGTGCCAGGTTGTGCAGTTCATCAAAACGGGCTTTGAGTTCCACCAGCACGGTAACCTGCTTGCCGGTTTCGGCGGCGCGGCAGAGCGCGGCGATGAAGCGGGAGTTTTCTGCTGTGCGGTACAGCACTTGCTTGATGGCAATGACATCCGGGTCTGCGGCGGCTTCTTCAATGAGTTTCACCACCGGTTCATAGCTCTCGTAGGGGTTGTGGATGAGTATGTCTCCCTGGGCTATGTTTTCGAACATGCTGAGCGCAGCATCTACCCCTGCCGGCCAGCTGGGGGTCCACGCCTGCACCTTGTGCTGGTCGTTACCCGGCTCAAAGGCCATTTGCCCGAAATCCACCAGCCTCAGCAGCCCCGGTACCCGGTAGGTGGAGGTGTCATCTGCCCCGACGATGCCGGCGATGCGGCGTTCAATATACTCCGGGGTGCCGGCCGGCAGCTCCAGGCGCACGCAGTCAGAGAATTTGCGCGCCACCAGCACGCTTTCCATCTCGCGGGCAAAATCACCGCCCTCTTCCTCCGCCACCGCAATATCGCCATTGCGGGTCACGCGGAAAGGCGTGGTGCTGATAACGCGCTCTCCGGGGAACAGCAGCGGGCAGAACCGGCTCACCACATCCTCCAGCATCACGTAGCCGCGCCGCCCCAGCACAGAAGACTGTACGCGGCGGGGCAGTACCTCCGGCAGGGTGATGGCTACAAAACGAGCTTCCTGAGCTCCCTCCGGCAGCAATTCAATACCCAGAATCAGACTCAGATTCGGCAGGGCGGGCGGCTGCTCTACCTCCATGGCCAGCGGAGTGAGCACCGGGGCAATGTTATCAATGAAGTATTCCTCCAGCCCGGCATGCTGGGCTTCGGTCAGTTCATCCATATCCAGCGGGCTGAGTCCGGCTTCATTCAGCAGGGGCATGAGCACCTCCTGCAGCAGGTGGTACTGGTCATCCACCATGGCGCCGGCGCGCTTACGGATGCGCTCCAGCTGCTCGCTGGGCGAAAGTCCGGTGATATCCGGCTTGAACTTGCCCGTCTGCCGCAGCAGCATGAGCCCACCCACGCGCACCTGGAAAAATTCGTCCAGATTACTCGCGCTGATGGAGAGGAACTTGATGCGTTCCAACAGCGGCAGCTCGGCTCGCTGCGCCTGGTTCAGCACGCGCTGGTTAAATTCCAGCCAGGATATTTCGCGGTTGATGAACATGCAGAATGAGAGGGTGGCTTCCTTGTCAGCCTCTCATCCTAGCACAGCGGAGCCCCGGCGGTCAAGCTCAATCCGACCATTTCGGCAGGGAATTTGCGCTGCGGTTGCGTTACCTGCTCTGCTGCTGGCCTGTCCCTTTCCTGACCAGGTCAGAATGCACGATTGCCACAATATAGGAATCGATGTAGTTCTTGCTGTAAAGAACGTGGTCAGGGCGGTTGGTGTCCTTGTTCAGACCCGCCAGAGCCATATCAATGCGGCCCTCATCCAGCGCCTGGAACATTTCGGTGAAGTCGAGGTCTTCCAGCACAATGTGGGCGTTGAGACGCAGAGCGAGTCTCTGCAGCAGCTCCATATCAAAGCCGCTGAGTTCTTCATCCCTCGTGCGGAAACAGAGCGGGGCCACCTGGCTGCAGGTGCCCACGCGGATGGTGCGTGCCGGCTTTTCCGGCTTCTCAATATAGGGAATGGTGGCCAGCTTCCGGGATTTGAACCAGCGCTGGTACATTTCATCATAAGTGCCGTCGCTCTTGAAACTGGAAATGAACTTGTTCACCTCGCGGCATAAATCGAGCTTATCCGGGTTGAAGGCAATGGCAATATCCACGCGGTCCAGGCAGCCGGGCAGCACGGTCAGATCCTTGTAGCGGGCATCAATGAAATCCAGCGAGTGGCTGCTGAAAAGGAATGCATCTGCTTTACGTTCCAGAATCGCATTATAAGCAGTGCGCGGGTTGTTGAAGTAGCACACGCGCGCTTTGGAAAACTGCTGCTCTCCCACTCCCATGGATTTGCCGCCCAGCGGCACACCCACGCGGTATTGAGGTGCGTTCAGATCATCCAGCCGGCTCAGCATGCCGGGTGCTTTCTCTCTCTCAGCGGTTGTAAAACCGGCAAAATAGAGAATGGCAATGATGATAGCGCCTATGAAGATGTATTTTTTCATACCAGCAGTAAGTGAGGCTTACCTCAGTTTACACTATTTGCTGCAGATTTCCAGTAAAAAAGCGATTCAACCTGAAGATTTGCGCATGTGCCCCGAAGTTTGTGCGCTGAATTGACTTTATCCCGCTATTTAGCGAGCGCTGCAAGCGGAATTTGGAGCCCGGCAGTGGGCTATTGAACCTTACATCCATCGGCAGGTTTCTGCCACCCGCTCGCTGGCGCTCGGGGTTCGGGTTCTCATTTCGATTTACCCCAAGGTGCCAGAACAGGCGCAGAGTGAACTCTGCGCCTGCCGGATTAGCGGGAAAATCTGCTTTATTCCCATTCGATGGATGCCGGCGGCTTGGTGCTCACGTCGAAGAGCACGCGGTTGATGCCGGATACCTCATTGAGAATGCGGTTGGAGGCCTCGCGCAGCAGGTCGTAAGGCAGCTGTACCCAGTCGGCCGTCATGGCGTCCTCGGATACGATGGCGCGCAGGTTGGTAGCGAATTCGTAGGAGCGCTCGTCGCCTTTCACGCCCACGGTCTTTACCGGGATGAGACCGGCGTAGGCCTGCCAGCACTTGTCATACCAGTCCCACTTGCGCAGCGTGCCGATGAAGATGGCATCGCACTCGCGGATGATATCCAGGCGCTCCTTGGTGACCTCGCCGGGGCAGCGAACGGCCAGACCCGGCCCCGGGAAGGGGTGGCGCCACAGAATGTCGTGCGAGATGCCCATGGAGGCACCAAGCTCACGCACTTCGTCCTTGAACAGGAAGGCAAGCGGCTCGATGACCTTGCCCTCTTCCTGCATCTTGAGCACGCGCTCTACGCGGTTGTGGTGGGTCTTGATGACCGAGGCCTTGCTCTTGGCGTTGGACGCGCTTTCAATCACGTCCGGATAGAGAGTGCCCTGAGCCAGCATCTCGGCATCGCCCACGGCATCCCAGAACACGTCGATAAACAGGTTGCCGATGATGCGGCGCTTCTTTTCCGGAGCTGTTTCACCTGCCAGAGCGGCGAGGAAGCGCTCGCTGGCATCTACGGTTTCAATCTCCACACCCATGCGGGCAAAATTGGCCTGCACTTCCTTGGCTTCGTCCTTGCGCAGCAGCCCATTGTCCACAAAGATGCAGCGCACGTTCACGCCGGCCTCGTGCAGCAGAACGGCCAGCACGGTGCTGTCCACGCCGCCGGAAACGCCGCAAACCACCTGCTTGTCACCCACCTTGGCGCGGATGTCTTCGATAAGCTCGCGCTTGAAGTCACCGATATCGAATCTGGCCAGGTCTCTGGCGTAGGAAAGGAAGTTTCTGAGAATGGTGCGACCCTCGTGGGAGTGGGTCACCTCCGGGTGGAACTGGATGCCGAACATCTGCTCACCCCACTGCAGGGAAACCGGCACGCCATCGCTGTTGCGGGCAATCACGCGGCAGTTGTCGGCCAGGTGGTCTACCGTGTCGGAATGGCTCATCCACACCTGGGATGAGGGGCTCATATCCGCATACAACCCCTCCAGCTTACCGGGCACCAGGGCGGCGGGGCCATACTCGCGCTTGTTGCTCGGGCGCACGGTGCCGCCGGTCTTGATATTCAGCAGTTGCATACCATAGCACACACCCAGCACCGGCACACCAAATGAGGTGAGCCATTCAAAATCAATATCCGGAGCATCCGGCTCAGAGGTGCTGCGCGGCCCACCGGAAAGAATGATGGCGCCTGGCTCGCTGATTTCATGCAGGTCCTCCAGCGCATACAGCTTGGCGAGGAAGCCCAGCTCACGCACGCGGCGCACAATCAGCTGCGTGTACTGTGAACCATAGTCGATAACGGCTACAATGTGTTTCGGTGTCATAACGCAGGTGGTATTCTAGCAGATAGCTTTATCCCTTGCAAGCCTAATCCATGCGAGCTTGCGAGCGGAATTCATAAGCCCACGGTAGTGGGCATAAGATGAAAGGCAGGGGTAAGCAATCGCTTTGCGATTGCGCAGCCCCTGCTATCGATAATATATTGTCTGGAGCCCGTGAAACGGGTGACAGAGGCCATGGTTTCAATGCGTTGCGCCCGTTTCTGCCGCCCTGCCGGACTCAAAAAGCCGCTTGCTGCGCTCGCCAGATAGCGAGATAAAGTCAATTCAGCGCAAAATCTTCGGGACACATGAGGCGAGCATTGATTCATCCCGGTGCGCAGCCCCGGGTGTGATAACTCAACGCCCGGGCGTTGAGTTATCATGAGGAGCAATGTCGACCAGGGGTCGGTAAGAGGGCAGACGCCAGTTCATATACACCGCAGCCATGCGCACGCTGAAGGCGACGATGGTACCCAGAATATAAGAAATCTGGTAGGGGCAGTTGAAATGCTGCAGCAGCACAAAGAGCAGACTGCCGGAAAAGGCGGCAGAGGCATATACTTCATTGGAGCGGAAAACGTAGGGAACGTTGCCGGTGAGAACATCGCGCAGGATGCCGCCGGCCACACCGGTGCACACCCCCATGCAGATGCAGACAATGCCGGAGCAGCCCAGATAGTAAGCCTTGGCGGCGCCCAGCAGCGTGAAGAATGCCATGGCAAAGGTATCTGCAATGCGGATAGTACCTACGGGGGGATTCCAGAACCGCGTTACATAAAACATGATGAGCGAGGTGATGAGCGCCATGTAGAGGAACTGCACATCGTGCCCCACAACCCAGTAGATGGTGACGGGGTCGCCCTGATGGTTCTGCACGCCGGAGAGCAGGATATCGCGCACGGTACCGCCGCCCAGCGAGGCAATGGTGCCGCAGACCAGCACGCCCACAATATCCATGCGCACGCGGCTGGAAGCTGTGGCGCCCGCAATGGCGCCCACCACCGTGGCAAATACGCAGCAGAAGTAGAATAACGGGTGATTCCCGAAGTCCTGCACCGCCTGGAGACTGTCCGGGTTGCTGGTTATCTGGTCTATCATCTGAGTGCTTTGGCCAGTAGCCAGAAGATAAAGAGCACCAGCAGCACCGGCCAGAACAGCTGGATGGCCCCGATGGTGAGCACAATAAAGAACACCAGCCCCAGAATAATCGCCAGTACCGGGCCCAGCAGCCCGCTGCGGCGGAGCAGGGTGAAGAGTCCGGGGTTGCGTTCTTCTTCTTCCTCTTCGCTGAGATTGACGCTGTGCAGCGGGCGCCAGGTGTTATTGTCGGCGCGCCGCACCCAGGTGTCATCGTTGATTTCCCCGGAGGCACGCAGACGCACCAGGTCAGTCCCGCTCACGGGACCGATTTTTTCTGAGCCGGTATCGTAATAAAACTGGCGGGCCATGGGGGAGGAATTATGCGTGAATCGCGCGGCCATCTGCAGCCAGCACCGCTTCGTGAATGGCTTCCGAAAGCGTGGGGTGGGCGTAAATCATGGCGTTCAAATCCGCATCGGTCAGTTCGCTGTTCAGCGCGAGTTCCGGGGCGGTGAGCAGTTCGGTGGCGTTGTCACCTACGATATGGGCGCCCAGCAGCTCTCCATTCTCCTTGCCGAAGAGCAGTTTCACAAAGCCTTCCGTATCGCCGCCGGCCACGGCGCGGCCAATGGCCTGGAACGGGAACTTGCCCACCTTGTATTCCACGCCGGCTTCCTTGAGCTCGCGCTCGCGCTTGCCCACGCTGGCTACCTGCGGGTGGCAGTAGGTGCAGCCCGGCACAATGCGGGCCTGTTTCGGGGTGTGGCCTTCTACATACATGCCTTCAACAGCCTGCTCGGCCTCGTAGCTGGCGGTGTGGGCCAGCATGATGCCGCCGATGCAGTCCCCCACGGCGAACACACCGGGGATGCTGGTTTCGTAGCGGTCGTTTACCTTGATGAAACCGCGGTCGGTCAGCTCCAGCCCGGCGGCCTCCGGCACTACCGGTACCACGCCGATGGCCACCAGACACACATCAGCCGTGATTTCCTGCACCTTGCCGTTTTTGGCGGTAATGGTAGCGGTTACGCTGTCTCCGTTGTCCTGGAGGGCATCCACCTTGGCTCCGGCCATGCAGGTGATACCCTGCTTCTTGAAAGAGCGTTCCACAGCCTGGCTCACCTCGTCATCCTCATTGGGCAGAATGCGGGGCAGGGCTTCCACCAGGGTCACCTTGGTGTCGAAGCAGTGGTACACGTAGGAAAGCTCGCTGCCGATGGCGCCGGAGCCTATCACAATCATGCTCTCGGGGCGCTTCTTCATGACCAGCGCATCCTTGCTGCCGATGATGGTCTTGCCGTTGAAGGGGAACACGGGTACCTCGCGGGTGCGGGCACCGGTGGCTATGAGAATCTGCGGGGCTTCCAGTGTGGTCACCGTGCCATCAGCGGCGGTGACTTCCACTTTGCCGGCGGCGGGGATGCGGGCCTCACCGGCCACGCTGTCAATCTTGTTCTTCTTGAAGAGGAAGGCAATGCCGGCGGAGAGCCGGTCGCTTATCTGACGGGAGCGCCCGATAACAGCCTCCCAATCCACGCTGAGTCCCTCTGTGGCGATGCCGAATTCGGCCGCGCGCTTGTTGATGGTGTTGTAGACCTCACCATTCTTCAGCAGCGCCTTGGTCGGAATGCAGCCCCAGTTCAGACAAGTGCCACCCACGCGTTCGCGCTCTACGCATGCTACGCGCTTACCCAGCTGGGCTGCGCGAATCGCTCCCACATAGCCGGCAGGGCCGCCACCAATCACAATAAGGTCGTAACTCATGCCCTGCATGATACTCTTTTCCACGCCCCCTTGCAAGGAGTATTCTCCGGTTATGACCATAATTTCCCACATGTGTCCCATGGATTGCATAACCGGGTGAAGCGTGTGTACCACCATGAAAGAAGCCCCCGGGCGTACGAAAAACAGAAGTGTAATTTACCGGCAAGCGCAGCGAGCGGAATTTTGAGCCCGTGAAATCGGGCGAAAGATGTCAGGCAGGTGCAAGCGTGCGATAGCACGCGCAGCGCCTGCTCCCGCGAAAAGACGAACCAGAGCCCATGGAATGGGCGACAGAATGCCAGGCTTCAATAAGAGTTGCGTCGCTTTCTGTCACCCGTTATCACGGGCTCCAATAGTATTTCATCAATACCGGGGGCTGCGCTCGCTGACGCGAGCTTACCCCCGGCTACCATCTTTCACCCCTTAACGGGGCTATAAATTCCGCTCGCTGCGCTCGCCAAATAGCGAGATAAATAATAAAGAGGCCTTCTAATAGGCTGTCAGCGTATTCAGGCGCGCGAAGTGCGCGGCTTTTTGAGCCCGGTAGGGCGACACGTTCAATAGCCCGGGGCGTAAGCCCCGGGTACAAGAACAAAAACCACCCCGAACCCCGAGCGGAGCGAGTGGGTGGCAGAGGCGTTGGCGCCGGGGTGAAGCAACGCGCCAGGGAGGCAGTCGGTCGCTGCGCTCCCTCAATGAAATACTCGCCTGGCGGCGGTATGAAAGCGCGCCTGGTGCCGCGTATGAAATACGCCCTGGCGTGGCGTATGAAATCCTGCCCATGGCGGGCAGGATGGGGGTTAGCGCCCGGCAGGGCGACACCTTCAATAGCCCGGTTGGGAGTCGCGTCAGATCATCAATCCTTAATTGCCGGAGCAATACCCCCCCACAATCACCCCTTTTATCTCATTTTGTTCTGCAGGATAAATTGGAATACCCCGCCCCCGGAGATACTCAGCAGACGGATTCTCATTCACACCAGCTGGAGCAGGGCATTCCACTTGAGAGAGCTGAAAATCTTCTCATTTTCACTTTTTTTCAACATATAAGCAATTTTTACCTTGCTACGCAGAAACCCTTTTGCTAGAGTGTGCAATGAGCAGTTTATCTGCTGCATGTACATTTTCCCGATTTATCGCCATGAAACTTCATCTCCCCAAAGGTCTCCGTACGGCTCTCCTTGCCGTAGTCGCCCTTACTACTGTTTCCTACACGGCACACGCCGCCAGCGCCCCGGCTGCATATGATTACATGCTGGGAACGCAGAACGGTTCCATTGTAATGGATTCAAATAACAGGAATGATCTATATCCTCCCTACTACAAAGATCCGACACCGGATATGACGAAGGACTGGGTTCTCACCATCCAGGCCAACAAATTGTTCGGGGCTCCGTGTAACGATGACCTTGATTTCCCTGGAGGCGCTTCCGTTATTGGTAACATTTATCCGGAATTCAATGTATCAAACCTGCAGTCCGGCAAGGTACCCCTGCTGTCCGGAACAACGGGTGTTCAGGATTTCAGCTTCTCTATCTACTTCTCTCCAAACGGCACGCTGTACGCCCTTACCAAAGATAAGAGAATTGAGCTTGGCAAGGACCCTCAGGGCATTGCCTCGTTGAATGCAGGCATCACGCCTATTTCTTTCACCCTGAAATGGGATGTTGCGGACGATAGTTCTTCCGGCACTCTCACCTTTGTGAGCGGCAAGGTTCATGAAATGGGGAACATACATGACATGCCCGCCGAGAATGTTGTCATTCTGAATGTTCCTCTCAATGCCGACACAGCACAATTCTATACAACAGGCCTGTACACCACATCAGATGCCCTTGATACAGGGGCCCACATGACCGACATCTCCTACACCCTGGCGGCCAAGGGGCTGGGTGGCGCCGGTGCCGCCTGGCAGATTACCGGAGAGGCCGATCTGGCTTCTCTGAAAAGTGACGTATACCTGGATATGACCCAGAGCACGCCCACGGGCAAGTCTCTCGGCAGCGATGCGGTCACCTTCATCGGTGATTCCGGCGTTATCATGAGCCAGACCAACGACACTTTCGATAACGTGGTCAACACGCAGAACGATATTCTGGCCGGCGGCACCACTGCCAGCGCCGGTTTCGGAGCTGGTGCCGGCGCCCGCCTGACCGTTACCGCTAAAGCGCTGGCCAATGTGCTTGAGCAGGGAGTCCGCGTAGTCGGCAAGGGCACGGTTCTGCTGCAGCTGGACACCGCAGAAGCTACGACAAAGGCCTCCAGCGCCAACCTGAAGGAAATCGGCGCGGGCACCACGGTGGAGCTCACCAACAACACCTTCCTCCAGGTAAATCTGGGCGATTGCACAGTCGGCAGCGGTGCTTCCATCATCCGCACCGCTGCCGGCAGCGATGCCTCGATGACTGTGCTGCTGGATAGCTCAGCAGGCGCTGCAAAATCTCTCAGTCTTGGCACGATTGCAAACAAGAAGGGTGACTTGACCATCTCTGCCTACCAGTCGGGCTCCGGGGTAACCGCAAAAGAAATTACTGCAACCGGCGGCATCAACTTTGCAACCAAGGTGACAGCAGATTCCGTAACAGCCGAGGGCGGCTCAGTTATCGCGAGCGGCACCCTGAAGGCTACAAACATAATCGGCACCGCAGTCTCTGCATTGGGTTCCGGCTCCATTCAGGCCGGGCAAATCCATGCAGGTACAGTAGCAGGTGGCGGCATCACGATCACCGCCCAGCCAGCAGCAGCTGCTGCGGCCTCTACAGAAACCACTCCCGTGCTCAGCGGGAATGTTGTCATCAACGAGAACGGCATCGTGGCCAATAAGGTGGCAGCAGGTACAGAGATTGCCCTCACCTCCACCAGTACAGGGTCTGTAACCGCCGGCACGCTGGGCGATGAAAACGGCGGTGTCACCATCGATGTGGGAGGCAAAGAAATGACCAATGTCGTAGCGGCCTCCACCACCATTTCCAAGGACAGCCTCACGGCAACCAACCTGGCCGCTGACAGCATTGCGCTTGCAGACAACTACAGCCTCACCGCCACAGGTACCCTGACCGTAGCCGACACCCTCACCGCCGGGGATAACAAGGTAAAGGTGACTGCAGATACAACTGCCGGCGCTGGGGTTGAGCTGAAGAACGCCAGGATTCAGGGCAACACGACCGGCGGTTACGACATTTCGGCAGACTCTATCACCGCCCAGAATATCACCATCGGTGATAACTCCAAGCTGAGCGGAGCCACTGTGAAGGCCAGCGGCGATATCACAGCCGGTGCTGCCACCCTGCAGAACGTATCCATTGCGCAAGGTACTTTCAAGAATACAGGCGATGTTGAGCTGAACAATGTGACCTTTGTCGGCAACGCCAGTGATAGCGCGGATACCCCCGCTACGTTCGGCGGCACCAATGGTACTGCCATTGAAGTAACCGCCTCCAAAGACGGACAAGATATTGAGGCGATTAAGAGCGTGCAGGTAACCGGCACCATGAAAGCAGACGGCTCGCTGGATATCTCCAGGCTGGTGCTCAACGCCAACGAGCAGATGATATTCGGGGATGACGCCTCCAACAAGGCTACCTACACTTTCATGAGTGGCAACATCACCTCCACCTCCGGCCTTGGTTCCAATGACTATGAGCTGAAGCTCGAGCAGAATGGCGTGTACGCCGATGTGACCGTGAATGGTGACGGCACTGTCTCTGTGACCGGCTACCAGGACGAAGAACGCCTGGAGAGAGAGAACACCAGCGGCTCCGCCAATCGCGCCGCTGCCTACCAGGCTATCGTACCAGTCATGGAAGCAGATGCGGGAGTCGGGGCGTTCAACGGCACCCCCATGCAGGCTATTTACAATTTCATCTGCCGCCCGCAGAACAGCGTAGCAGAACGCACCGCTGTGCTCTCTGCGCTTTCCGGCGCCTCCACCACCGCACTGGCAGATTCCCAGCGCCGCGGCGTGCGCGATGTGCAGAGCAACCTGCGCAACCGAGTCATCCAGATGGGCGGCGGCACCAATGCCGGGCTGACCACCGATTGGAAATACGCCGGCATCCAGGCCTGGGCCCAGGCAGATGGCGGATTCTCCACCACCGATGGGCAGGGTGATGAATACGGCTACGACTTCAACACCACCGGTGCCACCGTGGGTGCCAACCTGGACCTGACCGCCAACACCGTCATCGGTATGTCCTTCAGCGCCTCCTATGGTGAGATTGAGGTGGAGGGAGATGACCACGCCTCCGGCAACAATGACACCTACTACCTGAACCTGTTCATGCGCCACCAGTCCAACCGCTGGGTGCAGATGCTGATTCTGACCGCCGGTCTGAACCAGATGGACATGGAGCGCAGCGTGATGGGCTACCAGGGCACGGGCGAAACCGAGGGTAGAACCTTCTCCGCCTACTACGAAGTGGGGTACACCTTCGCGCTGGATTACGACTTCAACCACATCCTGCAGCCGCTGGTGAGCGTCAGCCTCACCTCTGCCACGGTAGACGGCTACAAGGAAGAAGGCTCCATAGGCAATGCTGGTCTTGATTACGATGGCGGCAACTACTTCTACGGCCAGGTAGGCATTGGTGTGCGCTACCAGGGCGTGCTCTATGAGAGCGTACATGAGCGCTGCGCCGTGCTCGAGGCCCGCGCCCTTATCACCCAGGACTTCGGCGACGCCACGAATGAAGCCGAGGTCGGCCTCCTTGCCGGTGGCAACAGATACACCGTGGAAGGTGTCGATTCCACCGGCACCGGCTTTGAAATCGGTGTAGGTCTCTCCATTCCCGTAGAGCAGCATACCACCGTGTTTGCTGATGCTGACTTCACCTACGCCCCGGATTACATGGGCGTGCGTGCCAACCTCGGTCTCCGCTACGATTTCTAAACAATCCGGAATCTTTAGCAAGCCCTGCATTGCCCCGGCAATGCAGGGGCTTTTTTTCTCCGCCGCGTGAGGCCCCATGAAACACATGTGCGCTGAATTGACTTTATTTCGCTATCTGGCGAGCGCAGCAAGCGGAATTCATAGCCCACGGCAGTGGGCTATTGAACGTGTCGCCCTGCCGGGCTCCCCCCCCCATCCTGCCCGCCATGGGCAGGATTTCATACGCCACGCCAGGGCGTATTTCATGCGCGGCACCAGGCGCGCTTTCATACCGCCGCGCAGCGGTGGTATTTTCGTACACGCCGCCAGGCGAGTATTTCATTGAGGGAGCGCAGCGACCGACTGCCTCCCGGGCGCGTTGCTTCACCCCGGCGCCAACGCCTCTGCCACCCACTCGCTGGCGCTCGGGGTTCTGGGTGGTTTTTGTTCTTGTACCCGGGGCTTACGCCCCGGGCTATTGAAGGTGTCGCCCTACCGGGCTCAAAAAGCCGCGCACTTTGTGCGCCTGAATACGCTGACTGCCTATTAGAGGGGCCTCCTTATTATTTGTCTCGCTATTTGGCGAGCGCAGCGAGCGGAATTTATAGCCCCGTTAAGGGGCGAAAGATGGTAGCCGGGGGTAAGCTCGCGCCAGCGAGCGCAGCCCCCGGTATTGATAAAATACTATTG
>JAZSRB010000022.1:0-26282 GCA_045538275.1 Akkermansia sp. | reverse complement strand
GTTAAAGCGGCACGCGAGCTGGGTTCAGAACGTCGCGAGACAGTTCGGTCCTCTATCCTCTGTGGGCGTTGGAGAATTGAGGGGTTCAGACCTTAGTACGAGAGGACCGGGTCTGACGCACCACTGGTGCACCGGTTGTTCCGTCAGGAGCACGGCCGGGTAGCTAAGAGCGGAAGGAATAAGCGCTGCAAGCATCTAAGCGCCAAGTCCCTCCCAAGATGAGTTCTCCCTACAGGAGCGTGGAAGACGACCACGTAGATAGGGTGCAGGTGTAATTGCAGCAATGTATTGAGCCGAGCACTACTAACATCCAACAGACCTTATACAATCACCCCGGTGACAAGCAATTTCTGCCTGATTAAGAAAAGTAACCAAAAGTGAGAGAACTACACAAAACACAAAACAAGCCACGCGGATGCCAGCCTGCCGCTGAGAAAAATAGAAATCCCCCCGCAGAAATGATTGCCAGATAAGCAGAGAAGCCGCACCGCTTCCTGAAACCTGGTGGTCACAGCCTGATGGCCCCACCCGGACCCATTCCGAACCCGGAAGTGAAACATCAGCACGTCGATGGTAGTCGGACGACAGGTCCCGCGAGAGTAGATAGCTGCCAGGGTAAACGAAGCCCGCAATCCGGAAGGATTGCGGGCTTCATCATTTTGAATGTAGAAAGTAGAGTTTTGAATGAGTGAAGCGAGTCTCTCCCTTTGTCGCTGCAGCAGAGTGCTTCAGCAACCTGCAGGGACGCGATAGCCTGGAGATTCGTTATGATGCAAGCACCGGCATGGTGAGCATTATGGAAACCATACCCGGGCCGGCGATATAATATGGCATTCGCGGCTTGTATCTCGTAATTCTCTTGACTTGGCAGGGCGGGATGGTATGATGAGTCAAGCTATGACACAGGATGCCCTACTCAGATTGTTGGAGGCGGATGCGCGATTGAGCGACCAGCAGATTGCCGACCGCCTTGCTTTGGATGTTGCAACGGTGGCTGCCAAGCGGGCTGCACTCGAGCAGACTGGTCGCATTGTGGGTTATCAGGCCATTGTGAATGATGACGAGGAGGGAGTGTCTGCTTTTATTGAAGTGCGTTGCACGCCGGAGCGCGGCGGCGGCTTTGACCGCCTGGCATCCCGCATTGCGCATTTCAAGGAGGTGCGCAGCTGTTATCTGCTCTCCGGCGGCTATGACCTGCTGCTGCTGGTTGAGGCCCCCACGCTGATGGAGGTCGCACGCTTTGTGAGCGAGAAGCTTGCCAGCATGCAGGGCGTGCTTTCCACGGCTACGCACTTCCGCCTGAAGACGTATAAGCACAACGGCCTGCTGTTTGCGGAGGAGCCGCAGACGGAGCGCCTTACCTATATCCCCTGATTATGGACTGGAGCAAAATGCTTTCCCGCCAGGTGACAGAGATGCCGCGTTCCGGCATCCGTGAGTTCTTTGACCTGGCTACTGGTAGCAAGGATATTATTTCCCTGGGTGTGGGGGAACCGGATTTTGTGACGCCCTGGAATATCCGCGAGGCGGCCATCCGCTCGCTGGAGCGTGGCCACACAACCTACACCAGTAACTATGGTCTGGAGAGTCTGCGCCGCGCCATCAGCTCCTATGTGCAGGATTTCTTTCACGTGGAGTATAATCCGCTGTGTGAGATTCTGCCCACGGTGGGGGTGAGCGAGGCAATTGACCTGGCTCTGCGTTGTCTTTTAAACCCTGGTGATGAGGTGTTGTACCACGAGCCGTGCTATGTGAGCTATGCGCCCACGGTGATGATGGCTTATGGTACTCCGAGGGCGGTGGAGACGAGTATTGATGACCTTTTTGCCCTGAATCCGGCTAAGCTGGAGGCGGCAATCACCCCGCGCACCAAGGTGCTGATGCTGAACTTCCCTACGAACCCGACAGGCTCGATTGCGCCGCGCAAGACGCTGGAGGAGATTGCGGCTATCTGCGTCAGGCACGATTTGTTTGTGCTCACGGATGAGATTTATTCCGAGCTGCGCTACGATGAGGAGGAGCATACTTCGATTGCGGCGCTGCCGGGTATGAAGGAGCGCACGCTGCTGCTGCATGGCTTCTCCAAGGCTTTTGCGATGACGGGCCTTCGCCTGGGATATGCCTGCGGCCCGAAGGAGCTCATTGAGCAGATGATGAAGGTGCATTCCTACACGATGATCTGCCCCACTATTACCTCCCAGGAGGCGGGTATCGAGGCTTTGCAGAATGGGGTGGAGGCTATGCTGGAGATGCGCGAGAGCTACCACAAGCGCCGCGATTACATTGTGGGCCGCTTCAATGATATGGGCATGGACTGCCACTTGCCCGGTGGCGCGTTCTATACTTTTCCCAGTATCAAGCGTTTCGGCCTTAATTCCAAGGAATTCGCGCTCCGCCTGCTCAAGGAACAGAAGGTGGCCGCCGTGCCTGGCACGGCATTCGGTGCCTGTGGCGAGGGCTACTTGCGCTGCTGCTATGCCACTGCGCAGAACCTGCTGGAGCAGGCTTGCGACAAGATGGCGCGTTTCTGTGATTCACTAAAGTAATTACGAATTACGAATTATAGGGTGTAATGACGGTTGGTGCTGGTTTTGGGCAAGAGATGACGGAGTGCACTCGCGCGTTTGCGTTGCGGGTATATAGGCTCTGTAGTTCGTTGCCTAAGAACCCGGAGGCTTATCACATGTGTGATCAGCTGTTCCGTTGTGCCACATCCGTGGCAGCAAATTATCGTGCTGCTCTTCGCGCGAAGTCAGATAGGGATTATCTGCATAAGCTGAAAATATGCGAAGAAGAAGCCGATGAATCGGGGTCCTGGATGGAAATGCTGGTGGCCTGTGATATGGTGCCCCTGCATAAGATAGAGGCGTTGATACGAGAGTCTGGAGAGTTGCCTGCAATGATTACGGCGTCTTGTATTTCGAAGCGCCGCAATATGCGAAAATTAGTCGGGCGAGAGCCCGCGTAAATATACTTCGTAATTGCACATGTCCGAGCAAAAATTGTTTCGCACTTACGTTGTGCCGTTTGTTGTGTTTCTGGCGCTGAATATGCTGCTCTGGGTAGTGGAGGGCAGCTGGGCGTGGGATCACCCGAGCGTGGGGTGGTGGCAGCGGGCACCGGAGATGTGGGTATACCCGCTGCAGGTGCTGGTGTGTGGTGGGTATCTGTGGTATGTGCGGCGGGAGGTGGAGTGGGATTGGAGAATGAGGCCCTGTCTGCTGGGGGCTTTGGCGGGTGTGGTTGGGATAGCGTTCTGGCTGGTGCCGTACGTGACCGGGTGGATTCCTGCAGAGTCGGGCTTTGACCCCGCGGCGGTGTTTGGTGATGGCTCGCTGGCGGTTGGCGTGGAATATGCGTTCCGCTTTGCCCGGGCGGTCATCATTGTGGCACTGGTGGAGGAGTTTTTCTGGCGTGGGTATCTGATGCGCTGGTGTGTGAATCGTGATTTTCCGCAGACTGTGCCGCTGGGGCAGGGCAGCTGGCTGGCGTATGTGGTGGTGACGCTGGCGTTTATGCTGGTGCACCGGCCGGTAGATTACGCCGGGGCTTTTGTGTATGGCAGTATAGCCTATGCGCTGGTGGTGTACACGCGACGCCTCACTCCGGTGGTGGTGATGCATGCGGTGGCGAACCTCATCATGGGTATCTGCGCGATTAAATGGAATCTTCCTCATCTCTGGTAATTATGCAAGCATTCATTCTTGGTGCCGGGCTCGGCACGCGGCTGGCTCCGCTCACGCACATCCTGCCTAAGCCTCTCATGCCGGTTTTTCAGAAACCGTTGATTCAGCACACTATGGACCATTACCTGCGCTGCGGGGTGACGGAATTCATGGTGAATATCTCCTGTCTGCCGCTCATGTGGGAGCGCGCGTTCCCTGAGCCTCAGTACCGGGGGTGCCCGGTGGGGTTCAGCCACGAGGAAACGCCGTTGGATTCCGGCGGCGGAGTGAAGAAAATCATGCCTTGGGTGAAGCCGGGAGAGCCGCTTCTGGTGCATAATGGGGATATCCTGACCGATATTCCGGTGGCAGATTTGCTGGCGGAGCACAAACGCCGTGGAAATCTGGTAACCCTGGCGCTGCGCAGCGTGGATGGCAAACGCAACGTGGGCTTTGATGAAGAGACCGGGGGGATTACCGATATGCGCCATGCGCTGGGCGTAAATCCTGGAACGCACCAGTTTGCCGGGGTGTATCTCATGGAGCCGGAGGTGGCAGAGCTTTTCCCGGAGGAGGAAATGTTTTCGATTGTGCCCATCTGGCTGGAGCTGATTAAGCAGGGGCGCGTGGGCGGTGTGGTGTTCGACTGGGCGAACTGGCATGAAATCGGCTCTCCTGCCGGGTATGTGGATACCATGATGGAGCTGACCAGCCGCGAGCGTGTTCATTGCTCTGCCTGCATTGATGCTGCCGCTGAGATGGGCGAGGATTGCGTGGTGGGGCAGGATGCTGTGATTCCTGCCGGGGTGGTCATGGATGATTGCATTGTTTGGCCGCGCACGCATGTGGCACCCGGTACGTATCGCCGTTGCATCATCACCCCCCGTATTGTGGTGCAGGGATGATGCTGAGCCGCGCCATCAATGAAATTTCACCCGTCTGCGACGGGTTCAGTCGGAAAATGGGGCAGGTGAGCAAATTTTGCTTCCATTGGCGTGGCTGGCGTGATAGAATCGGGCAACGTAGGTGGACTGTACCCTCAGCCCACGCATAGGAAACACTTTATATATACAGATTATGGCTATTGAACCCAAGCTGCTCGAAGAGCTGGAAGCCCGCCAGAAGAAAGTGAAGTATGCAGCATCTCAGGAGAAGTATGATGCTCGCCATGCTAAGGGGGACTGGACGGCACGCGAGCGTATTGCCTGCCTGTTTGACCAGGGCTCGTTCACCGAAATCGGCATGCATACCAGGCATCATTGCAGCAACTTCGGCATGCTGAACAAGGAAATCCCCGGTGATGGCATCGTGACCGGTTTCGGTCTGGTGAACGGCCGTCCCGTGGCTGCAACGGCTGCTGATTTCCTGGCTCAGGGAGGTTCCCTGGGCTACATGCATGCCCAGAAAATCTGCGATGCCCAGCAATATGCGTTGAAGGCCGGCATGCCCATCATCCAGATTAACGACTCCGGCGGAGCCCGCCTGCAGGAGGGGGTGGATGCGCTGACTGGCTTTGCCAATGTCTTCTACAACAATGTGGCTGCCAGCGGTGTGGTGCCGCAGATTTCCCTCATCCTGGGCCCCTGCGCGGGGGGCGCGGCCTACTCGCCCGCGCTGACCGACTTCATCATCATTCGCAAGGGTGGTGCAGCCGGTATGTACATCACCGGCCCGAAGGTGATTGAGCAGGTGACCTACGAGCAGTGCACCATGGAAGAAATCGGCGGTGCTGCTGTGCATTCCTCCGTATCCGGCAACGCTCATTTTGTGGCCGAAACGGATGAGCACGCCATTGCCATTGCCAAGCAGCTGCTGACCTATCTGCCCTCCAACAACGCGCAGGAGCCTCCGCATGACCTCAGCCAGCCGCTGGATATTGCGCCGCAGGAGGGCATGAACGACATTATCCCCGACAATAACAACACCCCGCTGGATGTGCAGAAGGTGATTGCCCGCCTGGTGGATGAAGGTTCTTTCATGGAGGTGCATGCCAACTTTGCCGGCAATGTGGTGGTGGGCTTCGGCCGCATCTGCGGTGTGGTGGTAGGTATCATCGCCAACCAGCCTGCCGTGAAAGCCGGTTGCCTGGATATCGACGCCTCCGACAAGGCCGCCCGCTTCATCCGCTGCTGCGATGCTTTCAACATTCCGCTGGTGAGTCTGGTGGACGTGCCCGGCTTCCTGCCCGGCAAGCAGCAGGAACGCGGCGGCATCATCCGCCATGGTGCCAAGATGATTTACGCCTATTCCTCCGCTTCTGTGCCCAAGGTGACCCTCATCATGCGGAAGGCCTACGGCGGTGCCTACATTGCCATGTGCTCCAAGGGGCTTGGGGCCGATGCCGTGTTTGCCTGGCCCGGCGCTGAAATTGCGGTGATGGGTGCCGCCGGTGCAGTGCAGATTCTGTATGGCCGTGAGCTCAAGGGTATTGAAGATGCCGAGGCCCGTGCCGCCCGCCAGAAGGAACTGGTGGCCGAGTATGAGAAGGCTTTCTCCAACCCCTATGCTGCTGCTGCTTCTGACCAAGTGACGGATATCATCAACCCGGCAGAATCCCGCGCCCGCATTGCGCTCACGCTGCGCACCCTGCTCAGCAAGCGCGAAAGCCACCCCGCCAAGAAGCACGGCAACATGCCGCTGTAATCTTTCCCTTATTTCACAAACCCAAATAAACAATCAATGATACAGACACTCGCTGCACTCGATATGGATGCCGTCATTTACCAGGTGACCGGCATGTGTGTGGTGCTTATCTGCCTCTGCTTCCTGAGCGTCATGCTGACGATTTCGGGAGCTGTAGCGCAGCGTCTGGATGCCAAGCGCAAGGCGCAGGCCGAGGCTGCCAGGGCAGCCATGGTCCCCGCCCCGGTGGCCGCTCCTGCGGTGGCGCCGGAACTGCCGCCCGCCCAGGTGGCAGCCATTGCTGCCGGTATCTACGATGCCGCCCAGAGCAGTATAACACCGCAGGTCGTTGCCGCCATTGCCGCCGCCGTGAAGGTGACCATGGGCAATGAGGCTCGCATTCTGGATATCAAGCCGGTTGACACCACCTACGGGCAGGGCGGCCGTGCTGCTGCTATGAACAATTCTCCCGTGCGCTGATTTTTATCTCAGCGTGCCCCCCCCCCCTCAAACAAACTTCAAAAAAACATAAATAGAACAAACAAATATGAAACAGCTCCGTATTACTGTTGCCGGTCAGACCTTTGATGTAACCGTTGAAACCGTGGGTGGCACCGCCCCCGTAGCCGCTGCTCCCGCCCCTGTGGCTGCTCCCGTGGTGGCTCCTGCTCCTGTAGCAGCTCCCGCTCCTGTGGCTGCCGCTCCCGCTCCCGCCGCTGCCGGTTCCGGCACCCCCATCCCCAGCCCGCTGGCTGCCAAGGTGGTTTCCCTCGACGTGCAGCCCGGTACTGCCGTGAAGGAAGGTGACCAGGTGATGACCGTGGAGGCCATGAAGATGAACACCGTTATCTATGCCCCCTCCAACGGCACCATTACTTCCTTTGCTGTGAAGCCCGGTGACACCGTGACCGAAGGCCAGGCTCTGGCTTACATTGGTTAAGTTCTGCCTGCTGGCTCTGCCCGCGGTGGGCAGAGGTAGATGTTAACGACGCATTTTAATCAGATATGCAAGAACTCTTGAATTCCTTCGCGGACTTCATCTCCGGCATGGGCGTGTTCCAGCTCACCTGGCAGATGTATGTGATGTGGGGTATCGTGGTAGTGCTGCTGTATCTGGGTGTGGCAAAGCAGTTTGAACCGCTGCTGATGGTGCCGATTGCTTTCGGTGCGCTTATTGCCAACATTCCTGATAACGGCATGGTCATCACCCAGGCCCAGCGCGAAGTGGTCGCTATCGAAAATAAGGAACTCGTGCGCAAGAATATGCGCGATGTGGGCTTCCTTTCCATCACCCTGGCAGAATACACAGACCCGGCTTATGTCCAGAGCACGGAAGGTGTGGACCCCGCCCAGGCTGCTGAGTATGAAAAGGCCATGGCCGAACCTATGACAGTGAAGACCGTGGGCAAGGGCCAGCTGGAAGTAACCGGCCAGGCTGCCAAGAAATACCTCATCCTGAAGCCTGAGGGCGGTCTGTTCGACTGGATTGGCCTGGGCATCAAGTGCGAGATTTTCCCCGCTCTTATCTTCATGGGTGTGGGGGCTCTCACCGATTTCGGTCCGCTTCTGGCATCTCCCAAGGCGCTGTTGCTGGGTGCCGCTGCCCAGGGTGGCGTGGCGTTCACCTTCCTCTGCGCTGTGGCGCTTGGCTTCACGAAAGGCCAGGCGGCCGCCATTGGCATCATCGGCGGTGCTGACGGTCCCACCTCTATCTTCCTGGCCAGTAAGATGGCTCCGGAGCTGCTGGGGGCCATTGCCGTGGCTGCCTACACATACATGGCCCTGGTGCCGCTGATTCAGCCGCCCTTCATGAAGCTCTGCACTACCGAAGCGCAGCGCAAGATCAAGATGAAGAGCCTGCGCCAGGTATCCAAGGGCGAGAAGCTGTTCTTCTGTTTCCTGGTGACGCTGACCACTATTCTGCTTTGCCCGGATGCCGCCCCGCTGCTGGGTATGCTGATGCTGGGTAACTTCCTGCGCGAGTGCCATGTGACCGAGCGTCTGGTGAGCTGCGCTCAGAATGAGCTCATGAATATCACCACCATCATGCTGGGTGTATCTGTGGGCCTCACCATGCAGGGAGCCCGCTTCCTGCAGCCGCAGACCATCATGATTATCGGCCTCGGTGTAGTGGCTTTCGCCGTGGCGACGGTGTGTGGTCTGGTGTGTGCCCAGCTCATGAACCTGGTTCCCGGCTGGCGCAAGAACCCCATCAACCCGCTTATCGGTTCTGCCGGTGTATCCGCCGTGCCGATGGCTGCCCGCGTGTCCCACAACGTGGGTCAGCAGGCTGACCGCACTAACTTCCTGCTCATGCACGCCATGGGCCCGAATGTGGCTGGTGTGATCGGTACCGCCGTTATCGCCGGTTACTATATCACCACGCTGAGCGGTCATTAATCACTATTGATTTCTCCCTTGACCAACAAGGTGCGCAGCAAGTGTGCTGCGCACCTTGTTCTGTAATGCTCCACTTGGTGGTTTCATGGCTCCCGCCTCGCGCCCTCGCGTGTATAGCGAAATGCGTCTGCCCTGGAGATGCAGCATTCCCCACTTGACAGTCGGGGCTTTGGCCGTTACAATAGCTGCGGATGATTAGCCTGCGCCACATATTGGGGGTATGCCCGCTGTGTGCCCTGCCGGTAGCGGTGGGGCAGGTGGAGGGCGTGCCTGAGAGCCCTGCGGAACTGTGTCGCAAGCTGGTGACAACCTCACAGGAGGTGAGTCATCTGCTGCGTACGGTGAGTGACCGCGAGAGTGGACAGACTGCAGCGATGGAGCTGAAGCCGCGGCTGGAGTTCATGCTTAAATCAATGGAGCAGATGAGTCATCTGCCGGTTGAGACCGCAGAGACCGCCCGCCTGCTGGAGGATACTATGCGGGATTTGATGCATATTACGCAGGGGTATGTTCCGGTGCTGCAGCGTCTGGTGGAGGTGAATGCCTATGGGGCGGAGGAGTTGATATCTCTGTTCCAGTTTTATAAGATGGATGCGGATAAGGCTATGGTGCCGGACCGCCGCGAGGAAACACCGCTGGTGCACAGCTATGGGGAGTGGTGTGATAGCCTGGAGGATGTGATTTACATGCTGCGTAAGGTGGATAATGCAGAAGCTGCGCGGCAGCATCTGCCGGCGCTTCAAAGTGCTGTGGAGAAAGCAGAAGCACGCGCTGCCCAGGTGGAACGCCTGCAGTCCGGGTTGTCTCCGCAGCAAGTGGTCTCAGAGCGAGTGCCGAAAAACCGCCTGCGCCGCGTGGGTGATGAACTCCGCGGGGAGATCCGCCGTTTGCGCGATGCCGGTTCGTATGGTTTATCGGAGCTGAACGCGGTGCTGGTTCGCTGTTCCGGCCAGATTCGCGGTTAAGTGCACGGCATCAGGCTTTCACGTTGCGGATGATGAAAGCTGCTACCAGGGCGCTGAGAGCGGCGAGAATGCCGCATTGCCACTGGGGGGACATGCCCGCAGCGTTGAGCGCTCCCTGCAGAATGACGGCCAGGATGCCCAGTCCACAGTCTACCAGATTTCCGGCCGCGATGACATCTCCCCGCTTATCATTATCTGCGCGATCCTGCAGCAGGGCATTCAGCGGCACCAGATAGCCGGCTGCGGTAAATCCGGTGAAGGTGAGTGCCGCAAAGAAGATGGGAGTACCATAGGGGAGAAATGCCAGTGCAATGCAGCCGAGAGTCATGCCGATGCCGCCAATGGTGGCTACCCAGGTGCGGATTTTTCTGGCGCAGATGATGGAGGCGCAGAGGCCGCCGCTGATAGAGCCGCCGCTGAGCCAGGCAAAGAGCAGGGCAGAATCTTTCTGCTGCCCGAGCACCTGCATGAAATCTGCCTGGCTGTGCACAGGGTGGGCCGCCGCTGCCATCTGCAGCACAATGAGCATCATGACGCTGGCCAGAAACCAGAAGTAACCGATGCCTATTTCGCTGTTGCGTAGGGTTTTGTTGTTCCAGAGCATGCGTAACTGGGAAAAATGGCACCAGAGCAGGTTCCAGCTGAAAGGTTTGGTGCTCTGCGCCGGATAACGCGGCATGAACAGGCTCATGATGAACACCACGAGCGCTCCCACGGTGCAGCAGGCGCAGGGCAGGGCTGCCGCCTGCCAGCCGGAATCCGGGCCCCAGAGGCGCAGCAGGGTATAGATGAGGTAGAGCGCTCCAATCTGGCCGACCAGCAGGGCCAGCATGGTGGAAATCTCCATGACCCCGCTGGCAAACCCTATGTTTTCAGAGCCGACGATATCCTTGACCAGCCCTTTTTTGGCGGGGCTGAAAAACATGGCCTGAATGCAGAAGATGCCGAAACAGGAGACCGCCAGCCACAGGTTTTCCAGCCAGAGACCTGCGCTCATGCCTACCAGCACAAATACCTGGAGCAGAACCATGGCCTGCAGCAGGCGTGTCTTGCACCAGCGGTCTGCTATCCACCCGCCCAGCGGCGAAAACAGCACAAAGGGAAGCACGATGAGTATCGAGAGTGAGTACTGAAGCTCCATGGCCAGCCAGATGCCCAGCCCGATGAGGAGAAATTGTACGCCTTTTTCATTCAGGGCGTTCATCGACTGAATCACCGTGAGGCTCCAGAATGAACCCCACGGTGTTTTCCCGGGTGTCTGTTCCTGTTGTTGCATGGGGTTGATTATACACCCGCTGCCCATGCGGAGAAAGCCTAAAATACGGCCTTTGTCTGGTATTATTGCGGCCAGTTGTTGTCAGCCATGAAGAGGCGGGCATTTTCATGACCCTGGGTGGCGGCCGCAGAGACCCATTGCCGGGCCTGGCCCGGGTCACAGGGAACCCCCAGACCATGGAAGTAGCAGCGGCCCAGATTATACTGGGCGTTGGCGTTGCCCATATCGGCGGCCGCGCGGAAACATGCGGCGGCTTTGGTATCGCTCTTGTCTGTTCCCTCGCCGTTGCGGTAGCAGAGCCCCAGGTTGTTCAGGGCAGAGGGGTTGCCGGCTTCTGCGGCGCGGTTGTACCAGTAGAATGCCTTATCCAGGTTTTTCTCCACACCGGTGCCGGAGATGTAGCAGGTGCCCAGGTTATCCTGGGCATTGGTGTTGCCTCCTTCTGCTGCGCGGATATACCAGCGCACGGCTTCCTCCATATCCTGTTCGACTCCACGCCCGAAGTCGTAGCATTTGGCCAGCTGCAGCTGGGCCTCCGGGTCTCCCTTGACGGCTGCAACCCGGTACAGAACCACGGCGTCGCTGGTGCGACCTGCATTGAATAGCGCCGCTGCTTCCTCCAACTGGTTGTTGGTGGAGTTGCAGGCGGCTAGTGTGGCCAGAAATGGCAGAACGACGAGCTTTTTCATGGATATGGGGCGGGGGGGGGGGATTATTCTCTTGTAAGAAGGTAGCGTTCGGCATCCATAGCGGCGCGGCATCCCATGCCGGCGGCGGAGATTGCCTGGCGGTAGGTGGGGTCTGCCACGTCTCCTGCAGCAAAAAGGCCGGGAGTCCTGGTAGCGGTGCCGGCACCGGCGGTTACCACAAAGCCGGCCGCATCGCGTTCCACCAGGTCACCTGCGTACTGGCTTACCGGTGTGTGCCCGATGGCCATGAACACGCACTTGACCTCCAGTTCACTTTCAGAGCCATCCACGGTGTTCCTGAGGGTAATGCTGCTCATTTCGCCTTTTTCATCTGTATGATAGGCGGCAATGGTGCTGTTCCACACCGGTTCAACCTTCGGATTTTCCAGGGTGCGCTGCTGCATGGCTTTGCTGGCGCGCAGCTGGTCCCGGCGGTGGATGAGGTACACTTTGCTGGCAAAGCGGGTCAGAAAGTTGGCTTCCTCACAGGCGCTGTCGCCGCCGCCTACCACGCAGACGGGCACATCACGGTAGAATGCTCCATCGCAGGTGGCGCAGGCGGTCAATCCGTGGCCCACCAGCTCGCTTTCGCCCTCAAGCCCCAGGTAGCGGGCTTTTGCCCCGGTTGCAATAATCACAGCCTCTGCCTGGTATGCACCGCCGGAGGTGGTTACGGTAAAGAGGCCGCTGCAGGCTTCCTGAGTGATGGAAAGCACCTCTTCATAAGCAAAGCGGGCTCCGTGCTTTTCTGCCTGCTGGCTCATGTTGAACATAAGCTCCGGCCCCATGATGCCTTCCGGAAAGCCGGGGAAGTTCTCTACCTCGGTGGTGGTGGTCAGCTGGCCGCCAATCTGGCCGCCGGTGAATACAAGGGGGTGTAAATCTGCGCGGGCCGCATAGATGGCGGCGGTATAGCCGGCAGGTCCTGTGCCGATAATAATCAGTTTCTCGTTCATTTGCGGTGATTGTACCATGTTTTATGGAGGGTGCAAGATGATATTTTGTCAAAAATATGACGTGATAGCCGCATGCCAGCATTCAGGCTTGCCCGCGCGCGTGGAATGTGGGATACTCTGGCACCTGCATGAAACTGTTGCGACGAAATCTGAGCCTGATGCTGGCGGTGAGATACCTCAACCCGCTGCGTACCATGTTTTCCATTATCACCTTTATCTGCCTGGGCGGTGTGGCGCTTGGTGTGATGGTTCTTATTGTGGTTCTGTCTGTTATGGAGGGTTTGCAGCGCGAGATGGAAAGTCGGGTGCTGGCCTTTGCTCCGCATTATGTGGTGGCACAGACGGATGGTTACCAGCGCATGAGCCTGACGGATGATGTGGTGGACTGGTCTGCTACGATGGATGAAATACGCAAATTGCCCGAGGTGGTGAGTGTGTATCCCCAGCTGGATGGCGATGCCTTTGCCCAGAGCCACAGCGGCCGCATGACGGTGCAGTTTACCGCCATTGAGCCGCACAACGAGCAGCAGGTTGCTCCGCTGGCAGAAATGCTGCGCGAGGGAACTTTTGATTTTGGCGAGGGGCTGGACCAGGAATGCGTGATTTCTGCCGTAACGGCCAATAATCTGGGATTGCGCGTGGGCGATAGCCTGCATCTGAGCCCCGTGGGAAGTCTGGATGAGGTGGCAGATATTTATGCCATGATTCAGAACCCGTTGCAGACGCATGAAAATAAGCCGTTCATGCAGGCTGTGTCCCACCTGTTTGAGGGGGCTGCTGCCGGTGAAACCGGCGTGGTGGTGGAGACCTCCAGACTCCAGGCTGTGGTGGATTACGTGCTGAAGTTCGAAGCCGCGAAACTGCGCCAGAGCGAAAAGGAAGCCTGCACCACGTTCTTTCGGCTGGCTCAGTCCCATATGAACGGAGAAGCCTTTACTGCTGACCAGCAGAAAGAATGGGAGGAGACTGCTGCTGCCCTGACCGGGCTTGACCGCGATAAGGAGGATGGCAAGGCTGTGAAGAGCATTAATGAAATGGTGATGCCCATGGATTTGCGCGTGGTGGGCATTTACCAGACCCCGGAGAATATGCCCGGGCCGAATGTTTATGTGCCGCTGCAGATTGCGCAGGATGTGATGGGCCTTTCTGCCGGGGGCTCCAGCCAGGTGCATGGTATCTGCGTGCGTGTGCAGGATCCCAATAACCCCGGTAATATAGAGGCCGAAATGCAGAAACTGCTGCCCCCGCTGGAGGTTTCGCCCTCTGCTTACCCGAATGGGCTTACCTGGTACATTGCCCCGTGGACCCGCAGCTTTGAACAGTGGTACAAGTTGATTGCCAATGAACGCGTGATGATGAGCTTTGTGCTTTCCATTATTTCTCTGATTGCCAGTTTCTGCATTATGGCGGTCATGTTTACGATGTCTATGCAGCGCAAGCGCGAGATAGCTGTGTTGCAGGCGCTGGGCGCAACCCCCGGCAAGATTATGGGTATCTTTGCCTGGCAGGGTATCATCATTGGCGTGGCTGGTGCCATCTGTGGTGTTATTCTGGCGCTGCTGGTGCTGTATTACCGCCTGGAGATTCAGGCGGCTCTGGCCAGCATCGGCATGGATCCGTTCCCCATGCAGGCACACGGCATCACCTTGCCGGCTGTATATGACCCTGCCACATTTGCGGCCCAGGCATTCCAGGCGTTCGTGATGGTGACTATCGCTGCCATCATTCCTGCTTTCATCGTATCCCGCCAGGACCCGGCCAAGGCCTTGCGTTCCAACTAATCGTCAGAAAAAATCGGAGCCGGATGGATATCTATTGGATAGCTGATAAAAAACAATGCGGCCCTGCTACGGTGCCGGATGTGCTCTCGCTTGTGCAGATGGGGGAGCTGACCCCTGATACCAAGGGCTGGCATGCCGGCTGTGAGCGGTGGATGCCGCTGCGCGAGCTGCCGGCTATGGCGGATTTTTTCCAGGAGAAGCCGGAACCTCAGCCGGAGGAGGCCTTGCCCCCGGTGCCACCCGGAACCCACGAGGCTGCCCCTCCCGCTGATACCTCCGTGCCCGAGGGGGCGGTGCGTGTGTATCTGCCCTCGGCAGCGGTGCGTCTGCTGGCACGCCTGGTGGATATGGCGCTGTATGTGCTGCTGGTGTTTGGTGTCATCTACGTACGCGGGATTCCTTTCAATGCAGGCTTGTTGCCTTCCAGCCCGCTGATGTGGATTGGTTTTGTAGCGCTTGAGGCCGGGTTGATAGCTTCTCTGGGGACAACTCCGGGCAAATCGCTTATGGGAATTCGCGTGCATTGTGTGAATGGCGGGCGCATGACCATGGGGCGGGCGTTTTCACGTGCCGGATTGGTGTTTATGTGCGGTATGGGGATGATGGTATCCCTGCTGCCGATGTTCATGATGGGCTACAGCTGGTGGGTGCTGCATACGCGTGGCATCACGGTCTGGGATGCTCGCTGCTCCACTCTCCCATTGCAGTTTTCCCCACCTCATATACTACGGCAACTGCTGGCGGTCGTGGTGGTGTTGATGTGCATGTATACTACTGCATTCTGTATGCAGCCATGGTTGGAGCCTATGGTGCAGATGATAGAGCAACAGTCGCCGGATGCCGGGCAGTGGATGCGCCAGATGATGCCGCCTGCAGCTGACGCTGCAAAAAAATAAAATCATTACCGCTGCAATTCGTTGTGTGATTGACAAAAACGGCCCTGAGTGTATAATGGTCGTATGGCAACTGTACGTATCTATGGGGCAGAAAACCGCCCCTCCCAGCCTTCGTTTTATATTCTCAACCGGGTGGATGAAAACTCTCTCCCTGCTATTGTCAAGGCCATGGGGGGGGCAGAGAATGTTGCCTTCATGGTGGAGGAGGTGCTGATTCCTTCCCCGGCTGTCATGAAACTGGTGAATGAGAGTGGCAGCAGGATTCTTTCCTTCAATTTCCGCAAGAGTGAAAGCCGTTCCCTGCGCGAAAAGCTGATGCAGCTTATGCAGGAGGGTCTGGATGTACTCTATCTGCCCGGCCGCCCGAATAGCATCATTGGCACGATTTCGGATGTCCCCATGCCGTTTATGATGCAGCTGGGCGCCCTGCACATTGCCCCGGTACCGGTTTTTGTGGGCGGGTTCCGCAACCATGTGAGCCGCGCATTTACCGCCGGCCTGGACTATGACTGGGTGACGGTGGATTTTCTGCCCAAGATGCAATCCGGGCCGCAAACGGGTGAACGACTGCTGGAAATCTGGATGGAGGCCTGCTATACCCGTTACAATGAGAACCCCGCCTTTGAACGCTCGCTTCCACGTGTGCTTGTGGAGAGTATGAAAAAGCATGCAGATGTGGAGCTGGTGGATGGATTGGATGGTTCTTCTCTGGCCTATGGCAAGATGCTGGGTGTTGCCATGGCGCTTGCACGCTGGATGAAGAAAAATGTGAAAGAGCCGCGCCTGGGTATCATTCTGCCACCGGGTAAGGGTGGGGTGATTGCCAATATTGCCTGTTTCCTGGCGGGTATTGTTCCGGTGAATATCAACTACACCTCCTCTGAGTCTGCATTTGAGAGCATTGTGCGCCAGGGTGGGTTGAAGCATTTTGTGACGGCTCGCGCTTTCATGAGCAAACTTCCGCAGTTCCCCTGGCCCAGGGGCGAGTCAATCATTCATCTGGATAAGACGCTCAAGAGCCTGGGCATGGCCAGGATTGCCAGCTGGGTTGCATTTGCTAAATTTGCTCCTGTTCCGGTGATTGCTAAAACCTTCAATCTGGATGCCCGTGGCAAGGATGATGAAGCTGCTCTCCTGTTTACCTCCGGTTCCTCCGGTGAACCCAAGGGGGTTCCTCTGACGCACAAGATGATTCTCGCCAACACGGCTCAGTTGCTCAGCAAGGCCTGGGTGCCGGCGGGCAGTCCCATTTTGTGCAGCCTGCCTATTTTCCACAGCCTGGGGCTTTCGTTCACCACTATCATGCCCTTGATATACGGGTTCAGCATGGTGACATACCCCTCACCGCTGGATGCCAAGAATCTCAATGACCTCATTGAGAAACACAAGTGTACCATTGTGCTTTCCACTCCCACTTTTGCCCGCAGCATGCTGCGCCGCGCTCATGCGGATACCTACAAGAGTGTGAAATACTTTGTGGTGGGGGCTGAGAAACTTCAGGAGGCTCTGGCAAACGAGTTTGTGGAGAAATGCGGGGTCCAGTTGCTGGAGGGCTACGGCCTGACGGAAACAACCCCGCTCTGCGGCGTAAATCTCGATAAAATCGGTCCCACTAAGGAGCAACCCTACTATGTGCCGGGTGAGAAAAACGGCACGATTGGTCAGCTGGTGCCGGGCCTTGCGGTGCGTATTACCGACCCGGATAATGATGAGGTGCGTCTCCCGCTTTCGGAGCAGGGGATGATCTGGTTCAAAGGCCCGAACGTGTTCGGCGGCTACATTGGGCGGGAGGATTTGAATGCTGAAATTTTCCGCGATGGATGGTTCAAGACCGGTGATCTGGGGTGCGTTGACCTGAATGGTTTCCTGACGTTGGGCGGACGCCGCTCCCGTTTCTCCAAGGTGGGTGGGGAAATGGTGCCGCACGAGGTGGTGGAGAATGCAATTGAGGGATATGTGACGATTCCTGAGGGGTTCGCAGGTCGTGCTGTGGCCGTAATGGGTGTGCCTGACGCCGCCAAGGGTGAGGCTCTGGTGCTGCTTTCGGCTGTGCACCAGGGGCAGTTGAACCAGGCGCTGGAGGAAATCAAGAACCACCTGGTGGCGCAGGGGCTGCCCCGCCTCTGGTGCCCTCGCGAAATCATCCCTGTGGAAGCAATTCCGGCTCTTCCTACCGGTAAGATGGATTTGAAGGGCTGCCAGATTCTGGCGTATGAGGCATTGAATATCCCCCATTGATTTATATGCAGACTGCGAAAGTGAACAGGCCGGTCAACGTGCGCCGTCCTGAGGTAATGGAGCAGGTGGCTCAGGACCTGGCTCACTTCCAGAGCCCGCTGGTGGATTGTATCCGCGAGCAGGGCAACGAATTGGAATTGCCCGGGGTGCGCCTCTATCTGGCTGAATCATTCGGCTTCTGCGATGGCGTGAAACGCGCCATTGAGATTGCCTATGCGGCCTGTCGCCTGTTCAAGGGACGCCGCATCTGGCTGATTGGTGAGATTATCCACAACCCGGATGTCAACGCCCGCCTTGATGCGCTGGGGCTGCTTCATCTGCCATGGAAGATGGATGCCCCGGCCTATGATGCGCTGACCTCCGATGATGTGGTTATCATGCCGGCTTTCGGTGTGCCGGTGGAGTTGCGCCGCAAACTGGATGCCAAGGGAGTGACTTTGGTGGATAGTACCTGTGGCAATGTTATCAAGGTCTGGCAGCGCGTGCGCACATATGCCGCAGCCGGAGTGACCAGCATCATTCATGGAAAGGCCAGACATGAGGAAAGCATGGCTACGGCCTCGCAATCCCGCGGATTGGACGAAAAGGGGAATTTCCTGATTATCTTTGACGTTGCTGATGCCCGTCTGGTGGCTGAGTATATCAATGGCCGTGGGGATAAAGCCGCATTCATGGAGCACTTCATCGGCAGTTATTCCCCCGGGTTTGACCCGGATGTTCACCTGTCAGAAATCGGCCTCGCGAACCAGACGACGATGCTCAAGTCGGAAACGGCTGAGATTCAGGATGTATTGCGTGCTGCTTTGGTGGAACGCGATGGTAATGATGCCCGCTTCCACATGTTCGATACGATTTGCGGTGCTACGCAGGACCGCCAGAATGCGTTGTTTGCCCTGCTTGAGAAGCCGCTTGATGCCATGTTTATTGTGGGCGGCTACAATAGCTCCAATACCACCCACCTGGCCCATATTGCGTCTCAGAAGGTCCCCACGTTCTTTGTTTCCACGGCTGAGTGCCTGCTGGATCCGCAAAATATACGCTGCTATGATCTGAAGGCGAAAAAGGAAGTGGTCTGCCCGCTGCCTGTATGGGTCAAACGCCCTGAGCGGGAGTTGCAGATTGGCGTGACAGCCGGTGCATCCTGCCCCGCGAATGTGATTGAGGCTGTTATCTGCCGCATTGCAGAGCTTTGCGGTTGTGGCGATATCTGATTCCTCTTTTGGTAAAAAAGAACGCTCGCATTCCTCATGAGTGCGAGCGTTCCTGTATCAGGATTATAGATGAGACGGATTAAATCTCAGGGCTGAGCACATAGTAGTTGCCAGCGGTGGCACGGCCTTTCTTGGTCTCCGGGAAGAGGTTCTTGCCAGCAGGAAGAATGTATTTATCTTCACTGTTTTCGTCTTCCTCGAGATCCTTTTCCAGGTCCTTTACGGCGCCATCGTTGGTCAGCACAAAGGCGTGGCCGCGGAAAGAGGTGCCATCAAAAGCAACCTGCTCGCCGCTGTAAGGAGTGGCAGACGGATAGATGCCGCAGATGGCCAGCGGAGCGTTACCCTTGGTGATACCGTCCTTCACTGCGGGGTCGGCGGAGTTCTTGCGCATCACATATGCCATGGCATTTTCACCGCGGGAAAGAGCCTGACCATTAGCCAGCTTTTCGTCACCTTCCTGGGCCACGTTCAGACCATTGCAGCTCACTTTGGCAAAGAAAGGCTTTTCCGATACGTTGGATGCGCTGTAGTAGACCTGGCGGAAATAGGCGTTGGAGTTGTCGCCGGTGAGGGTGCCGAAGTTCAGGTCGGGCTTCTCTTCCTGCAGACGTTCTGCAGTAGCATCGCAGGGGTAGCTGCCGTTGTCCGTCTTGAAAGCGGACAGCAGGGTGTAAAGGGATTTGAGGTTGGACATGGCCTTCTGGCGGTCGCCGTCGTTCATGTGGTCGATGATAGGACCATAACCAATGGAAGCGAGGGCGGCAAGGATGGCAATCACCACCATGAGCTCGATAAGGGTGAAACCCTTGCGAATCTTCTTGAATGCGGATAATTTCATAGCGTTAGATGAAGTTTACTGACGCATTATATATACCATGTCAGGCTGCGTGTGGCAAGCTGCAATTTCATCTGCCTGGTAAAAAAGTGCCCTGCCGTTGCTTTGGCAGGGCTGAAAAATCACTGCAGGTAGGCCTTGAGGTCTTCCTCATAGAGTTCCGGCTCGAGCAGGAAGGAATCATGCCCCTTGACGGAGTGAATGCACTTGTAGCGGGAATCTACTCCATTCCTGAGCAGTTTGCGGTGGAAGCAGGAGATATCGCGCGCGGTGAAACAGCAGTCTGTGTTGATGGAGAAGAGCATGAATCGGATCCCATGCTCAGCAAACAGTTTGAATGCTTTATCTACGCTCCCCAGACCGGAGAACGCCGCCAGGTCATAGCCTGCCCACAGGTTGATGATGCGGATATAGGCGTTGGCATCATAGCGTTTGGCAAATTTGGTTCCCTGGTGCAGCATGTAGCTTTCTGTGTTGCGCAGCGGCGTATACCAGGTAAGCATGCCCTTGCGGTCTGAAACCCCCTTACGGGCGCGCTTTTCCAGCCCACGCTGGTTCACAAAGAGCTTGTGCGAAATCATGCGGGCCAGCGCCAGACCGCGACGGGGCGGGTCATTGAGTGGGTAGCGCCCTTCTCGATAGGCGGGGTCGAGCTCAATGGCCAGAATCTGTTCAAATGCATCCAGCTTGTGTTCAATGGCGGGTTTGTATCCTGCGCCGATGATGATGATATTCTTGATGCGGGTGGGGTACAGCGTGGCCAGAGAGAGGGAAAGCATGCCGCCCAGACTCGGACCCACTACGGTAAAACGCCCGATGCCGAAATGATCCAGCAGCTGAATCTGTGCGCGGGCCTGGTCATTGGCGTTTACCAGCGGGAACCTGCTGCCCCAGGGCTCGCCATCGGGTGCTGTGCTGCAGGGACCGCTGGTGCCGTAGCAACTGCCCAGGTAGTTGATGCAGATGATGAAATATTTTTCCGTATCCAGCGGCTTGCCTGGGCCAATCATGCGATCCCACCAGCCGTCGAAGTTTTCCGGCTGCCAGAAATCGCCGGCCTCGGGCAGGGAATCATTATATCCATGCGCATGGTGGCTGCCGGTTAGCGCGTGGAATAGCAGGATGGCGTTGCTCTTGTCGGCATTCAGCTGGCCGTAGGTTTCGTAGGCGAGTTCGATGCCGGGCAGCGTTTCACCGCTTTCAAAGGTGAAATTGCCAATGCTGTAAATGTGGGTGCGTACGTTCAGGCTCATGGTGCTCGAAAATGAAAAAAGACCGGAGCAACTCACACCGGTCTTCTCTCTGTCAAATTCCCCGACGTTAGCAGGGGAGCATTAAAATTACTTCACGCCTTTCTTGCTGAGGCGAGTGCCGGCCGTCGTGCCCTGACGAGCCTTGAACTTCGGGTTGCTCTTGCAGATCACGTAGAGCGTGCCCTTGCGCTTCACGATCTGGCAATCAGCGTGACGGCGCTTCATGGAGGCGAGTGAGGAAAGAACTTTCATGATGTTTTTTTCGGTGATGTGGTTATGTTTTCTTTGAGAAGCTTATGCGTCGGGACGCAGATTATATCCGGAATTGGCCGTTTGTAAAGACAAATTTACGCATGATGGGAAATTTTGCATTTTAGTAGGGGCGTAATTTGCCGTAGAACCCGTTGTGCAAGGCCCGGAATATGGTATATATTCGCCGTGGGGTGAGCTCGTTGCTGCATAGCATGGCGTTCAGCGACAGAATGATGTATAATCCGCAATGAACCAGGCGCCCCGGATAATTGCGTGGCGCGCGCAACCTCTGCAGCCATGCCCAGTTGCGCGTTTTGTAATACTGGCGCTTCAGCGGGATTCCCGGTTCATAGAAGAATGAACGATTGGCCAGACGGTAATGGATGAGTGGCACCTCGCTTGCCGGTTGTTCCAGCTCGGCATTTGCAATGGTGGTAAACCGGAATCCGGCACGCTGCAATTTCCAGGAGTATTCATCGGTTGCCTGGCTGTGGAGCTGCTCGCCCGGCGCTCCGGCTGCCTGCCAGGCAGCGCGGGGTATGAGTGCGCCAAAGACACCGCCTCGGCAGGGTATGTGTGCGGTGGAGGGTAAATCTGCCCGGTGGGTATGCGGCATCCAGACGCCGGATTTATCGGTGGGCAGACTGAGCGGGTGGCTCAGTTCCCCGCCTCGGGCCGGGTCTATGCAGAGGCAGACGCGTATGGTCTGTGCCGGTACTTCTGCCGCCAGAAGGTTACGGAGGGTATCCGGCCGGGCCCAGGTGGTATCATCCAGAACCCAGACAAAATCTGCCTTTAATTCCTCGAAGGCGTAATCCATACCGCGTGCGCAGGCCCCCAGGTTTCCCAGGTCTGCTCCGGTTTCCAGAATGTGCAGCGCTCCGGTGGGCAGGGTGCCGGCAGCAATGCTCCGGGCTTCTGCCAGGGCGGGGGCGGCTTCTGCGCCGTTGTTGATAATGATGGTGTAATCGGGGCGGCGGCTCTGCTGAACCAGCCGGTTCAGGCAGGTAAGCGTACGCTCCGAATGGCTGGAGTGGGGGAAAATGGCACAGATGACGGACACGCACAGGATTATGAGGGGTGACTCTGTTATTTGCAAGGCTAAAGAATGAACAGGTGGTAGATTTTGTCTTGTCGGCTGTCCTGTGTGCCTATTTGATGCTTGACATCAACACGTGCACTTATATATAATGCGGGTTCGCGGATGTTCTGATTTTTTGCATATTTTGCCACTATTTTAATAACTTAATGACTATGATTACAACTAAGCAATCCTCATCGAAAGTAATGGCGTTTGTTCTCGTGTTTGCCGTGATACTTGCAATGTTACTCCCTGTGTTGAGTGTCGGATTCGGTGTGGCAGAATGGTTGGGAAATCTGCTGGAACAGAAGTTTTCCAAGACCACGATTGCTGTGTATGCGCTGCTGGCGGTTAGTGTGCTCGGATTGTTTGTCTTTACATTACTTTGCCGTTGGAAGAAAAGCAGCTTTCTGCCGTCATGCGGGATGATGCTGGGTATTTTAGCCTACAGTTCAGCGCTTCTTCTGACTTTCAATCATTACATATATCACAGGTTATATCTTGCTCCTGCCAGCATTTTTGCATGTGCCTCGATTCTGATGGCCACATATGCTATATTCAGATGGGGCGCGCTGATAATATGGGCTCCGATTTTGTTGATAAGTGCTATTAAAATATGTTTTTTCTACTGCTATGGCACGCCTATCAATGCATTTCATCTTCAAGAGGCCTTACACGCAAATTCCGCAGAAGTGAGCAACTTTCTGACATGGGAAACTATTACGGGAATCATTATTACGATAGTCCTGGTGATTTTTATATTGTGGATATACCGCCGCAGCATGCGCAGTATATCTCCATTGACTCTGCTATCGGCATCGAGTGCCTGCATGATATTGAGTTGCATGTCTCAGATGCTGTTGCCTCCGGTTTGCAGCAATGTAACAGCTATTTGGCCTCTGTTTGAAATCAGAAATACGGCGCAGATTTTCAGTAAGGCTCAGGCTCAGGAATCTCGAATCCTGAGCCGTGTGGAAGGTCTGAAATCTCCGGTGGAGGATGAGTCTGCGTTGACTGCGGTGCAGAAGGATGATGCGGTAGTAGTTGTTGTGCATGTTGGTGAAAGTGTACGCTCTGATCATCTTGGGCTGAATGGATGGGTGAATAATACAACCCCCAGGCTGGCAGCAAGAGGCGAGCTGATTAATTTCAGTAAGTGTATATCATCTGCGCCTTCAACCTGTCCTGCTTTTGTGACTATTCTTACTGATGGTTCAGGTAATATTCAGGAAGAAGAGGTTGTGGGCACACTCCCTACCGTTGGTAATGTAACGGATTTTTTTGTGACTCATGGTTTTAAGTCAGCTGCGTTCCTGCATAAGTCTAATGTGCCAGATATCAAAGATGTTTCCATGGCGGCAAGATCTTCCGATTCTACTTTTGCGTACATTTTTAACAAGCTTTTTGTTAAGGTGCCGGAAAGGTATTATATCAAGGATAAAAGCATGGAGCAGAGCCATCAGATAGTTCGCTATTGTGCAGATAATAAAAATAAAAACCTGTTCGTGTTTGTTAATAACATGGGTAGTCATGGGCCCTTTGCTGATTATAACACTAGGAAACCTGCTTTCACACCTACGAATCACGATGCTTTTTATGTTAATGCTCAGTCAAATGCGGAGGCTGTCATCAATGCGTATGATAATACGATAGCATATCAGGATGAGTTTATAGGAAATATTCTGGATAGCCTCAAGGGAAGACCATTTGTTTATATCTACATTAGTGACCATGGTGAATTCCTTGGTGAAGAGGGGGTGTGGTCTCGCGCTGCGCTGCCTTCCGAGAGTTATTACTATACAAGTCCGGCGTGTGTTGTGCCCATGCTTATCGCATATTCTCCTGAGTTCGCAACATTGAATCCTCACATAAATAGTGCATTAAAGCAGCTTAGAAATAATAGTGAAAAGACGATTGCCCATGGTCACTTCTTCCATACATTGCTGGGGCTTTTTGGCATCAAGACAAAGCATTATCTGGAGGAATGGGATCTTTGTTCAGAAAGGGTGAAGTCATATACCGGACCACGCCCTGCCGGACTTTAGGCTCATTTCATAAGGAATTAAGCATGGGAAAGAAATGATTCGAAAGGTTGTTTTTTATGAACAATCAGGAATTTAGGCTTGCAGGGGCGTGGTGGCTGTGCTATGGTCAACCCTGCTATGGAATCTGATTCTCCTCACCTAAGAGGTTCATTGGTAGTATTTGAAGGCATTGACGGCACGGGCAAGTCAACGCAGGTGGAGTTATTGGCCCGTTATCTGCGCTCCCGTGGCATCGAAGTGGTGACCGGTTTTGAGCCTACTCGCGGGCCCTGGGGTATGCGCGTGCGCGAGGCTGCCTTGGCGGGTGACCGCCTTTCGATAGAGGAGGAGATTGCCTGCCTGCTGCAGGACCGCCGGGAACACGTGCGTGATGTGATTGAACCCGCGCTGCAGGCCGGTAAGTGGGTGTTGCTGGATCGCTATTACTTGTCCATGATGGCCTATCAGGGGGCAAGCGGTGCTAATGTGGAGGAAATCCGCGAGTGGAATGAAGCTTTTGCCACTGTGCCTGATGTGGCCTTGTGGCTGGATATACCGGTTGAGATGTCGCAGGAGCGTATGCACGCCCGCGGCAATGGCAAGGATGCTTTTGAAAATGAGAAGTTCCTGAGCGATTGTGCTGCCATTTACTCCGCCATGGAGATGCCTTGGTTGCACCGCGTGGAGGCCGACGGCACCGTGGAGGAGGTGCAGCAGCAGATACGCGAGATTATCCTCGAAGAACTTGGTGTATAAAAAAAATCCCCCGGCTGAGAAAACGGGGGGATTTCTTTATCTCAGGCTTCGTATTCGGCCCAGCTGCTGCTGGTTTCCCAGACCCGCACGCGCTCCAGCCGTACGCAGTTGCGCACCGGGTAGGTGCAGTTGCCGGCCTGGGCGTTTCTCAGGGCTGCAGCCGCATGCTCGAACACGACGCGGGCCATGGCCTCGCTGGTGGGGTCGCCTTGTTCAAAGGGAATAATGCGGTCACCATAGATAGCGCGGAACTTTTCGTAGTTCGGGTCGGCTGTATTCATGCACAGCGCGTGGTCGAACTGCTCCAGAAATTCCCCCATCATTTCCTTGATGGCTTTGAAATCCATCACCATTTCATGTTCATCAAGGGTTTCTGCGGCAAACACCAGCTCCACGCTGCGGGTGTGCCCGTGCGGAAACTGGCAGTTGCCGGGGTGCTTGGAGAGCAGATGCCCGCTTTCCAGCTCAATGCTCTTGCAGATGCGGTACATTAGTCGCAGATGGGGGTCACCCCCTTCTTGAGAATGATGTTGCCATACTTGGCGGTCTCGCCGGAGATGACACAGGCATAGGCCTGTTTGGCGCGTTCGTAGAAAGCGTAGCGTTCCACTCGCTCAATGGTGCCCTCGTAGCCCATGGCGGCGCGGTACTTGGCCTCCACGGCGGGGTCGAGCGTATCGCCGGGCACGGCTTCCATCATGATGACCGGGGTGGCGTAGCTATCCAGCTCAAAGAGCGGGATGATACCTTTTAAGAGAGCATCTGCTCCCAGACCATCGGCGCGCACTACGGTGCTGCAGAAGGTGTGAGCCGGGAAGTGTGCATCGGAAATGACAATCTCATCCCCATGGCCCATTTCGGCCAGAATTTTGAGCAGGGTGGGGGATACAACGGGTGAAATTCCTTTTAACATAGTGCTTGTATGATGCCACACGCGTGGGTGTGAGTCAATGTTATTTAACTACTGTCGGTGTGATTTGTCTGCGCTCGCCGTTTACGATAACGGTAACCGGTGCCGGCGCCGGGCTGGAGGTGGTGAGTGTGTAGCTCGTGACCTTGCCGTCCTTCCACTCCATGCTGACTGTGATATTGCCGCGGGCGCGGATGCCGCGTACATGCCCATCCTTCCAGCTGGCGGGAAGTGCGGGCAGCAGCTCAATGACTCCGGCGTGGCTCTGGAGAAGCATTTCGCTTATGCCGCCGGTCATGCCGAACGTGCCATCCATCTGCATGGGCGGGTGGTTGCCGAACAGGTTGTCCAGCACGTTGTAGCGGATGTAGTGCTGCACCATGCTGTAGGCTTTGTCTGCGTTTTTGAAGCGAGCCCAGAGTGCGGTGCGCCAGGGCCAGGTCCAGCTGCGGCGGTTGTCCTGGCTGAG
>JAZSRB010000031.1:0-2083 GCA_045538275.1 Akkermansia sp. | reverse complement strand
CACATGTGGACCTCGAGTGAGCAGTAAGTTATTTAGCTTGACGTATTAAATTGAATCCGATAGAATGCCTCGCAGGTTCAACGTGTCTCTTTTACACCTCGTCTCTCAGCTTCCATGAAGTCGATTCTACACCTACCGTGCATTCTTCTACTTCTCTGCATTCTCTGGCCAACAAAGCTGATTGCAACTCCCGCGAAACACGCGCCGCTACCGGCTGTTCCGGCGTATATCGAGGAAAATAAGCGGAATCGGGAAATTGTCTTCAACAATGCCAAATACGACCGCAACGCCAAGGTCTATTATCTGTACAACGTCAACTACATATCCTACTCATACGACCTTGACCACTACACCAATTTTCTGGCACCGGTCTCCCGCAAAATATACAGAAAGGGAGCTGACCTCATTGTTCACATCAGCCTCTCTGATTCAGAAATAGAAGAGCTCAGGAAATACCACGACTACGGCAACATTGAACGCCAGGCCAAATCCTGCCGCGTGAAGAGTCCCATCGTGAACTCGTTCAAGGCCGTGACCAGACGCACGCTCTTCAAGCGTTCTGACGGCACTACCTATTCCTACGCACCCAGCGGACTGCGCGCGATTGATGCAGATGGCAAGCCTCTTGCCTATTTCACCCAGCGCGGCGATACAATCGTCATGTACGATTACAAGACCAACAGCGAGAAGGTTATCATCGAATCCAAGTTCTCAGAAAGCACCTGGGAAGCAGAGGCCATTCTGGCTACCTACAAGGAGCTGATTGCTCAGGTTGAGGGAGAAACCGCGGCTTCTCAACCTGCGGATGACGAAGCCAAGGATGAGGAGGAACCGGATAAACCCAGAAAAAAAGAGGAAAAAGCCAGAAAGAAAGCCAGCGAAAAGAAACAGGCTCCCCGCTGGAAAAAAGTTAAAGTAGAAAGCTAAGGCTTCCACCTGCCGCCAACGAAACAAGTGGCGGCTTTCCTTTTTGCCCGGCTGCCACGCATAAAAGCAGATATGGGATTGACTTTTCACGTGCAAGGGCGTAGAATGGCGCGCGTATGACCACAAACGCCAAAAGCTACAAAGACACCATCTTCCTGCCGGATACCACGTTCCCCATGCGTGGTGATCTCACGACCAAGGAGCCGGCACGTCTGGAAAAATGGGAGAATGAGAAGCTTTATGAGCGAATTATAACGCGCCGCAAGGCGCAGAATGCCCCCCGTTTTGTCCTGCACGACGGCCCCCCCTTCGCCAATGGCGATGTGCACATGGGCACCGCACTGAACAAGGTGCTCAAGGACCTCATCGTGAAGAGCAAGACCATGGCGGGCTACTACGCACCCTTTATCCCCGGCTGGGACTGCCACGGTCTCCCCATTGAAGCCAAGGTTGTCAAGGAATTCCAGGGACTGGAACCCGCTGAAATCCGCCGCCGCTGCACCGAATTTGCCCTCAGCTACATTGACCTGCAGCGCATGTCATTCCGCCGTCTGGGCGTGTTTGGTGACTGGTTCAACCCATACATCACCATGGAGCCCAAATACGAGGCAGACATCCTGCGCGTATTTGCCAAGCTGGTGGAGAGCGGCGCTGTGTACCAGTCCATGAAGCCGGTGCAGTGGAGCTATGCCCACCACACCGCCTTGGCAGAAGCAGAGGTGGAATACATGGAGGACACCTCCACCGCCATCTACGTAGGCTTTGAGATGGACGGCCCGGTCTGCGGCATCGACGGCTGCGAAATGGTCATCTGGACCACCACCCCCTGGACCCTGCCCAGCAACCTGGCTGTTGCCCTGAACCCGAACTTCACTTACGTCATTGGCCGTTACGCCAAGGACGGCGCTGAGCGCAAGTTCATCATCGTGCGCGAGCTCATCGATACCGTCAGCGCCAAGACCGGCTGGGCTCTGCAGGAGGAACTGGCCACCTTCAAGGGCAGCGACCTGGAGAAGCGCACCGCACGGCATCCCTTCCTGAACCGCGAATCCCTTATCATCAATGCCGAATACGTGACCACCGACGCAGGTACAGGCGCTGTGCACATTGCCCCCGGCCACGGTATGGACGACTACATTGCCGGCATGGCCTATGG
>JAZSRB010000025.1:0-62430 GCA_045538275.1 Akkermansia sp. | reverse complement strand
CGGACGTGGCCTAAGCGCGCAGCTTAGGACTTGTAACGCAAACGCTTCTTGTGGCGGTTCTGGCGCATGCGCTTGCTGCGCTTGTGCTTGTTAATCTTGGCCTTACGTCTCTTCTTAAGCGATCCCATAATGATTTATGTGTCGTTTGTTGTTTTCTCTATTGGGAGAATTGTCGGCGCCCCAGGGGCTAACGGGGAAATATGAAACTATTTTTTGCCCGAAAAGTCAAGCCGAAAGCGAATTTTAGGACGGATTTTATGCTTGTTCTGTCATCACCCCTGCGTGCCAGCTACGCAGAATTTCCATCACGCCGGGAGTGGATGAAATGTACCCCCCTATGCTGCGTAAATACGCCTGCACATCGGGATGTGCGTTTGATGGGGCTGCGCAATAAGCATCAGGAAACAGGCGGAAGGCATGCATATCATTGTGACCATCTCCCAGCATCACCCAGCGGCGCGATGGTATTCCCCATTGCTTTGCTACGACCTGCAAGGCCGTACCCTTGCAGTAACGGGCATCAGCCAGGCGCATATAACGCCCTGCCCGCTGAGCAGCCACCCCGTCCAGGGTTGCAATAAAGGGAGCCAGGAATTCCATAATGGCATCCATGGTGGCAGAATCGGCCGCTTCTATCGAGAGTGGGTCTGTGGGAGCAATAATCCATTGCAAGGCGGGATGAGCCGAGCGCAGCCCAGCCAGGCAGGTGTGAAATACAGGGCGGACCAGTTCCCGCACGTGCATATTGTGCTCATGACAGCGAGCATTGTGTTCCCGCAGAGGCTGCAAAATGCCATCCTCCTGCGCCACATAGGCAAAACGCTCACACGTGCAGATAAAATCGGGGAGAAAAGGAGCGGGTGGAAGCAATTCCTCACACAAATAGGGCAGCGTGCGCCCGGTATTGATCCCCCAGCGGATCCCCAGGTGGCGCCATTTACGCATCAATTCGTAAAACTCCGCAGGCACAGGTTCAGCAAGGCTGCCTGTTCGCAGCGTCTCATCATAATCGAGCGAAATAAGCCAGCGGCACTCCTCCCCGAATGGCAGCGCGCGCCCAGGCAGCACCTGACCTTCCTCAACGACCATTTCTACGTTTTTTATTACGATTCTGTTCGTTTTTCTTACGAGTCTCAGCAGCTTCGCGTTCCTTCTGAGAAGCCCCCACAGGAAGGCGGTATGAGGGAGTCTGGGGAATAGCTACACCCTTCGCCATCTGCTCTGTAATTTTGGTAATAAGGTCAACCTTGTAATTGTGATCACAAGCGCCGGCAGGCAGTTCCTCCCCCCCGGCGCGCATATGAATTTCTACACGCCGGTTGAGGGCCTGTTCCTCACGCGTTCCCTTGGTGGAAGCCAGCGGCATGGAGCTGCCACAGGAGCGAATGTAGACATACTTCACCGGCACGCCGTTGCCCACCAGCCACTCACGTACAGCAGCAGCACGCTGCAACCCGAGAATGGCATTGTAGGAAGCATTGCCGATACCATCCGTATGACCTTCAATCACGAAGTAGGTTTCCGGATTCTTCTGGATGAGCGCTGCAAGCTGCAGCATGGTGATGCGTGCGGAGTTCTTGAGCATGCAATCATCGTACCCGAAAAGGACATCTGCTCCCAGACGCGCCACGCCGGATTTGGCACCAAGGTGTTCCTCACCCATAAGCTGCGCCAGACTTCGCGTATCACCGGGGAGATTAGCTGCCCCCTCAGATGCAGCCTTGCGCAAGTCCTGTTCCATAAGGGAAGACGCATCCTCCAGCACCTCGCTCTGAGCAGTAGCGGCGGCCACCACCTCATTGCTGTTCACCGGGGTGGGCTCGGGAATCGCCAATGCCTCCTCCGTCAGATTTTTCGGCTGCAGCGAGTTCACATCCAGCTGAGCCGGGGGAATTTCACTCACGGGGGAGGCTTCTTCCTCGTTGGCGTATACAGGTTCACCCACATCCAGTTCCGTGGGACCAGGGGCCATTACCAGTTCCGGAACTTCCACATCAAGGATATCAATTTCCTCCGGTTCGTGGGCAATCTCCTCAATTTCCTGCGGTTGCTGCTCCATGATTTCCTGCTCCTGCACCGCCTCCACCTTCTCCTCCTTGGGTGGTTCTTTCACCACCACGCGGATTTTATCATGAATCTTTACCTCCTCCGGTACATCCGTTAAACGGCCAAGTCCCAGAACAGAAAGTGAGGGAAAATACATCCACAGCAGCGCATGCACCACCACAGCGGCGCTGGCCGCCCCCATGGCAATGGGTACCATGTCGCGCTGGCGTGTCAACTCATATCCATTGCGACGGCGGTTACCCACGCGGTGTGGCACATGCGGAATCGCCTCCTCTGTGGCGTATGAATTCATTTTCCCTTTAGTTAGAATCTTAAAGTCTGATATCTGCTGCGGTCAGATTCGGCCGTGCCGGGTCAGCAATACGCGGAGCCTCCACCGCATCCACTACGCAGTCATTTATCCAATGCACAATGGAGCTCATGGCGCGGTCCTCGTCATTCAGCAGACCGACATGTACATACTCCCGGCGCATGCCTTTGCCAAAGCTCAGTTCACGATGAGTTGCATCTGCCGGATCCTCCTCAGAACGGAGAGTCCATACATCGCGTCGATCGCTGGGCAACCGGCGGTAGATAGTTACCGCATCATGGAAATTACTCACCGGGCTGTCCTGCACCAGATTCACCACCAGCACCGGTACATTGCGGTCAAGGTCCGCGGCGCGTTCCACCGGTGCCACATCAAAACTTTCCATTCCAACAGATCGGCTGATGCGCTGGTCAATCAGCCACATCATGATGGGGCGCAGCATACTGTCGGGCATGGTGCGCTGAACCGACTGGCGAAGTGAAGCGTAGGCATCAATGGACACCAGACCGCGAATCCGCGGCTCTCTGGCGGCAGCCTGCAGCAACAGCCCGGCCCCGTAACCCTGCCCAACCGCTGCAAATACAGGGTCTGACTTCCTGCTACGGGACGCCACTGCATCCAATAACATGGGTACATCACGGCATTCCTTAAGGCCGTGCGTGCAGTACGGACGGCGGTCATCCATACCGCGTGGCTCCCAGAGCACACAAGTGAGGCCGGCTGCCGTCAGCGATTCTGCCAGCGGTAATGCAGAGCGGATACCATGGTCCCAGTCCACACAAACCAGCACATAGTCAATCTGGTGCAGGCGCTCTACCGGATTATTCATTAAATCGCCGATGACACTCAGCTGGCGGGAAGATTCCTCACCATCTTTTACCGCGATTACAGCCTGCACATCTCCACCATCCCAGCCCTTGAAAGTAAAGGCCTCCATACGCAGCCCCGGGGCCTTGCGAGGCACCTTGGTATACCCCTCATATGATTGGTTCACGGGCTTTAATACAGGTTGAGCCAATTCATTGATATAGAACCACGAAGAAACGCCACCCCATGTCGCAGCAACAAGCGCGACACAAATAAAAAAGCGTCTGATTCCGCGTCTCCTCATAAGCACGCGCACACTATACCAGAGAGCCCCGGAATCCGCAATTGCAAAATAAGGCATCGAAAAAGAATTTCCCGAAACCCTGGATTCAAGCGAAATCCTCATTCATCTCCTGGCATAAATCATCTTTTTTCCGTTTTTTTGGCATTTGGGGTAGACGCACCGCCACATGTGGTGTAAAATGCCTCGCGTGAGCAGCAAATGGAAAGTCAAGGAAGTGGACGAATGCGAATCTACTTTTAACGAGGCGCGCAAGCAGCCAGCCTGGACGGTAGTCACCACCCAGCGGCAGACTCGCGGGCGGGGACGTTTCAACCGCGCATGGATCGGCAACCAGGGCGGTCTCTGGGCCACTTTCAACCTGCCGCTGGATTCCTCTGCCAAGCGGCATTGGGGAGTGCTTCCGCTTGTGGCCGGAGCTGCAGTCATTGAGGCACTCAAAGCATATAACATTCAAGGTCTGCGTCTTCGCTGGCCGAATGATGTGCTGGTGGGCCGGGCCAAGCTGGCCGGCATTCTGGTAGAACGCCCTGCAGCCAACATGGCCTCCATCGGAATCGGGCTCAACATGTTCAATGACATTGATCAGATGCAAGGCCAGACCGCGGACCCGGTAACCCGCCTTTGCGATCTGCTGCCAGCCTGTCCTTCGGCCAAGAAATTCCGCGTACTGCTGGGAGACGTATTGTCCGAAATGTTTGACTATTTCGTAGAAAGCGGGTTAGACGGAGTCATGCCCATGCTCAGGGATGCCTGGGGAGAACCACGCCCGGTGGTAGCCATTACGGATACTGAACGCCTTGTCGGCCACTTTGCCGGAGTCGACTACGATGGTTCCCCCATTCTCCGCAAGGTGGATGGCAGCACCATCATCGTACCGGGAATAACTGTCAACCGCCTCAAGGAGCTTATCTGATCTGGATATTTTTATTATTTTTCGCCCCGTTGGCCACCACCAGCGGGGATTTTTTATTCATGCTGACTTGAATCGCGCACGACATTATGATAGAATACCCGCGTACTATTATGGCAACACAGCTTGATCAACTGAAGAAATATACCACCGTTGTGGCAGACACCGGCGATTTCCGCCAGATGGAAGAATTCGCCCCGCAGGATGCCACTACTAATCCCTCCCTCATTCTGGCCGCAGCAGCCAAGCCGGAATACCGCCCCATTCTCGATGCCGTGGTAGCCGGCTTCAAGGCCAGCGTGGCAAATCCCGCCGAAAAGATTGGCGAGCTGATGGACCGCGTTATCGTAGCCTTTGGTCTGGAGATTCTGAAGCGCGTACCCGGCCGCGTATCCAGCGAGGTGGATGCACGCCTTTCTTTCGATACGGAAGCCACCGTGCAGAAAGCCCGCGAGATTATGGCGCTGTACGAAGCCGCCGGCATTTCGCGTGAGCGCGTACTCATCAAGATTGCCGCCACATGGGAAGGCATTCAGGCAGCCCGCCAGCTGGAGAAGGAAGGCATTCACTGCAACCTGACCCTGCTGTTCAGCCTGGTACAGGCCGTGGCCTGCGCCGAAGCCGGCGTACGTCTCATTTCCCCCTTCGTTGGCCGCATTCTGGACTGGTACGTAGCAGCCACCGGTGAGAAATACACCGCTGAAACCGACCCGGGCGTCATCTCCGTGCGCACCATTTACAACTACTACAAGAAATTCGGCTACCCGGTGCAGATCATGGGAGCCAGTTTCCGCAACACAGGTGAAATTCTGGCCCTTGCCGGTTGCGATTTGCTGACCATCTCCCCCGGTCTGCTGGCTGAGCTTGCCGCCACGGAATCTGAGGTGAAGCCCCTGCTTTCCCCGGAAGCCGCCGCCGCCAGCGATATCGCACGCATCCCGGCAGATGAGAAGAACTTCCGCTTCCTCTTCAACGAAGATGCCATGGCTACTGAAAAAACCGCCGAAGGCATCCGCAAGTTCTCTGCAGACATCCGCAAACTGGAGGCGCTGCTGGCCTCCATGCTTTAATCTAAACCCAATATAATCATCATGAAAGTACTTGTTACCGGCGGTGCCGGTTATATCGGTTCTCACACAGTGCGCCAGCTCGTCAAAAGCGGTGCAGATGTGACTGTGCTCGACAGCATGGTGTATGGCCACCAGGCCGCTATCGTAGATAAGGAAGTAACGCTGGTCAAGGGAGACCTGGGCGATCCCTCCGTAGTATACCCGCTGCTGGTGAATGGCAAGTTTGATGCCGTGGTTCACTTTGCCGCTTTCATCCAGGTGGGAGAATCCGTAACCGACCCGCTGAAATATTACGAAAACAACATAGCAAAGCCGCTGGTACTGCTCCGCGCCATGATTCTGGCCGGTTGCAAGCGTTTTGTGTTCTCCTCCACCTGCGCCACCTACGGCGTACCCACCCAGGTGCCGATTCCCGAGACAGAGAAGCAAGACCCCATCAACCCCTATGGCGGCTCCAAGTACATGCTGGAAAAGGTGTGCAAAGACTGCGACCGCGCCTATGGGCTCAAGAGCGTATTCCTGCGCTATTTCAACGCCTCCGGCTCTTCTGTGGACGGCGCCATCGGCGAAGATCACGAGCCGGAATCCCACCTCATCCCGGTGATTCTGCAGGCTATCAAAGGCGAGCGCCCCGGTATCACCGTGTTCGGCACCGACTACGACACCCCGGACGGCACCTGCATCCGCGACTACATTCACGTAGATGACCTGGCCGATGCTCACCTGCGTGCTCTCGATTACCTCATGAAAGGAGGCGAGACCAACTGGTTCAACCTGGGCACCGGCAACGGTTTCTCCGTGAAGCAGATTATCGAAGCGGCAGAAAAAGTAACCGGAATGAAGGCCCCGGTGACCTACGGCCCGCGCCGCGAGGGTGACCCTGCCCGTCTGATTGCAGATTCCCGCAAGGCTGCTGAGATTCTGGGCTGGATACCCAAATACCAGGATGTGACCCAGATTGTGGAAACTGCCTGGAAGTGGCACAATGGTCCCCGCGGTGGTCACTATTAAAGCCAACCGGACGATTTACAGGAAAGCCCGCAGCGTGTATACCTGCGGGCTTTCTTTATTCACCTTGTTCACGCCGCCGGCGCAAATATTCCATACGCTCAGAGATGCGGAGTTCCAGGCCGTTTGTGGTAGGATGATAATACACACGCCCCTCCGGCAGATATGCCTGAGGCACAAAGTGGTCATCATAATCGTGTGCATACTTGTACTGGGTGTCCGCCTCAGCCACGCCGCGCAACTTTGCAAGCTTCTTGCGAGTAGGAGTAGCGAGGTGGTCCGGCACAGCAAGAGTACGTCCTTCCTTCACATCCTGAAGCGCGGCATTCACCCCCACATAGGCAGAATTACTCTTGGGTGCAGTAGCTATATAAACCGTGGCATGAGCCAGGGGAATACGAGCCTCAGGCATGCCCACCATCTCGGCAGCGCGAGCGGCATCCAGCGCCACACGTAGTGCATTCGAATCCGCCAAGCCCACATCCTCACTCGCGCAGATAACCAGGCGACGCGCAATGAAGCGGATATCCTCTCCGGCATTCAACATGAACGCCAGCCAATACAAAGCGGCATCCGGGTCGCTGCCGCGCATGGATTTGATGAATGCAGAAATCGTATCATAATGCCCATCGCCGGCGCGATCGTACTTCACCGCCTTTTTCTGGATGGATTCCTCCGCGACCTCAAGAGTAACATGCACCTTACCTCCTGCGCCCGGAGCAGTAGAAAGGACCGCCACCTCCAGCGCAGTAAGCGCCTTGCGAGCATCGCCATCTGCCTTAAGGGCTATATGCTCCAGCGCTGTATCATCCAACTCCAATGGTAATTTTCCCAACCCTCGCACTTCATCTGCCGCCGCGCGGCGAAGCAAGGTCACAATCTCAGCATCCGGCACAGGCTCCAGAGGAAATATCTGAGAGCGGCTGAGCATAGCAGAATTGATGGCAAAGTAGGGATTCTCCGTGGTGGCGCCAATAAAGCGCACCGTACCCTTTTCCAGATGCGGGAGCAACACATCCTGCTGTGCCTTGTTAAATCGGTGCAACTCATCGACAAAGAGGATGGTCTTCTGCCCATGAATTACCATGCGGCTGCGGGCCTCCTCAATCTTGGCGCGGATTTCACTTACATTGGATTCCACGCCATTGAGCATCACAAAGAATGCGCTGGTGCTGCGCGCAATCACATAGGCAAGAGTGGTCTTACCCACACCAGGGGGACCATAAAAAATGAGTGATGAGAAGCGGTCTGTCTCAATAGCACGGCGAAGCAACTTCCCCTCTGCCAGCAAATGTTTCTGACCCGCCACTTCCTCAAGCGATTCGGGGCGCATGCGGGCAGCCAGCGGCATCTGCTGTTTCTCCTCAGCGGGTGGCTGGGGAGTTTCGCCATGTGGAGTGAATAAATCGTACTGCATGTCTGTCAGACACGGGGTGCCGCAGAGCGGAGTTGACGGAAAATCTCACTCTGGCGCTGCTGCAACGGAGCCAGAGATGTTTCATACGCAGCCACGCGCTGGCGGGGTTCGGTATACAAGCGGCGGTATGCAGCCACTCGAGAGACAATCATATCCTGCACCAGTTCGGCCAGGTGCTCAGCCATGCTTTCTCGCAGAGGTTCTGCACTCGAGCGCATTTTCAAGCATATTTTGCGCACGACAAGAAAATGAAGCAAGGAGCCCAGAATCCAGATTCCACCCGCAACGGAGAACAAGATGATTGCCAGGTCGTTAAATGCCAGGAATCCCATTAACCCGGACAAGGTAAGCGCCATGCAGAAGCAGACAATCAGCGAGGACATCCAATCCACATGACATTTGAAAAGTGATGAATACGCCGTGCGGATTTTCAGATAGCGGAAAGGGTCATACAGCGAACTCTGCAGGCGGGAGCGGAGTTGCTCCAGCTCTTTTTCCAGGTCTGTGGCGGGGAAATCGCCGATTTCGCACTGCAGGGTCTGCTTCATGCGCGGGCGCACGCTGCGCCAATGACCACTGCATGACACCACAAATTGTTTATCAAGTTCCTCCTGCTGGGAGGCTACATCATCCAACACCAGTCTGTAGTACAGGTTTTCAGATGCCGGGCCGTAGCTCTCCAGACGCACCAGAACCACCGGCGAGAGAAACCACCCCAGACTGCGGCGTAATTGCTGAATCAGACGCGGCATGGAGCGCTGGGCTGCGGCGGCGTAATTCAGCACACAATTGCGCACCCCCTGCATCTGGCGCGCAAGAAAATTATCGATTTCCTGCTCAATACTCTGCAGGAATCCACTATCCGTGCGAGCCACGGCATCTCGGGCTTTCAGCACGCTACCCTGCTTATAGAGCAAATCTGACCCGCACTTCATCGTCTCGCGAATAGCAGCCCGCAAACCGCCGCCAGAGCTCTCCATTGCCTCTGTCACCCGGCTGCCGAACTCCGCGGCCAACACCGCATTAGTGGGATTGAGCTGATAAACCGGCAGCACGCGTCCCACTCGTTCCCGGCAAAGACTCCGCACATTCTCACTCAGCTTTACAGTCTGTTCTGCATCGAGCGCATCAGTATGCGTCAGCACCACCAGACATGCAGGCCCTCCCTCCTCCGGCAGAGGAGCCATCATCTCCCACACCGGCGAAGCAGTAATAGCACGGGCGTCTACAACGGCCACAACCACATCTGCTCCCGGCAGCAGAGCAGCTACAGCCTCTGCCACTGCAGGCTGCTCGCAACCACGGGTATTCACCAGCTCCATACCGAACAAAGCTGGTTCCGGCATAAAGCGGCAATGGTCGGCATCTCCATCATTATTCAGGTAACGCCAGCGCAAGTAATGGTGCGTGGGTTCCACACGGCCCAGAACCGGGCATCCTACCATTCCGGCAAGCAACTCGGATTTACCGCTGTCGGAAGCTCCAAGCAATACAACTCGGCGGTCCTTCCCCATGCGCTCAATAGCCAGCTCCACCGCAACCCGAGCCTCCACAAGTGACTCATCCTCAATATCCGCACACAACTCAACCGCCTGTTGCGACCAATAGCGCACCAGACTCTCCTGAGCTCTGTAACAGCGTTTCAACATAAAGCCAAGGCATTATACCCGGGAGAGTCCCGAATGTCCACCAAAAATCACGTGTTGCAGCTCCCGGAACCGCATTAAATTTCAAGCCGGGATATCCGTATAATCCGGGGCTGGAATATCATCCAGCACGGGGGTGGGTTCCACCGGTTTGGGAGCAGATGCAGGAAGGTGCTCCTGAGCTGGCTCAGGAGTGGCGGGTTCCTCTGGTTCAGACTGTTTAATAGTCCCTACATTTTCAAATGCTTTCGGGAAAAAGACCTTGGCACGTTCCCGCGCTTCAGTTATCCCCTGGGCTGTAAGTTTGACGCCTGCTACATCATCAAAGTTCACAGCGCGGCGGAAGATTCGTGGGTCAGTACCGAACACTACATAGCGATCCACCAGCAGAGGATTCTCCAGGGTGGTTACTTTCCCTTCCATTACCGTGAAGGCCATATCAATGCCATGAGCCGCCATGCAATCCAGCATGGGTTGAATATGATACCCCCCCGGATAGCAATATGTGCTGCAGTTGCCGAACATCTGCTTCAGGGTGGCTACTGCATCCGGAAACTCGCGCTGCAGCTGCGCAGCAAACTCCGGAGATTCCGGCAGCAGCGCCTTCCATTTGCTCGGGTAAAGGTGCGTGGCAGAATGGCAGCCGATTGTAGCACCGCCTGCCACCATCTCGCGAATCATTTCCGGGGTCATGGAAAGCCCCCTCTCGCCATCGCCGATAAAGTCGGTGTAGAGATACAGCGTAAATGGGTAGCCATATGCCTTCAGCACCGGGAAAGCCTCTGAGTATACGGAGCGCCACCCATCGTCAATCGTGATAAGCACACAGCGCTCCGGCAAACGGCGGTCGCCCAACAGCCATTCACGAAAATCCTGCATGGTGATGACAGTCAGCCCGGCATCTTTGATATACTGCATCTGCTGGCAGAACTCCGCTGTGCGCAGACACATTTCCGAAACCGGCCGGGTATTACTGAAATCATGGTAACAAAGCACCGCCACACGGGTTTGTTCGCGGGGAACAACCGGGTGCGGAAACTCCCGGGTAACCCAATCGCCACCCACCGTGCGTTGAATCAGTGTACCAGCGGCGGGAATTTCGCTTACCGGGCGTGGCGTAAGATTCGGATTTGTGAGCCCGACAACCGGGACCTCATCCACCACCGGGAGCGGTATGGGGGCTACGCCTCCCGCTATGTGGGTGTCAAAATCATCATTCATGACATCCACGACCGGAGGCAACGGCGGCTGTACGGCATCTCCCACAGCGGCATTCTCTGTAAATACCGGGAAACTGGCTGTGGCATTCTCAGGAGATTTAACCGCAGCCGGCTGACTGACTGGCTGGTGTTTAGCTGCAACAGCATGCACTCGCTGAAGCACGGAGGCATCCCCCTCCGGTGCTCCAAAATTGACAGCACGGGCAAAATCCTCCATCTCGCGCACCATGTAACGATTCAGCAGGTAGGAAGGCGTCTGCCGGGTAACCTTACCGGCTTTGCGACCGAATGCCACATTATAGCCGTATATGGCAAGGTTTTCCACCATATTGGCATTTGCATAGCCACGTGGATATGAAAACGCATCACAGCTGCCGAAAGCAGAAGTGATACGCTGTGCAGATACTCCCAGTTCCCGCTCTGCCAGTTTGGCGGCGGCCTCCGGCCCGGATTCATCTGCAAACACCCAATCGCAAGCCTGCGGGCGGGTCAGGCTCCGGCTGCCTATGACCGCGCCGGCGCTGCGCATCTTCTGTAATTGCTGAGTGTTCAAATAGCCGGCAACATCCTGAAAGCTGCGGCCATCTGCAAACACGACAAAGGGAAATCCAAAACTTTTCAGCACTGGCAGAGCCACGGAGTATGCCGAGGTATCCGCCTCATCCAGCGTAATAAGCACGCTGTTTCCGGGAAGGGACGCCGTTCCCTTGTGCCAATCGATGAACTGCTGAAGCGAAATGGGGGTAATCCCCTGCTCCCGCAGATAGGTCATCTGCGCCATGAAGGTAGTCGATGTGATACCCGGCATACCTTCAGATGCCGCAAAATTATCATAACCCAGCACCGCCACCTGCGGCGGCTGTTGATGCGCTTCTGCCGCCTGCACCGGAGCCATGGGTGCAGTCACAGTTTCCTGAGCCTGCAACGGCAGCCCCCCCACCGTGAGGCAATATGCAAGAAGCCATGATTGATACCGAGTCATGCGCCCATTAGATTACCATATTGAGCCGCATTTGCAAGGAATTTCCTCAGCGTCCGGGCACAAGCTCAAAACTGAAGCCTTTGAGGTACTCTGTCTCAGGAATATTGAGGAGAATGGGATGATCCGGGCTCTGTCCGTGCACGTGAGTCAGGCGCAGGGTACAATGGCCATCCACCGCAGCATCGCATATCGTCTGCCTGAACAGAGTTGAACTGATGTGATGTGAGCAACTGAAGGTGGAAAGCACACCCCCCACCGGCAGCATCTGCATGGCGCGCAGGTGAATTTCCTTATACCCGCGCAGTGCTCCATTCAAACTCTTCTTGTTGCGCGTAAAGCTGGGCGGGTCAAGGATAATCAAATCCCACCTGGAGTCAGCGCCGTTGCGCACCTTGTCACTCTCCCGCTTCAGAAAATCAAAGGCATTCTCAGCTACAGCCTCAATCTGCACTCCATTCAACTCTGCATTTTTGCGGACAGAGGCAATGGCATCCTCAGAAATATCTACTGCAGTCACGCTGGCGGCACCGGCCTTGGCACACGCAAGGGCAAACCCGCCCTGGTTGCAGAAACAATCCAGCACACGGCGTCCCTTTGCCAGGCGGGCCACCTCCTGGTAATTCTGGAGCTGGTCGAGGTAGAGCCCGGTCTTCTGCCCTGTGGCTAAATCAACCATGAACTTAATACCACGGCCTTCTGCCACAAAAGGCGCAGGCTCCTCACCCATGGCGATATAGGTCTGCTGTTCAATTCCCTCTGCCACCAGCATAGGAGAATCATTGCGCACAATGATGCTGCGCGGCTGGAATAAATCGTTCAGAATATCCTTGATGAGCCCCAGGCGCTGATACATGGCCATGGTAAGAGTCTGCACCACCAATACATCCGCATAGCGGTCCACAATCAACCCAGGCAGACCATCGCTCTCGCTCCACACCAGGCGCATCATTTTCTCACCGGGCAACCAGCGGTCCCGCAGCATAGCAGCCTGGGAAATCCGGCGGGCAAAGAAATCGCGGTCCAGGTCCTGTTTGCGGCGGGAGAAACGGCGCGCCACAATCTGAGAATGAGGGTTATACATTGCAGAGCCCAGATAATGGTCCCGCTGATCCTTGAGCAACACCACGTCGCCGGGTTGCGGATTTCCGAATACTGTGCGAACCTCGGTTCCGTACACCCAATCGTGACCATGAAAAATACGCGCCTTGGGCGCTATGATGAGTCCTGCCATAACGCGCGCTACCATAACGTAATTCCATGCTTATGTCAAGATTTTCAAAATCACTCAGAACTGTGACATTGCTTGCAAAAATCCTTGACACCCCATCATGGAACTCATATAATACGCGCGTACAAGTTCCGGTCCGTTATGAGATTGGGGCGGGTCTGAGGCCCGCTCTTTTTTTGTACACGGCTCACTATCAACCCCCAGCAAATAAGCACAAACAAAATGGCCACTACTGACATCTCCGCCCTGATTGATTTCTACGTCCGCGAAAAGGATCTGACCCGCGAACGCGTTATCCAGGCTCTCGAGGATTCTTTCATCACCGCCTATTCCAAGATGGTAGCCGGAGCAGATCGCATTCACAACATTCGCGCCGTTGTGAACCCTCAGAAAGGCACGGTCAAAATCAAGGCTGAAATGACCGTAGTGGAAGACGAGGAGCTCGTAGACGCTTTCAACGAGGTAAAGCTCTCTGTAGCTCAGACCGCTGGGGCCAAGAAGGGCAAGGTATACCAGCCCGGTGACACCATCAGCGTGAACATCACTCCCAAGGATTTCGGCCGTATCGCCGTACAGACAGCCCGCCAGACCATGCAACAGCGCATTCGCAAGGCTGAGCAGGAAATGCTCGCAGAGGCATTCCGCGACCGCGCCGGAGAAGTCATTACCGGTACTGTAAAACGCTACGATAAGGGGGACGTCATCGTGGAAGTCGAAAAGTTCGAAGGTATCGTTCCCCTGCGCCAGCGTATCCCCGGAGAAGAATACAACAGCGGAGACAAGCTCCGCTTCTACGTGGTGGAAGTGCGCGATGGCGTGCGCGGACACGAGCTCATTCTTTCCCGCAGCCACCCCAACCTGGTACGCAGACTTTTCGAAAACGAGGTGCTTGAAATCGCAGAGCACACCGTAGACATTCTCACCATTGTTCGCGAAGCCGGTTACCGCACCAAGATGGTCGTGCGCAGTAACGACCCGAACGTAGACCCCATCGGGGCATGCGTCGGCATGCGAGGCGCCCGCGTCAAGAACGTGGTCAACGAACTCAACCATGAGAAGGTAGACATTCTCGAATACACTGATGACAAGGCCGCACTCGTGACCGAATCTCTGGCCCCCATCGAACCCATCAAGGTAAATGTGGACAAAGCAGCCCATGTGGTAACCGTCGTGGTGGAAGACGACAAAGCCGCCGCCAAGGCCAAAGGTCGCAAGGGGCAGAACGTACGCCTCACCGCCCGCCTCATCTCCACCCCCGACGAACGCTGGGATGTTCGCGTGGAAGCCTACGATGAAAAAGCCCAGGCCAAAAGTCTGGCCAATGAGGGAGCCAGTGAACTGGCCTCCATTCTGGGTATCACCAATGACCTTGCAGCAGCCATGGTGGCAACCGGCTTCACCACGGTGGAAGGTATTGCCCAGTACGCCGATGCTGAAACCCTCGTAGAAGCCCTCGGCATTACTACAGAAGAAGCTCAGGACATCATGGCCAAAGCTCAGGCCAGCTGCTGATACCGAATCATTCCTCGAAGAACCACAATTTTTCCCAGATACAATGGCAAAAAAAGATGATGATAAAGCCCCCGTGCTCGATTTGATTGGGGGTACTAAAAAGAAAAAGACAACCACCCCGAAAGTGGAGTCTGCACCGGCACCTACCAAAAAGCCAGCAGCCAAGGCCGAGGCATTGGATTTGCTTGCACCGCGCAAAAAGGTTCGCAAGGCAGAACCTACAGCAGAGACAAAGCCCACCCCGGCACCTGTGCCCGCCCCCAGGCCGGAGCCGGTACCAGCTCCGGCTCCTGCCGCTGAAGCAGAGGGTGGTAAGATTATGAACATCAAAGCCCCCATTTCCGTGGCCGACCTCGCTACGCTCATGGGCATGAAGCCTTTCAAACTCATTGCGGAGTTGCTTCCCATGGGGGTATTTGCCAATCCCGGCACCACACTTGATAGCGACCAGGTGGCTGCTCTTTGCGAAAAACACGGCTTTACCTACGAACGAGTGCGCCGCGAAAAAGGTGCTGGAGTGAAAGCTCCAGTAGAAGAAATCAAAGAACCTGAAGCCGTTGCTGTAGAAGAAGAACCAGAGGATGCACTCAAAATCCGCACACCCATCATCACCGTCATGGGGCATGTGGACCACGGTAAAACATCCCTGCTCGACTACATCCGCCGCACCAAAGTAACCGCAGGTGAAGCTGGCGGCATCACCCAGCACATCGGCGCCTACACCGTGGAGCACGCCGGCAACACCCTCACCTTCATTGATACCCCCGGCCACGCCATCTTCACCGAAATGCGGGCACGCGGCGCCGACGTCACAGATATCGTGGTGCTGGTAGTAGCAGCTAACGATGGCATCATGCCCCAGACCAAGGAAGCTATCATGCACGCCAAGGCTGCAGGCAAGACAATTATCGTAGCAGTAAACAAATGCGATCTTCCTGCCGCAGATCCGGTGCGCGTGCGTACGCAGCTCATGGAAAATGACCTGATGCCCACCGACTTCGGTGGTGAGATTGAATGCGTAGACGTATCGGCCCACACTGGTTCCGGCATCGATGACCTGCTCGACCTGCTCTGCCTGCAGGCCGAGGTGCTGGAACTCAAAGCCAACCCGAAGGCAAACTGCCGCGCATCCATCATTGAAGCCCGCATGGAACAGGGCAAGGGCAGCTCTGCCACTGTCATCGTGCAAAGCGGCACCCTGAAAGTTGGTATGCCGTTCATCTGTGGCCCCTACTCCGGTAAGGTCAAAACCATGCTCGACGACAAAGGCCAGCGCATCAAGAAAGCAACCCCCGGCATGCCTGCAGAAGTTTCCGGATTCCTGGAAACACCGAACGTGGGCGACGAGCTGGTGGAAATGGAAAACGAACGCGCTGCACGCAAGCTTTCCGATGAGCGTCTGGAGGAACTGCGCCAACAGCGGCTCACCGCCCCGCGCCGCTCCCGTATGGAGGACATTCTGGCCATGATGGGTGATGGTACACAGAAAGCCGTACTCAAGCTCTATCTCAAGGGTGATGTGCAAGGCTCCGTGGAAGCCATCAAGAAAGCGATCATGGACATCGAGAGCGATAAAGTAGAATGCCAGTTCATTGGTGCCGCCGCCGGGCCCATCTCCGAGAGTGATGTCCTGCTGGCCTCCTCCTCCGATGCCGTCATCCTCGGCTTCAACGTAAAGGTGGAGAGCAACGCAGTAAAGGCCGTAAAGCGGGAAGGTGTGCAGGTGAAGATTTTCTCCATCGTGTACGAGCTTATCGACCAGGTGAAAGATGCCATGCTTGGTCTGCTGGAGCCCGAAACGCGCGAAACCGTGCTCGGGCACGCCGAAATCAAGCAGGTATTCAAGCTCAACAAGGGCAAGGCTGCCGGTTCCTTCGTGACCGATGGCAAGATGAACCGCACAGCAGAAGCCCGCGTGCTGCGCGATGGACAGGTCGTATTCGATGGCAAGATGTCTACCCTGCGCCGCTTCCAGGATGAAGTGGAGGAAGTCAAGGCTGGTCTGGAATGCGGAATCCGCCTGGCTGACTACAACGACTACGAAGAGGGTGACATCATCGAGTGCTACACTCTGGAAAAAATCAAACAAACATTGTAAGCATCTATGGCGACACGGCGTCTTGACAAAGTGAACGAGTTGATGAAGCGGGAAATCGGCACCTTCATTCAGAAGGAGTACGAATGGTCCGGCACCATCGTCTCGATCCTGGATGTCGAGATTACAGAAGACCTCAAGGAAGGCCGCGTATGGGTAGGAGTTGTGGGCCGCATGGCCCCCGCTCAGGTTATCGACAAGCTGAACCGGAAACGAGGAGAAATTCAACGCGCAGTGAGCAAACGAGTAATTCTCCGCAACACGCCAAGGCTCACGTTCAAGCACGATAACTCAGCCCAGCGAGGAGTAGACCTTGTCAATCTTCTGGATGACATCGAAATGAATTTACCCAAGGCCCCCCCCCTGCCCGAAGGCGAATACGATCCGGAAATATAAACCGTTCCACCACCACACCCTATGGCTGGCAAACTCACCATCAGACGAGTTGGTACATTCTTCCCCCTCGCATGTCTGGTCGGGTTGCTGGTAGTAGTAGCAGTTATTCTCTGGCTCAGCACAGTCGGCATACCCGGCTGTGCTTTGCGCTATATTGAGGCAGAGGCAGCCAAGGCCGGTATTCCCGTTAAAATTGAAAAAATCCAGCTGGTTCCTCGTGCCGGGCTTGCCCTCAAGGCAGAGAGGCTTAGTCTGGATATTCCGCAACCGGAAGCGCCGCCCGCCACCCTGCGACTGCGTAAGGCCCAGCTGGCTTTCAGCCTCAACCGCTTCCTGAGGGGAGACATGACACCTCTTGATTTAAAATTGAGAGGCGGGCACATTGAAATACCAACAGGGAATGATACAAGCAACACCATCAGGCTCAGCCACATTATGGCCAATGCGGACATCCTGCCAGAGGCCAGAGGAATAAATGTCACCATCAATACCGAGCTCAACGGCATCACCCTGAGCACCCATGCAGCCCTTTCCCTCCAGGAACTTCTCCCAAAAGACAAAGACAAGACACCCCATAAGCAAATACTCACACCAGAAGAACTGGGTAGTAAACTCGCACTCATACGCCCACAACTCCAGAAAGCCATCACGCTCCTCAACCAGCAGAACTGGTCAGAAGGACAGCGCCCCACCCTCAAGCTCAAAGTTCTGGGAGGCAAGGTCTGGAAATACCAACTCACAGCATGGATTCCGGATTTCCATGTAGAATACCTGCACGTGAGGGACGCCTCCATTGAGGCCTCCTTTGAAAATAACACTTTCACCATCAGCACGCTCAAACTACACACCATTAACCCGGATACCGCAATATCTCTCCAGGGAGCCTATGATATCACCACCAGAGAGCTTGAGTTCAACACCCAAAGCTCCGCCCCCATAGTCAGCCTTATTGATTCCTATCTGGGAGATGCCAGCATTCCCGTTCTGAAGGAGATCCACAATAAGTCGGATAACACCCCGATAATAGAATTAAATGGCAGCGCAGCATTTGCAGAGAATTATGCACTCAACCGCATTACGCTGCGAGGCCGGCTCGAACACCGGGAATTTCAGATAGGAGAGACAGATATCAACCACCTGCTGCTGACTTTCTTTGTTCGCGATGGCAGCTTCAACATAGACAACATTGTGCTCGAACTGCCAGAGGGGCATATCCGGGCCTCGGCAAAAGCCGAGAACGGGGCCGGTTCTGCCAAGGTGGATATTAACCTTTCAGACGAAACAATCCTGGCACTCACAAGAGACATTAGCAACACCCCCGGGCTGGCTCTCCCCGAAGCTTTAACCTTTGGACATAACCTGCAACTGCGGGCCAGTTGCGAAGTAGCAACCCCGGTCTTTGAACCAGGGAAGACAAGAATAGAAGATTTAATTCCAACGCTGAAGAGCTGCACTGCTCAGTTCAACACCGGACACATCGGATGGGGAGCAACCCACCTTCACACAGCTTCCTTCTCCCTGCTACTCGATGATATCCACTACAACAGCAATTCTATCAGCATTGGCACACTCGAGCTTAAAGGACTTGCTGCAAATGCCCAAAACAAGGAACAGGAAGCCTCGGCAAAAAAACTTGTCTATGATATCAGCCTCGAGGCTCTGAATGCAGAGGGAAACACACATGTGCTCTCCATCGGCAAAGCAGCTGCCAGCCTGAGCCTCGAATCAGCACAACACAAAACCTCTGCGGTCAATAAGCTGCACATCACCACCGAACTTGCAGATTTCTACACAAATTGGAAGGAAAATCTCAATTCCCTGCGCTCCAGCAAAATCCTCACCAAACTCCACGCCAACAGCCTTGCTCATGATGGCATTTGCGCAAGCGGCATAATGGCAGACATCACCATCCCTGAAGGACTGAAACTCACGGATGGGTGGCAAAACATGCAGAAAGACGCCGAAGTGCAGACCCTGGTGGACGAACTGCGCTACAACAACGAATTCTGCATGACCGACACACAGATTCTGGTGCGCAACACCGGCAATGATGAATGCAGCCTCACCATCGGCAGTAAAATAGGCGCAGAACAACTCGAGATAAGCTGTACGGCAGCACTTGAACAGTCAAAAATCCTGCACATAACCAATCTGCAAGCGCAACTCCCCATGGCCTCCTTGGCTCCGCTTATGGGAGGAGAGCCACTCAAGGAACTCAAACTGCCTCGTCTGCTCACGCTGCAGGCAAATGCTTTCTTTGATACAGAAACAAACCATCTGATTCAAGCGAACTACGATATTCACCTGCCTGAGCTGGTGCGAGTCTGCCACAACGTACATGTACATAAGGGCATGGAAATCCCGCTGGAGCTACAGGTCAAGGGAGACTTCAGTACTGCGGAGAATGGCAGCATGCACTACGATGCAGACATTCTGGCCAAACACAAAACCGGCGTTCTGGATATACACGTAACGGGTGACCCTCTCAAGGAATGCAGAATCACCGGGTCAAACACCATCACGGTAGATGTCATTAATGCCCTCATCGACAATGTGGATGCGCATTGGATTATGCGAGATTTCCGCTGTACTCCCGGAGTGACCAGACACAATATCACCGACATCAACACTACCATCCGCTACGATAAGGGCATCTACGTTCATGCTCTCTGCAAAGCGCATCTGCAGAACCTGGAATTCCTACTGGGTATCATCCGTGATAAACATGACTCCAAGGGTAAGGAAACCGGTGAGGAATACATGCGCACCGACCTGGGTAAAGAGCCCTACACCCTGATCAGGGAAGGCCGCTGTGATGTAGAAGTACTGGTGCAGCTTGACTGTACTGATGAGGCGGGCAATCCTCTGCCCGAGCGAATCCGCATCAACCTGACCGACCCGGATTTGCTGTACGACAACAAACCATGGTTGAAACGCAACAAATTCAAGAAAGGCGCCCTCACCAGCAGAATCAAAGGTGAAGCTGTACGCTTCAACATCGAAAACAACACCATCAGCCTCCACAATCTGAAAGGCAATTGCTACCCAGCCTACTCCATAGGCATGTATTATGCCCCCATCCAGCATTTTCTGGAGGACATCATCCTGCGAGACCCGGTGGATATTGCCACAGATTACTGCATCTTCCCGCTTTCAAGAAATTGCGATGTGCCCATGCGCGGACTCATCCGGACCCATGGAGCCACCGGTGCCGGATTCCGGTTCCTCGGCACCACTATACCGCTTGCTGATTTTACCGGATTCATCAATATCAGCGATACAGATGTATACCTCGACCAAATGAACGCCCAAAGCTGGGGGGGCGTCATATCTGGAGCTCTCCGCATTGGATTCTCAGGCAGACACACCACTCTCGATGGCTACCTGGAAGCGAAGAACCTGAACCTGAAAGACATCGTTGCCTCATATGGCGAAGACTTCACCCCGGCCACATGCAACGGGTTCATCCGCTTCCAGTCCGCACGCCCGGAGCTGGAAGATGTCATAGCCTATGGTGAAGTATCCCTCAAGGATGGTAACCTCATGCAACTGAGTCTTTTCCGCCCTGTTGCCTCTCTCTTGTCCGACATGCCGGGGCACCTCGCCAAGCTCCAGAAATCGGTCAATCCCACAGCGGAGCAACACGAACCCAACTGGTTTGACCGCTTCATACGCGGTATTTTTGACACCGGGAGCAGCACCATAGACTCAGCCTACAATGTCCCCTTTGCCAATCATTTCCTACGCTATGGAATTGATGAAGCCTTCACGCGATTCGATATCAGGGACGGGCACCTCATCACCCGGGATATGAAAGCAAAAGGCTATAATCTGAATATCAAAACCCAGCTGGACATTGATTTGGATAAACTGACGCTCCAGGGGGATTTGTGGCCAGAAATATCCAGCGTGCCGACACTACTAATCTCCCCCATCACGATATTATCTGACTTCCTGATTGATATCAACATCTATGGTGACATGCTGAATCCACAATGGGAATTCGGCCTGAGCAAAAAACTCGAGGGAGACAAGGCCAGTCTGACTCCTGAACCGCAGAAGAAGGAATCCAAGCCCTGATTGAGACATGCCATCATGCATCCAATCCTGCGCCACGCTCACGGGAGAGCACCTTTCCGGCGTGATAACGATACTCGTCTCTGCCCTCCACATCAGCGGTTTCATTCTCATCATCCACGCTTTGTTTCGCAAACATTCACCACAAGGAACCATAGCATGGGTACTTGGAATGGCCCTCCTGCCAGGAATCACAGTTCCGCTGTATCTGATACTGGGGGCGGCGAGAATCCGCCGCCACACCTCCATGCGAAAAGGGCGGGAAAACATCCAGAAGTACCTCCGCCAGCATGGCGCATGGAATCCCCCTCAAGGCACTCTGGAAAAAACACTCTGCAATTGCACCGGTTATGCCCCCTGCTCTGGCAATAAGGTCTCAATTCTCAAGGACGGGTACAATACCTACCTGGATCTTCTCCGCGCTATCAGCAACGCCCGGCAATCCATCCTGGTGGAATTCTTCATCATCCGCAACGACCGCGTCGGCAATACCCTGCGAGAAGCGCTGGAAGAGCGCGCCCGCGCCGGGGTTCAGGTCTGCATCATATACGATGAAGTAGGCTCACATAAACTCCCGGCCGGATACCTCCGCAGTCTGAAACGAGCCGGCGTACAGGTAGCCTCATTCAACGGCAGGCGTTTCTGGCTCAGTTCCATACTGAGAATCAACTACCGCAACCACCGGAAACTGGTTATTATCGATAACAGTCTGGCTTATCTGGGAAGCCTCAACATAGGGCTGGAATACACCCGGAGCCCCCACCGCCCCTACTGGCGCGATACCTTTGTAAGCCTGAGAGGCCCGATTGTCACCCAATGCCAACTCAGTTTTCTGGACGATTGGCAGCGAGCCACCGGCACAACACCAGACACACCAGAAACATCCGGCTCAGCTCCGGCACAACAGCCGGAAAAACAACAATGCCAGCTGGTACCCAGCGGACCGGATGACCACCCCATGAACACCTGGCAGCTTCTCCTGCTGCAGCTGGCCAGTCTCGCCCAGCAGAGACTCTGGCTGGCAAGCCCGTATTTTGTACCCTCCGAGGCAGTAAAGGAAGCCCTGTGCGCCGCCGCCATGCGCGGGGTAGACGTGCGCATTCTCATTCCCGAGCGTGGCGATAACCGGGCAGCAGAACTAGCCATGCTCACCTTTATCCCCGACATGCTTTCCTGCGGGGTACACATGCTGGCTTACACCCCCGGCTTTCTGCACGAAAAGGTGTGCATCATGGATTCCAGCACCTGCAGCATCGGTACAGCCAACCTGGATGAACGTTCCCTGCGACTCAATTTCGAGCTGACCCTGCTCATGGAGGATACCGCCGCCACAGCCGGAGTCTCCGCTATGCTGGAGCAGGACATGTCAGCCTCCCTGGCCATCACCCCGGCCCGCTGGTACAAAGCACCGTGGATGATACGGCTGCTGGCAAACTGCTGCCGACTTCTTTCCCCTGCGCTCTAATCTCACGCTTGAAAACAGGGTGTCGTTGTGGTAGAATACCGCGCATGAAGATAACGCTGAATTCGCCGCTGGATATGCACCTGCATCTGCGCGATGGTGATATGCTGAAACTCACCGCTCCGCTCTCTGCTGATTTTGCCGGGGCAGTCATCATGCCCAACCTCGTGCCCCCGGTCACCACACCTGCCGCCATGCAGGCGTATGATGCACGCATTGCCGAGGCGATGAAAGGCACTGCATTCAGCCGTTACATGACCCTTTTCTTCACGCCACTGGGAGAAAAAGAACTCATCGCCGCCAAAGAAACGCCCGGGTTCTTCGGCTTCAAGCTCTACCCTGCCGGCATCACCACCAACAGCGAGGGCGGCGTGTCCGACATGGCTCAGGCAGATAAAACACTCCGCCTCATGGAAGAACTGGGCATTCCCCTGCTGGTGCACGGAGAAAGCCATGGTTTTGTGATGGATCGCGAGCAGGAATTCCTGGCCGTCTACCGCCACCTGGCCACCAAATATCCCAGACTGAAACTCAGTATGGAGCATATCACCACCGCCGAGGCGGTGCACCTGCTGGATGAGTTTCCCAATATCTGCGCCACCGTCACCCTGCAGCACCTCATTATCACCCTGGACGACGTTGCAGGAGGCGCCCTGCGCCCGCACCTCTTCTGCAAACCCATTGCCAAGCGCCCCGAAGACCGCGATGCCCTGCTTCGCGCCGCGCTGGAGGGGCATCCGCGCCTCATGTTCGGCTCTGACTCTGCACCGCACCCGCGCAGCAAGAAAGAAGCATGCGGTTGCGCTGCCGGGGTATTCACCGGTCCTGTAGCCCTGCCCAAGCTGGCAGAAATCTTTGCCACCCACGGCGCGCTGGATAACCTCCAGGCCTTTGTGAGCGACAACGCCTGCCGGTGGTACGGTCTGCAGCCAGAGCAGAAAACTGTTACCCTGCAGGACACTCCCATGACCGTGCCCGCCAGCTACCGCAGTTACGGTCAGCAGGTCGTTCCCATGTATGCCGGAGAAAGCATTGGCTGGAGCGTGGTACGCTGATGGAAGCCGCCCCCATACCTACGGCAGATGACTTGCGCCAGCTGCTGGCCGATATTGCCGCCATGCACATGCCCTACGGCATGTACGGGCCGAAAAATTACCCGCCGGAGGGCTGTCCGCTCATGGATTTACCCACCGAATACCTTGATTGGTTCTGGCAGCGGGGATGGCCGAAAGGCAAACTCGGCAGACTGATGGAACAGACGCTCCTCATCAAAAACAGCGGTCTGGATACACTCTTCGAGCCCTTCCGCGCAGCAGCCGGTGGTCGCCGCCATTTCCCCCGTAAATAATTTCATGAATAAACTCCGCTCCATCATTCTGGCAGCACGCCCCAAAACACTTCCCGCCGGCTTTGTGGCCGTCTGGGCCGGGTGCCTCATCGTCTGGAAATTCCAGCAGCACTTCCCGGAAACAGGTATCCGGCTGGACTGGTGGCTCGCTGCCTTTACCGCACTGAGCTGCGCCTGCATCCAGATTGCCTGCAACTTCTTTAACGACGCTATTGATGCCACGAAAAATGCCGACACCGAGAAACGCCAGGGGCCGCGCCGCATCACCGCCAGCGGGGATATGAGTTCCCTTGCCGTAAAACTCTGGGGCTGCTTCTTCCTGGCAGCAGCAGCGGCCTTTGGTGTGCCACTCATTCTGGCGCAAGGCTGGCCGGTGCTCCTTATCGGTATTCCCAGCCTCTTCTTTGCCTACGGCTACACCGGGGGGCCCTGGCCTCTGGCCTACCATGGTCTGGGAGAGCTTTTCGTGTTGCTCTTCTTCGGGCTGGTAGCCGTGGTGGGCACCGTCTTTGTGCAAATCGGCTGGCAACCCGGTTATCTGGAAGTCTATTTATGCGCCATCGTTCTCGGGGTGCAATGCGGCCTGCTCTCCTGCCTGCTCATTGAGGTGAATAACATCCGCGACCGCAAGGAAGATTCCACCACCGGCAAACGCACCCTCGCTGTGCGCTGGGGAGACAGACGCGCACGCGGTCTGGCCATGGCCTTTCTCGTAGCGCCCTACGTCACCCTCAAGCAGACCGCCTTTTTCCTTCCGGGATTCACCTGGAACCTCGTGTGGCTGGCCGCCATCATTCTGGGCGGCTTCATTCTTCTGAAGCTCAACACCATGCCGGCCGATAAGAAAATGAACATGCTGCTGGGACTTTCCTCCCTGCACATGGGGCTTTTCCTGCTGGCTCTCACCATCTGACCTCTCTTTTCATCATGAACAAAATCCCCCTGTTCCTTTCTCTGCTGCTCTGCAGCTGCACCGTGCAGAACCAGCTCATCCTCGACCCTTTCTATGAAGGTGAAAGCCTCATGATTCGCGACGAAGCCGCCATTGCCGAATTCGAAACCCTCATGTCTGATATCGGCACTCCGGATAACGAGTATGAAACTCCCGCAAAGACGAAGAACTTCTTTAACTCACCAGATGTCATCAGCACCTACCAGGACACCCAGCCCGTCCTCGGTATCTGCCGCAATGGAGAAAAACAATATTACTACCACATCGAAAAAGACACGCGTGGCACCCTTATCACCGACCTGGACCAGGGCGTGACGGACTATGTGGTCAGCCCGGAGAAATTCGCCAGAATCAAAGACTTCATCGCCCTGCACACCCCAGCTCCACAAGAGGAAGTGGAGCTGGAAGAAGGTATAAATGAAGCAGACATGGATATTAATGAGGAAAACTAATACAATGAAACAATTTCCGCTATATCTACTCATTCTCTTTCTGGTGCTGAGCTGCTGGTCTGCCATCACCCCGCACGACACCCAGGTATGGTGGACCGAAATGTCCATTGCCCTGCTGCTTGTCACAGCGCTCATCGCCAGCTACCACAAATTCCGCTTCTCCAACACAACATATGCCATTCTGGGCTTCTGGTGCTACATGCAGGTCATCGGCGCCCACTACACCTTTGAACTTGTACCCTTCGATTTCATCACCAACCTGTTCGGTTTTGAGCGCAACCACTACGACCGCGTAGCTCATTTTGTGGTAGGCATGGGCGGCATTGCCATTGCCGAGCTGCTCTGGCGCTGCAAACTGGTAAACGGAGTCAAGACCGCCGCTGTATTCAGCGTCATCTTCATCCTGGCAATTGCCGGCTTCTGGGAACTCGTGGAGTGGATATACGCCGAAATTGACGGTGGCTCAGCCGGCCAGGCATTCCTCGGCTCCCAGGGCGATGAATGGGACGCCCACAAAGACATGGTGCAGGATACCCTGGGCGGCATCCTCGCAGCCATTATTTTCTATTGCCAGAACAGAAAGGCAGAGACTCAGCCCGCACCCAGATAATCTTTCAGCCATGCGTCAAATGATTCTCTCGCGCGGGCTGACTTTCTATTCAGTTCTTATCCATCCTGACTGTGTTTTGGCTCTGGCTTCCTTACCACCTTCATTGCATGGCTATTTAATTCCGCCCTGTCAGCGGGTTATTGGGAACTCTCACCCCAGTTACGCGTCAGGCCTGCCGTACAACAAGGAAAGGGAGTTCATCTGAACTCCCTTCCTGCATTATCTGAAATTGAGGTGTGGTTAAAGCGCCGGGGTGGGCAGCGCGGGTGTCTCCGGCTGCGCTGGTGCGCTATCGGGAGCAGGTACAGAGGGCTCCAGAACCCAGCTCAGGTGAGCGGCCGTCTTCGTGAGGCCAAACTGCAAAGCGATATCAAGCGCATTGCGTCCCTCCTTATCCTTCACCTGAATGGTGGGAACCTTCACAGGCTTACCCTCCTCAGCCAGGCGCTTCTCCGTAGCGGCAATTGCTTTCAACTGACCGAGTACAAAATAGTGGATAGCATCATCGTACTCCTGCGTATTTTCCGCATAAGCAGCACCCTGAACCGTCTGCAGCAGCACCGTCATGCCGGTCTCCTTATCCTGCTCAACAATGGCAGAGCCTATACGCTCAGCGCGGGCCTCTCCGCTCATGCGGGCCATATCTTCCAGCCATTCGGCCAAGCTGCGTGCAGCAGGCGGATTACTAAGCAGCTCAAGAGTGGCTTTATAAGCCGCTTCTCGTTCTGGTGAGAAAATCAGGGAGTAAACAAATGGTTCGCGCTTGCTGTAGGCATTTTCACCGGCAGAAGCAAGCTCAAAGGCCGTCCTTCCTTCGTTGTTCCGGATATCGGTTCTGGCACCATAGGAGAGCAGCATCTTCACCACCTCATTATTACCACGCATGGAAGCGAGCATGAGCGGAGTGAATCCGTTGTTTTCCTGTGCGTTGATATCCATACCGGCTTCAGCCAGCAGCAGCGTACAATAAGGCATGCCACTCCAGGCTGCCCAATGCATGGCGGTAAAGCCATCCTGATCCTTGGCGTGCACATTTATGCCCGGCTGGGCAAGAAGGTTCTGCACGTAGAACAGGCGGGCGAGGTCACGCTTGACAGCAGCTACAGGGTTATTATAGTTGGCATACACGGCCCACATGAGCGGTGTACGACCTGTAGCATCCTTTGTGTTCACGAAATCGTCATGTTCCTTGCGTCCATTCTCCATTTCACGCAGGTAAACATTATCAATTTCTTCACCGGTTTTCCTTTCCGTCTCCAGGCCGCCCTTGCGGATAAGGGAAACGAGGGAATCTGTCACCTGCACGGATTCAAACGGCTTCATTGCCAGGTTACAGGCATAGCCCAGCGCACCCATGATGCACACCAGGATGCACATATCCTTGATAATGGGAAGCCATTCGGTTTTGTGTTCTTGAGACTCAGACATGGTGTGTAATAATCAGGCGTTAGCAGTTATGGTATTTTCTTCTTCATCCTTTTCCACAGACTCAGCAGAATCATCCTTGGCGGTGGAGGCCTCCGGGTTATCGGAAACGAAACTGTCCTTGGTCAGAATAATGGCCAGCGGGGAAATGAGAGCCATAATGAGGTAAATGGTCCACATGAACTCGGGGGAATCCCAGAAGCCGATGTGACCGGTATCCATCTTGGCGGCAATGCCATCGAAGCAGAGGTAGGACACCAGCAGACCACCCACCACACCGTTAATCGGCTTGGCAATGAACATGGGCAGGGCGGAGAGCGACATGTAGGAGGCCACCTTGTCCTTGGGGGCTACGCGCGCCACGTATTCGGAGAAACGGGGGCTGAACAGCAGCTCACCAAAGGCAAAGATGAGAATCTGCAGGAAAATGGCCACAAAGTAGGCCTGGCCAATGGTCTCAATACCGGGGATGATGAAGTAGGTCTGCGGAGGCACTGCCATAAGAATGAGTGAGCAGGCAGAGATACTCATGCCCGTAATCATGAGCTTCACCGTGGAGAACTTGTTGAGAATCGGGATGATGAGAATCAACCCCGTGATAATCACAAAAGGATTGAGCGAGTTCATGAAGCCGAGCTTGAAATCATCGCCGATGGTGCGCAGGTAGTACTGCGGCATCACCAGGAACTGCAGCGTGAACACCAGACGCACACCCAGCGTGAGCACCAGGAACACAATGAGCTTCTGGAACGCGCGCTCGCGGGCCACCTGGCCAATGAGCTGCAGCGGTCGTTGAGCTGATTTGGCGGTCTTGACAATGCGTTCCTCCGGCACAGCAAAGAAGTCTTCATCAATGAAACGGGTGAAAATGAAAGCGATGCAGTTGCAGACGGTACCGAAGTTAATCACCCACAGCAGACCATCGATATCACCCTGCCAGGCCAGCAGCGGGTCCACAATAGCAAAGCCGGCCAGCAGCGCCCCCACATTCATGAACAGGTAATAGAAATTGAACCCTGTGGGGCGGGAGCGCAGCGTGGTGAAACGGCGGATGGAGGTGGTGATGCAGGGGCTCATGAAGGCCGTGCCGAAAGACATGATACCGATACCGGCCATCACGAAGTATCGGGAGGTATCCTGGCTGAGCTGCAGAACCCCGGTGCCGAAGTCCGTACCCAAGCCCAGAATAAGACGCCCGCCAATCAGCAGGGTGAAGCCGATGAGGTAGGTGCGGCGCAGACCGATGATGTCGCAGATGGTGCCCACAGCGAACACGAACAGCGAAATAAAGAGCGTGTACATGCCCACCCAATAGGGGGCGTCCGCATCACGGAAACCACAGTACTTGTTCAGGAACAGGGAGAATACAATGATGAGTGTGAAATACGACAGGCCATCGAAGAACTGAATGAAGTTCGTGAGCCAGAAGTTCTTGCCACACTCGCGGAGTACCCCGAATTCAGAGAAGTACTTGACGATGAAGTTTTGTTTGGTATCACTCATGGTTTTGATTATCGGGTGGTATCAAAATCAGGCAAGGACAGCACCCTTGCTTGCGTTAGTGGCCAGCTTGCGGTAACGTTTGAGCCACTTGCTGGGGATTTCCTGCATGGTGGGCTGCCACACGGCGCGGCGGGCGGCGATTTCCTCGTCGCTAAGCTCCACATTCATGCTGCGGGCGGGGATGTCGATGGAAATGATATCGCCATCCTTCAGAAGTCCGATGAGACCGCCTTCTGCAGCCTCCGGGGACACATGGCCGATGCAGGCACCATGCGTGGCGCCGGAGAAGCGGCCATCGGTGATGAGAGCCACGCAGTTGCCCAGCCCCTTGCCCATGATGTAGCTGGTGGGAGCAAGCATTTCCTGCATACCGGGGCCGCCCTTCGGGCCTTCGTTGCGGATAACCACCACATCACCAGGCTTCACCTTGTCTGCCAGAATACCGGCGCAGGCTTCTTCCTGGCTCTCAAAAATCACGGCAGGGCCGCGGTGCACCATCATTTCAGGCAGCACACCGGCCTTCTTCACAATAGCCCCCTGCTCTGCGAGATTTCCAAAAAGCACGGCCAGGCCGCCATCCTTGGAGTAGGCGTTGTCCAGCGTGCGGATGACGGCGGGGTCCTGGGTGGAAAGGCCCTCAATCTGCTCGCCGAGGGTCTTGCCGCTCACGGTAGGCACATTGATATTGAGAGCACCGGGAATCTTGTTGATTTCTGCCAGAATGGTCATGATACCGCCGGCACGCAGCACGTCGTGCATGTGGTAGCGGGAGCTGGGGGCCACCTTGCAGATATTCGGGGTACGCCTGGAAATCTCGTCAATACGCTTCAAGTCGTATTCAAACCCGGCTTCTGCGGCAAAGGCCAGCGTGTGCAGCACGGTGTTGGAGGAACCACCCATGGCCATATCGCAGGTGAACACGTTATCGATGGCAGCCTCGGTGATGAGGTCGCGGGGCAGCGGGCCGCCCTGCCTGGCCATCTCCACCGCGCGGCGGGCGGCGGCGCGCCAGAATTCCTTGCGTTCTTCGGAAAGCGCCAGCAGAGTACCATTGCCCGGCAGAGCCAGCCCCAGTACCTCGCACAGGCAGTTCATGGAATTGGCGGTGAACATACCGCTGCAGGAACCAGCGCTCGGACAGGCGTGGCACTCCACATAATGCAGCTCATCTTCAGTAATCTTGCCGGCAGTACAGGCAGCCACGGCCTCAAACACGCTGTTGAGGTCAAGATCTTCGCCATTGCGCCCCTTGCCCACGGCCATGGGGCCACCGCTGCAGAAAATGGTCGGGATATTGCAACGCAGCGCACCCATCACCATGCCAGGCACAATCTTGTCACAGTTCGGAATGCAGATACATGCGTCAAACGCATGGGCTGAAAGCATTGTCTCCACGCTGTCGGCAATCAGCTCACGGCTGGCCAGGGAGAACTTCATGCCATGGTGAGCCATGGCAATACCATCGCACACGCCGATGAGGTTGAACTCAATGGGCGTACCACCTGCCTTTCGCACCTCGTCTTTGATAAGCTCGGCCACCTTGTTGAGGTGCACGTGACCGGGAATCACCTCATTGAAAGAGTTGCAAATGGCAATAAACGGTTTTTTAATATCCTCATCCGTCATGCCCGTGGCACGCATCAGACTACGATGCGGCGCACGCTGAATACCTGCCTTGGTACGATCTGATAACATAGCGCCGCGACCATATCACAATTCACCCTGCATTTCCAGCTTATATTTTCCCGCGCGCGTAGAGATTGCGACATAAGCAGAATTCTATTTAGCCTTGCGGTTATACAAGCTTGTATCAGGAAGGGCAGTCGAAACCGGCAGTCCGATAAACGAACTGCCGGTTTTTAAAGTCAGTTATAAATAGCTGAGACGAAGATTAGTCCTTGGAAATCTTCTTGGCCATCTGAACAGGAGTGGTATTCTTGCTGTTCTTGGCGATTTCCTTCTGGCGCTTGATGTAGGCGGTGCGGCGGCGACGCTTCGTCTCCTTACGATGTTGTTGACCCATGGTGGTTCTGTGTTAGGTTTGTAGGGCAGGCAAACAGACCCGCCCGGGTTGAATAAGTGGATTCTAAATAGCGCTTTTAACGCCTGAATGCAAGGCAAAAATGCGTGTACAGGCTTTTTTATTGCCAGAATGCCGCACAAATGCTAGTCTATAGGGCATGAAGATAGCGATTTTAGGGGCCGGAGCGCTGGGGTGTTACTACGGGGCGCGCCTGGCCGAGGCCGGGCATGATGTATGCTTTATCGGGCGCTCGGTATATGAACCGCTGAAGGCCGGGGGGCTGCATGTGGAAAGCGTGCATGGGGATATGCACCTGCCGCAGGTGAATGTATGCCGCAGGGCTGAGGAATGCGGGCCTGTGGATTTGGTGATTGTATGCTGGAAAACCACCAGCAATGACCAGCTGGGGGCTTATCTGCCCGCGCTGGTGCACGGAGGCACTGAAATTCTGACGCTGCAGAACGGCATGGGGAATGCTGAGGCGATTTCCGCTTATGTACCGGAAGAGCGGGTATACATAGGCCTCTGCTTTGTGTGCTGCATGATGGATATCCCCGGAAAAATCCGGCATCTGGAGGGTGGCGAAATTCAATTTGCGCCATTTGTAAGCTCAGCAACCGGCACAGGCCGGGCTGAGGAATTTGCCGCCATATTCGGACAGGCAGGTATTGCCACCTCGGCATTTGAACACGCTGAGCAGATTCAATGGTGCAAGCTGACCTGGAATATTCCTTTCAATGGTCTGTGCGTAGCGCATGGCGGCATCAGCGTGAAAAAGCTTTTCACCATGCAGGGTGAACCGGAGCGGGCCGAGGCTATCATGCAGGAGGTGTGCGCCACCGCAGAGAAACGCGGCTACCCGCTTCCGATGGACATTGTGAGCCGCCAGATGGAACGCACTCGCATCATGGGCGAATTCATACCCAGCAGCGCGGTGGATTTGCAACGAGGCCGCCCGGTGGAATATGATGCCATATGGGGGCAGACATTGGAGCGCGCCCGTGAGGCGGGCGTAGCGGTGCCGCATTGGGAGAAACTGGCGGCGGATATCCGCCGCCAACTGGGACGCGTATGATTCTTTCCCCCGCCAGTCCGCTGCGCCAGGCGTTCCGCATCTGCGGTGCGCTGGCAGTGCTGGCGGCAGCCGGCTGGGCGGCAAAGCCCCTGCTCCGCAACATCAGGCACCAGGAGCAGGCTGCCGGATTAATACTCCCGCTACCCGCAGTTGATAAAACGGATACACTCTCTCAGAACATGGCTGTTTTCACGCTGGGGGGGCTGCGCTCGCTGGCTGCTGAAATCATGAGTCTGGATGCCACCAACGCCTGGCTTCAGCAGGACTGGCCCCGCGCACGCCGCCGCTGGGAACAGATTACCAGACTTTGCCCCCGCCGCGTCAATTACTGGGTGCGAGCCTCTCGCGATATGGCAAAGAATGCCGTAGCCTGGGTCAGCAGCAGAAAAGACCTCAATGAGCATGAACAAGCTGTGCTCAGCAAGGAGTATCTGGATACCGCAGAAAAATTCCTGCAGGAGGGACTTGCCAACAATCCGGACAGCGCCCTGCTCTGGCTACAGATGGCGGCTTTTGATGAAGACCTGGCCCGCCGGACCAATTTTTCCCGGGCGGTGGAAGCATACCGCCGTGCGCTGGAGCTGGGAGCATCTCCCATGTACAAACGCTGGGTTTTCTACAACCTGTGCCGTATCCGGGGGCGCGAGCGCGAAGCATGGGAACTGGGCCGCAGACTTTACAACGAAGATGTGAACCACCGCTCCCCTTCGCTGAGGTGCCTGCTGGTTGCGCTGGAGAACAAACTAGCTCTCCCGCAGGAAGAAAGACTGAGTCTGGAAGAATTGTTCGGCTCGCGGGAGCGCGCACAGAAATTCCTGCAACCGTATCTGCATAACCGGCTTCGGTTTCCCACCACCGGCATTGCAGAAATGATTCAGGATTAATCATCCCACCCGGCGCGGGGATGCGCCTGGCGATATACCTGCTGCATGCGGGTTTTAGTCACATGCGTGTATATCTGCGTAGTTGCCAGGGAACTATGGCCCAGCAATTCCTGAACGGCACGCAAATCAGCCCCGGCATCGAGCATATGCGTAGCAAAGGTGTGGCGCAGCTTGTGTGGTGAAATATGGAAAGGTATATCGGAGCATCGCAGGTATTTATCCAGCATAAGCTGCACGCTCCGGCAACTCATGCGGCGGCCCAGCCGGCTTATGAACAAAGGTTCATTCCCCTGCACTCCCACCATATCTCGGTATCGCTCCACAGCCTCGCGTGCATAATCCCCCACCGGCACCAGGCGCACCTTGCGGCCCTTGCCCAGCACACGGATACAGTTCTCCCCGGGACGCAGGGAATCGGCATCCAGCGCTACAAGTTCGCTCAGACGCATGCCGCAGGAATAAAACAGCTCCAGAATAGCCACATCCCGATACGGCAACCATGCCGGGCTCTTTTTGTCTGCAGGTAAGCGCAAAGGCAGCGCCAGCAGGTGCTCCATCTGACGCAGCGAAAGATGCACCGGCAAGCTCTGCGATGCACGCGGCAGACTCACCTCTGCCAACGGGCTGGTCTGCAGCCCCTCGCGGCGCATCAGATATTCATAAAACGAGCGCAACGCTGCAAAACGCAGACGAATGGTCGAAGGTTTAAGTTCCTCATTCAGCGCCTCATACAGCCAGGAACGGAAGATATCCGCCTCACAAAGCTCCCAGGCAGCAAACGATTCTGCTGCCCAGCGGCGGAACAACAGAAGCGAGCGGTGATAAGCCTCCACCGTGCGCGGCGAGGCGTTGCGTTCCGTCTCCATATACGCCAGAAAACGAAACACGAGCGGACCAAGCTCTGCATCCTGCGGATTCACAGCATCATTTTTACCACATACGCAGCGCGGAAGCAAGAGCATAACCAGGCAGCGCGAAAAACTTGCCAACAATCAGCGAACCGCAACCAGCCACCCACCGTCTGCATCTTTACTATGCTTCCCTTATGCAATAATGAAATGTGGTATGTGGCGCTGTATTGTATTCTGGCTTGGGTGGTTTTCAGCCTCGCCCTTTATCTGCCGGATGCCTCGAGACGCAAGAAAGAAGCCATGGTCGGCGGGTTACTGAATCTGGTGCTGGTCTCCGTGCTTTCCATGCTGAGCGGTTTCGCCGCTGAGCAACTTGGCACCAGCATGGCCATAACCGCAGCTTTTCAGATTTCAGGGGTTTTGCTCTGCTCACTGGCGGTATCGCGCGTGGTGCAAATGCTCAGCTGGCCGCGCACCTGGGTGGTGGGAGTACTGGCTGTAGCCGGTTACCTGCTGGTGGGAGTAGTTCTGGCGTGGTGTCTGATGCAACAGATTACATAGAATGGTGTACTGCCACATTTTCGGCTCGCCATAAGGGGAGAAAGCCTCTATAATGCGCGCGTGAGCAGAAAAATACAGGTATACACCGGCGGGTCGGTCGGTTGCAATGGCTACCTCATCGAGGCCGCAGATGCGTGCTATGTAGCGGTAGATGCCCCGCTGGGCATGGCCGACTGGGTCATCCGCCACCTGCCGGAAGGAGCAACGCTGGGGCATCTGTTGCTCACCCACCAGCATTTTGACCATGTGGAAGGAGCCGCCGAGCTGCAGCAACGCACCGGCTGCCGGATTCACGCCGTTGCGCCCTACAGCAAAACCCTGACCCTGGAGGAAGCCGCCGGCGCCTGGGGGCTTCCCCCGGTTACCCCGTATGAGGTGAATGATGTGCTGGGCACCGCCCCACGCCAGGCAGACTGGGGAGGTCTGGAGTGGGAGATTCTGCCGATAGCCGGCCACGCCACCGACGGGGCCGCATATTATCTTCCCGGTGACGATGAACTTTTTGTGGGCGATATTCTGTTTGCCGGCAGCGTGGGACGAACGGATTTTCCCGGCGGCAGCATGAGTGTACTGGTGCGCGGCATTCGCGAACATCTGCTTCCCCTGCCCCCGCACACCACCGTGAACAGCGGCCATGGTCCCTCCACCACCATTGGCGAAGAACAACTTAACAACCCCTATATCTGCTGATACCGGGCATGGACAATTCCACACAACAAACGATAACGGATACCAAGATGACATTTGAAGAACTGGGGCTTTCCGCCCCCATTCTGGAAGCCGTCAAAGATTGCGGCTACGAGAACCCGACCCCCATTCAGGAACAGGCCATCCCCCAGATTATGCAGGGGAAAGATGTCATTGGCGCATCCCAGACCGGCACAGGTAAATCTGCTGCTTTCGCCCTGCCCCTGCTCAACAGCATCACCCACACAGGGCAACCCCAGGTGCTGGTGCTGGAACCCACCCGCGAACTGGCAGACCAGCTGGCTGAATCGTTCCGCACCTACGCCAGACACACCGATATCAAGGTGGGGCTGCTCTATGGTGGTGTCGGCTATGGCGCCCAGACCGAAGAACTCAAAAAAGGTGTGGATGTCGTCGTGGCAACACCGGGACGCCTCATCGACCATTTCTACCGAGGCAACATGAAGTTCAAAGCCATCAAGACCCTGGTGCTCGATGAAGTAGATCGCATGACGGATATGGGCTTCCTGCCCATCGTGCGCAAAATTGTAAACCTCTGCCCATGGGAAGGCCGCCAGACCCTCTTCTTCTCTGCCACCATGCCGCAGATTCTGCAAGGCTTTGCCAAGTGGTGCCTGACCGACCCGGTGGAAATTGCCATTGCCCGCCGCGAGGTGGCCAGCACCATTTCCCACGCCTTCTACCCGGTAGGCCTCGACCAGCGGGATGAACTGCTGCTCGCACTCATCAAGGCCACAGATTTCCAGAACCTCATGATTTTCACCCGCACCCGCAAAGAGGCCGACACCGTGGGCAACATGCTGGCCAACGCCGGCTGGAAGGATGAAGTCACGGTCATGCACTCCGACATCGGCCAGAAAGAACGTATGGCGGCGCTCAAAGGATTCAAGGAGGATAAGTTCCGCATTCTGGTGGCAACCGATGTAGCCGCCCGTGGTATCGATATCAACGGCGTGACCCACGTCATCAACTACCGCGTACCGGAAAATCCGGAAGACTACGTGCACCGCATCGGCCGCACAGGCCGTGCCGAATCCACCGGCGATGCCTTCACCCTGCTCACCGCCGATGAGGTAGACTTTGCCAAGAGCGTGGAACTCTTCATCAACCGCAAGATTGCCCGCCGCAAGCTGGATGGCTTCAACTACGCCTACACCGCCCTGCTCGAGGACGGCCCGGTGCGTCCGGTGCGCAAGCCGCGTCCTGCCGCTTCCAAGCGCCGCCGCCGCTAACCCGCAGCCATGCGAGTTCTCAGCATAGACCCGGCTATACGCAACACCGGCTACGCGGTAATCGAAGGCGATTTCCGCGCGCCGCGAGCTCTGGAGTACGGCACACTCTCGCTGCCGGCTAAGCTCAGTCAGAGCCAATGTCTGCTCGCTATCCACGAGCATGTATGCCAACTCGTTGAGAAATGGCAGCCAGACGAGCTGGCTATTGAAGGCATCATCTACGTGCAAAGCCACCGCACCGCCATCACCATGGGCTCTGCCCGGGCAGCCACCGTGCTGGCGGCCGCAGAACACGGACTGAGAATCATGGAATACCCGCCCACCTGCGTAAAACTCGCCACCGTGGGCCGCGGCAGCGCCGGAAAACAACAGGTTGCCTTCATGATGCGGGCATTGCTCTCACTCACCGAAACCCCCGCACCCGATGCGGCCGATGCCCTCGCCATCGGCTACACCCACATGGCAGCCTCCGACCCGCTCCGCACTCACCTCTTCCGAGAGCGCAAGTATATCTGATTCACGCAAAGAAGCGCCGATTGCCGAAGAGAAGCCGCTTGACGGTATCGAGCGAATTGTGGGCTGATTGCTCAGCTAGACCTTTGCAATAGCCCAGGCCCTGCATGAAGGTAAGACCGGGCGGCAACGGCAGAGCATGGCGGTCCACCGCGACATCCAGCAGGGCCGGGCTATCTACCGCAAGCCATTCCTTAATGGCCGGAATAGCCTCATTCACGCGAGAAACCCGCCAGGAACGCAGACCCATGGCACGCGCCACAGCCGCAAAACTGGTGATGTGCAGGCCTGTTCCTATGGGGTGTGGTATACCAGCGCGCAATTGTTCAAGCGCATCATAGTTCAGTTCTGAGTTATTATACACCAGTATTTTAACAGCCAGCCCCTCCTGCATCAGGGTGAGCATATCACCCGCCAGCATCGAAATTCCGCCATCTCCACAAAGAGCTATAACCTGCCGCTTCGGGTAAACGGTCTTGGCGCCTATAGCCATGGCAAGTGCGCATCCCATAGCTCCGTGGTTGAATGACCCCAGAATGCGCCGCGTATCCAGCGCCTGAAGATAGCGTGCGCACCAGATATCCGGAGTACCGGTATCTACGGTGAACACAGCATCCGGCTCTGCATGGTCACTCACCAGGCGGGTGAGCAGCTCCGGCCGCAGAGGGGCATCCTCATCCACCACTCGCAGCGGTTGGTAGATATGAGCTATCTCCCGTGCATTGAACGTACGCATCGAGCGAAGGAACTCATCCGAGCGATTCGGCTCCACCCTGCACTGCAATTCCCTGACCACGGATTCCACCGATGCATGCACCGCCAGAGCCAGCGGTACACGCCGCCCCAGCGCAGCAGCATTGGTATCCACCTGAATCACCTTGCCGCCATGCTGCGGCAGAAAATCACGATAAGGGAAATCCGTCCCCCACATCACCAGCACATCGCAATCCAGCACAGCATGCACCGCTGCCCCCCAGCCTAGCAAACCGGTCATACCTACGGCATTCGGATTATCTTTCTCCAGCAAATCCTTGGCACGCAAAGTATACGCCACCGGAGCCTGCAAGCGCCGGGCAAGAGTAACCACTTCCTTTTCCACGCCGGCACAGCCGATACCGCAAAGGAAGGTAACACGCCGGGCTCCATTGAGCATCTCCACCATTTGCTGCACCACCGCCTCCGGGGCATGCAACTGAGCTGGCGCGGGTGATACCACCGGCGCTACCGCTGAATCTGCCACACCCGCCATGGCAGCCACATCCCCCGGCAAAACCAGCATCCCTACCCCGCGCCGGGCCCGAGCGGTACGAATCGCCTCTGCCAGCACAGCCGGCATCTGCCGCGGGCGACTCACCAACTCACAATAGCAGACACATTCCCGGAAAAAAAAGGGCGGGTGAGTCTCGTGAATATAATGAGTACCTATCTGCAGCGTTGGCAGATGCGCCGCCAGGGCCAGCACCGGTGCCGCGCTGCGGCTCGCATCATACAAACCATTGATGAGATGCATATTGCCAGGACCACAACTGCCGCAGCACACCGCTAATTCACCGGTGAGCTGTGCTTCGGCACTGGCTGCAAATGCGGCCGTCTCCTCGTGGCGCACATGCACCCAGCGAATGCGGGCATCGCGTTGCAATGCCTCCATGAGTGGGTGCAATGCATCCCCGGCCATGCCATATATACGGCGCACTCCTGCAGCCGCCAGCATTTCCACGATCTGGTCAGATACCGTCTTATCCATATTTGCCATTCTCCGCATTCCAGCGAAGAATGGCAAGCTAACTCTCTATCTTTTAGGAGACGACCCGGTATCATCCGGTAATAATCTCTGAGAACTCCACCACTCATGCAGACGCTCGCGACGCGCCTGCTCGGCACGCAGATGGGCTGCATTCTTCCGCGCGGCAAGCCTTTTTACTTCGGCTCTCAAATAATACGATACCACGCGCACCCCGGTGGGAGTGACATGCCGCAGCTTATGTTCTCTCAAAAGCTTCATCTTCACATACCGTGACAATGTGCTGCGCGCTATCACTAAAATACAGCACGCTTCACTAGCCGGGCACAGCTTCTCGGGTATCTTATGCACCAAAGGCATGCGCTTTGCCACCAGGCGCTCCACCACGCGCTTGTCCCAGTACATGCAGGCCGGTCCTCCCCGCTGCGACACAAGCCGGAACTTTGCCTTGTTCTTATTCAGCAAAGCACGAGCCGAGCGCACCGATACGCCCAGTTTCTCAGCTGCAGCGCGCGAGCTTATTCCCCACGATGGAACCGCTGCATGTGGCCTCCCGCTCGAAGTATCTGAGCCTTTATGTCCTATCAAGACCGATTCCGGATAAATGACACCCGGCATATCTATCAATCGAATTCCACCTACACCGCGCAATGTACGTGGCAGGAGCCCAGGGATTACCATCCGGCTCCCTCCTTCTGCTTCTCATTCATAGTTTGTTGGGTAATTGTTGCTCTTGTCACTCTGCGTAACAAAGAATACCTAAGCTATGAAAATTCACCCGGCACCACAATCGAGAAACAAACCACACACGCTAGCCCCTGATTACCAGTCATCTGTAGAAAACAGACAATGTACTGGTAATGATTAAGCACAGAAAGCAGTAAAACAAGTCCTCTGTTCTCTTACAAACAAGAAGTTATCAACGCCACCCATAGCCTCCGGTTACTTCAGGAGAGAAGAAGCCCGCCGCGCATACACCGTGCCGGGGTATTCATCCACCACCCGCTGCAGATACCGGGTGGAAGATGCTGCATCATGCAGCGATTTCTCGCACAGCCGGCCGGCGCGATACAGGAGAAGCGCAGCGTCCTCCGGGTCGCGAACAGCAGAGGCCGCATCAACCAGCGTAGCAAGGGCCACAGAGGCATCCGGCAGCAACTCCTGCTGCAGACGGGCCAGCTCCAGCCAGCCGCGCAAGCGTCGGGGATTCGAGCGAACCAACGTCTGCAATTGTTCCAGCGCGGCGGGGTCTTTGCTTGCGAGAATCTGTTCAACCAATCGCGCCAGCGAATCATTTTCCGGGAGATAGGAGCCGGCATAAAGGCGCTCCGCCATCCTGTCACTCCACCCGGGCAACACCCAATAGCGAAAGAGAAGCCCCTCCACCACCGTAAGTGCCACTAAGGCCCCCAGCAGCATCACAATTCCCTCTGTAGCGTGGCCGCCATACAACCGCTGCTGCACCGGCTCCAACGCAAGAGCAAAAGCCCCCAGCGGAACCAGTACAACAAGCAGCTGGAAAAAGCGGCGAAACATTATTTCTTATTAGGCAAATCATCCATTTCCAGATAATCCAGCGCAATGGTGCGGTTTGGATTCTGGGGGTTACGCACCTCCAGCTTCATCTGCTTGAAGAACCAAGTACCATCGCTCAATTTCTGAACCGAAGTAATAGAGAAACGCTTCCTGAGCTTGCCATCGGCCCCATAGCCATCAATCTGCCAGGTAGTGCCGTTTTCCTTATCCACCCACATACGCACCCAGGCAAACTGACCGACCCCGGGGTTAGGATTCGGCACCTGCACCACGTAGCAATCACGGCCTTTGATGCGGGAATCAGCCCCGGCTTCCACCATTTCGCCACCCTGCCAGTAAAGGAAGCGCAGGGAAAGGTCCTCATAGCACACATCTGTGCCGGCAATGGTCTGAGCATACTGCGCAGGGGCCATCACCACAGCCTTGCCATTATCCACGCGAATCAAATCCGCCTGTTCCTCCTTGATACGCACATCGAAACGTTTCCAGGCATCGCCTTCCTTATACTGGAATGCAAGGGTATCGCCACGCACGCTGAGGCTGAACGGGACCTTGAGTTTCCCCTTACGGATACGCCCGGCCACGTCCTTGTTACCCTGGCTCACCGTCATCTCACGCATGCAGGCCAGCAGTTCATCTGCTGTAGGTTCCGCCACTTCATCCTGCGCCTGCACAGGAAGCAGAGCCAGCAGAGTCATTCCGAACAGTACTTTTTTCCACATCTTCATAGCAGTCTTATACCATAAAGGCGTACCATTGCACAGCTTTTATTTCCGATAGCCAAATATAACGGAGCCGTTTTTACAAACTGGGCCAGGAAACACCAATTAGCATATAGAGAATTAGATTGCAGGAATCCAAAAGAAAACGTATCAATCAAGATTATGCCTGGTCAGCCCCGCCCCACCAACCATCTGCACTTCATCGTTATTTTTCTGCTCGTCAGCGTCAATCTGCGTCTCGCTTTTTCTGCAGCAGATCCGCTGCTGGTACCGCTCATGCAGGATTTGGGGCTGAGTATCAGCAGCAGCGGTCTGTTCGGTCTGCTACCCGTCATGGCGTTGGGGATAGCCGCCCCGCTGGGGGCTCGGCTGGTAGCCTGGGTCCGGCCGGGACACCTCATCATCTACGCCATGCTGGCCGCCGTGGCTGGAGTCATCTGGCGCAGCTACGGCGGCATCCCCGGACTCTTCGGCGGCACAGTAGTCATCGGGCTGGGGCTGGGCATCGCCGGCTCCATCATCCTGGGCGTGGTCAAGCAGGTGGAAAAGAAGAACCTACCCACGCTCATGAGCGCCTACACCGCCTGCGTGAGCCTGGGAACAGCCATCGGCACCGGAGCCTCCACTCCGGTAGCCCACTGGCTGGGAGGCTGGCAGCACGGACTGCTCTTCTGGGGGCTGCCGCTGCTGCTGGCCGCCATGCTATGGGGCGGGCTCATGCTGCACAACCGGCATCTCCACACGCAGCAACGCACCCTGAACGCCCCCATCCTGCCGCTGCTGCGCAAACGCGCGGCCATCATGGTCACGCTCTACTACCTCTTCCGCGTAGCCAGCGCCTGGCTGCTCATTGTGTGGCTCACCACCCTGCTGCGCCACCGCGGCATGCACCCGGATGAAGCAGGCTATGTGCCCGGGCTTGCCACCATCTGCCAGATTCCCTTTGCCCTGGCCGCCGGGGTGCTCACCCGCTGGCTGGGCAGCATGGGGCGGCTTATGGCCATCGCGACGCTGGCCGCCATTGCCGCCTGCTGGGGGCTGCTGACCGCTCCACTTTCGCTGTGGGTTATCTTCGCCATACTGCTGGGCTTCGGCATGGGCAGCATCTTTGCCATCGGCATGACCCTTATCGCCACCACCGAACCGGACGAAGCCGGCACCATTGCCCTCTCCGGCCTGGCGCAGGGTGTGGGCTTCATCGGCGGCGGCATGCTGGCCTGGGCAGCGGGACTGAGTCTGCGCCTCCCCATGCCGGATTTATGGCTGGCCAGTCTCTACACCCTGCTGGCCCTCTGCGGGTTGTATTTCGGGTTGCAATGCACAAAAAAGCCCCGCTTACCAGATTAATGGAAGCGGGGCTGTAATCTTCCGTCTGCAAACTTACTTCTAGAGCTGCCCGGGAGTGGGGGCGGCAACTTCCACCGGAACCTTGATTTCCGGGAGGCCTTCGGCCTTCACGGTGACAGTTGCCGTGCCGGTTTCACCACGCTTGGAGCGCACCACGGCAAGGATACGGCCGTTGAAGAACTGCTGGGCCGGATTCTGAAGGCTTGTATGGTCAATGGGGTTGCCATTGCAGAAGCCGGCCAGTACAGCAGGACCTTCAATGCTGAAGCTTATCTTACGGTTATCAGTAGGAACCACATTGCCCTGAGCATCGGTCACAGCCAGCGAAATGTAGCTGAGGTCGTGACCATCGTTCGCAATGGTGGCGCGGTCCACCCGGGGCAGAACAGCAGCACCTTCTCCCGTGGTCACGCGCTTGGCGGTGGCCCAGGGCTGGCCATTCTTCTTCACCACCACTTCCACAGTACCGGGTTCGTAGACTACGTCCTCCCAGGTGAAACGGTACTGGTTCTTGCTCACCACGAGGCTCTTGTGCTTCTGGGTAAAGGTATCCCCCTCGCCACGGCGGCGCACGCCCTGGCTCTTGCCATTCACGAAGAGCTCAGCCTCATCACCGCTGGTGAATACCATTACCGGGGTCTTCTGGCCCTCCCGGCCCGCCCAGTTCCAATGCGGCAGAATGTGGGCCATCTTTTTCTCCGGGTTCCACTGGCTCTGGTAGAGGTAATAGATATCTTTCGGGAAACCCGCCAGGTCAATGAGGCCGAAGTACGAACTGCGGCTGGGAGCCTTGTTGCCCATGGCCTTGAGCTGCTCCATAGCGGCCTTCTTCTCCGCCTCACTGGCGCCGATGAAGTTACCGATATTGGAAGCGTCCTGGTTGTAGGGAGTGGGTTCGCCAATGTAGTCAAAGCCGGTCCACACATATTCACCTGCCAGATCCGGAGCCAGGGTGTGGGCATGCATCTCAATATCCGGACTGGAGCCCCAGCCGGTAGAGAAGAGAGCGTAGCTGCTTACCTGGAAATAGCGGGCACCGCTGTGCACATCCCACTTCAACGGGAAGAAATAGGTGTCACGGGTAGAGACACAACTGCAGGTCTCTGAACCGATATAGGGCATCTCCGGGTGTTTGATGCGGAAATCACGATAGAGATGCGGCTTGTAATTGAACCCATACACATCCATGGTGGAAGCAAAGCCATTCTTATACGCGTTCAGATTGTTACACCCCACCGTGTAGGGACGCGTGGTATCATATTTGCGCACCTCATCGCGCAAATCTTCGGCCAGCCTGAGGTTAGAGGCATGCACCCCCGGATTACCATGCCCCTGCTCCGGGATTTCGTTACCGCCGCTCCAGGCAATGATGCTGGGGTGGTTGCGGTCGCGTTTCATAAAGTTATGCACGTCCTTCTGCCACCATTCCGGCCAGTAGAGGTGATACCCATTCACCTTGTCGTACTTCTGCTGGCGCCAGATGTCGAAAAGCTCGTCAATCACCAGAATACCATGCTTGTCGCACAAATCGAGCACCTCGGGAGCGGGCGGATTGTGGGTCATGCGGATGGAATTGCACCCCATTTCCTTCAGAATCTCGATTTTCCGCTCATAACCGCGGGCGTGGAATGCTGAGCCCAGCGCACCCAGGTCATGGTGCTCACAAACACCCTTCAGCCGCACTTTTTCACCATTCAGATAGAAGCCGTCCTTCTTCCATTCGATGCTGCGCACACCAAAATTGGTCTCCTTGCTGTCCACCACCTTGCCATTCACCAGCATGCTGGTGCACATAGTGTAGAGATGCGGAGTTTCGCAGCTCCAGAGTTGCGGGTAGGGGAGGCGCAGTTCCTGCTCTACTGTGCCGCTGGTGCCGGGCTCCAATGTGATGGTGGACGGCACGGCCTGTGAGCCATTCACCTTCTGCAGCACGGTGATTTCTGCCTCCTCATGACCGGTATTGGTCACAGTAGTCTGCACCTTTACCACAGCATAGTCGCGGGTAATCTCAGGTGTGGTGATGTAGGTAGGCCACTGGGCCAGATGCACCGGGCCGGTCTTTTCCAGCCACACGTGCCGATAAATACCGGCGCCAGGATACCAGCGGGTAGACAATGGCAGATTGCTGGCCATCACCGCCACCAGATTATCCTGACCGGCTTTCAGGAAAGGCGTGATATCCACGCGGAAAGAATTATAACCATAGGCCCAGTTACCTGCCAGCTGACCATTCACATAGACCTGAGGATTCGACATCACACCATCGAAATCCAGATAGTAGCGATCCTTTTCGGCATTGAAATCTGCCGGTACTGCAAAATGTTTGCGATACCAGCCCCAGCCATTCCAGGGCAGCTTACCGGTTTCATTCGGCTCAGCCATCAGGAACGGGCTCTCGATAGCCCAATCGTGCGGCAACTGCACACTCTTGTAGCCGATTTCATCGGCATCTACCGCAGCGTGAACCTCCGCAGGTCTTCCCTTCCTGACCGTCAGCGGTTCATTATTCACGCCGGTGAACATCACCTCGCGGATACTGGCCCAGCAGGAATCAGTAGTATCATGCACCGTCAGCTTGACAGATTCAACAGGCTTACCGCCCACATCGATGAACGTAGCAGCCTGGTGCCCCACCTTGTAACTCCTCTTTGTAACAGAATCACCATGGTTCAACTCGACATCCAGTCGCATATTATTCCGGTTTTCCCAATACACCACAGCCATTTTCACCGGCGCATCAAAACCGGGGCGAATCAGCAGGTGGTGTCCCCTGCCGCTGTTCTTGGCACACCAGCGGGTCATCAGATTACCATCCACCGCGTGAGAGGCGGGGTGATTGCCCTGGTGCGAATCTGAATAAACAGGTACTCCCGCCTCTGCAGGATCCCCCGAACCAAAATACTTGAACTTCCAGCCGAAATCAAATGATTCACGCTCACCGGCACAGGCACTCGCCACACTCAGCGCCAGAAGCGGCAGTATATATCGAGATTTCATCATATTCATAGTTACGCGTAATTTTAGCATTTTATTTCGCGATGTAAACAAAAAAAACCCGTGCCTACACCCGCAGGAACGCATGGTGGCGGTACAGAAACCACAGCAACCCATAAGACAAACCCTCATACAGCAGGGGATTTTCTGCCCAACGCAAAAGGGGATAAGCGATACTGCTCCACAAACTGCGACCGCCCACACCCAGCAAGCACCAGCCAGCTAGCCCGGCACATCACCCCCCATTCCCACGCAGAGCGTCAATACTCACAATTCGCTTCTTTTCTACTTCCATGCTGCGGGTTCTATCCGATTTTACCCGGCATATGAAGAAAAATCTCATTTCCTGCTTGCTTTTTGTATACTGACAAGTAGAATACCTGCGAACCCACTTTATTTAACCATGAAAGTACTCATTACCGGCGGTGCCGGCTTCATCGGGTCTCACATTGCTGAGCATTATCAGGGAATCGCAGACGAAATCCGCGTGCTGGACAACCTGCGCACCGGCTACAAGAAGAACCTTGACGGACTCCAGGTGACCTTCATCGAAGGTTCCATCACCGATCGTGATCTGGTTGCCAAGGCAGTTGAAGGCGTAGACTACATCTTCCACATGGCCGCCATGGTTTCCGTGCCGGAGTCCATGCAGAAGCCCCGCGAAACGGTGGATTTGAACGTGAATGGTCTGCTCACCGTGCTGGAAGAAGCCAGCAAGGCCGGGGTGAAGAAAGTAGTGCTTGCCTCCTCTGCCGCTATCTACGGCGACAACCCCATCGTTCCCAAGGTGGAAACCATGTACCCCGAGCCCAAGAGCCCCTACGGCATCACCAAGCTCGACGGCGAATACTACATGGAGATGTTCCGCACCACTGGCCAGGTGAACACCGGTTGCTGCCGCTTCTTCAACGTGTTCGGCCCGCGCCAGGATCCCAAGGGCGCCTACGCCGCCGCCGTACCGATTTTCATGGAAAAAGCCATCAAGGGCGAAGACATCACCGTGTTCGGTGACGGCGAGCAGACCCGCGACTTCATCTACGTGAAAGACATTGTAGGCGGCCTCACTTTCGTAGCCGAGCATCCTGAGGTAACCGGCGTGTACAACGTGGGCTATGGTGGTCAGATCACCATCAACGACCTGGCCAACATCATCATCGATGCCGCCGGCTCCAGCTCCAAGGTGGTGCATCTGCCCGAGCGCCCCGGCGATGTGAAGCACTCCCGCTCCTGCGCCGATAAACTGCGCAATGCCGGCTGGGCTCCCAAGCACACGCTGGAGGAAGGCCTCAAGACCACACTCGAATACTTCAAGAGCGTTACCAAATAATCCCATTTTCACTCAACCGGGGTTCCTCTGCAGGAACCCCGGTTTCTTGTTTTCCGATATGTGCGACGACTTCACACCCCGCCTCAAAGCGGCTGATTTACAGAAACTGGCGCAGCAACGGCTGACCGGACTACAAGCCGCTGGCGAGATACTGCACCCGGTCGTCAACACCACCCGGAAACTCGCCTCAAACTTCTGGGGCAGCGCCTGGATGAAGCACCTCGCGCATTGCGAATCCGGCGGCATGTGCCTGGCTCCCGGCCGCACCCTGCTGCGCCATGGCTGCGTGCTTGATATCCGCATTGCTCCCTGCAGCATCCACGCCCTCATCAGCGCAGAGCAACTTTACGAAGTCTCATTAGAAATTGCCCCTCTTGACACCGAGAAACTGGAGCAGCTCGCTGCAAACTGCGGCAAGCAGATTGATTCCCTGCTTTCCCTGCTGGAGGGCAGAATAGATACACCCGTACTCCAGCAGCTCTGCCACCCGGAAACCGGACTCCTCCCCACCCCTGCCGACTGGCGCATGCACTGCACCTGCCCGGATTGGGCAGAGCCCTGCCCCCATGCCGCGGCAGCCATCTACGCCACCGGCTGCCTCATCGACACAGCTCCGCAACTTCTCTTCACCCTGCGGGGAATTGAGCCGGCCTCCCTGCTGCACCACTCCGATACCACCAGAATTGATACAGCCCGCCTCTCCAGCCTGTTCGGCATCGATATTGACAACACGCTGTAAAGATAGACGGCCAGCAATTCACAGCTCAGGACGAGTACACCCGCCATATCTCCATACTTGCCCCGCAGCACGAACGGCTGAACGAGCCCTGCTAAAAGGGAATCTACTCAGGGCAAATACATTTGAGAAAAGACATACGCTCTTGAGATTCAACATCTGAAATTTGCTCCCAATTTACACAGAAAGGGGGCAATGCGCGCGTAAATGCGTTTGCCCTGGTCATCTCCAATGCGTTTGCCCTGCCCGCTCTGACAATATGTAATTGACATTTATCAAAAAAGGCAATAGAATGACCGCGTAAAGCTCAGCTTTTTCTGTTAATACTTTCTACCCCAGCCCAGAACCATGTCTCCCAAACTCAAAACTTTCCTCGAACGCGGTTTCAGCACTATCGTCCTTCTTTCTCTCCTGGGAGGCGCGGTTGCCTGGAATGAACCCATCGGCTACGCGGTGCTCATCAGCGTGCTTTGCAACCTGACCAGCTGGGAGTGGTTCAATATGCAGAAAGGCACCCAGGCCAATCGCTGGCTGGCGCTGGTGGCAGGGCTTGTCTACCCGTGGCTCATGACCGCCGTTGCCATGAAAGGAGACCCGGTCTCAGCCACTACATTTGCTCTGGGAATGCTTGTTCTCTACACACTACTGGCATTCTGCGGGCAGCTTTTCCGCATGGACTACTGCGGTAAAACCGGTGAGGAAATGCTCAGCGGCATGGGCATGACTCTGCTTTCTTTCATCTATCCGGTGTGGATGTTCAGTTTCGCTCTCACCAGCCTTACATTCGGCGGGATCTGGCTGATGCTGTGGCTCGTACTTTTCACCAAGATGAGTGATATCTGGGCCTATGTGAGCGGCGTGCTGCTGGGCGGCAAATTCATCACCCGCAAGTTCAGCCCCTGCGTCTCCCCCAAAAAGACCTGGGAAGGCATCATCGGCTCCATCATCCTCACCCTCACCGCAGGGGCGGTGCTGCTGCCGGTCATGGGCATCTACACCTGGCAGGAGATTGCCCAGCTCCAGTTCATTATCGTATACATTCCCATGGGGCTTCTGCTGTTCTTCCTCTCGGTATGGGGAGACCTGGCGGGCTCACTCATCAAGCGAGGGCTGGCCGTAAAGGACAGCGGCTCGCTGCTGCCTGGCATCGGCGGCATTTTTGATCTGATTGATTCACCTGCATTTACTGTTTCTGCAGCCATCTGCGCAGCCCCGCTCATCAGTCTGCTGATGAATTTCTGCTGTGGCTGCTGCTAAGCCCATGTCGACTCCTGTTCCGCTGCTCATCAACCCGAAGGCCGGAAGCCTCTTCCGCTCCGGCCTGAGACGCTGGCTTTCCCGGCACAGCGAGGCTTTCCGGCCCGTACCGACCAGAAACGCCGAGGATTTAACAGAACAAGCCCGCAAACTTGCCGAAAGCGGGGAGCCGGTTGTAGCAGCAGCCGGTGGTGACGGCACGCTGATGGGCGCAGCGCATGGTCTTGTGGGTACAGATTCGGCCCTGGGCATTCTACCCTGCGGCACCATGAATGTCTTTGCCCGGGAACTGGGCATTGGCTCCCGGCGATTTGATAAAGCGCTGGAGGCTATTCAGGGCAATTTACGCCAAGAGGTGGATATCTTCAGCGTAAATGGAAGGCCCTTCCTGCAAGTTGCCGGATTCGGGCCTGATGCCCGGGTCATTCAACTCATTACTCCCCAGCTCAAAAAAAGACTCGGTGCAGTAGCACATGTTATCACCGGAATCAAGGTAGCAACCGAAAGGCCAGCAACCATCACCATGACCCTGCCGGATGGAGAGCAACTGCGCGGCACTCAGGTTATCATGGGGAATGGCAAGAGATACGGCGGCGAGGCGCATCTCTTTGCAGATGCTGCATACGATGATGGCAAGCTGGATGTTGCCCTCATTGACCAGGAAAACATCGGCATTCTCTTTGAAATAATGGGGCTGATGATCTCTATGGGGGGCACGGAGCGTAACATTTCAGAATTCACAGAGTTGCGCTGCATCAAAGGCTGCGAAATCAGCGCAGATGGTCCACTGCCTTATCACCTGGATGGAGATTACGCCGGAACCCTCCTCCCGGGGGAAGCACTCAAGGTGGAGCGTTTACCTCAGAAGCTCAAAGTCTGTGTGCCCGCCGTCTGTGCGCCACTCAGCCCGATTGACAGGATGATGACCCACCCCATGTTTACAGCCCTGCGCGATAAGCTGCAGGAATTTAATGAGCTTTAAGGCGAGTACACATAGCGGCGCCTCTTCACATCAGCAGCAAAGTCCGCTTAGTGTGAAGAATATCAGCTTCATTTTTCTGCCTGAGTTTGTTGCGGCACCGTAGATGCGGCCTCTGCTGGAGCAGATTCCGTTTGTCTCTCCTCTTTCCTGACCTCTAAATCAGCCAGCTGTTTCTGCATATCTGCCAGCTTCGCCTGCATTTCCTCTGGCGAAACCTGCGGGCTGGGCTGAATCTCAGCAGAAGGCTGGGGTGGTGACTCCAGAGCCGTCCCGGTCTGAGGTATGGATTCTGTCTGGACTGGAGTTTCCTTCACTTGCTCCGGCGGCGTCCCGGGTTGAATTGTTTCCTCTTTTGCTTGTTCAGCCACAGGTGTTTCTGCCTGTACTGGCGCCGCATGGACAGAATCCGTAGAATCCGTCTGCAGATGAGATTCCTCCTCAGGCAAGCCATGCAAGCGGCGATATCGTGCCTGAATGCGGGCTTGTCTGGCTTTTTCCTCAGCGGCCACCGCCTCCTTGCGAGAGGGAGAATCAGGATGAAGGAAAGCGCCTCTTTCTTTCAGATACGCGACAAGTGCCTTCGAAGCCTTGGTGCGATAGCGGTTATAATGCACACGCAGGGAACGCCCGCGGCGATTCAGAGCATTGATGTCCGAGCCGGCATCAAGCAACAGGCGGGCAATTTCAACAGCGGCCTCGGGGGCATCCTTACGCCGCACAGGAATGTTGAACATTGGTTCCTGACCATAACGTTTGGCGCGGGAGGAAACCTCAATATCCACACCAGCCTCCAGCGCAATCCGCACGCCCTCCACATTTCCCTTACGCACCAGGTCAAGCAATGGGACCCGGCCAATCTGAGCCCTTTTCTCTGCGAGGGCTCGCTGCTCCGGCGTTTCCTTCACAAGTCCATTCTGAGTAAGGTATTGTACCAGGTCATCCCGGAACCACTCCCAGTTCAGCTGCCAGCCCGCCATGCGCCTGGCGAGGTCATGACCGCCAGCCTGAGCCAGCAAAAACCGCATATCATGGTTATAATCCTGGTTCCCCAGCTCGCAAAAAGGAGCAACCGCCACCACGCGATTGCCGCGCCAGGTGGTCATGGGGGCATCGGGGTTCGCACCTTTCTCCAGCAACACACGAGCCATGCGCAGGCGCACCCCCGCCGTGCGCGGCGTCATGAACCGCACCAGAAGCCCCAGCGGCGTATCACCCACATAGCCCAGTTGCTGCCAGTCAGAGGGGCGGGCATCCACCGGTACACCAGCTTCCAGCAAAGCCTGGAAAATGGCTTCATCTGCGTACACACACGCCGCCTGCAGAGGCGTAAACCCACTAGGTGAAACCTTCGCAGCCTCACCACTTTGCATAATTTCGTACAACAACTCCGGCATCTCGGTCTGCCAGCTCCACTGCCCGCGGTAAATGCCGGAATTCCGCTCCACCATCTGCTCAGAGTCGAGGTGGGGGTCATTCGTCGGCCTCACATCTGCAACACCGGTTCGACCAGCCAGCAGATCCAGCGCGGAGCACTGGTCAATACTCCACTCCACCGCCTGTACAAGCGGTGCGAGCATTAGCGAAAAAATGGTACATAAGAACCTCATGCAGTGGGGGCGCCCTATTGTCACGCATGCTGACTGAATCGTCAAGCTCATTCTCTGACTTGATGTGACTCACCACATGTGTCCCAAAAATTAAGGAAAATTGGAATATGAAGCATTCGAATGCCCGCCTGATTTCAAGCCCGTAAACGGGCGCCAGCTGCCAGGTAGGCGGTGGAGCGGCAAAACTTCAGCGTGGACGGAAAGGCGTAAGCCCGGAGACAGGAAGCCACGGTTATAATGTGTTGCATTTTAACCCGACAACAGAGGTTCCGCGAGGCTCGCTGACGCGCCCTCGCTCCACCGTCTGCCTAACGGCTTACCGCCCCAAAGGGGCTCAGATTTCCGCTCGCCAAAGTCCCTTTTGTCAGGATGAGGGGGGGCTTCTTCAAAATTGTTGTTGATGTTTCTATTGCTTGCAAAATCTTTGGGACACATGTGGGTGAAACAACCTTTTTTTTCAGCGTTTTCTTTACAACAGGCCGGAGCTGTGATATAGTACAGCATATAGAATATTATCTGCCCCTGATATGAAGAAAATCTCTGTGCTGATTCTGAGTGTCTTTTGTGCCATCTCGAGTGTATCCTGCAGCGTGCGCACGCATGAAGTCATAGCAGACAAGGCCCGCAGCGGCTATGCTATTCTGCTGCCGCTGGAGGAACCCGTTATCTGCCAGGTAGGTGAGGATTGGTATATGCAGGGTCGAAAAACGCTGGTCTACCGCAGCGGCCGGCCAGTTCTTTATAAGGAAATTGACCAGGAAAAGAAATACCACCCGGAACGCTATTACCTGGATGATGACGACCACCGCAATTTCGACTACGAACCAGTTTACGCCCCCATGCCAAAGGAAATGGCGGAGAACATGATGAAGGGAATTTACACCCACAGCGATGCCATCAGCTTCATCAACACCAAATGGCGACTGGATCTGCCCCAGGGCGAAGTCAAGCAGTGGAAGACACGCGCCTCAACTCCGGCCTACTTCCGCAACCTTTCCTCCCACCGCATGCTGCAAACGGAAAATGGCACCTACCTGTTGGCCCGCGTAGGTGAGATGACGGCAGATTTCAGCTCAATTTTCATGTATCCGCTTGCCGGATTGAGTGCGGTTCTGGTCGATGCACCCGGCAGTATTCTGGTGGGTCCTCCTACCAAAATGGTACAGAAAGCCGAGGCAGAGGAACTTTAACATATTTAGCATAAATATATTACTATACTTATTCACAAATATTGTGAATAAACCGGTGAATAAGCGGTTGATAAGGGTGGTAATAAGTATTCTTCACCGGTTGAGTCATAGTTCTCAACCGGTTTATTTACCAGTAGAAGTAAACGTTAATTGTTTGTTTTAAATGTTTACTGAAAGTTATAAACTTATTCACAGGGTAGATGATGATGAATTTCTATATATACTGAAATAAGCATCATAAGACAGAGAAAGAAAGTCAGCATTCCAGCGCTCGTCTTGACAGAAGCGCATTGCCTGTTACAATACCCCGCATGCAGCAGCAGGAAGATCAGCAATGGATGCAACGTGCTCTGGAACTGGCACGTAGAGGACTGGGCCTCACCAGCCCGAATCCGCCTGTTGGAGCAGTCATCGTGCGCGATGGTCAAGTGCTGGGCGAAGGGTACCACGAAATGGCCGGGGAGGCACACGCAGAGCGCCGCGCCATAGCAGATGCCGATGCTCGTGGCCATGGTCATCTGCTGAAAGGTTCCACGATTTATGTGACCCTGGAGCCATGTTCCAGCACCGGCCGCACCGGCCCCTGCACAGAAGCAATCATAGAAAGCGGCATTGCGCGCGTGGTCTATGGCACCACAGACCCGGATATGCGCCACCAGGGCCGCGCAGATGCGATTCTGGGTTCGGCCGGGGTATCTGTTACCCCCGGGGTAAGCAAGGAGGCTTGTGATCGTTTTCTGCGGTCGTGGATACATGCGGTCATGACCGGGCGGCCGTGGGTAACAGCCAAAGTGGCCACCACGCTGGATGGGCGCATGACGCGCCGCCAGAAATTCTGGTTGAGTGGGGTAGATACATTGCGGTATGCGCACCAGCTGAGGTTGGAGAGCGATGCCATTCTCATAGGCGGCAACACGCTGCGTACCGATGACCCCGCTTTAACCATCCGCAACCCGCTGAGCATTCCTTCACCGCGCAAGAAGCAGCCCTGGCGCATTGTGCTCACCAATAACATGCTTTCTCTGCCACCCATGGCCAGGCTTTTCTCGGATGAGCACCACAAGCGCACGCTGGTGTGGGAGAATGTGAGAGACCTGCATGGTCTGCTGAATGAACTCTACGTGCGTTATGGAATAGTGAACCTGATGCTGGAATGCGGCGGCAGATTGTTGCGCCGTTTTCTGGAAGAAGGCCTGGTCAATGAATGGATGCAGAGCATCTCACCCATGGTCGGGGCAGGGCCGGATTACGTGGTACCCGGAGATTTCCTGCCGCAGGAATTCATCTTTCAGCGAGAGGAAATCATCGAATGTGAGCGGGACATCATCATCCGCGGTCGCCTTGGGTAATTTTTGCAGAGCAGGAAATATGGTCACCCGAATCCGACAGATAATTGTGTGTGCGCTGGCTGCGGTGGGGCTGAGCGCCTGTTACCCGCCGCAGGTTCAATACCCGTATACTGAAATGGTGACCAACCGCCGTATGCAGCTGCGAGACCACCTGGTGGCCCTGCTGCCTATGGAGCAGCAGATGCTGGCCGAGGCCCGGCAGGAAGCCGCCTGGCTGGCGGATACCGCCTATAAGGCAGCTGCCGGCATTGCGCGGGTGAATGGTTCCATATTCCCCGGTTGGGCCGGAAATGCGTTTATTAACGCCCGTCTGCAGGACCGCGGCCTCTGCTGGCACTACCAGCATGATATGTACCGCGAGCTGCGCCGGCGACCATTGAAATATTTCCGTCTGGGGTGCTGCGTGAGAGATGGCGGCAAAGCCTCGGAGCACAACTGCATATACGTGGCAGCCAGGGGAGAGGCCTGGCCGAATGCCTGGGTGCTGGATGCGTGGATGTGGAACGGCCGCCTGAAGGTGGATGATGCGCGGAAGCTTAACCCGAAGCGCTGGGCTGATTTGCCGGGCATATGCCGGGTGCAGTCCATTTATTACCAGGAGGGGCACCAGTGGCCCATCGAGCATTGGAGTGTTCTGCGCGGGGCCGATGGCGAGTATGAAGGCTACTGGCTGCCGGAAATGCGGTATTCTCCGCAGTATAAACGCATGTATGAGAACGTAGAGGAAGGCAGGAAGAAACACCCCGGCCTGTTGACCAACTATTAAAATGCAGGGTTTACGCAATATCATACTCCTGTTAGCGCTGCTGTTGGTTATTGCCGGATGCCAGAGCGCCCCGCAGCTGCAGTATGCCGAAACACCCGAAGTACTGGAAAAACGGGCCGATTTGCAGAAAAAGCTTCTGGCGCTGCTGCCGGAGAACCAGCGCCACTCTGCTGCTGCTGAAGCCACTTGGCTGGCGGATACCGCCTACAAGGCCGCTGCTGCCATTGCGCGTTACAACGACCCGCTTTTCGTCAACTGGCTCAACAACCGCGCCGTCAACACCCGGAATCATTGGCGACACCGCGGCCTCTGCTGGCATTACCAGCACGATTTGTACCGGGAACTGCGGCGGCGGTCATTAAGATATTTCCGCCTGGGTTGCTGTGCACGTGATGTAGGCACCGGCAGTGAACACCACGTGGTCTACATCACCGGGCGGCAGGTTCAATGGCCACGCGTCATCATGCTCGATGCCTGGTGGTCCAATGGCCGCCTGGTGGTGGAAGACGGGTGCGACCCCGATGAATGGACGGATGACCCCGCCGGCACGAACCGCTTGAACCGCATTTACCCGGCCGGCCATCACGCCCCGCTCGAACACTGGGCCATGATTCGCCGCAGCACGAAATATAACGACTACGTTTACAGCAATTCCCCTGAAGCCAGGGATACCCCGCAGTGGAATTATATGCAGGAGCAAATCAAGCAAGGCTCCGAACGCCGAAAGGGCAAAGCTGTTGATTATTAAGAAATCCGAAACATTATCAAGACATAATTGATAAATATTTTTCTTGCCTTTGTGGGAGTGTTCCCCTAAACTGGTGGCGTGCAACAGATCGCTTTTAATGAAATTAGTGCGGCAGAGGTATCTGCCATTCCCGCCATGAAGCAGCTGAAGCTGTTTTTCTCCTTCAAGGTGGATGAGGACTGCCTGAACGGGAATCCGAGCGACCCGCGGTTCGGCGTGGTGGAGCGTGCCGGACGCCGTATTTTCCGTTTTCGTTCCGATGATGACTACCGTATCTATTTTACGATGGAAAAGAATGAGGATGGGGATAATGTGGTGGTGGTGCAGCGCGTGTTGCATGCCGACTCGCTGAAAGATTTCTTTTTCCGCAGCGGCATGGGGTCTGATAGCGAAGATAAGAAGCTGGGAAAATCCCGTTCTTTCTGGAAATTCATAGAAGACGGTGAAAAAGCCGCCCGCAGGAAGTAAAGCGGGCATCCGGGAGATAAGCGCAGCATGACCGGGCCGGTACAGTACCTGGTGAGCATGCCCGGGCGCGTGGCCGCCGTGGCGGGGGTAACCCTCACGCAACTGGTGCGCATGAGGCTGTTTCTGATACCGGGTGTGGTGTCAGTGTTGTTTCTTGCGTTGCAGTTCATTCCGTATCAGGAAAGCATAAGCCTGGAATATCAGGGAATTGCGCAATTGCAGTTCATCAAGGACATCAGCCTGGGATGCATGCAGCTCTTCGGCCTCATCTTCTGCGTGGCCGCCACCGCGCTTCTGCTGCCGCGGGATGCAGAGGATCGTATTCTCTACACCATTCTCTGCAAACCAGTACCACGTTTTGATTATCTGGCGGGCAAAGCGCTGGGAGTCGTGATTCTGCTGGCACTAATGCTGGGCTTGTTAGATGCTATGATGAGTCTGTTGCTGGCGCAACGCGTGAGCAGCATCAGCGCTGAGCTTAGCGCTGCCCTGGCAGCCAATGGCTATAGTGCGGCAGACATAGCCCCCTATCTGGAACAGGTGAAAGCCGCCGGCAACAACTGGAACACCCAGCGCGGCATCATGGCCACCATGCTTGGCTATGGGGTTCTCACCAGCCTCACACTCATGATATCCTGTTTTACCAGTGGCACTATCGTGAGCATCATATTCGGTCTCGGAGCCTATTTTGTGGGCATGTTCCAAAGCACCCTCTTTACCGCGCTGAGCACCGGGCAAGGCACCACGGCCACCATGCGTACGGCAGAGCAGGTATGCGCCGTTATACTGCCGGATTTCAGCCTGTTCAATGTGGCCGCCACCGCCAGCGCCGGGGCACCACTCAGCTGGTCCATGCTGGGGTGGCTGGCACTAGTGGCACCAGGATACATGCTGTTGCACCTGCTTACCGCCACCTGGATATTCGGAAAAAAAGAATTCTGATACTTCCCCCCCATGATTGAGGAATTACGCACAAGAGCCTCCGCAGGTGATGTTGAAGCCTGCCTGCACCTGGCCAAGAAACTGATACGTGGGCGTGGGGAAGGGCGTAACTTTGAAGAAGCCGTCGTGTGGTTTGACTGCGCGGCCCGCGCCGGGCATATGGATGCCCTCTACTGGCTGGGCAAATGCTATCTGAAAGGCCTGGGCTGTACCCGGGATACCGCAGGTGGCTGCAGTTGCCTGGAACGCGCCGCACTGCAGGGGCATGCAGCTGCTGCCCTGAAACTGGGAGAATGCTTCGAAACCGGCACCGGGGCACCCGCCAGCTCTGAGCTGGCAGCCTACTGGTACCGCAAAGCTGCTGCCCGCGGAGAAAAACGCGCCTATGACAAATTGCTGAATTTGGCGCGTCGCCGCCGTTGAAGCGCACTTTTTGCTCGCCAATGCATGCAGGTGTGTGATAGTATGGCTTTGAACATTTTCTGTCTATTATGCGCACGTGGTTTACCGCAACAATAATCGGGGTCTGCATGGCTCTGATGGGGAGTATTCAGGCTCATGAGGAACAGGCGCCGATTGCCCGGCCGGTCTCAGAGCCGGCCTGTACCTCACATGGCTCTACGGCTGTGTTAACAGTAGAAGAAATTCGCGCAGAAGCCCAGGCAAAGGAAGCCCTCATCAAGAGCCTCAACCTGTGCTCTCATACAACCAATGCGCTTATGATTGCGGCAGAATCCATGAGTCTGGAAGCCCTGCAGAAATACCTTGCGCAGGAACACCACGCCTACGATGGACACACCGTGCTGGATCACGCCGCCATGAAAGTCAGATTTGCATTGCCCATGGCCCACAAGCCCTGCCCGGAATGCGGCAAGATTGTCTACCACGCTGACCCGAACGGCGAGCTGGCCGCCTGGACCCACCACTACACCAACGGCAAGCTGCAATACAGCCGTTTCCCGATACCTCTGCAGATATACACCAAGGCAGAGCAGGGCATGAGCCTGTGGGATAAGCTGGTGCACCGCGTGAAGGTGGACAACTTCAACCTGGCCGCCACCATCGTTTTCCTGCTGGCCATTCTGCACACCTTCATGGCGCCTATGTTCCAGAAGTGGGCGCACCACATGGAAAAAGCCCATAAACAGAAGCTGCGCGATGAAAAATTCCGCATCCTGCACCCGGAGCAGCGCATGCCAGTCTCTTTTGGCAGCACACTCTGCCACTTCCTGGGTGAAGTGGAGGTTGTCTTCGGTCTCTGGATTATCCCCTTTGCCCTGGTCTGCCAGCATTATTACAGCCTGGATGACTTCCTGCGCTACATTGACCACGATACCAGCTTTACTGAGCCTCTCTTCGTGGCCGTCATCATGGTCATAGCCTCCTCCCGCCCTATCTACCGCCTGGCAGAAAACACGCTCAAGTTCGGCGCCAGTATGGGTGGTGGCAGCCCGGCAGCCTGGTGGCTTTCCGTACTGTGCATAGCCCCCTTGCTTGGTTCATTCATCACCGAGCCCGCCGCCATGACCCTGGCAGCCATTCTGCTGGCCAAGAAATTCTACCACCTCAAGCCGGCACCCTCGCTGTGCTATGCCACGCTCGCGCTGCTCTTTGTGAACGTCTCTGTGGGCGGCACGCTCACCCATTTTGCTGCACCTCCCATCGTCATGGTAGCCGGCAAATGGAACTGGGACATGGCCCACATGTTCATCCATTTCGGCTGGAAAGCCATTATCGGCATCGTGATTTCCAACGTCATTTACTTCTTCATCTTCACCAGGGAATTCAAGCGCCTGGCAGAAGTGCAGCGCCTCAACAGCGCGTTCGACAGCGCCGTGCCCACCTCCTGGGAAGACCGCCAGGATGTCATCCCCGTCTGGGTCTATGGCGTCTCCATCTTCTTCCTGGTGTGGACGGTGTACTTTGCCCACCACCCCGCCATCTTCATCGGTGGTTTCCTTTTCTTCCTGGGCTTCACCATGGCCACCCCGCAGTATCAGAACGCCTTCTCCATCAAAGTACCGCTGCTGGTAGCCTTCTTCCTTGCAGGGCTGCTCATCCTGGGCGGCGTGCAGGGCTGGTGGATGCAGCCTGTGCTGCAGGCTCTGGCAGAGCTGGGAGCCACCGCCACCATGGGGCTGGCCAGCATCCTCACCGCGTTCAATGATAACGCCTCCGTCACCTTCCTCTCCAGCACCGTGCCCAACCTGCCGGAGCACATCCGCTACGCCATCGTAGCCGGTGCGGTGACCGGTGGCGGCCTCACCGTCATTGCCAACGCCCCCAACCCGGCCGGTCAGGCTATCCTCGGCAAATACTTCAAGGATGGCATCAGCGCCCTGCAGCTCTTCCTCTGGGCAGCATTGCCCACCTTCATCATCTTCTGCCTGTATAACTTCATCTACTTCGGCAATTAAAGAAAAAGACATATGTTCACAGGACTCGTGGAATGCACCGGCAAGGTGCTGGAGCGCACCGCCGTGGCCAGCGGCGCGCGCTATGCGGTGGAAATCCCCTTTGCGGAAGAGCTGGCGCTGGGGGACTCTGTGGCGGTGAACGGCTGCTGCCTCACCGTCGATAAGATTGATGGCAACCGGGTTGAATTCGACCTCCTCACCCAGACCCTGCGCGTTACCAGCCTGGGGCAGCTGCAGGCGGGCTCCCTCTGCAACCTGGAGCGCGCCATGGGCGGCAACGGCCGCTTCGGCGGCCACTTCGTCATGGGGCATGTCGATACCACCGGCAGCGTCACCAGCATCACCCCCGTGGGGCAGGACCACATGGTCCGCATCCGCATCCCGCAGGAATACATGCGCTACGTCATCGATAAAGGCAGCATCGCCATTGATGGCGTCTCCCTCACCGTCGCCAATATCACCGGCCCGGATGAACTCGAATTCTGGATTACCCCGCACACCTGGGAGCGCACCATCATGCACAGCTACGCCCCCGGCAGCATCGTCGATATCGAGGTCGACATGATTGCCAAATACGTGGAAAAGCTCAAATTGAGCCAGAATTAGGCAGACTTCCCCCTTGATTAAAAACCTTTCCAGGCGCGCTATCAGCGCCTGGTACTTCCTTATCAATGAGAAGTATGGTTGTGTAACAAATGGAATACTCTTCTTCAAGGAAGCGTGCAGATGTATGCACGAGAAAGCGAGAAAGGCAAGCTTGACCTCAACGCAATTATGGCTGGACTGCCACTTTTCTTGTCATCCAGGGGCTACCAGGGCATCAGCAAATCAGCAACAACCCCTGCCAAAGTGGGCAGTAAATGAGAGAATCTACGCAGAAAGGGAGATATAAGCTGAAACGCCGCCCGGATTTCTCCGGACGGCGCTCAGCGTCTCTATGCTATACCGTTACTCAACGGTAAAGGGGGTCTTATTTGCAGCACCTGGGGCCGTGGTGCCCGTGGCAGCGGGGGCCGTGCTTGCCGCATTTGTTCTTGAATTCGGCCTTGATGGCTTCCTTCTCAGCATCGGAGAGCTGGCCGTCCTTGTCGGCGTCGAACTTCTCCATGAACTTGGCCTTCATCTCAGCCTTGCGGGCTTCGAATCTGGCTTTCATTTCGGCTTTCTGCTCGTCGCTCAGCTCCGGGCGCGGGCCGTGGCAGCACTTGGGGCCGTGGTGCCCGTGGCAGCGGGGGCCGCGCTTGCCGCATTTGTTCTTGAATTCAGCCTTGGCAGCTTCCTTCTCAGCATCGGAGAGCTGGCCGTCCTTGTCGGCGTCGAACTTCTCCATGAACCTGGCCTTCATCTCAGCCTTGCGGGCTTCGTGGGCAGCCTTGCGTTCCTCGCAGGAAAGCTTGCCGTCCTTATCGGCATCGAACCTGGCGAGCATCTCGGCGTGGCGGGCCTCAAACCTGGCTTTCATTTCAGCTTTCTGGGCCTCGCTCAGTTCGGGGTGGTGGCAGCGGTGCATCTTGCCGAAGCAGCAGGGGTGCTTCGGCCCGCATTCGGGTTTATCGGGGCACTCCTGGGCCAGCACCGGCAGGGCGGCCACCAAGGCAGCTAAAAGGAATTTCTTCATGGTGATATGTTTTCTATTGGTTTCTGATTTTCCGGAGGTTCAGGTGCAGAAAGCACCGCTCCTCGCTATGGGGAACGATGCTTTCCGGAAGAATCTACAGAAAATAGTTAAATTTTTGCAAAAAAGTTTTTCAGAGAGTTGAAATCTGCTGCGCTGGGTTCATCTGCCCGGGCAATAGCGGCTTTCTGGGCAGCTGTGATTGTGGCAGCTCCCTTGGCGGCCAGAGCGAGCATCCGGGCCATTTCCTCAGCGGTGAAAACGGCTTCTTCTCCGCTGCCCTGAACTTCCACATACTCGCCGCGCTCAGTCATGACCACGTTCATGTCCACCTCGGCATCGCGGTCTTCCACATAGCAGAGGTCCAGCAGGGGGGTACCCTGCAGCTTGCCCACGGAAATGGCTGACACGAGCTGCTTCATAGGGTTCTTTTCCAGCGCACCGGTGGCTGCCAGCTTGTTGAGCGCAATCTGCAGCGCCACGGCAGCGCCTGTGATACTGGCCGTGCGGGTGCCGCCATCTGCCTGCAGCACATCGCAATCCACGCAGATGGTGCGTGCCCCCAGGGCCTCCAGATCCACCACCGCGCGCAGACTGCGGCCAATGAGACGCTGGATTTCAACCGAGCGGCCATCCACCTTGCCCGTGGCGCTGTCGCGCTTCTTGCGGTCCAGGGTAGAGTAGGGCAGCATGGCGTATTCTGCCGTGAGCCAGCCACCCGGCACATGCTGCAGCTTCATCCACCGCGGCACATCTTCCTCAATTGTCACCGCGCATATCACACGCGTGTTGCCGAAGCACGAGAGCACAGAAGCCGTGGCATGCGGCGCCACGCCCAACACAAATTCCAGCGGGCGCATCTCATCTACCCCGCGATTATCCTGGCGTTCCATGCATTTGGTTTTACCACATCTCCCCGCCGGGCTCAAGGAATATCAGCATGGGGAGAGAGAAATATGCGAGTAATCGTATATGACCTCGAGCCTGATTGTCTCGATAAACTCCAGAAGGGTATCTGATAAAAGCTCAGACTGCTCGAGTCGCTGCTCTTCGGAATCCAGCAATGAGTAGATTTCCTTTACCTTTTTTTCATATTTTCGGGGGTAAATCTCCTTCAGAGCGTGGGTAAGGTCTTGCATGGCAATGGTGGGTCCCATGGTTCTGGTCTTTTTGGAAAGCATGATCAGCGTCGTGATTTCGCCATGCAGGACATACCATCCTTTTTCTCCATTTTCTGCGTGTTCAATGGAGGTTCTGAAGAATTTTTCAGCTTTTGTGCGGGTGGCTTCATCCGTCACTTTCTGGATTTCCTTGATAAACTTCTGCTTCATGGCCAGGTAATCTCTGCAGGCGAGATCCGCCCAGATGCGTGCTTTTGCGCGTGCTTTCTTGCCGGAGAGCTGATTTTTCAAGTGCCTGCAAAAGCTCGGATCCTGGGTGAGCATCTGGGCATCTGCCGGGGTGGAAACCAGGACAATGCCCGGAATCAGCATGAGTAGAATGCGGAAAATCATATGCATGGGGTATGTGTGGTCTGCTTTGTTCTTTTCTATTAACATATCTGCGCTGCGGGTGAATAAGGAACGGATACTGTTCACCATAGCCTTACTGTAACAAATAATTGTGTCTTGTCAATTGATTTCCCTGGAATGCCGATCCGATTTCCACATGTGTCCCAGAGATTGCAGAAGCAGTTGATAAATGAATGCCGTTTCATCAGAAGCTCACGGTAGTGGGCGTAAGATGAAAGGCAGGGGTAAGCAATCGCTCTGCGATTGCGCAGCCCCCGCCATGGGGTGATTGATTATAGCGTTCCTGTGTTTGGGGATTTCCTCCGGCGTGCTATCCCGGAGTTTACCCCGGGAACAAGAAAAAGTCGGTAAAGTGTCAATTATATGCGGTTTTGCATATAATTCGATATTTTCGGAACAAAAATTCTTTTTTTGAGCAGATTAGGCTTGCAAAACGGCGCGAGGCGTAGTAGTCTCCGCTATGGCAGAAATTCAGCTTGGACTTACATTTGACGACGTGCTCCTGC
>JAZSRB010000038.1:0-232453 GCA_045538275.1 Akkermansia sp. | reverse complement strand
ACATTGAAACCATGGCCTCTGTCACCCGTTTCACGGGCTCCAGACAATATATTATCGATAGCAGGGGCTGCGCAATCGCAGAGCGATTGCTTACCCCTGCCTTTCATCTTACGCCCACTACCGTGGGCTTATGAATTCCGCTCGCTTCGCTCGCCTGTATAGACAACAATTTATCGCTCATTTGTTCATACCGGGGGGCTTCTGATGAAACGGCATTCATTTATCAGCTGCTTCTGCAATCTTTGGGACACGTGTGGGCTAAACAGTATCTTTTCATGTTTTCTGGTTGCCATTAGCTAGGGGATATGGTATATGTGTATCAAATATAGTTCCTAAAGGTTTTTATGAAACTGCGTCTTCCTCTCCAGCTTCTTCGCGCTGTTATTTTGGTATTAGGATCAAGTACGGTGCATGCAGCATTGATGCACCAGGATGTCTCTCTGCAGACCTACGTGGATTTTGCGTCGAATGCCGGTCGATATGCCGCAGGGACGACTAATGAGTTGCTGGATTATATCCGCGAGCGGGACAAGGGGGTGAAGATAGAATATACCAGTGGTGCGGATGCTCAGTTGCTGCCGCATGGCATGATTAGTTTTGACAGCGTGGCTGATATGGGCAATGGCACGCTCACGAACCACAATTACCTTGTTACGGTCAAACACAATGCCACATTGGACCCTACCTTCGGCGCCAATAAATACGGTGTAGGAAAAGGGAACGCCATCGTCTATAAGGGTATTGAGGAGTTAGGGGCGGACAACACCTTTGTGCTGGATGCCTCTACGGCGGATTACAAGCTGATCCGATTGAGCAAACTGGTCACGGATGCCCAGTCTGCCACTTTGTATAATCCCCCCATCATCGCAGGAAAGACGGATATGACTGGGCAGCTGGTCTATCGCGTCGGCGGTGGCACTCACCAGGTGTGTGATTACGCGGGAAATCGCACCTTGGTAAGTAATGGTGGGGATTTCAATCTGGGGGGTGTGGGTTCCATAAGCCGCTGGGAGGATAGGGAATCTAGCAGGCCTGATGAAGATTACAAGTACGCCCAGATTAAAGGCAAGGAATCCTGGGCGCAGAATGGCTTTTCTGAGAAGACTCCGCTGCCTTTCGGTTCTCAGGGTGGTGATTCCGGCAGCCCGTATTTTGCCTGGAATGAGTCAAGCTCTCAATTTGAGCTGCTGCTGGCGCACACGGGAAGTTTCAGCAGCGGCGAGCTGCCCGACGCCAATGCTGTACCTTGGTGGTCCCAGGATACCATGGAGCAGTACAATGTGCGCATTAATATGAAAGATGCAGGGGGGACGGTCAAGATAAATGGAGTGAACGGGCCTGATGATGATAAGGGAACTGCTGCGACGGATGTAATCAGTCGCATGGAAGTTTCGGTGATGCCCAGCTACGGTTACTTAAGTAAGGACGATGACACACCCGTGACCTCTTCCAACGGGGACGCTATGCGATATATCGGTGTGGCGTCGGGAACGGACACGTGGAAATCGTTGCATACACTAAAGGATACAAGTAACTGGTACGCATACGATAACACGTATTTGAATGCAACGCAGAGCGTTGTGTCGATCGATAAGGTGGATCAGCTGGCGGATGGCCTGACATACGCCATGCTGTACCAGACCCAGAACCTGGTATTTGAGGCGCAGGAGGACAATGCCGAATATGATATCAAGGTGACCCAGGATACGGACCTGGGCGTGGGTTATCTGCATTTTGCGGCGGAGAAGTTGAGCGGTGTGCAGTTTTATGTCGAGCCTGCAGGAAGCGATCAGCTGAACTCTGCCGGCTATGTGGTGGATGCCGGGGTGCAGGTGAATGTGAGTCTGTGCAATACGGATCCCAACTATATGCGCGAATGGCGCAAGGTGGGCGAGGGCACGCTTAATATCTGCGGTGCAAAGCAGAATGAAATTTTCCTGAATGTGGGCGGTGCCGGTCGAACGCTCTTAAACCAGGAAAAAGGCTATGCTGCCTATAATGTGCTGGTGAATACCGGGGCTACGGTTGTTATCAAGGATAAAAACCAGATTTTCCGCGACCTGACTTTCGGCAATGGTGGCGGTGTGCTGGATATGAACGGTAACAGTATGGATTGGTATACCACCAATGGCGAGGACCATGGGGATGGATTCACCATCAATGCCCTGACAGAGGAGGCTGTTATTACTAATGAGGGAACAGGCACTTCTACTCTTACCTATCTGGAAGGCGGCGAAAGCAACAGGTTTGTGGGTTCCTTCCGTGATACGGCGAATGGGGCCTTGAGCATTGTATATGATGCCAAGGGTACCTGGGAACTGAACAGTATCCGTACCTGCCTGGCGCATAAGGATAGCGGGTTGACAGTGGCCAGCGGCACGGTGAAGCTGGCCGGCACTAAGACAGTGCATGGCTTAGGCATGGCGACCGACAATGAAGGTAAGGCTGATTTCTCCACTCGCGATAATGACTGGCACTATGCTGATGCCACCATGAATGTGACGGTGAAAGAAGGCGCCACCTTTGAGCTGGAGAGCCACGCCCGCCTGACCGGCACGGTGACGGTGGAAAACGGCGGTGAGTATATCATGCACGAGGGCGTGCAGCATGAAAAGGAGTATATCGAGGGTGGTGAAACTCTGGAATTCACCGCTAAGATTTCCGCCTACTACGGCCACAAGGGTGATGTGAAGCTGGAGGAAAACGCCTCGCTTTTATGGAAACGCGGTAGTACGGAGGTGGCTTCCCTGACCGGTAAAAATAACGGGGGAATTCTGGCTAATGTGGAGTCCGCCATTGCCTCGGAGACCTCGCTGCGACTGGCGGCGGCCAAAGATAAAGTAGCGCGTGTGGCGGCTGCGGTCATGTCGCTGAAAGACGGGGTAAGGCTGGAGCTGGCAGATGTGATTGTTGAGGCCTCCAGTTCCATTACAACAGAGGGTAAGGCTGAGGTTTCGATGCAGAATGCCACACTGGCATTGTCCGATACGAACACAGAGCTGTTGCAATCCCGCTCCTCATCTGGTCTTACGCTGAAACAATGTGGCGACCCGGAAAATATCATGGTGCTTGATGGCTCTGAACCTGTGCTGACGATGAAGTCAGACATTTTAAGCGGAGCATTGTCAATCTCTGGCAGTTCTCTGACTGTAGATTTCCGGGGTATGGATTCCATGCCCGGGTCTGGGGTGGTGCAGCTGGTGTTTGGCCCGGGGGTTTCGCTGGCAAATCCCTATGAGCTGAGAGTAACCGCTTTGACTGATTCAGGCCAGCTGACCGGCTACTACAACCCGGAGGATTGGAGCTGCATGTACTTCTCTATTCCTGAGCCAGCCACGGCAACGCTGAGCCTGCTGGCCCTGGCTACTCTCACGCTTCGCCGCCGCCGCTCAATGTGACAAAACCGCCACATGCTATGTGGCGGATTGTTCACACATGAAAGCGTGCGTATGGATGCGCTCCTGTGGTAGAGTAGGGGCGTATGAGTGACATGTATATAGCGATATTGGGCATCCTGCTCCTGCTGGCTGTGTTTGACCTGGTGGTGGGCGTGTCGAATGATGCGGCCAACTTCCTGAACTCGGCGGTGGGGTGCAACGCAGCGCGCCGCAGCGTGGTGCTGGCGGTGGCGGCTGTGGGTATTGGCATCGGCGCTTCTCTTTCCGGGGGCATGATGGAGATTGCCCGCAGCGGCGTGTTTGTACCCGCGCAGTTTTCGTTCCACGGGGTGATGATTCTGTTCCTGGCGGTGATGCTGACAGATGTCATCCTGCTGGATTTGTTCAACACCTTCGGTCTGCCGACCTCGACCACCGTGTCACTGGTGTTCGAGTTGCTGGGCGCGGCCGTGGCGGTGGCTTTGTTCACGATATGTGAGAATGGTGCAGGGGAGCTTGGGGCATTCATCAACAGTTCCAAATCGCTCACCATCATTTCCGGTATCTTCTGCTCGGTGGCGGTGGCCTTCACCTGCGGTTGCGTGGTGATGTGGTTCTCACGCCTGATGTTCAGCTTCCGTTACCAGACGGCGTATAAGTACATCGGCTCGCTCTGGTGCGCCGTTTCACTCACGGCTATCAGCTATTTCGCCGTGTTCAAGGGCCTCAAACACAGCTCCGTGGTGACTCCGGAGATGCTGCACTACCTCAATGAGAATATCGCCGTGGTAGTGCTGGGCACGCTGCTGTTCTGGTTCGTGGTTTCCTTTATCCTGCAGTATATCCTGCGGGTGAATACCCTGCGAGTCACGGTGCTGGCGGGTACCTGTGCCCTGGCCCTGGCCTTTGCGGGCAATGACCTGGTGAACTTCATCGGCGTGTTCATGGCCGCAGAGTCCTCCTGGCACATAGCGTCTGCACACGTGGCGGCAGGTGGGGCGCTGGAGACGCTGCGCATGGGCTCGCTGGCTGACCCGGTGCAGGCCAATATCTGGTATCTGCTGGCGGCTGGCGGGGTGATGGTGCTGGCGCTTTTCTTCTCGAAGAAGGCCCGCACGGTGACAGAAACGGAGGTGAAGCTGGCCCGCAGCAGCGGGGTGAGCAAGGAACGCTTCGGCTCGTGCCTGCCGGCGCGTGCTGCCGTGCGCTGGGCACTCAATGCCTCCCGCTTCATCACCCGCATCACGCCGGAGCCGGTGGCCCGCTTTGTGGGAAAACGCTTCCAGCCGCTGGAGCTGACAGAGGACGATGGCAAGGCCTTTGATATGGTGCGCGCTTCGGTGAACCTGACGGTTTCTGCCCTGCTGATTTCGCTGGCTACCTCGCTGAAGCTACCTCTTTCCACCACCTATGTGACCTTCATGGTGGCCATGGGCTCCTCACTGGCCGATCGTGCCTGGGGGCGCGACAGCGCGGTGTACCGCATCACGGGCGTGATGGTGGTGGTAGGCGGCTGGTTCATGACTGGGCTGGCAGCCTTCGTCGCAGCGGCTGTTACGGCTTCGGTGATGATGGCCGGCGGTGTCTGGGGCATCGGCCTGATGCTGGCGATTGCCGCGGGTATCCTGGTGAAATCGGCCTATCAGCACCGACGCAAGAATGCGGATGCCCTGCCCGAGCTGAATCTCGATTCACCCGCCGTGCTGCGTGAGCTGGGAGAGGCTTCTGTGGATCGTCTGGGGCGTTCCTACGGCATCTACCGCGCCACGGTGAAGGCCCTGCTGGCGGAGGATTACAGCGCGCTGAAACGTTTGCGCAAGAAAACGCGCGAGCTGAACCGCACGCTGGAGGCGGTGAAGGAGGACCAGATTCTGCCCTGTCTGCAAAGTCTGCCCGCCCGGCTCTACGACCGCGGCCAGCTGGTTCTGCACTTGCATGAATGCAGCATGCAGGTGGCTGAGTGCCTGCTGGCGGTGGTGAAAGCCAGCTACAAGCATATCGACAATAACCACGTAGGCCTGAATGAGGAACAGGGGCGCGACCTGCTCTCCATGAGCGACCGCATCTCCGCTTGCTTCCCGGGGCTCAGCCTCAAGCTGCAGAGCGAAGGCGGCGCCGGTATCGAGGCTATGATGGAGCAGTCCGGCGACCTCAAAGCCGAGTTTGCCGAATGCATCCGCCGCCACCTTATCCGCGCCGAGGAAGATGTGCTGGATATGCGCAACGGTATCCTCTATCTCAACCTCCTGAATGAAACCCGCGCCATGGTGCGCCATTCATTCGCCCTGCTGCGTGAGCAGGCTGAACTTTTCCGGACGCACGTGTAAACGTTTCTCTTGCTGCATCTGAATCAGACAAGCCCCCCGGTCGTCCACCGAGGGGCTTGTTTCGTGAGCTGGAATGTTCCGTTATTTCTTCTTTCCCTTACCGGGCATGAGTCCGTATTTCAGATAGCCTTTCGGGCAGGAGGAAACGCAGTTCAGGCAGCCGATGCAGTTCGGGTGGCGCACAAAATCGGTGTGGGCCACGTCGATGTTCATGGGGCAGACTCTGGTGCATTGGCCGCACTGTCTGCACTGCTCTGTGTTGCGCTTGATGCCGAAGATGCGCAGCACACTGAACAAGCCCTGGCGGGCGCCTCCGGTGCAGAAGTAATTGCAGAACGGGCGGTCGATAAACAGGGAGAGCAGCAGGAAGAAGATGATGACGCCACCGGCTGCCGTGAGCAGATGCCCATGCCAGAGCATGGCAAAGTTCTTCGGCCCTTGCAGCAGGTCTATGGTGATGCCTATGGTCAGCAGCAGGTAGATGACATAGCGGCTCAGCTGCAGGTAGCGCTGGACGCCCTGTGGCACACGCAGACGCGGCAGCTTGAACAGTCTCCCCAGCCTGGCCATCCAGTCCTGCGCTGCTCCCAGTTGGCATACCCACCCGCAGAAGAATACACCTGCCAGCAGGATGCTGGGCAGCAGCCATTGGCTCACTTCTTTCGAATTCGGCGTGAAGCTGTAGATGAGCCCCAGCATGAAAATGAGCTGGACAAGAGTTCGGAGTAGTTGAATTTTACGCACGACTCTATTTTATGCCTCCTTTTATCGAAAATCAAACAAAATTATCATTTTGCCCTATTTTTATAAAAAGTCGCAAGTGGTTATGTGCTAGTCAAATGTGAATAAAAATGTTCCGAAAACAGGCAAAATGGCGGGCGTGAAGCACTCTCGCCGGGTATTTGTACGCCGGATTTTGTGTTCAGGAGAGAGAAAATGAGCATGATTGGATTGTTTGGGTGTTAAGGCACCCGATTCAGATTAGAGATTGACGAATGACTGCTCGGCGTGATGCAAAGTGGGAAAATGCTAATGGTGAAGAATCAGGATTAAAATGGTGAGGAATGTTCAAAAATAATGTCTCATCATCAAAAAACGTTATGAGAAAAAGACTTGTTTCCTGTGTTTCTGGATTTTGGATGGCGAAAATACCAATATATATCTATAATAGCAAGAAAAAGAAAATAGAACGAGTCGCACGAATAAGGTGTAATGATATAGTTGCAAAGGGTTGTGAAATGCTCATTATATATAATGATGAAAGGACTTTATTATAAGCATGCAAATATAAGGACAAGATATTAAGAAATATAATATGTAAAATATTTGCATTGTTGTGTAAAATGTGGCTTTCAGGTGATTAAACACCTGGGTTCGAAGCCTTGAAAAATAGCGAATCGGCAGGCGTTGGATTTTGCTTGTTGCAGGGTGTTTTCTGGTGCTATAATGCCGCCATGGTTTACAAACTGAGTTCGAATCAAACTTTCTCCTGGTGGAAAATTTTTGGCGTTGTCGCGGTGGCGTACGGACTGCGAGTGTTTCTGATTGTGGCGGTCATTCTCTACCTGATGCACCCGGATATCGTGGTAGAGGTGCTGCTCATTGCATTCGGGCTGACCCTGATATCGACGATGATTCGTGCGACCAATATGATGCGGGCACAGAAGCGGTCGCTGCAGCTGTCGGGTGATATTTTTGTGACCCTGACGGAGCGTGGCATGTTGATGGAGACCCCCGTTCGCGAAAGTAAAACGTATATTCCCTGGCATAGTATTGAAAAAGTATCTTTGGTTGCAGGTATGATGCACCTGCCGTTGAAGAGTGGCATGCTGCTGCTTCTTCCCGTGACCGGGGTGAAACCGGAACGGCTGGTGGAGATGCAGAAGTTCTGCCAGGAACACGTCGGAAGAGAAGTGCCCGTAGAAAAGCAGATAGCCCTCCCTGAGGAATACAGCAGCGACTCGCCGCGCAAGCGGATGACGACTCCGGTTACGCGGCAGGAGGATGCAGATGTGCTGATGCAGCGGTTGTATCCGAAAGTGCTATGGGTCTGCCTGTTGCTCGCACCCGTGATGCTGGCTGCCGGATTGATTCTGGTGTGGTGTTATCTGATGGTAGATGAATGGTGGATGCTTGCGGTGGCGGTGATCTCTTTTTACTATGCGTTCCGCAGTCTTCATGCGTTCTGGCACCCAGGGTGCAGGATGAAGAAATGGATTCAGAGGGAGGTGGAGTGCGAAGTGCATTTTCAGCGTGGGCATGTGCTGGTGAATAGTCCTGGTAATATGTGGACGTTGCTTTCGGAGAAGCAGGTGGAGGGTGCGCTGGAAACTGACCACTCCTACATTTATCTGCTCCGCTCCGGTGGCTTGCTTTCCATTGGTAAGGAGATGCCGCCGCCTGCCAGTCTGCCGGTCCCGGAAAAGGTATCGAAGCGAGGGCGAGTGCTGGCGCTGGTGGGTAGCCTGCTGCTGGTGCCGCTGATACTGGGTGCCGTGGCGGCCTGGTGTTGCCAGGAGGGTTGTCAGGATGAGGATGACCCCGGTAGTGAATTTGCTGCCTATGTGGAGGAACTGACCCCGGTGCATGGTGCTGCCGGCAGACTTCGGTATGCCATGATTGAGGAGGATTCCGGGGCGAGGTGGCTGACCGCCGTTTGGGATGATTTCGGTGTGCTGCTTTATCTGGGAGAAACGGAGCAAAGCCAGTCCGGCTCTGATGATTAATGCTCTTTCTGGTTGCAATCAAGAAAAAATCTGCTACAATACCCGCACAAACAAAGCATATGGCACGCTATAATATACCTATCAAAACGCGTCGCGCCGGAGAGCGTGATGGTATACTTTTCTGGATTTTACCGCCGCTGTTGCTGGGAGCCGTATTTGCGTTCTGCTCATCGGTGAAGAACACAGATGCGGAAGCGGGAGATAAGACGCCTGCAGCAGAGGTTTCGACTGAAGAATAATACCCGAATTGATTTTCCACATGAGCGAAGGAACACCTATTACCATGACGGGGCAGAGGCTTAACGTGCCTGATTTCCCCATTATCCCCCACATCATCGGCGATGGCTCTGGCCCGGATATCTGGCGCGCTGCCAAGCGCGTGATTGATGCTGCGGTGAGTGCCGCCTATGGCGATAAGCGAGCCCTGGTGTGGCAGGAGGTGCTGGCCGGACAGAAAGCCTTTGATACGGTGGGCACCTGGTTGCCCAACGAAACGATGGAAGCTTTCCGCACCCTGCTGGTCGGTATTAAAGGGCCCTTGACCACCCCGGTGGGCAAGGGTATCCGTTCGCTGAATGTGGCACTGCGCCAAGGGCTCGACCTCTATTGCTGCGTGCGCCCGGTGCGCTACTTCCAGGGTATTGAGACTCCGGTGAAAGCTCCGGAAAAGGTGGATATGGTGATTTTCCGCGAGAATACGGAAGATATTTACGCCGGTATCGAGTTTGAATGCGGTACCCCCGAGGCGGAGAAATTCTTTGACTGGCTTTCTGCTGAATTCCCGCAGCGCGCCAACAAGGTCCGCTTCCCGCAGACTTCCGGTTTCGGAATCAAGCCTGTTTCCAGGGAAGGCACGGAGCGTCTGGTGCGTTCGGCTATCCAGTATGCCATTGAGACGAACCGTCCGTATGTGACCCTGGTACACAAGGGGAATATCATGAAGTTTACCGAAGGCGGGTTCCGCGACTGGGGGTATGAGCTGGCCCGCCGCGAGTTCGGCGCTGAACCCATTGGCGATGGCCCCTGGTGCAAGCTGCCCAACGGCATCATCATCAAGGACTGCATCTGCGACGCTTTCCTCCAGGAAATCCTCATCCACCCGCAGGAGCATTCCGTGGTGGCCACGCTGAATCTGAACGGCGACTACTGCTCCGATGCTCTGGCTGCCCAGGTGGGTGGTATCGGTATTGCTCCTGGTGCCAATATCAACTATCGCACCGGCCATGCCGTGTTCGAAGCAACGCATGGCACTGCTCCCAAGCTGGCCGGTCTGGATAAGGTGAATCCCTGTTCCTTCCTGCTGTCGGCAGAAATGATGTTGCGCTACATAGGCTGGGTGGAAGCGGCAGACCGCATCGTGATGGCTATTGAAGGTGCCATTGCGGATAAGAAGGTGACCGCAGACCTGGCGGAGATGATTCCCGGCAGCACCGCGGTGAGTACCACGGCCTTTGCTGATGCGCTGATGGCGCACATCAGATAAGCCATGCCGGATCCAGCCTACGTTCATGCGGCTTTCTCGTCCATAGCAGAGCGCTATGTGACCGCTAACCACGTGCTCTCCATGGGAACCGATATCCTGTGGCGGGCGCGTGTCGTGGAAATGGTGGCCGAGTGGAATCCCTCCAACCTGCTCGATATTGCCACCGGTACCGGCGATTTGGCACTGGCGTTGAAAAAAGCTTTCCCGGAAATGGAAGTTCTGGGCACGGATTTCTGCCGCCCGATGCTGGATGTCGCGGTGCGGCGCGGGTTGTTGCATGTACTGGAGGCCGATGCTATGAAGCTGCCGCTGGCGGATGCCAGCTACGATGCCGCCACCGTGGCGTTCGGCTTGCGCAACATGGCCGATTATGAAAAGGCTCTGCGGGAGTGGCGGCGCATCCTGCGCCCGGGGGGGCACCTGCTGGTGCTTGATTTCAGCATGCCGGAGAATATACTCGCCTCTCCTTACCGCTTTTATCTCCACCATGTGCTTCCGCGTATTGCCGGGTGGCTCACGGGCAACAGCGGTGCCTACGATTACCTCGGCGAGAGCATTGAGGCCTTTCCCCGTGGGGCTGCTTTCTGCGAGTTGATGATTCGCGCCGGCTTCCGCAACCCCGCATGCCGGCCCCTGAGTATGGGTATTGCCTCCATCTACACGGCGGAAGTGTAAAAAATGCTCGCCTGACAAATTTTCATATCGACAAAAGCGGTATAAAAATGTACCATATAGCCAGCGCCGGAACAGGTGTGTAGAATTTCTCTTAAAACATTTACAAAGAAAAGATTATGTTTAAATATCCTCAGAAACCCAATGGTGCTCCCGCAGGTGGTTCTCCCTTTGCTGAGAATGATGTGCCCGATGAGTGGGCCTCCCCGGTGCAGTCTGCTGCTGCTCCTGTTGCTGCAGATGCCGGTTATTTCGGAGCAGAAGAGACTTCTGCTTCTCCGTTTGAGATGGGCGCTCCCGCTCCCATGGCATCCGGCACCACTCGCAACGTGCTGAATTATGACGTATCCGTGGTGGGTACGCTCCGTTTTACCGATGACCTCCTGGTGGACGGCTCTGTGGAAGGCGAAATCACCTCCGATGGTGTGTTGACCGTGGGCGCTAACGCCAGCATCCAGGCCGGAGATAAGAACAAGGTGGCCGTTCGCACCCAGAGCGCCATCATTCATGGCAAGGTTGTGGGTGATATCGTGGTGACCGACCGCGTAGAGCTTGCTTCCACCGCTGAACTGGTGGGTGATGTGACCGCCTCCAAGATTTCCATTGAGGAAGGCGCCGTGTTCGTGGGCTATTGCCGTGTGGGTAACCCCGCAGTGGCGGCGGCAGCTGCGGCTCCTGCACCCAAGAAGGCTGCAGCTCGCGCTCCCAAGAGCGACGATGCCAACCTGCTTGGCTAAGCTGAAATAATTTTGTTCCATGCCGGAATTCAGAACAGAACCGCTGATTGTTCCTGTCGTTTCCGGGCTGTTACCCGCAGGTGAGCGCGACCGCAGAGTCGCGCTCACCTCGTTTCGCTCAGAGGATGAGCGGGTGCAGGTACCCATGCGCGAAGTAGTCTGCTACGAATGTGGCCAGACCTGCCAGGTACCTTCCGCCGCTTTATCTGCCAACTGCATTCATTGCCATGCCCACCTGAACATGGCAGACGTGCAGCTGCGTCCCGGCTCACGCCGCCTGACAGTCCGCACGCTGGGTAACGTACACGTGCAGTCCGGCACTAAGCTTTCCAATCTCTCCATTGTGTGCCACAATATGGAGGTGGACGGCCCGGTTTCCGGTTCATTCCGGTGCACCGGTACGCTGAGTATCAATACCTCCACCAGGGTAGAGGGCTCCATCAGCGCTGGTAAGCTGGTGATTGATAAGGGGGCTGAGGTTGAGCTGGCCGTGGGTGCCGCTGCTGAGAGCGTGGAAATATATGGCACACTCAAGGGACGTCTGCAGTGCAAGGGGCTGCTGCATGTATACCGCAGCGGGGCTTATGCCGGTGTGTGCAAAGCTGCTGATGTACAGGTGGACCCCGGCGGCAGATTCGATGACCAGAGCCGTTTCTGAACCCTGATGGAATGATGGATATCCGCATTACAGGTGCCAGCCAGAACACCCTGCGGCATATCAATCTGAACTTGCCGGCCGGCAAGCTCATAGCCCTTATGGGCCCCAGCGGTTCCGGAAAAAGCACGCTGGCTTACGATACCCTCTTTGCGGAGTCCCGCCGGCGTTTTCTGGATTGTTTATCTGCCGGGGCGCGCCGTCTGCTGGCTCGCCCGGAAAAACCGCATGTCGAAAGTATTGAGGGCCTGCCACCCGCCCTGTGTCTGGAACAGCATCTGCCCGGAGGTCAATCTCGCACGGTGCTTGGCTCGCTTACGGAGACGCTGGATTACCTGCGCATTCTCTACGCCGCCATCGGCGTACCGCATGACCCGGTGACCGGAGAGCGCCTTACGCGCCTCAGCCCGGAGGAAATCACCACTACCCTTTGTTCCCTGCCGGAGAATTCGCGTCTCACGCTGCTGGCCCCGCTCTCGTCGGCCTTCGGACAGAATCCGGAGAGCGACATTCTGATGCTGCGTAAGCTGGGCTACCTGCGCGTGCGCGTGGCGGGCGAAATCTGCGACCTGGATGATTTGGAAGCAAGCCCGCCTCCCCCTGGCGCGATTTGTGAGCTGGTGGTGGACCGCATCGTGCTGCGCGAGGGAGTGGAATCGCGCGTGGCGGATTCGGTACAGGCTGCGCTGCGGCTCTGGCCGGATGAGCTGCGCGCGCTGGTGCAGACGCGCGGCGGAGACCAGAAGTTGCAGTGCTTCCACACCCGCTACCGCAACGCGGAGACGGGCTTCACCCTGCCGGATTTGACTCCTGGTCTGTTCTCTCATTTTTCACCACACGGAGCATGCCCGGAATGCAACGGGCTGGGAACAGTAGAACTCAAAAAGGGCGATTTGTCCCTTTGCCCGGCCTGTAAGGGGATGCGCCTGAACCCCACCGCGCTGGCGGTCACGCTCGATTTTGCCGGTCAGGAACTGAGCCTGGGGGCATTCTGTGAATTGCCGGTGCAGGAAAACCGCGCCCTGCTGGAGCAACTGGTGGTGCCGCCTGTGTATCGGGAGGCTCTGCTGCCGGCGCTTTCCAGCCTGAAACAGCGGCTCGATTGTCTCCTGGAGCTGGGCCTGGGATACCTGACTCTCTCCCGCGCGGCCAATACGCTTTCCGGCGGTGAACTGCAGCGCGCGCGCCTGGCCGCCCAGATTGGCGGCGGCCTTTCCGGTGTATTGTATATTCTGGATGAACCCACCATCGGTCTGCATCCACAGGAAACCGAAAAGCTGATTGCGGCGCTGCAGCGTCTGCGCAATAAGGGAAACACCATTCTGGTGGTGGAGCACGACCCGCAGCTGCTGCAGGCCTGTGACTGGCTGGTGGAAATGGGCCCCGGCAGCGGCCCGGCGGGGGGGCTGGTACTGGCAGAGGGTACGTACAATGACTTCCTGCAGAATGTGGAATCCCCCACGGGTGCCTGGCTTTCCGGCCGCAAGTCGCTGCCGGTCGTGGAGCTCCGTAATCTTTCTGCCTGTCGCTGGCTTACGCTGTCGCATGCCAATGCCCGCAACCTGCAAGATGTGGAATTCCGCTTCCCGCTGGGGGCGTTTACCTGCCTTTCCGGCCCCGGCGGCTCGGGTAAGAGCACGCTGGTGCACGAATGTCTGCTGCCCGCCATGAAGACTGGCCAGGTGCAGGGGGCTGAGCATATTACACGTGCCGTATTAGTGGACCAGAGCCCGCTGGGTTCATCCCCCCGCTCCACCCCCGCCACAGCCACCGGGCTGCTCGATGTGCTGCGCCCGCTCTACGCCGCGCTGCCGCTTTCCCGCCAGCGCGGGTATACCGCCGCCCGTTTTTCTCTGAATACCCGCGGTGGTCGTTGTGAACGCTGCGGCGGCACGGGGCGCCTGCAGGTCGATATGAACTTCCTGGCAGATTTGTATACCGAATGCGATGCCTGCCACGGCGCGCGCTATAACCGCGAAACGCTGGAGGTCACCTGGCGCGGCAAATCCATAGCCCAAGCGCTGGCGCAGACCGTGGATGAAGCGGTGGAGTTCTTTGCTGCAGTGCCGCAGGCTGCTGCCATCCTGAAAGCCCTGCAGGAACTGGGACTGGGTTACCTGCCGCTCGACCGCTCCGTAACCACTCTCTCCGGCGGTGAATCCCAGCGTGTGAAACTGGCCACTTATCTGGCTAAAGCTGCACCGAAGCGCGGCAGCCGCCCGGGTGAGAACCTGCTCCTGGTGCTCGATGAACCCAGTACCGGCTTGCATTTTGCCGAACTGGAGCTCCTGCTGCGAGCCATCTACCGTCTGCGTGCTGCGGGGCACACTATCCTGTGTATCGAGCACAACCAGGGCATCCTCTCTCGCGCCGACTACCTCGTCGAGCTCGGCCCCGGCTCCGGCTCTGCGGGCGGCCGCATCACCTACGCTGGCGAACCGGTTTAATGCCCGCCGTATTGGCGCAGGTGAATCATGAGCCTGGTTTTCTGGTAGCCTTGCGACTGCAGGTATTGCAGCGGTGTGAGGCCCTTGGGGCCCGGTGTGCTGGCATCGGCTCCACCTCGCAGAAGTATCAGGCCTATTTTGTAGTTGTTATCGAACACCGTCTGCCAGAGGGGCGCATATCCGGCCCGGGTTTCCAGATTCGGGTCGGCTCCGTAGGTGAGGAGGCGGGAGACGATGATTTCGCTGCCTTGCCCGGTAGCAATCTGCAGCGGGGTGAAGCCGTGGTGCAGGGCGTTGGCATCGGCTCCCTTTTCCAGCAATAGGGTGGCGGTGTCCTCAATGCGTTTGCGCCTGTCCTCATGACTGCGTTTGTACTGGCTGATAAGCAGTCCTAGCGCCGTTTCGTTATCGTAGCGGGTTGCGTTGGGGAATGCTCCTTCCTGCAGGAGTTGCTGTATGCTTTGCTGGTCAGCATGGGTGGCGGCATCCAGCAGCTCGCGGTTCATGCTGTCCACGCTGCGACAGGAGATCGGCAGCAGTAGAAGCAGGGCGATTGCGAGTTTGCGGAGCATTGCCTCTATGCTAGCAGATGTAGATGAGAGTGACAAGCGGCATTTTTGTTATTTGGTATTGAATCGGCCCGGGCTGGGGTGTATACTGCGCCTAGCGTATGAATTTTGATACCATTGAACGCAAGATGCAGGGCGTGGGGCTTTCCCGCGCGGCGATAGATGCTTTCCGTCACAGTGTGAATGTGCTCACTTCTGAGCAGTCGATGATGATTCCGGAAAGCGAGATTGAATCCGCCCGCGATGTGGCCGATTGGGAGGAACTGGTGGCTGCTACGGCCGAGGCTGATGCCGCTCTGCTGGCTCAGGCTGTGCTGGTGAAGCTGAATGGTGGCCTGGGCACAGGTATGGGCTTGCAGAAGGCGAAGAGTCTGCTGGAAATCAAGCCCGGTGTGACCTTCCTGGATACGATTGTGCGCCAGGTGCAGAGTTTGCGCGAGCGTGCGCAGTACCCGGTGAATCTGCTGCTCATGAACTCTTTCTCCACGAGTGAGGATACCATGGCTCACCTGGCGCAATATGCCGATTTTGCCGATGCCGCCCAGGTGGAGATGCTGCAGAACCGCGTGCCCAAGCTGGTGCAGGATACCCTCGAACCGGTGGAGTACCCTGCAAATCCGGAGCTGGAGTGGTGCCCGCCGGGTCATGGTGATATCTACCCCGCGCTGGTGGGTAGCGGCTGGCTGGATAAACTGCTGGCGGCTGGTGTGAAGTATGCCTTTGTCTCCAATTCCGACAATCTGGGAGCTCAGCTGGATACGCGTTTCCTGCGCTGGTTTGCGGAGAGTGGTGCCCCCTTTGTGATGGAGGTGACCCGCCGCACCGAGGCCGATAAGAAGGGCGGACACCTGGCCACCCGCAAGGCGGATGGTCAGCCGATTCTGCGCGAGGTGGCTCAATGCCCGGATGAGGACGTAGACGATTTCCAGAATATCGAAAAGCACCGCTATTTCAACACCAACAACCTCTGGATTCGCCTGGATGCGCTCAAGTCTGTGCTGGATGCCAACGGTGGCGTGCTGCCCCTGCCGGTTATCTGCAACAGCAAGACGGTGGACCCTCGCGATGCTGCTTCCCCGAAGGTTTACCAGCTGGAAACAGCCATGGGTGCCGCCTTGCAGTGCTTCCCGGGTGCCCGCGCGGTGTGTGTGCCGCGTTCCCGTTTCTTCCCCGTGAAGACATGTTCAGACCTGCTCCTGCTGCGTTCCGATGCGGTGGAGATTGATGCAGCCGGTGCCATGAAACTGGCTCCCGAGTGCAAGGGCGTGGCTCCCGTGGTGCTGCTGGATGGCAAGCTGTACAAGCTCGTTGAGTCTCTGGAGACGCTGGGCGTGCCTTCTCTGAAGCACGTGAGCAAGCTCGTGGTCACCAAGCCCCATACCTTTGCTCAGGGAGAAGCACTCTCTGGCGAGGTGATGATTTAATTCAGAAGAAAAGAAACAAAGAGGGCGTGCTTTTCCGGCACGCCCTCTTTTGGGTTTAGCAGAGGTGTCGGTAGTATAGCCAATCTGCCAGCTTGTAGGAGGCGTACATCCAAAGCAGCACGATGATGGTTCCGTAGCCACCCCGGCGGCGTCCCTGCATCCACCGCGGAAGCTCGATATCCAGAATCTCCAGTACGGTGAGGGCCCCCAGAAAGCTGACACCGAAAAGGAGGACAGACAGCAGCCCCACGCGCCGTACCTGCTCATCATTGAACAGGCAGAGCAGGGCGGCAAGCAGGATGAGAAGGCAGATGGTGACTACGATTGCACCACCATGCTGCGACTGGAGGATCAAATCCCGCATGGTGCTTAATCTGCCAGGTCTTCGGCGGGAGCAGCGCTGGCGTACCAGGCTTCGGGGATGCGCTGCGGACGCCCCTGCGGCATCTGCACCAGGGCGAGACATTGGCGCACCTTCACGCAGACCTGCTGCGCGTCGTCGCGGCGGATTTCAAACACGCACCAGAAGCGCGATTTCTCCACCTTTTCCACCCAGGCGTGAATCTGAATCTTATCGCCCATGAAGGCCGGGCGCTTGTAGTGCACCTCGTGGCTTACCAGCACGAGGTGCTGGTTGGCGCGGATAAGTTCCAGAAATTCAATGCCGATGTGCGGTGCCATTTTGGTGCGGCATTCCTCGACCCAGCGCAGGTAGGCAAGGTTATGTACCACGCCGCCGCAGTCGGTGTCGTAGTACATGACATCATAGTTGAGTACAAATTGAGGGTTTTTCATGTGGTGGTGGGAAATAGCGGGGCGGGAAAACGCATGCGTTTCCCGCCCCTGGTGTATTTGATTGGAGAGAGAATTTTTACTTTGACTTGAGGAAATCTTCCACGGCGGAGGTGATTTCCTTCATGTCGTCCATCTGGAGCTCGCCCATGTGGGCAATGCGGAAAGTCTTATCCTTCAGGCCACCATAGCCGTTGCCCAGCTGCAGGTTACGCGGGGCAAGGAAGGCGTTGAGCTCGGGAATGGAAATCATTTCATTGCTGCCCTTGGGTCGGGAGTCGATAACGGTGAGGGTCTTGGAGAGGTACTTACGGTTCGGGTACACGGCAAAGTGCTCATCTGCCCAGGCGCGGGTGTAGGCGGCCAGTTCCTCGTGGCGGGCAAAGCGGTTTTCGATGCCTTCTTCCTCCACAATGTGCTGCAGCTGCTTGTCCAGCGCATACATGAGGGAGAGGCAGGGGGTGGAGGTGTACTGGTAGTTCTTCTTGTCGATGAAGTCCCAGATGGTGCGCAGGTCAAAGTACAAACCGCGGTTTTCTACCTCGGCAGTGCGGTCGTAGGCCTTCTTGCTCATGGCGCAGATTGCCAGGCCGGGGGGCAGGGCAAGGGCCTTTTGCGTGGAGGTGATGAGCACGTCGATGCCGAGCTTATCGGTTTCAATCTTGGAGCCGGCAGCAGAGGAAACGGCGTCTACGCACCACACCACATCCGGGTATTTCTTCATGACCTCTGCGATTTCCTCTACCGGGTTCTGGATGCCGGAGGAGGTTTCGTTGTGGGTGACGGTGAGCAGGTCGTACTTGCCGGTGGAGAGGGCTGCATCTACCATTTCGGCTGTGGTTGGTTCGCCCATCACGCTGTCGAACTTATCGGCGGGAATGCCGTTCGTTTTAGCCATCTTGTACCACTTGTCTCCGAATGCGCCGATGGAGAATACGGCCGCGCGCTTGGCGGTGCAGGAGCGGATGGCTCCTTCCATAAGGCCGGAGCCGGAGGAGGTGGAGAGCAGAATGCGGTTCTCTGTAAAGAGCACCTTCTGCATGTTGTCCGAAATGCGCTTCTGAATCTCAGAGGCCTTCTTGGAACGATGCGCTATCATCGGCAGTGACATTTCCTTGAGAATTTCCTCAGAGACGACGGTGGGACCGGGAATGAACAGTTTGATGGCCATAACTGGTATGTAGAGATTGATTAACCCTGCTACTCTAGCATACCTGCTGTGGTATGGCGAGCATAAAATGACTTTTTGACACCGCTTCGTGTGCGGATTTCCTTACTTTTTTCCTTATACTGCCATGTATTGGAGGAAAATAATGTCAATTCCTACTTTTTTACTTGCAATTAGGATAGAATTATTCTAAAGTACGGTCATGAAGACGACATTCATCGAATATCCGAAGTGCACGACCTGCAAGAAAGCAAAAAAGTGGCTGAGCGAGCAGGGGGTGGAGTTTGCCGACCGCCACATAGCCGAGGAGAAGCCGAGTGTGGAGGAGTTGCGCTCGTGGTGGCAGACAAGCGGTGTGCCGCTGAAGAAGTTTTTCAACACCTGCGGGGTAAAGTACCGCGAGTTGAACCTGGCCGAGCAGCTCAGAACCATGAGCGAGGATGAGCAGCTGGCGCTGCTGTCCACGGATGGTTTGCTGGTGAAGCGCCCGATTCTGGTGACCGCCGAGGGCAAGGTGATTCCCGGATTCAAGGCCGAGACTTGGGCTGCCGCTCTGGGGAAGTAGGATTTTTCATAAGCCAATAACGTAATTGCAACAACAAGAACCGCGTGCCGGGTATTTTCCGGTGCGCGGTTCGATATTTGGGCTTGAGGTCGGTCGGTCCGAGTGGTAGTATAAGGGCATGGATATCAAACCTGCAAACCAGAAGAAGAAGCTTGTTTATCCGCTGGCAACCGCCGCTGTGGTGGGCAGTGCCATGCTTTCAAGCTGTCAGCAGCAGCAACAGCAGCAGCGCCTGGGCGGCGAGCCTCTGCAGGCTCTTGGTGGTGTGATTATGGTTGAGCCTACCAAGGGCGAGACTCCTGTCCAAGCAGATAAATAAGCAAGACTGACTACATGAAAATTACCCCGTCTACCCGGAAAAAGAAACTCTTGTACCCTATGGCTGCCGCTGTGGTGCTGACGGCGTGCCAGCAGCAACAGCAACAGGGGGGTGTGCTTCCGCTCCCGCCGGAGGTGTGCATCGTGCCTGCGGAGAAGCCGCAGGAAAAGAGTGAAACCACCCGTCCGCAGCGTCTGGGGGGTAAGGCTCCTCTGCATATGCGCCGGAACCACGATAAACAGCTGATTCCCGGGCGCGCCAGAACTAATCAACCCCTGCCGGGTAAGAAACGAGCCTCGCGGTGAGAGAGACTCTGCAGCTGACCCTGTGTCTCACGCATGATTGCACCCTGCGCTGCGCCTATTGCTACGCGGGGCGCAAATATGCACACTCTATGACCCGCGAGACTGCCGGACTGGGCATGGAGATTGGTCTGGCAGAGGCTCAGCGTACCGGTCGCGGGGTGGATGTGAGCTTTTTTGGTGGCGAGCCCTTATTGGAATGGGATTTGCTGCGCTATTGCTATGATTACATGCTGCGCCGCGCAGCAGAGCTGGGGATAACCGTGCGTTTCGGCATTACCACCAATGGCACATTGCTGACCCGGGAGCGTCTGGAATGGATGGCTGAGCGAGATGTTCTGGTGGGGCTTTCGGTGGATGGTTCGCCGGAAATGCACAATGTGAACCGCCGCTATGCCGATGGGCAGGGGAGCCACGCTGCTGTGGCACAGGCGCTGGCTCTTATCAAGGAATTTCCCACCTTGCGCAGCCGGGTTATCTGCGTGGTGAATCCGGCAAATTGCCACTTGCTTAGTGAAGGAGTGCAGTGGTTGCATGAGCATTACGCTGGGGTAATAGGCTTGAACTTTGATTATTGGAGCGCGTGGAGTGATGCGCAGTTTGAGCTTCTGTGCCGCCAGTTGGAAGATTTGCAGCAGATGATGCTGGAATCCTACCGCGTGGGCACGCCCATACGCGAGGAGAATATCGAGGGCAAGATATGGAGCGCCTTCCGGGATGCTGAGTCGGTGTGTGAACGCTGTTTTATTGGCGAGCAGGAGATTGCTGTGTCGGTGGATGGTCACATTTTCCCTTGTTCCCGCATGGTTGGGGTGGGGGATGCCCCGGAGATAACCTTTGGTAATGTATACCGCGGTATTGACCGCGCTAGACAAAACTATTTCATTGCCACGCGCGGAAACGCCACCCCGGAATGCCGCCTGTGTGAGCTGCGCCACCGCTGCCTGAATACCTGCGGCTGCACCAACTATGCCGGCACCGGGCGCATTAACCGCGTGTCTCCCTTCCTGTGCAACCTGGAACAGAAATTGATTGAAGTGGCTGATACCCTGGCCGAGGCGCTCTACCAGGAGTCCAATCCGGCCTTTCTGCAGCGCTTTTATAGTGTAAAGTAAACCGCGCGCCGGAAGTTGTTCCCGGTGCGCGGTATGAATTGTTCAGGACGGAGCGCCCTTACTTTTTGCGGATGATGAACTTGCCGTGGGTATCGCGGGACTTTTCGTCGTTATCGAAAGTTACCAGAATACGGGGCGCGGCAAGCTTCTTCTCGGCGGTTACGTAGTAACTGGCTGGGGAGGTCAGCGTGAGGGCGCGGGTGTCTTCAGAGATGAGCTCCTTGCCATCGTACAGAGCAACGCGTGTGACCCTGGCAGGAGTTTTCCCGCGGGAGGGCTCAAAGCGTACCTCGTACTTGCCGGCAGCGTCGATGGGAAGCTTGCCTTGAATTTCTGTGGCAACCCCCTTCATGGGCAGAGAGTCGGGCGACCATCCACGGGCATACTGCAGACCGGTTGTCCAGTCGCGCATGACGACCAGGGCTGAGCGGCCCAGCACGGAATCGGGATTGAGGTCGCGCATGATTCCGGCGTAGTGGCGGATGGTTTCTGCACCGCCGGAGCCAATGCGGCGGCGGATGAGGCCGATGGCGAAGGCACAGGCGTTCTGTTTCTGCTGTATGGTGTGTAGCGGGTTGGAGATAGCCTTGTCCATTTCTGCCAAGGCTTCGGTAATGGGCATTTTATTGATAGCGTCTCCCACCGGGTTGTTGTAGAAGTTCAGGGCAGCCAGGCAGCCGGCTTTGTCTTCCGGGTCTGCCTTCTTGATGAGGTTGGCAATGTCATGCGGGCGCTCGATGTTCTGCACCTGGGCAGCCTGCAGCAGAAGGCGAGCGCGCTCCTCGCCCTGGGCTTTATCGGCGGCGGCCAGTAGGGCATCCTGACGGGTTTTGGCCTGTCGGCGGACGGTCAGAATGCGGGTAATGCGGTTGGCGTCCGGGTAGACCATGGGCGGGCCGCAGATGATGCTGTACTGGCGGCCGGACTTGTCGTACATGACGATAGCCGGGAACGAGTGCTTGCTGTGTACATGGGGAAGCTGGAGCTTGCCCAGGGTTGTTTCCAACTGCTTTTTTTCGGTATCGGACATGCTTTCGGGCAGGGGGAGCAGCATCATGGCAGCCTTGCCGGCAGCCTGGGCCACAGCGGGATTGTTGTATAATTCCCTGGTAGCGGCTTCGGCTCGTTTATCCCAGCCCCGGCCGTAAATGAAGACAAGATAGCCGTCGTCATTCAACTTAGCCTGGGCTTGTTCATAAGTTTCCACCCTGGTGGCAGCCGTGGCTGGCAGCAGAACGGCCGATGTCAGAGCCATCAGTATTGAAAATGCTATTTTCATATTGGGTAAAATGTGGTCTGGGGTTAATCAAGCTGCTGGGGTTCCGTATACAAAGATACCATCGATGTGGAACACATTGTCGCAATCTGGCCGAATGACGCGCACATATAATGCTTTGGGCATTTCAGCGGAGAGGTCAAAGCGGAGGAGCCGCTGCGTGCACTTGCCGGACATCTGCCCCACGTTGTGCCAGTCATCGTCCTTGCCGGTTTCTGAAACCTGGATTTGCAAATGATTGAGGCGGTTCCAGTTTGATCTGTTGCTGTGAGCCGCAACCACAACCCCGCTGATGCTGGCGTGCTTCGGCAATTTCACGCCCACCCAGGGAGATTTGTCCTTGGCGGTGTGAATCTGGCCGCCTTGTCTGGTGAGCACGCTGGCATGGGTGGCGGGCTTGTCCCATTGGCTGGTGGAGGAGGCAAAAATAACACCCCCTTCTGATACCAGTTTGCCGGGGAAGGGTTCAAAATCTCCAATCGGGCGATTTTCGTGTGATTTGGCCGGGTCAATCATCTTGCTGACAGCCTGGAAAGCGCCGGCATCACGGTTGCTTTCTGCTGCAAGAATGATTTTAGAGAGAACGCCTGTTCTGGTTTCGTCATCCAGTTTGCCACCGTTGCCGAGCGCCTCGGTCATGATGTTCAGTACGCGGCTTTTCCCGTTCTCATCCATTTTCTGCATGAGGTTGTTGCCGCTTTCCATGGCATAGGTGACGTAGGCCTGTTTTCCGCTTGTGCCTGCCAGCATGCTGCGGAGTGCGGCGCATGTGTTGTCCATGTTGCTGTTCTTGCGAACGTCGTTTAGCGTGGAAATCTGTTTATCCAGAAGTTCCTGGAGTTTCCAGCGGTCGGGGCCCAGATCTCGGGTGTTCTGCCAGAATGCATCGAAAGCTGATTCCAGTTGTTCTGCTGATGCGCCGTGCTTGAGCATATTGTCGTACACATATTTGCGCACCAGATTGGAGGCGCATTCGGCGTAGATGGGAGTCAGCCGGGTACAGATGCTTGAGTTAAGCTGCATCCAGGCGTCCATACTGGCTTTGGTATTGGCCAGAAGGCTGGCGTGTTCCACGTATACCGGGTAGTTAATCGGTTGCACTTCGGCTGCTTTCAGGAAGCAGGTGGAAGCGGTGCCAGTATTGCCTTTTGCGGCGTAGAGTTGCCCCAGTACCCGGTAGGCGTTGGAAAGTCGCGTGGTCTGCTTCTGTGCGCCGGAGTATAAATCGGTAGTCAGTTGCAGGGAGGAATAGCAGTTGTTATTGAACCACGGACGCCAGTGAATGCCGCGTTCCCAGGTCAGGGAATAGGCCGGGGTCCACTTGCCATTGACCCATACGGCGTAGGCGCAGTGGCCGGGTTCTCCCATGGTGAGCCCGGGGATACCGTGTGCACAGGCAGCAGAGGCACCGAAGTGCGACAAGCTGCCGCATACTCCGCCTACATCCTGGGTGAATTCATGATGCCGGCCGGTGTACATACCCTCGAAAGCATTGTAGTAGGCACTTCCATGCACGCTTTCTCCATACACATTGTGCAGTACGTAACCACAGCGCCAGCAGCAGCCGGTGTAGCGGTCATCGGGAAGATTCACATTATACAGAGCCCAGGTGAAGCTTTCCGGTGTGCCGGAGCTGTGGTCGCCTTTCCACCCGCATACAACACGGCGCATCCAGAATGGCAGGGTATCAAACCCTGCATGCAGACGGTCCTGGCGCCAGTTGCGTACGAAATATTCTGCTCGCTTGCAGGCGTTGTCCACGGTCCATCCGGAACGGGCAAACTCCAGCGCTGTTGCAGTAGCGATATCGCGGGGCAGACGGTCATTGGGCAGCATTCTGGTGTAGCGTTCCATCATGTTGGCCAGCATGTTGAGCATGCGGCCCGGCATGATGCATTCGCCGCTGTAAACAACATCGCCAATCCATCCCAGGTCATTGGCTATCAGGCCGATGAGTCTGGAAGCTCGTGGGCGCTTCACCACATCGGCCATGCGCATGGGCTGAGCCAGCTCTGCTTCCAGTTCCGCAATTTCTCCTTTGAGTTTTTCGATGGCGTATTCCGTGCTCTCAACTGCAGTGCCACCCAGCAGAGGCAGTTCTTTCTCTCGGTTTGCCAGCTCCCGCTTTTTGTCTCCCTGTTTTTTCTCAAGCGATTTCCGGTAGTCTTCATATGCCTTTTCGGACAGAATTTCGGCATTGGACAGCTGCCAGTTAGCCAGCAGCAGTCGGTTGGATTCGCTCTTCAGGAAGTTCCTGATGGCGCTTTCATCGGTGCTGTTGAGCTTGGCGAGAATCTTTTTACTTAGTTTATCACGCAGCGCAGCCGGGTTTTGCCAGTCCTTGCTGGTGGTCAGCTCCTCTATTGTCTGCGTTGAAGCCGCAGCTCCAGGCTGTGCTGTGCCCGGAAGGACGGGGGGAGGGGCGATGGGGTATTGGGCATGGGCATATATGCCGCAGCTCAGCAGAAATACAGGAATGTGAAAAAAAGGTTTCATACAACAGGATAAATCAGAGATGATATTATAAGTATCGGAGAAGGGCGTCAAGTCGATTGTTAGGAAAAGTTTAATAATTTTCGTGGGCTGGTACAAGGTGAATCAGCGCGATTTCGGGCGGGATGCCGAGGCGCAGGGGAAATCCCGACCAGAGCGATGTGCCGCTGGAGACATAGACCTGCAGTTTTTCCCGGCGGTAGAGCCCTTTGACCAGCCCGTCGTTGAAGGCTGCCAGCAGAGGATAAAGCAGGGGGCACTGGCCGCCATGTGTATGGCCGGAGAGCTGGAGAGCCACGCCGTGTCGGGCTGCATCGGCTGCAATGCGGGGTTGGTGGGCCAGCAGAACGACGGGCTTGCCTCCGGGCGAGCCGTGCAGGGCTCTGCCCAGATGGGGAGGATGCTGACCATTGTGCGCAGCGGCGGGGTCTGTTACACCGGCCAGCACCAGAAGTCCGGCTCCCGGCAGCACGTGTTCATTGTTCAGGAACCGGATGCCGAGGCTGCTCAGATAGGACTGCCAGGCGGTGTGTCCGCTGAAGTAATCGTGGTTACCATGCACCGCGAAAGTTCCCCAGCGGGAGGAAAGCTGACGCAGCGGCGCCAGGGCGGGTGCCAGTTCACGCAGCGGACCATCCTCAAAGTCGCCGGTGATGACCACGGCATCGGGCTGCAGGGCATTGGTGCGTGCCACAACCTCCCGGAAGAAGTCGGCATCCTTGTATCGGTCTGCGTGCAAATCTGTGAGCATGGCCAGACGCACCGGCTTTTCCAGTTGCTCCAGCGGGATGGTGATTTCCTTCACCTCGGGGAGGGCAAAGGCATTGTACACGCCGTGAGCCGTGATACCGAGAGCCAGCAGCACCAGACCCAGATTCAGCCGGTTATTCAACCGTCGCCATTGCGGCAGCCGTTTCCTCAGGCAGAGCCAGACGGGAATACGCCCGGCATCCAGCACCAGCAGCAGGAATACTAGTAACAGAAGCGATATAAAAAGCCAGTTGCAGCCCAGCTCCACCCAGCCAGGTACTGCAGGTCGGAAGAAATGTCCGCCGAATATGCGATAGAGCAGGGCGTATTTGAATGCTACTGCTCCGGTGATGCCACAGAGCAGCAACTGCCACCACCAGCGCAGGGAAAGCGGCCGTATAAGGCTGAGCGCTGTATACAGAAACAGCACGCTGCCCAGAAGGAATGTACCAATCAGGAACATGGTGACGGCAGCGTGATGGTAAATATGGTACTCATGCCCGGGGTGCTTTCGGCGCGGATGCTGCCGCCGTGGGCTTCCACAGCATGTTTTACAATGGCGAGACCGAGTCCTGTTCCCTTGACTGTTCCGGATTTATCGGCCCGGTAGAAGCGGTTGAAGATATAGGGCAGGGCATCCGCAGGGATGCCGCAGCCGTTGTCCTCTACGCTGATGACGCGGGCTCCATCGGGTGCGATACTGGCATTTATTTTTACCTCCAGCCCCGGAGTGGGATTGTTTTTGAGGGAGTTCTCAATGAGGTTGAACAACACCTGCGACCAGTAGAAACTGTCTCCATGCATGGGGAATGGACGTGGGGCAATGTTCAGCTTCAGACTGGCTTTCTGCGCAGCGGCAGTGGCATCGAGCCGCTGTTGTACTTCTTCGGCCAGCATGGCCAGGTCAAAATCCTCCTGCTTCAGATAACTGGATTCCGGAGTTTCCACGCGCGAGAGCATCAGCATATCGGACACCAGGCGCGCCATGCGGTCGGCGTGGCGCTTTATGATGCCCAGCGAGCGCTGTCGCAGGACTGCATCATCAGCGGTTTCCTGGTCATCCAGAAGCGTTTCCAGATACCCCAGAATCAGAGTGAGCGGCGTGCGCAGCTCGTGCGAGGCATTGGCCACGAAATCGCGGCGGATGATTTGCGCGCGGTGTTCCTCGGTCACATCCAGAAACACAATGCCGATATGCCTCTCGCGCGAGGCCAGCCGGGTGGCGGTGGTGCGGTAGATGCGCTCTCCCTCCTGCCGGGCCACATGCACCATGGCACGCACCCGCTCGGTAGATTCTGTTGCTTGTTTCAGCACTGCGCGCAGCTCGCCTTTCGGCAGTACGCGCAGCAGGTTTGTGTTGGTGAGGGAGGCAAAGCCAAACAGCTCGCAGGCCTTGCGATTGGCCATCACCACCCGGCCGCTCGGCCGCATCAGCAGGAACGGAACTCCCAAGGCTTCCAGAAAGAGCCCCTGGTCTCGCCGTACGTGTTCCTCCAGCTCGGCCAGCAGCCCTCTCATCTGACGCACTTCGTTTTCTGCACTCCGGGCACGCTCTCGCGTGCTCTTCACCCGGTTGCTTAGAAAGATGAAGGGCAGGGCAAAGATGATGACCATGAGCCCCAGTACTATGTCCCAGCTTACCATATCGACTCTGCTATGCTAGCAGAATTCCTTTCGGCTGCCAAGCCTGTTTCATGGCCGTTATATGGTGGTGGAAAAATATACTTCCCTTTCAGGGAAATTATGCTAGAATGGTAGGGTATGAAGGCGCTGGTGGTAGAGGATGATGTGGATATTGCCGAGCTGGTGGCGTTTAATCTGGAGCGCCAGGGCTGGGAGTGCGCCCTGGTGCACCACGGCGGTGAGGGCTGGGAGCAAATTCAGCGTCTGCGGCCGGATCTGGTGATTCTGGATGTAATGCTGCCCGGGATGGACGGCATGCAGATTTTCCGCGCCATGAAGGAGAACGAGATGACGCGCGGTATCCCGGTGATATTTCTGACGGCGCGTGGTGAGCTGGACGACCGTCTGGAGGGGCTTTCCCTCGGGGCAGATGATTATGTGACCAAGCCGTTCAGCCCGAAGGAACTGGTGCTGCGGGTGCGCAATGTGCTGGCTCGCGCGAATGCCGGGGCAGCGCAGCTGGTGGTGCGTTGCGGTGCCTTTGTGCTGGATAAAAACACGCTGGCGGCCACGCTGGCCGGCGAACAGCTCGATTTGACCACGGCGGAATTCAAGCTGCTGGCGTATCTGATGGAACGCCCCGGCAAGGTGCAGGACCGCTATGACCTGCAGAAGATACTGTTCGGCTATGCTGATACGACCCAGAGCCGCGCGCTGGATACGCATGTGAAGCGTCTGCGCCAGAAACTGGGAGACTACGCCGTCTGCATCGGCACTGAGCGCGGTGTGGGATATTACTTTAACCCTAATCCTGAATTATGACGAACCGACTGACCATAAGCCTACTGTGGACTCTGGCGCTGGGCGCCGGAGCAGCCGATTACGCCAATCTGAAAGACAAGTTCTGCGATGCGCAGAACAAGGTGATTTACGACGGAGCCGGGCGCTTTGCCGTGAAATCCCCCGCTGTGAGCGAGCTGGAAATCGTGCTTGACCTGGCCGCGCTGCAAAGCTACCTGGGCTCAAATGACTACAAGCAGGGGGCTATGGTGACCTGGGAGATGAGTATGCCCGGGGGGCGCAAGTTGGTATATGGCCTGGCTGATACGGCAAAGCACCTCACCTGCTACTGGGGTGACCAGCCTTGGGCGAAGGATGGCGTAGTCTCGTATGATAAACTGAAAACCCTGGCAAAGGATGGCAAGGTGAAATTGCAGGTAAGCATTAATCCCCGGCAGGGAATTACGCTGCGCTGCGGTGATACCACGCTGCTGACGGCGCCCAATCTCAAGACGCAGCTCCCCTTTGATACCACCCACGCGTATGCTGTGAATACAAATTATGTGACGGCGGTGGGAATCAAGGCTGCTTCCACTCTGGATACATCGGATTATAAAGAACCCACGGATTACACGAAACCCTTTGTCCGCACGAAGGAAAATTCGCTGGGGCGCATCCTGTTCTGCGGTGATTCCATCACGCATGGCGTGAACGACCAGACATGGCGCTGGCAATTGTTCAAAATGCTGGTGGATAATGGTGTGGAGGCAGAGATTGTGGGCCCCCGCAGCGGGTATACTCCCGGCTATTTAAAGCTGAGCACCAGCGATGCCGGCGGTTCCTATGCCGGGGTGGCATTCCCGAATGTGCACCTGGCTCAGTCCTCCGGCCGCACGCACAACATCATCTCCGGCTCCAACGCCGGCATGAGCGGTGTAAACTACGGCGGGCATTCCACGAAATCGACGTCGGCTTCCTTCAACTGTGACACCTTCTGCTGCCTGATGGGTACAAACGATTTGCTTTCTGATGCCGGCTACACCCCGGAGCAGTTCGTGACCAAGATGCAGAACCTGCTGGGCGGCAAGGTGAGCTATGCCCGCAATACCTACCATTGGAAACCCGGCAGGAACTGGGGGAACATGGGGCGTATTGCTGCTGATTTACTCAAGGATAAGGATGATATCCTCTATGTGATGGCTGTTCCCTGCTGGGGCAACCACCACAACAATAACCAGCCCGAGCGCCACCTGGCGGTGCAGCGATACAATGAGCTGCTGAAGGACTGGGTGCAAAAATATGCCAAGGCGCACGGCAGGAACCTGAAGTTTGTGGATGTGAATAAAGGCTTGGTAGATTATTCCCACGCTGTGCCGTTCAGCTGGCCGGATTCCATGTCGAACAAGCCCGGGCGCGATGGCCTGCACCCGAATGAACAGGGCTCGCTGATCATCGCCAACAACCTGGCGGCGGCTATGGGAATATCCGGCCGCACCGCAGGGCTTCCGCGCCAGACTTCTGAGGAATGGCAGACTCTGTTGAAAGGCCGTGCCTTGAAAATGGGACAGCACGCCGGACGCGAAACCTTGTTTGACCGGGAAAAGGGATACAGTGTGGAACTTGCCTTTGCGGTGAAAGGGGTACGCAAGAACACCCGAGAGGGGAGCGGCGCGGTGGCGCTGACCGTCAGTGATGCCGTGGGGAGTGGAACGGTGCGTATCACCCCGGACAGCATTTGCTGGGGAGATAAAACGCTCTACTGTGCAAAATCATTTGCTGAGCAAGGCAAGCCGCTGCGCCTGGTATGGCATCCGGGGGAGGCAGTCGGTAATAAACCGCAGGGCTATTACCTCTGGCTGGGGGATATGCTGATTGGTCAGGGGCTTCCTGCCGGGGAACCTGCGTCAATGGGCGTGAAAGTCGCGGCTGACAATTTGCGCCTCTCTGGTGTGCCATGGTTGCGATGCACCGAGGGTTCCTTTGCTCCTGAACCCTGAGATGTATTTGTCTGATATGGAACTCCTGGGGCAACCCGGTTACGATGAACAACAGCCGTGGCGTAATGATGGGTGTTGGCTCATTGTTCCTTGTGGTCTGCAGCGTATTTCTGGGGCTGGGTATCTGGTTCCTGGTGCAGGAAACCCGCTTTGAAAGGGAAGCCGTGCGGACAAAGGCCATGGTGGTCAGCGTGCGCAAAGAGGAACGGGAACATGAAGATAATCACCACCACCGCCGCCTCCGGAATAACGGTGTCTCCATTCATGTGGGAGAGGACGCCTCATCCCGGGTGTACCATGTGTACTATCCTATGCTGCAATATCAGGACGCTTCGGGAATGGTGCATCAGGTGGAATCCGATACGGGTAGTCCGGAGCTTGATTTGCCCGTGGGACAAGCAGTGGAAATCATGTATCTGCCAGCTTCTCCCTCAGAGATGCGTTTGTGCGGTCAAAGCCCCGGCCGTGGAGCAATTTTTACTCTGATTGGTGCGTTTGGCTGCATCATTGGCGGAGCTATCCTGGCCGGTGGGCTCATGATGAAAAAGCCTTGATTCGGTGGGGGTTCACGGCTATAATGCGCGCATGAACGCTTCCTTTGCTCTTATTTCGCTGGGCTGTGCCAAGAATCAGGTGGATTCCGAACACATGGCCGGCTGCATGCTGGCTGCCGGATTCCGCCAGGTGGAGCCGGGGGAGGCAGAGGTTCTCATCATCAATACCTGCGGCTTCATTGACCCCGCCAAGGAAGAGGCTATCAATACGATTTTTGATGCTGTGCGCGCCCGCGAGGCGGGCGAGGCTCCGGCGGAGCAGCAGATTATCGTGGCGGGCTGCCTTTCCCAACGCTATGCGAAGGAACTGGCTAAAGAAATGCCTGAGGTTGCCTGCTTTATGGGCGTGGATGAAATCACGAAAGTGGCCGGTATTGCCACGGCCTGTCTGAATGGCACGGCTGAAAGGACCTGCACCAGCAAGGTATCCACCTACCTGCCGGACTGGGGCGTGCCGCGCAAGCTGATATCGCCGCCGCACTATGCCTATGTAAAGATTGCCGAAGGCTGCAACCATGCCTGCGCCTATTGCGTGATTCCGCGCATCCGTGGCGGTCATCGCAGCCGTCCGCAGGCGAATATCCTCAAGGAAGTGCGCCATTGGGTGGAGCAGGGGGCTAAGGAAATCAACCTCATTGCCCAGGATACCACCTACTACGGCATGGATAAGTGGGAGAAACGAGGCAGCAAGACCGCCGGGGTGGATTCCAGCCGCGGTGAATCGCTGGCTTCGCTGCTGCGCGAAATCAACGCTATTCCCGGTGATTTCTGGATTCGCGTGCTCTACACTCACCCCGCCCATTGGAGCCAGGAGCTCATTGATACCTTTGCCGAGTGCGAGAAGGTGGTGAAATACGTGGATATCCCCTTGCAGCACATTGCTGATGGTATTCTGGACAACATGCGCCGCAAGACCGATGGCGACTATATCCGCAACCTCATCCGCAATATCCGCGCCGCCGTGCCGGGTATCGGGCTGCGCACCACCTTTATTTCCGGTCTGCCCGGCGAAACCGAGGAAGACCATGCCGAGCTGCGCGAATTCATCAAGGAATTCCGCTTTGAACGCGCCGGGGTGTTCCCCTATTCCAAGGAAGAAGGCTCGCTGGCGGCCAAAATGAAGAACCAGGTGCACCACGCCACCAAAAAGCGCCGCAGCAACGAACTTTCCATGCTGCTGGCCGGCATTGCCGATGAAATCGGGCAGGAGAGCATCGGCACCCGCATGCGCGTGCTGGTGGATGCACCCGGTATTGCCCGAGGCCCCTGGGATGCCCCGGATGTGGACGGCTCCATCCATGTCGACCCCGCGCTACCCGTGGGCGAGTTCGCTGAGGTGGAAATCGTGGATTCCATTGCCTACGAACTCTTCGCCGAGGGCGCGGTAGAACCGGATTTCGATGAAGAATAAAACAAAATCCTCTGCTGCTCAACGAACAACAGAGGATTTTTTTTCAACGGAGAGAGTGGGATTCGAACCCACGGTGACATCTCTGCCACGCTCGATTTCGAGTCGAGTGCCTTAGACCAACTCAGCCATCTCTCCATGGTGCGCTTGCGGTGGCTATTCTGCCTGTTCCGCCCGCATGTGTCAAGAAATTCTCTGCCCGCTGTCACAAAAGGGTGGCTGATTTTAAACTTGCTGGAACAGGCTGCTGCTGTTACAATGACCGTGTTAACACGCAATTTTTATGAAGAAGTCATTTCAGCTTATAGCAATGTGTCTTGTGGCGCTGACCTTTGGCCTGCTTTCCAGCTGCCGCACGGTACCGCTGACCGGCCGTTCCCAGTTTATCCTCACTTCTCTGACGGAGGAGAAGAACATGGGTTTGACGGCATTCAAGGAGTACCAGAACAAGTTCCCCCGCTCTACGAATGCCCATTACAACGCTGTCATGAAGAGCTGCGCCACTTCCATCATCAAGGCCACGGAGTATACGGAATATGACTGGGAATACACCGTGTTTGAATCGAAGACCCAGAATGCTTTCTGTCTGCCGGGCGGTAAAATTGCTGTGTATACCGGGCTTATGGATTTAATGCGCAACGAGGCTGAGCTTTCCTTTGTGGTGGCTCACGAAATTGCCCATGCGCTGGCGCGCCACAGCGGCGAGCAGATGGCCTGGGAGACGCTGCAGTCTCTGGGGGCTGCTGCTGTTGAGGTCAAGGGCGGAAATGCTGCTGTTTTTCAGAAAGCGTCAGACCTGGGGGTGATGCTGCCTTTCAGCCGCAAGCATGAGTATGAAGCCGACCGCATGGGAATGCTGCTCATGGCGAAGGCTGGCTATAATCCTGATGCCGCCATTGAGTTCTGGAGCCGTTTCACGGCTGGCTCTACGTCCAGCGTGCTGGATGGCTGGATGAGCACGCACCCTGCCGATGCTGACCGTATCGCTGCCATGCGCCAGGTGCTGCCGGAGGCTAAGGCTGAATATGCCAGGGCTGCCACCAAGAAGGGTAAGGGGATGTCCCTGTGATAGAACCCTGAGTTTTCTGATAAATAGAAGAGGCAGCCTCGGCTGCCTCTTCTCTCTCAGAGAATGAGGATTTCTCCTGTGGAAATGGGCTTGAGCCGGGCCTCCAGATGTTGTTGCAGCAGCGTGAGAGCGGTGTCTCCGGTGCAGTGACCTGTGTAGTAATACGTGGGCAGCTGGCACAGAATGCCGGCTGTTGCGAGTATTTGCGCTGGCGGGGTGTGGCGCAGGTGGAAACCGCCGATGAGTGCATCAGGGCGGAAATGCGTGGCGATGTTGAGAATGCCGCGGTGGGAGCAGCCGCTGAAGAGGATTCGCCTGCCCCGTTCTTCGATCAGCAGGTATTGCTCGTGCCGGAAGTCATCGGGGAGCGGCTGCCCCCTTTCCAGCGTGCTCATACCTTCGCCTGCAATGGGGTAGGCGGAGGGAATGCGGCTGGCGGGGTGCAGGCTGATGCCGGTTGCCAGTTCCAGTCCCGCTGCCGGGGTGGTGCGGAACTGCGGGTTGCCGACCAAGGCGGGGGATAGCCCTATGTTCTTGCCCGTGGCGTTGAAATGTGGGTCGAACGCGTGGGGACTCAGCCAGATGGGAGCGTGGCTGTTGAGCTCCAGAAAGGTCGCAATGCCCCCGCCGTGGTCATAGTGGCCGTGGGAGAGAATAACGATATCAACGCGGTTTAAATCAATACCCAGTGCTTCGGCGTTCAGGGCAAATGCCGGGGAGGCTCCGGTATCGAAGAGGATACGCAGCCCCCCGGTTTCGATGAGCAGACTGAGGCCGTGCTCTGCAACCAGACCACTGCGGGTGGTGGTATTTTCGATGAGAACGGTGACCTTCATTCTGCCGCCGTGTTATGTGGTGGGGCTCCGGTGGTGTTTACTTGAAGATGACCTCGTTGAGGAAGCTGTACGCCTTTTTCGGGTGAGTAATGCGCACTTGCTTGACGCCGGGTTGAATCTTGTATCGGCACACGTGCTCGCCTTCGCTGGTGAGCGTGGCTCCGGTGACTCCGCAGCGGATGTTGCCCACGGTTATCAGCTCGGTGGCGCCATCCGGTACGGGGAATGTCGCATCGAGCGGCGCTTTGGAACAGAGGTAGGCGGTGGCGATATCCGCATCGTAAATGCTGCGGGTATCGGTATCCAGCGCGTCCGGGGTGATGCCTATGTTGAAGATTGTCAGCTTGATTTCCTGTGCCTCACTGCCCGTATTAGAGATGCTCATGGCGGTGATGCGTTCCTTGGGCAGATGTTCTTTTTTGACAAAGATGCGGTTATTTTTCGCCTCTGCCTGGAGCGGTACCACCTGGCCGGATTCAAGCGTGAGGGTGATATTCCCCCACTGGTTAATCTGACCGTTTTCCAGGTTCATCTGCACCCATTCCGGGTGGATGGGGGTAGGCAGCTCCAGGGTGATGTGTTGCTTCGGTTGCAGCTTGAATACCTCCATGACGCGGTTGATGCCGATGTCACTGTTGTTGCTGTAGGCGGTCAGGTTCTGCCCTTCCACGTCAGAATCAACATAGGGCGGCAACGTGCGGTTGACGGCAAATTCACAGATGCTCAGCCAGTTGGGCCGCGGTGTGACAATGCGGAACCGCACGTAGCGGGCGCGGATGGGGGCATTGGAGAGATTCACGATGGCCATGTTGCCGTGCTGCGGGGCGCCGACCGGCTGCCAGTTGGTGGCATCATCGGAAACCTCAAATTGCACCGTTTCGGGATAGTCCTTCTGGCGCTGGCCTCCCATAATCAGGCAGATGTTGTTGATGCTGACGGGTGAGCCGTGGTCCAGGCAATACCATTGGTCTGCCTGTTGGCGGCAATCGTTGGACCAGAATGAGTTGGGACGCCCATCCATGATGCGGGCCGGTTCTGCCTTGGGGTTGCCGCAAGAGGCAGTGAAGCGCGGTACGGCTCGTTTCTGGCCTGAAAGCTCGGCATACACTCGGGCATTCAGGTAGGAGAAAGCGGCGTTGAGCACCGGGGTCATGGCATAGGCGGCCACTTCCACATCGTCTACCTTGCGCACTCCGCTGGCAGACCATTCGTTGCGCAGGGTGGAGCGCATATCGTACAGAGCTTTCACCGTGTCGAAGAAGTAGTGGAAGAGGTACTCATCCTCGGTAGCAAAAGCGGTCATGATGGAAGCGCCCGCCACGCCGACCAGCTCGAACTGGTCGAGCCAGGGGCGGATTTCCTGGCAGAGCCCGGCAACGGGATTGTTGGTGTGCTTGAGCTCGCGGGCTGCGGTAATCATCTTGTCAAATTCCAGTTGCAGTAGTTGGCCTGCTTTCAAATCCGGGGCATCAGCAGCAATGCTGTCGATGAATGCCTGGGCTGTGGGGGCAATATCTACGGATTCTTCGCGGAAATAGCCATGCCCGTTCGGCAGCAGGTAGGAGTTGTGCTCGCAGAATATGCGCATGGCTTCGCGATGGCGGGGGTAAAGCCGGGTTATACCGGCTTCCCATGTGGAGCGAGATTCGAAGTCGTCTATGTTCCAGGTGTAGTTGGCCACGCCGAACAAGCCTACCTTGCTGGCTTCGGCATGCTCCATGGGGTTAGCCACAAAGCCGCTCATCTGGTTTTTCATGTCGGGGTGGGTGTCGAGTCCATAGGTGCGCCCCATGGAAAGACGACTGCGCTTAAAGTCATTGCACGGCCAGTTCCACCAGATGAAAGTCGGGCGTTGTACATGCTTGTTCACCCATTGCTGCCCGGAGAGGGTGATGTCGTGCACCACGGTATCACCTGTCCACATGACGGGAATACTCTTGTCCAGCCCGCTTCCCAGGGTGGTGAGGAATTGCACGTTGGTCCAGCTGCGGTTGTAGCCAGTTGGGCACATGATGAGAGTCTGGTTCACATCCGGATGCTTGCGGATGAAGTTTTCCAGAATGTAGTTGGTAAGCTGTACCTGGCGTTCGGCTTTGCCGATTTCGCCGCTGGAGTCATCCACCAGTACGCCGAAATCGCGCACTCCCAGGTCGTATAGCTGCCTGAGCTTGTGGCAGAGCCCCTCCAGTTGCTCCTTGCCGCCGTTTTGCGCCCATCTTACTGTATTGGCAGGGTGGATGGCCCATACAAAGCGCACATGGTTCTGGCGGGCATAGGAGACCAGATCCCGAAGCTCTGCAGCCTTGAGTGGTGGATAGGGCTTATAGCATCCTTTGCCGTGGTGGTAGGGATCATCCTTGGGAGCGTAGATATAAAGATTCATCTTGTTGCGCCCCATGAAGCGGAATAAGGAACAACGTGCCTCAAAACTCCACGGTGCGCCATAGTATCCCTCGACTACGCCTCGCCATGGAAGATCCGGCCAGTCTACCAGGATGCCCATGGGAAGTTCACCCAGGCGTGTTACTTCTCGCAGACTTTTGTCGGCAAACACATCGTTATGCGCCAGCTGCGCATCCGGCACGTTGTAGAGCATCTGGATGATGGATTGCCGGGCGTAATAGCGCCCATCCATATCGTTGGCATAAATAGTGAGTTTCCCCGGGGTGATTTCAATCGCATAGCCGCCGGGAACATTGGGAAGCCTCTCCCACATGCCGCCCTTGCTCTCGCTGGTTCGCAGGAAGGTGCGGGCTTCTGTTACCTTGGTGGTGACGGAGCGCATCCCATTGTGCTGCGGTTGGGGGTAAATGACTACGCCTTGAGCCTGCTGATAGGTGCTGATGAGAGAGAATGCGGCCAGGCTGATTACAGAGAGAAAGGATTTGAGTCGCGATTTCATACGGAGAAAATGACTGAACTCGTGCAGAATCGGGTTGTTTGCACTTATCCGGCATTATAATGTTAATTTTGTATAATTGCAAGCAGTAAGTAAAAATATAAAGGCATTCTATCCCGAAAAATACCATCCAGGGGGATTTTGTGTGAGAGTTGGTATTATGTTCTTGTCAGAAACGGGGTGTATATGTTAGACTCCGTTCTGCATGGTTTATCGAGAAGCCATGTGTAAGGAATAAACACTATAACTATATTATTACGATGAAGAAACTTGCTTTGCTTCTTGTTGCCGCTGCTTTCTGCAGCTGTGAGAGCGTGAATCTGGAATCTATCAACAATGCTGCTACCAGCGTGAGCAACACCGCTAACAATGTAAACGCTGCAGCCAACAACGTGAAGGCTACTCGCGATAACGTGAAGGCCACCGCTGATCAGCTCAAGACTCAGAACTAATAGTTCTCTGAGCCAACTGCAAAGCCCCCGCACAATTGTTGTGCGGGGGCTTTGTTCATACGGATGGGGTGGGATTATATGCTTTTAGAAGCAATGAGTAATGCGTATTTGTAACAAATCTGTAATGCTGTATGACGCAACTGGGATCGGGGTTTGGGTGAGGATGGTGGTGGGGTTATGATGAGTAGAAAACCATAAATATAGCGATGAGGATGCCTAAGGGGGAGAGGAAGATGATAAGCAGGTATGGAGTGGATAGAGCGGGAGAAAGCGCAACAACGCCGAGGCTTTTTAGAATTTTCTGAATAGGCGCGGGCGAGTGTTCGTATATGTGCTCTGCTCCGTTAAAGATAAGGGTGAATACGCCAATTATGGAGAATATTACTAGCAACACAAGAAGCCAGGGGATGCTTATCACCCATGCAAGGGCCTTGATATATGAGGCGTATGGTTTGCGTTGTGTTCCCGGACTCGCGCCGCTCACGCTCTCTGCCCACATAATTGCGGGGAACATGAGCGTGAGAGATGTAAGAAAAATGTAGCTTATGATATTACCGGACTCCACGTGCGAGCAGTCTACCATGCGCAGAACGTAATTTGCAATGAAAATCGTCAAAAAATAGCAGAAAGTTGTAAAATGTAGTAAAAAATTGTTGACAAGGTGGGATACACCTGCTAGAGTGGCGTCATGCCAGGACAGCGAGCGACAAATAAAAAACAGTTCACCGCAGCTTTTACTAAAGAGGAGCTTGCGGCGATTGATGATGCTGCTTCTCGTCTTGGAGTGACGCGCACGGAGTTTTTGCGCCGTGCGGCTATGCGTCAGGTTCAGCTGGAGAACCAGAAGAAAAAAGAAGAAAATTGATTATTATGCCAAGGGTGCATGAAAAGAAGTCTGGTTCGGGTGTATCCCACCCGAAAAGGAGCGCCAAGCGTAGCGTTAATCTTCGGTTTGACGCCGAGGAGGTGGAGCAGATAGAGCAAGCAGCGCGCGAAACGGGCCGCACGGTCGCAGGTTTTGTGCGATACGCAGCGTTGCAGATGCTGGGTGAGCTTAGCAAGGTGGATGCGTAAAAAATTTAACCTGGGTGTATCCCACCTTTTTATCTTAGGTGTATCCCACCTGTGTCATTATGAACGCTAGGTATCGGTTTTGGATGAATGTTGCGGCGGGGGCGCTGGTGGTGCTCCTGCTTTCGCTGGGGGCTGCTGTCTGGCAGGTGCTTTATTGCGTGTGGCCTTCTGCCTTGGTTTCTCTGGGGCCGTTGGTGCCTTTGGTGTGCGCCGTGGCTCTGGGGATGGTTTATGTAGCTACTCACTTGGCTGATGAGGAGGGTGGACGATGATTTACCCGGAGAGCGAGTTCCTGGATTGTGTAACCCTTGCGCGGCAGTATGATACGAGCCGTGATGTGATTAAGTCTACTCTGTTTCTGTTGCGTCAGAAGGGGTACCTTATTGAGTGCCTGACGTGGGGGAAGCAGGGGAAGTTAAAGATTCATGGTAAGCAGTTCCGTAAGGCGTTGCTGAAGGAGTTTGGTAATTGATTTTTTCGTTTTATGTTTTGGCATTTCTTGGCTGGTGTTGGTGTGACTGGGTTGCTGCTGGCGGCTGTGCCTCATATTGCTTACCAGGTGGTGAGTGATGAGGGTGATGGCTGGTCGGGGGCTGGCCCGGGTTGCGAGTCGCATGAGGAGGTGTGGGGCGAGTGTTGTAATTCTTTGCCGCCTACTCCCTGGCATGAGTAAGGCTTTCTGAAAGGGTAGTTTTTATGGGTAGGTGTGTGAGAATTGAGGGCGAGGTTTTGCGCCGGGCTCAGGAGTTCGGGATTCCGGAGACTGAGGCGGGTGCGTTGGTTGCTTCGTTGCCGCTGACGTGGGCTTGGGTTGAGGATAAGCTTCAGCCGGTGGTGTTCTTGCCAAGATTGGTGCGGTATCCGCAGATGGTGCTGGCTACCCGTGAGGAGTTACGTGTGTTGCTTGGGGAGGTGGCTGTATGAGGTTTGGCAAATTTATTGGTTTGATTGGCTCGCTGAGACCCGGCGCGGTGCTGCCCGGGAAGGTGGTGCATCCTGAGCCTAAGCCTGGTTGGTTTTCTACGCAGGAGGCTGCGCGTGTTCTGGGTGCGAAGCCGAGATCGGTGCGGATGGCGCTGCACCGCGCGGGGGTACGATTTGAGTGGGTGCGCCGTGATGGTGCGCGTCCGTGTCTTTATTGGGATCATATCGGGGTGCTGGCCTATCAGAGGCGGCGCGACATGGACGGTGATTTGCTGGAGCGTGTGCCGGAGGGGTGGATGCTGTCTAGTGAGGCGGGGGATCGGCTACAGGTGGCGCGGTCTTCGTTATCGAGAATGGCGAAGAGTGGGGTGCTTACGGGGTGGTCTGTGCGCTTGGAGTGTTCGGACGGTCGCCGCCGTGTGTGCTTGTTTAATCGGCGGGATGTTGAGTCGCTGGCTAAAAGGCGGGCGGCGGCGCTACGTGCGAGGCTGATGAGGATGGGACGTTCTTCTTGTGTGATTGCTTTTGCTCACGCAGCGATTGCGTTGGCTCTGGTAGTTAATGCTGCCTGTGGCGCCGGGTGGCGTCACGGTATTATCCCATGATTTGCTCACGCCGTGAGGCGTTGGCAGTATTGCCATGGCCTGGTGGAGGCACGGGCCTTAAATGTGCCTCCGATATATGCTGCGTGCATGGTGCCAGGGCTGGCTTTTGTCCGATTTGTGCCAGTTCTGCCGGGTTCGAGTCCCGGGCGCGGTTTCTTCCTGGGTGCAGAGTGCTGCAAGGGATGTGCCCAGGAGGTGTAGGAAATGGAATCAGTTCCCTGCCGCTGGCCAGGGCTTGCAGCTGCCAGCAATTTATTACTATGGATACTAATGCTACGTTAACGAAGAAGGCTGAGAGGGGCAATGCGCTTGCCTTGTCTCTGGATACGGCGGCTGAGGAGCTGAAGCAGGCTTGGCTGACTACTGGTAATTTTGCGCGTACTATCGCTTACGGTATGGCTGTGGCGAAGATGCGTGATGCGCTGGATAAGAATGTTATGACGAGTCTGGTGAAGCTGAAGAATTCGAAGATGGGCTACCGGACGGATGAAGACGCACAGAAGGGCCATGTTTACCCCATTGAGGTGGTGCGCGACTGTATCATTGAGGCGGCTACGCTGGGGCTGCAATGCACCGGCAACCAGTTTAATATTATTGGCGGTAATATGTATGTGACAAAGGAGGGCTTTACCTTCCTGCTTCGTGAGTTGGCTCGCACCGGCCAACTGAAGAATATGAAGTTCTTATACCACCCTGCTGTGATTACGGAGAGCAGCACTCAGGGGACGCGGCGCGATGGCAGCCAATGGCAGAAGGTTGAGCGCGAAGGGAAGGCAACGGTGGATGTGTGCTGGGAGTTTAACGGTGTGTCTGGCAGCGAGCAGCTGGAGTTTTGCATCCGTGTGAATGCGGGTATGAGCCAGGATGCGATTATTGGTAAAGCTGAACGCAAGGCTAAGGCGTGGTTGTTCAATCATCTGACCGACCAGGCTGTGAGCGATGGTGAGCTGGAGCCGGTTTTTGCGGAGCCGCGTGAGGTGGTGGCGAAGGTGGATGAGCCTTCGTTCCTGGAGTCGGCTCGCCCGGTGGAGATGACTGCTGTATCTCCGGCCAGGGTTGAGACGGATTTTGTGCCGGTGTCGGTTTCTGGTTCCAGTCGTGTGCTGGATGCCGGGGTGGTAGAGGATGAGATCCCAGGGCTTAATCCGGTTGTCGATGAGCTTCCGGTGTTTGGCGAGGAGTGCTGATGTTTTTTGTTTGACCTTAACCTTTTAACTTTTTTATTTTTATGGATATAAATGCAGATATGATGAAGACGGCGGCGGAGCTGTTTGTTCGCCAGGATATGGAGGTTGATTATCAGATGGCTCAGCTGAGTGATGAGCAATGCCGCCGGGTAGTTCGGCGTATATTTACGCGCGTGCTGCGTGGCCAGCATGTGCTGGTTTTTGCCGTGGCTAAGAGCGATTTCCGCTCGGCGGAGAAGATGTCGCTAGTGCAGGATGTGTGCAAGGATTTGCTGCGCGCTGCGTTCGATGATGATACTACGATTGCGATTGATTGCGCGCGGCATGTGGCACCGGTGGAGGCTGTTGAGGCCAAGGTTAAGGAGATGGAGGCTATGGAGACGGTGGGGGATTGGTTTTCTGGTCTTTGATTTTCAATGCAGAGAGGAGGTTGTTATGAGTGATATTACCTTTGTTATTGATAGAACTGGCATACATGAGGTGAAGGATGAGCGCATGGGCATGCCTTCTGCTTCCGGTATGCAGCGGATTGCGCTGTGCCCCGGGAGCTGGCTGGCGGAGAGGGCGTACCCGGAGGAGTCGAGTGAGGCGGCTGAGGCAGGGACGCGTCTGCATAAGCACATGGAGCTGGGTACGCTGCCGGAGGACCCGGAGGAGGCTGAGGCGGTGGAGTGGTGCCGCACGCAGGAGCGTTTGCTGGTGGAGAGGTATGTGGCGCCTATGGGTGCTGACCAGGTACTGCGCGAGGTGCGCTGGTGGGCGGCTGATGGCAGTTTCTCCGGCCAGGGTGATGTGGTGTATGTGCATGAGGGGTGTGCTCTGATTGTGGATTACAAGTTCGGGCGTGCGCCGGTACCTGCTGCGGCGAGTAATATGCAGCTGGCTTCGCTGGCGAAGCTGGCATTTGATAATCTGGCTGATATCAAGGTGGTTTTCTGTGCGATTCTGCAGCCGTTTGCAAGCCGTCAGGAGCCGCGCGTGGTGCGTTACCAGCTGGCGGATGTGCCGCAGCTGAGGCGTTATTTCGGGAATCTGCTGGCTGAGGCGGAACGACCGGGTGCGCGGCGGGTGCCGGGGGAGGAGCAGTGCCGTTATTGTAAGGCGCGTGCGGCGTGCCCGGCGTGCAATACGCTGGTGGCGCGGGAGACGCAGGTGGATGTGGCTACGGCCTGGCCTGACTGGACGCCGGAGAAGAAGGCGGAGGCGCTTCGCCTGGCTAACCTGGCGAAGAAGTGGGCTGAGGCTGTGGAGCGTAAGGCGAAGAGCGATCTGAAGGACGGCTTTCCGATTCCTGGTTTTTCGCTGGGGGCTGGCAAACAGTCGTTCAAGATTTCTGATGCCCAGGGCGCTTTCGGGCAGCTGAACGCGCTCATAGGCTTGACCGGTGAGGAGTTTGCCGGGTGCTGCACGGTGAAGATTTCGGCTCTGGATAAAGTGGTCCACAAGCGGCGCTGTGAGCGGGCTGACGAGGGGACGAAGGTTCTGGTGAAGGAGTCTGCCGCATGGCTGCGCGATGTGCTGGAGGACTACGGTTCTATTAGCGTGAGTGAGGGGAGCATCAAGGCTGATTGAGGTATGGCTAGTTACGATGTGAGGGAGCATTGCCTGGAGTACCTGAAGATGCACCAGTCACGGGCTGAGGGGCTGCGTGATGAGGCTGCTGCTAAGGTGACTGAGCTGGATGGTTTGCTGAAGTCTGCCAGCGCTGAGCGCGATAGTCTGACTGAGGAGGTGAACGGTCTGGCCGCCAGGGTAGCTGAGTTCTGCAATGTGCGCAGCGTGCCGGAGTCGGTGAAGAAGTGGCGCCAGGAGTTGCGAAATGCCAAGGCACGGAAGCGCGAGGTGTGCCGCAAAATCCAGGGTATGCGTAGTGATTGGAATAAGGCTGAGAATCTTCGTGTTAAGTATACGTTGATACTTAGTCAGTTGGGGGGGGTATATGCGCATGTGGAGCGGACATGGATTCCTGGCTGCATAGTGCAGCGCAAGCCTGAGTTTACTGGTTTAATTCCAAAGTTCTGATTATGGTTGAGTATTCGAGATTTACGGCTGTGGGCCGGGTGAGCGATGTGCAGGAGCGGTTTTCCGCCAAGGGGAACCGCCTGGCGCAGCTGCACCTGATTAAGGGTGGGGATTATGGCAAGGCTGAGCGTGTGCTGCGGATTTCGTTCTTTGATGGGGACGAGGTGCCGCGTGTGCTGAGACTGAGGCGTGGTTCCCGGGTGCTGGTGATGGGCCGCCTGGAGGGTATGGTGAGTGACAAGGGGTATTTCAATGCTACTTTGTACGGTGATTCCGTGTTCTGCGCGGAGGATCTACCGGCACCGGCTCCCGCTGCTGCTCCGACAGGTGGACGGCCTGGCGCTGCTGCTCCGGTTCCCGGTGGCGCGGCTCCGGCTGCCCAGGGTGAGTCTGATGAGGATATTCCGTTTTAATTGGTTTGGCTATTATGGGGTGGCATCCTGATTTAGACAGAGCCAGGGCATTGGCTGAGGGCAAATGCTCGCCGTTTGCCCGAAAGCTGCTGGAGATGACTCCGGAAGAGCGGGCTGAATGGGCTAAGCAAGTACGCAAGCGTGCCGAAGAGAATTGCCAGAGGTCGCATCAAGTGCTGGCGGTTACCCCTGCCCAGTTGCGGAAATTGCAGTCCATGGATGCTGAGCCTGTATGTATGATTCGGTTTTATGGCAAGGAGCTGGAAAGGGGCGTTAATCAAGTTGGCCCCGCCGTATGGCGATATGGTGGGGAGAATCAGGGAGAAGTGCAGCGCTTTAGTTGGTCAGGCGCAAGCTGGCAACGAGGCTGGTGTGCTGACGGAGGCCGATGGGCTTATCAAGCAGACTAAGGCGCTGGTGGATTTACTGAGTAGAAAACATAACAAAAAAATGAAGAAAAACAATGACTAAAGAAGAAGCTATGAAGTTGGCACCGGGGAGCATTATCCTGGTGGAAGCTATTGCGAAGTGTGTTGAGGGTGACGGCGTAGTGGCGGTTTCCCTGCATGGGGATAACAGGTGGCGCAATTATGCGTTCGATTGTATCTACGCAAAACCGGAGCCTAAGTATAACCCGCGCCGGTTGTTCAAGACGGGCGATAAGGTGCGCGTGGTGGAATGGAACGGACGTAAAGTTCACGACCCTATGAACGGTTCTGTTTGGACAGTGAACAGAAATGAATGTAATGGAGGAATCGCTCACGAAAGCATTTTAGTTTCGCTGTTTTACGAAGACGACAACGAAGGTCATATTATAGACATTCCACCCTGCTTCCTCGAACTCGTCACCCCGGTGGAAGAGCTGGAGCCGTATAGTGCAAGGGAATATGAGGATTTTTATGCGGTAGAAAAAGATGGCGCTCAATACTCAATTTTCTTCAAGGGAAGTTACCACTCCCACGCCAAAGCCGCCGCCGAAGCCGAGCGCGACCGCTTGAACTCTGAACACAGAAAGGAGGACAAGCAATGAATAATGGTGAGCCCTGGAACAATCTGCTGGCTTGTTCGCGTTTATTTGTGGAGGTTCAGGCTATGGAGCCGCTGCTGCGTGGCGGGTATGGCATGACCATCACACGGAGCGGCGACCATGTGATCAGCTGCAAGGTGTACGCTTGGGGCGATAGTAAGACCTTGCACCGGCACAAGGTGAGGTCCAAGGATGTGACCAATGAGCAGGAGCTCCAGCGAGAGATGGATGCTCTGTGGCGCGAGCTGGTGACGAAGCGCTTGATTGATCTGGATGCGTTAGGAAAGGAGGCCGCCAATGGCTAAGAGAAAAGTGCGTCCTACTGCCAGGGGGTATATCCGCAAGAACCGCGAGGCTATTCTGAAGTTGCTCTGGGATTGCCAGACGGATCTCAAGATTGTAGGCGAGGATTATCATGCGTGGTGCCGTGTATTTGAGTCTGACCGTGGGAACGCTGTGCAGATTCTTAATGAGTTGTTCGAGCTTGTTAAGAAATTGTATTATAGCCACAAAGAGCGATGTAGTGATAAGAATTGCCGTGTTAAGCAAGACATTTGGTTCCGTTGGCGGTCGCTGGCGTGTTGTTATCGTTACCGATAAGGTAGAAAGGGGTAATAAAATGATAAAAGATTTAATCGTAGTTGTAGTGATTATCATCTGTATTTTGCCAGTGCTGCATACTTGCCTGAAGTTGCTTACAGGGTGCATAAGGGCGCTCTTGCCAGTAGGCGTACTAGTTTGGGGTTCAGTCTGTCTGTTCCTGATTCATTTGGTTGCTGTAGGCATAAAGATAGCAATCCATATTCCAGAATACGGCAGCGCAGAAGCTGCTATCAAAGCTATCAGAGAGATTAAGGAGTAAATGTTATGAAGAAAGCATACATGGTTCTGAATAAGACGGATGTTTCTGATTTGCTCTGGTGTGTGATGAATGCACCGGAGCGGTCAGAGGCGGAGCGAAAGCGGCATTTGAAGTTGCATGCCCGGCTGCTGAAGATTGAGCATGAAATGAAGATTGCTGCCCGCGATGAGGAGCTGAGAAAGCGTAGAAGGGAGCGAGATAATGGCTGACGTATTGATGGCATTTAAGCCTAAGTGGGCGCAACTGATTCTAGATGGACGTAAGACAGTCGAGTGCCGGCGCGTGATGCCGAAGAGTCTGCAGGTTGGCGATAAGGTGTGGATGTATTGTCGCGGCTATGTGCTCGGGTACTTCCGCGTGCGTGACTTCTATTCATTCGAAAAGGACGAGAAATGCCCGATGGAAACCTTAATTGATGAGTTCGCCGAAGATGCGTGTTTGACCTCTGATGAAATGCGGGCTTATTTGGCCGGGGCTTCCCGACTGGGTCTAATTTTCATAAAGGAGGCAACGCGCAACGAGTATCCTGTCCGCTGGGAGGGCGTAGGTCATCCTCAGAACTTTATTTATTTGAAGGGAGGGAATAATGGCTAGAAGGGAAGCGATATTACCCGAAGGTTTGGAGCACCGGTTGGCTGCTCATATGAAGGTGGGGCACAGGCTGATTGACTTGTCATGGGATGACTGGTTTGGTGTTTATTTTCTAACGTTCGAAGAATCATGAATAAGCTGGAATCTACAGTTATCCGTTCGGTTGAGGCGCTGATGGAGAAGCCTGGCCGAGGGGTTATCATCCTGGTGCTGGAGCCGGATGGGGTGCATGAGGATGGCGTGGTGTATTGCTTGCGCGGCGGTTATTCCGGTGGTGCACCCCTGATAAGAGAGCTGTTGTATATGTTCGGCAGGTCATTCCTAAAGCTGGTGAGTACTGTACTGGGCGCGGATGGTTATACCCGGTTGTACCAGGATAGAAAGAAAGGAAAGAAATGAAGACATATATGCCGATGATTGTTCAGATGCCCCAGGAGATTATCGAGAGCGAGATTTTTTGCCGCCTGGTGCCGCTTAAACGGTTGCTGAATAACGATTGCGCTGTTAAGTTGAAGCAGGATTTTGATAATGATATCCGGATGGAGATTTACCACTATGAGTATGTGGAGCGGTATCATGACGAGCGATGGGTGCGTGTGTGGGGTCGCTTTGTGAGCCCCAGAACGGTGTGCACGCTTGCTGATGTGCAGAATCTGATCTGGGAGTTATGGGAGTCTGTTCCCGCTGAGTTCAAGAAGGTTTCTGAGGATAAGGCATGATTGAGACGTGTATTTTCATTGGGTTAATTCTAGCGATTCTTTTCAGGGATGAGTAAGGTTGTTTCCATCTGTCTGCCACATCCGTCCAGGGTTCTTCGACCGAACAGGCCGGTGCATTGGTCTGTGAGGGCGCGGGCGGTTAAGCGGGCGCGTGTGGCGGCGCGGTTGCGTATGCTGATGGCGCTGGGTGAGTTGCCTGGTGCGGCGCGTTCTGAGTTTGCGCCTGGCTGGTATCGGCTGGTGTGGTTCTATAAGGGGACTCGCCCGGATGCGGATAATTGCCTGGCGGCGTGTAAGGCATACCTGGATGGTTGCTGTGACGCGTTGAAGGTGGATGATCGTGACCTGGAGTGCGCGGGTATTCGCCGGGAGCATGATATGAAGCGCGCCGGGCAGGTGGAGCTGTGTTTTAGCGATGTTGGATTTATTTCGATTGTATTGTCTGCTGATGGTTGCAAGGGTTGCGCTGGTGCTGATGCTGGTGCAGCAGGTGGCGTCTCTGATGGTGTATCTGGTGGCAGCGCTGGCGGCTTACCTGGCATGGTTCGGTCATGATTGGTACGCGCTGCGTGCGCTGCATGTGGTGTTTGTGGCGTTATGCGCTGAGGGTGGTTCTATCCTGCTGGTGAAGCTGGCTTGCTGGATATGCCGCCGGGCGCGTGAGCGTGGTGATTATTGATTCACGGTATGAATGATTTTATTCCAGCCATGTACTACAACAACTTTAAAACTTACCACTGGGAAAACCCGCGCATCTGCTGTACCTGCCTCCACTATGCAGGTGCCGAATGCCGCTGCAAGCTCACCGCCTTCCGCTTCCCGGCTGATCACGGTGCATGCATGAGGTACATTGCGAAAGATTCTGACTGATGAACGCCTTTAACACACAGAAAACAGAAAAGAGTACAACCACGTGGCTCACGCCTCCGTGGATGCTGGAGATGCTAGGGCCGTTTGATCTTGACCCTTGCGCGGCTGTGGGGAGGCCTTGGGACTGCGCGACTATCAATTATACGGTGGAGGATAATGGGCTGGCTCTGCCTTGGGGTGACCGGGTATGGTGCAATCCGCCTTATGGCAAGGAGGCTGAGGCTTTCATGGCTCGCATGGCAGAGCATGCCGGGCCAGGGCTTGCGCTGGTGTTTATGAGACCTGATACGCGGTGGTTCCAGGACACAGTATTGAAGACGGCGCGGTATTTGTTCATGTTGCGCGGTCGGGTGCGGTTTTGCCGCCTGGATGGACGGCCTGGGCAAGCGCCTAATGCGGCCAGCTGCCTGGTGGCATGGGATAGAAGCGAGCGTAAGTTACTGCGCGAGCTGGAGCGTAGCGGAAAGGGGAAGATGGCGATTCTGTGATGCTGCGTCTTCTCGCCTCATGTTGCTTTTGGTAAATCATAGGTTAAATTAAGGTTGTACTGTTATGACAAGCTGGATTAAGGTGCAGGTGACGCTGCCGGAGTCCCCGAAGATTTTCCGGCTGGCGCGGTTGCTCGGGGTCGGCCGGATGGCGGCTCTGGGTTATGCTGTGCGCTGGTTCTGCTGGCTGGATACTCACTGTGTCAATGGGTCAACGGAGTTGACGGAAGGAGACGTGGATGCGTTAATTGGCAGGAGTGGTATCACGCGTGCGTTCTGCGAGCTGGAGTGGGCTTCGGTGGATGCCGAGGGCTATGTGCTTGTGCTGGATTTTGACAAGCATAACGGAAAGAGCTCAAAGCAACGCGCAGAGAGTCAGCGGAGAATGGCAGAAATGAGAGAGCGACAAGCGGAAAAAGACTCGTGTTACGCAGAAAGTGTAACAAGTGCGTCACCAGAGGGAGAGGGAGAATTTACTTATAATAATCAAGGGTGTGCTGGTATAGCGGAGCTTAATAGCGCAGCGCCGGCTGAACCCGCCCCCTCCCCTGATGTGAAGGATGAGGGGTTCCGCCTGTGGCTGGCGGCGCTGTGCCAGGCGCACCCGAGTGCTAGCCGGAGCCTTTACCTGGCGCCGGATGTGCTGAAGGCGGCGAAGGCGGCTTTCTTGCGTTGCCCGGCGGCGGTACAGAGTGCGGAGCTGCTGACGGCATATTTCAAAGACTCTCGCCTGGCTGAGGGGAAGTTCTATGCTCCGAGGGGGCAGAGAAAGTATTTTGAGGATTTGGAGGACGTGGTGGCTCACGCGGAGCGATGGCGCAAGTGGTCTGGCTGGAAGCCGAAGAAAAAGGCCGTGAAGAGCCCCAGCGTGCCCGCCAAGGGTGGGATGAGTGATTCTGAGGGTACGAGTGCCCCGGGGGATACTGAGGCGTTTTTCAAGGCTGTTAAGGGCGATTTAGGTATGACCGGAGGGGAGGTGGAGGCATGAGTGAGGGTGAACTGGTGCATGACCTGGCGTTTCTGTGCCGTGTTTGCGTGACGCAGGGTGTTTCCGTGGGGCAGCTGGCGGTGATGACGAGTTTGTTCCGGTTGCGTGAGGCGGAGGCTTATGAGCTCCGGCATGCGAGTGGGTTGAGTAAGAGCAATTTGTATCGTCAGCTGGATTACCTGGAGAGCAAGGACGCGGTGTGTGTGCTCTGGCGCAAGGATAGGCACCGGCAACGGGTGAAGGTGTGGGCGCTGACTGAGAGTGGTAAGCGGACTGTGAGGGAATATGAGCGGATCTACCGGTTGCATTGTCTCCGGGCGTTGCATGAGGTGCGTGTGAGGTATGGAAAGGAGGCACTTTGATGGATGCTAAGAAGGAACTGACTGCACAGCAGAGGGAGTTTTGCAGACTGGTGGTTTCCGGCTCCAGTAATCGCCAGGCTTATGCACAAGCGTTTGGTTGTAAGCTGGTGTCGGCCAGCGCGAGTGCTACTAAGCTGCTGAAGAGGGCTTATATTCAGGCAGAGTTAAGCCGTTTGAGGGCGAAGGGGCGTGACCGGGAGAGGAAACGCGATGACCGGGCGCTGTGGACGAAGCGGGAGCGCATGGCGAAGTTGCAGGGTTGGGCTGAGGTTTCTGCTGAGGCTGGCGAGATTGCAACGGCTGTGAAGTGCGTGGCTGAGTTGAATAAGATGGACGGCGCTTATGAGCCTGAACAGCTGGAGGTGAGCGGTGTGCTTGGTGTGGGTGCGGTGATTGAGGCGTTGCAGTCGCGGCCTCCGCAGCTGGCACGGTAGTGTGGTCACTTTGTGGGAATAGGTTTCGCGGGGTGGTGTGTGGTAGTATGGCGGCTGTATGGATAAGGCTACTGTTTGTACGCTTGCGTTGCAGCGTATCGGGATGTATGAGTATGCTTCCGGCACACCTGGTTATGAGGTGTGCAAGGCGGCTTTTCCGCTGCTGTACAAGACGCTGCTGTGCGCCGGTGACTGGAGTTTTGCCAGGCGGCGCGTGGTGCTGAGCTGCCGGGGTGATGCTGGCGAGTATGAGCTGCCTCCGGATTGTCTGCGTATTGTGCAGCTGGAGGGGCTGCGTCATTGGCGGCGCCTGGGGCGCATGGTGCGCGCGGAGGCTGGGACGGCTGCCAGCGGTGATGTGGTGCTGGTGTATACGTCTGGCTCGCATGCTAATCGCGGCGAGGTGCCGGAGGATGATGCGCCGTTGTTTGCAGAGGCTCTGGTGGTGATGCTGGCGAGCCGCCTGGCGGTGCCGCTGGCGAGTGATCATCGGCTGAGGCAGGAGCTGGAGCTGGAGGGGCGTGCCCGCCTGGATGAGGCGCTGACGCTGGATGTGCAGCAGGATGCGAGCAATGACCAGCATCCGCTGTCGAGGTTGCAGGAACAATCTATAACAGATTCTTATTGATATGGGTGTAGGGCAAGGTATGGTTAGTAACTGGGCTACGGCTGAGCAGCATAAGGGCTCGGCGGCGGTGGCTCATTCTAACGCGAAGGTGCAGCGGGCGCAGGGCAAGGCTCAGCGGGCTCAGCGGTATGGCCAGGCGCAGCGGCGCGAGCTGGAGAACCGGGTGGCCGGTGAGCAGCATGCGGATAATGTGAGCCGGTTGCGTGGGAAGCAGGGTGAGGCCCAGGGCGCTGTGGTTGCGGCGCGCGGTGGCAGCGGGTTCACGGCTGATGGGAGCGGAAGCCATGCTGAGGTGAGTGTGCTGAGGCAGTTTGAGCAGCACGCGGAGGATATGGCTTATTCCCGCTCGCTGCAAGACCAGGCGGCGCGTTTTGAGGCTACGATGTTGCGCCGGAGTGGTGATGTGGCGCTGGAGGGTGCTGAGGCTGGTGCGGCGTACACGGATGCCCAGGGTGATATGTATTCCATGATGGCGAAGAATGCTAACCGGGCGGCTATTGTGAGCGGTGTGACTGAGGGCATCGGGGCGGCTATCGGGGCGTATTTCGGCGGGCCGATGGGCGCGATGCTGGGGGCTGAGATTGGCGGCGGCGTGGGCGATATGTACGGGTCTACGGCGCCTGGTACGTATCAGTCGATGAACGGTGGGGATAGTAAGAAGATGCAGGCTGCTGGTCAGTTTGCTATGGAGCAGGTTTCAAGTTGGTTGCAATGATGGAGCTGTGTGGTCATGCTACGCGGGATGGTGCCAGGTTGCTGGATGAGGTGGAGGGTGCCGGTGAGGCTGAGGTGTGGATGAATCTGGTGCTGGATATGGGCGGGGTGTGCGTGTGCTCGCCCTGGGTGTTGTTTATGGCGTACCCGAAGGAGGGGGAGCCTCGCACTCTGTATGTGCCGTACCTTTATGGGCGGCTGAGGGAGATAGCGGCGGTGAGCCGGTTGTGCCTGGATTCCGGGGATTATGACCTGGTGGAGTTCCGGAAGAATTTTCTGAAGGGTGATGCGGCTGAGGGGCCGTGGGTGTATGATGCCCGGCGTATTGTGGAGCGCATGGAGCGCATGGCCCGGCTACAGGAGAGGAGGAAGGCTGTATGAATGCGTGTGTGGATGTGTGGGGGCTTGTGGGGGCTGATTATTATACCTGGCTGCTGGAGTCTGTGTTCAGCCGTGGCGGTACGGTGGTGCAGAGCGCTGAGTTTTTCCTGGCGTTTGTGGTGGAGGATGGGTGTGCTGTGGTGTGGTTTGCGGCTGGGGACATGCGAAAGATTTTGCGGTTTGCTCATGCGAATGCGGGCTTGTTCGGGGTTGACCGGGTGAGCTGGAGCCGCGAGTGGGCTGGCAAACATAAGGATTTGAGAGTTTACAGATTGGAGAGATTGAAGCATGAATGATGGTATGTATCACGGTGCAGGGTTGAGCTTGCAGGGTGCCGAGCTGGGTGGCCAGATGCAGGTGCAGCAGGTGAGTCCGTTTGCGAATGAGTACATTGGTAAGGCCGGGGCGGCTGCCGGGCTGGCTGTGGCTAGTTTTACGGAGGGCATGAATGAGGCGCTGGCGTATAAGCAGCTGGCGGCGGCGAAGCAGGAGCGCGGCCAGGTGCAGCAGGTGTATGAGGATAAGCTGAAGCAGGGGCTGGAGGCGGCACCTGGGTCTTCGCAGAGTTTTCTGCTGGCTGATGGATCGCGTGATATGGATAAGCTGAATGCGTGGCGGGATGAGTATGTGGAGCGCGTGAACGCGGTGCGGCCTCCGCTGATGGGGATGGCTGATAACAAGGAGTGGGATGAGTTTATGGGGAATGCAGAGTTGCGTGCGGGTGGCCTGGTGATGCAGCATGTCGGTCGCGGTGTGCGCCGGGTGGCTGAGGCGGCTCTGAGGGAGCACAAGGACGCCGGTGATACGCGGGCGTATTGCGCTGAGGTTGACAGGCAGGTGGGCGCGGGGATTCTAACTGAGGTGGAGGGCCGCACGCTGAAGCGCGGTGTGGTGACGCGTGCGGCGGTGGTGGCTCAGAAGGGGCAGAATCGCGCATCGATGGCGTTGCCTCGGTCTGTTTCGCGTGAGCGTGCCAGTATGGTAGATTTTGATTGATTTGTTATGGATGAGCAGAGATTAGATGATGGGGCTGATGTGCGTGACCAGTTCAGCGCTCAGCAGCTTGATGAGGTTCAGGGTGACCAGCTGGCCGTGAATGGCGGGCTGGGCGTAGAGCAGTTGTCTGATGGTTCTACGGTGCTGCATTGCAACCCGAATGGATCGGATGAGCAGGCGCTTTTTGTGGCTGACGCGAACAGGAACGGCGGGCGTATGAGTCGTGAGCGGTATCTGGCGCTGGTGCACCAGGTGGCTCAGGCTTACAGCGCGGAGTATGATGGTTCTAATGCTGATGTGCTGATGGGGCGTGCGCTGAATGAGGTGTGGTTCCGCGGGGCGCAGGGTATGTGGGGGCCGGATGCGAAGGAGTCTGACGCGAAGGATGCGCTGAAGGATGAAATCAGGTATGTGTTTGACCGGACTTTTATCACGGATGGTGATAAGGCTACGCTGTCAGAGATTGATGGGGCGATTGAGCGCCGGGTGGCTGCGAGTGGTCTGGGTGCTCATGGGCGGTTGTTGCGGCGGTATGCGAAGGGGAAGTCCGGACTGGTGGAGATTTCGGCGGCGGCGCTGAAGGATGCCTCGCTCCGGGCTGATTTGTACAATGTGTTTGCAGGGGTGCGTTATGATACGAGCGGGAGGCGGCTGCCTGATGCTGAGGCTATGGGGCGGCTGTGGTGGGCTGAGACGCATCCTGGGGAGGAGGTGCCTGAGACGGTGCCCTGGACTGATGCGAATGCCCAGGCTTTCTCGCGGTGGTATTATCCGCGTGTGCAGCAGGAGGCTGAGGATTACCAGAAGGCCTTTTCCATCTGTGCGCGTGAGGAGATTTTGCGGCGCCTGGCCAGGGCGCGGTCTGAGAACAGGGAGCTGGATTATAACCAGGAACTGGCGATTGTTGATGCGGTGTTGTATGGCCGCGATGGTGGTGGTGATGGTAGTTGGGATGACCCGCACCGGTTTAAGTCTTACCTGACGGCTGATGATATTGCCCAGGCGCGTGTGTTGCGGCGCCGTGAGATTGCCAGCCGGAGGGTGGGCCGCTCGCTGGATGGTGCGCTGGCTGAGGTTCGCAGGGAGATTGCGGGTGAGCGTGAGGGGCTTGCAGCGGCTGCTGAGGCCCAGGCGCGTGCTGCTGCTGAGAAGAAGGCAAAGCAGGAGGCGGAGTCTGCCAGGAAGAAGGAGGAGGAGAGGAAGGCAAAGCAGGAGGCTGAGGCGCGTGCCAGGAAGATTGCCAGCGGTGAGAGTGACCGGGTGCAGGCCGGATGGGCTTACGATGGCCGCGATGATGATGCTGAGCCTAGCGGGTGCCGGATTTCGCGCGAGCGGCTGAAGGCGCTGACGCAGGAGCTTGATATCCGTGAGGGGGATGTGCTGGTGGCGCATGTGAAGGTGGGGGGCCGGTATGTGCAGCTGCCTGTGTTGAATACTTACCGGCCTAAGGATGGTAAGGATAAGGGGGTGTTCCTGAATGCCAGGGCGCTGCTGGATGTGAATGGTGGTTCCCACCGCAAGGTGCAGTATACGGAGGCTGCATCTACTGATATGAAATTTTCCGTAATACGTGCCGAAAAATCTGATAATTAACGAGCTATGAATAGTTTTTCTGATTCTGTTGTGATGCCTGAGGTGGAGATGCCTGAGGTTGATGTGCTGGAGCCGGTGGCTGCTGATGCTGATTTGCTGGATGTGGGTGGTATTGAGTTGCCTGACCCGGAGACTGTGGTGGCGGTGCAGGTTGATGAGATGCGCCGTGGTGACCAGGAGATGCTGCGTCATGTGGCCCTGGCTGATGGTGGGGTGGAGGAGTCTATGGCTGCGGTGCGGAAGCACATGCGCTGGCATGTGTTTTTTGATGAGCGGAGTCTGGCCAGGCCGGAGACGCGTGCCCAGGTGCTTGGCGAGCGTTTGTGTGCGGCTGTGGGCGGGAATCCGGTGGAGGTGAACCGCTTGCTCAATGAGCTGTATGGCGCTGAGGAGGTTCCCGCGCATTTCAAGACGCGTGATGAGGGGCATGCCCATGTGTGGCGGCGGTTTGCTGAGGCCCAGCAGAAGGAACAGGAGAGCCGGGTGCGTGTTCTCCAGGAGTTGCAGCGGGAGCTGGATGATGTGCAGGGTATGCTGGCGGATGCGCTGCCGCGGTATGCGCTGGGGGAGGAGCTGAGCCCGGAGCTGATGGAGCGTATATCGAAGTTCGGGACGCCGGATGAGGTGTTCCCCTCGCTGAATCGTGCGCGTGCGGCGGTGGAGCTGGTGCGCGGCTGGAATTACGGCGGGCGCAGTAAGGCTGATTATGAGGCGGCGGTGCAGCAGCGGTTTGAGGAGTTGCAGGTGGAGGATCTGCAGCCGGTGACAAGTGGCGGGAATCTGGTGAGTGAGACGGTGAAGAAGCGTTTGCACTCGGATGATGAGCTGATGCAGCAGGCGCGTGCTGATGTGGGTGAGTCTTACGCTGTGGATCGTGAGAAGATTGCTGTGCTGGCAGATGTGCTTTCCGGAGATGATGGTCAGTTGGATAATGGGGCCGTGGGTGCGTTTCTGCTGGCGCTGGATGCTGATGCCAAGGGGCAGCAGACGGTTGATAGCCGGTTTGTGCGTAATGCGGTGGCTGCGATGCGTGGCGGTTTCCTGGAGGCGGCGGATTTTCTGAATCGCGGAAATGCGAAGAGTGGGGCAATCTGGCAGGGGCCTGATATGCCGATGGTGTATCTGGATGAGGCTGGTCGGGCTGATTTTGCACGAGCGTATGATGGACGTGTGGAGGCTCTGCGCGGGCATCTGGCGCAGCTGGAGGGGCGGCGTCTGGATGCCGCGGAGAGGGCGAAGTTCCACAGCTGGCTGCTGACGAAGGGTGGCACGATTGTGGGCGAGAATGTGCCGTACCTTGCCATGGGTGCGCTGGGGGCTGCGGCTCGCGTGAGGACTGTGGGTACGGCTTTGCTGAGCGGTGTTGCGAATGCTCCGGCTATGATGAACCGGAGTATTGGCCAGGCGTATGCAGAGGGTAAGAAGAATGCCGAGTTTGTGGGTAGCGTGAAGGGTCTTGCCCAGAGTTGGGCGGAGGCTGCTTTTGTGCCGTTGCCGGGTGGTACGGCTATTGTGAACAGGACGCTGGATTCTCTGGCCCGCAAGGCGATTTCTCTGCCGGGTGCGGGTAAGGTGATTGGTGCTGTGTGGGGCAATGGGTTGCTGCGGTATGTGTCTACTACGGCGGGAGCATCTGCCGGTGAGTTGCTGGGTGAGGAGGTGCTGGCGCAGACTGTTCAGTACCCGGTGCTGGCTTTTGCGCGTGCTGCGGGGATGGACTTGGATGCGCCGGAATGGCAGCCGTTTGCTGATTCCTGGCGGGTGTTTAATGATGACCCGCGCCAGGCTGCGGCTACTGTGGTGTATTGTGCGCTGATGGGTGCTGCCGGTGCTCCGGCAAATGTGCAGGCGGCCAGGGATTTTGCGCAGGAGTACCGCAATCTGATGGCGGCGGGGCTGAAGCCGGAGAGTGCCAGGCGGTTGAGTCTCCAGGCCGGACAGGCTGCCAGCCTGGAGGATATGGAGGCGCTGTGTGCTGATATGCAGGAGACATACCGGCGTGAGGTGCGGGAGGGTGACCCGGTGGCGGTGCAGAGGCGCCTGAGGAAGGAGGGCGAGTCTTTCCTGGAGGAGGTGGAGGTGCAGATGTATGCCCGCAGCGGTGTGCGTGATTATGTGCTGAAGCGTGCGGGGATTCTGGCGGGGGAGAAGACTGCTGCCGGGCTGAACCGGATTTCTCTGCCGAATAAGGAAACGCCGGATAAGCCTACTGTGCTGGAGTGGACGGACGAGCAGCTGAATGCCTGGGTGGAGATGCAGCATGAGAGCAAGGTGGTGGAGACGATGCGCGAGCTTCAGGCCCGCGTGGCCGGTGCTGCGCTTGGTGCTGCCGCGGTTGATGAGGCTGATTTCAAGGGCGTGCTGGTGAATCTGCGTGAGTTGCCGGTGCGTGCTCTGGCCCGTATGGAGCGCACCGGCGGGCGGGTGACGTATGATGTGCTGAAAGACCTGGCTGCTGATGCAAGGGAGCAGGTGGCCGGTTTTGTGGAGGGTGGTATGAGCGAGCATGAGGCTTACCAGCAGATGAGTGAGATTCCGGGTGTGCGCCTGGGTACGCTGGTGAATGCTGCGGAGGGGTTCACGCAGCGCGTGGAGGCTATTGTGGGTACGCCTGAGGGTGATGCTCTGGGTATTACTCGCCCGGAGGATGCGTCTACTTCGGTTTTCCGCCTGAATGGTGTGGCACCGGGGCAGAGTGTTCTGCTTTTCAATAAGGGGCTTGCTACGGAGCGTGAGATGGTGGAGGACTTGATTGAGCGCGATGTGATTGCTGCTACTTCGGGCGAGCATGCGGTGACTACGCTTGCAGCGCTGGAGAAGATGCTGCGCCGTGTGCAGTCGCACCTGGTGCGGTATGAGGGAGGTATGCGTCTGCTGCCTAAGGATAAGGCTGCTTCCGAGATGGATATTGTGGAGGCTTTTTCTAAGCTGGCGCAGTCGCGCTTTCTGCTGAATCATGAGCAGTACAGTATGCCCCAGGAGGCGCATGATACGATTGAGTATGTGCAGAAGAAGCTGGCTCATACGCAGCATCTGGTGGCGCTTTCCCGGGCGTGGGATGCTTTTGCCAGGAGTGAGGAGGGGCGTGCCTTTATCGAGAAGGAGGGGGCAACGCTGGAGAAGTTGATGAGTGATGCCGGTGCGAGTGTGGCGGGGCAGTATTCCAGGGCGCGGTTTGATGCGGATGCTTTCGAGGCGGTACGGCTGGCTTATGAGATGTCCGTGGCTTCGCCGGAGGCGGCGCAGGAGACGCTGCGGGAGTATGAGGCCGAGCAGCAGGAGCTTGACCATCCGCAGGAGCATGAGGGCAGTATTCCTGCATCGGCATCGATAACAGGTGAAGCGCTGCCGTTGTTTGATTCAGAGCCGGTGAACCAGGAGACCGGGGAGCAGCAGCTGAAGCCGGGCGAGGCGGAGATGAGCGGTGGCAATCTTGGCCGCAGCCTGGTGGGCGAGCGGTATGTGGAGGTGGGTGACGGCTCTGTGCTGGGTGTGGCTGAGGTGGGGAGTATTTCTCTGTCTGATGATGTGCCGCAGTTCAAGAAGAAGGAATCTGCTGCCGGACGAGTGGCGGCTGATGAGGATGGCACTACGCACGAGCTGGCCGGTGGCTGGAATGCGAATAGCGCGCCTATCCATGTATGGCGGCGCACGGATGGCCGTCTGGAGGTGATTTCCGGCCGCCACCGCCTGGCCCATGCCCGCAAGAATGGGGTGAAGTTTATCCAGGTGCGTGTGTATGATGAGAGCGCTGCGCGTGATGCTGCCTGGGCGAAGCTGCATGATGTGGAGCAGAATATCCTGGATAATACGTGCAATGCGATTGATGTGGCGTATTATTTCCGGCACAATCCGCTGACGCTGGCGGAGGCGGAGGCGCGGGGGCTGCTGCCGAAGACGCAGGCGGGTGAGCAGACGGCGGCAAGCCGTATCGGGTTGACTGTGGCGGCGCGTGCCAGTGAGGATACGTTTGCCCTGCTGGTGAATGGGCGGTGTACGGCTGATGAGGCGTATATGGCGTGCCTGATTGCTTCGACAGAGGATGGGCAGCGGCTGGCGCTGGAATCCCGAGCTGGGAAGAATGGCAAGAAGAATGGCTGGGAATATGTGACGGCGCTGGTTCGTGGCGCTGAGCAGATGCAGCCTGAGGATGGCGGGATGCTGGATTTGTTCGGTAATGATGATTCTTTCCGCGAGAGCTCGGAGAAGTTGGCGCGTTATGTGGCTGCGGTGCGTGAGGGCCTGAAGGCCCGCCTGGGCGTGCTGATGAGTGCCGGACGCTTGAACAAGAAGGGGGATGTGAGCAAGGAGCTTGGTGTGAAGGTGAAGACGCCGAGGGATGCCACCCGCCTGATTGAGCGGCTGGCTAACCTGGATGCAGCTTATGAGCGGTTAGATCCGGATTTGGGGATTCCTGCCAAGGCGGAGGCATGGGACGGCAAGAGTGCTGTGCCTACCAAGCTGGACGAGCTGGCCGCGGGGAGTAGTTTCTCTGTGGTGGGCGAGAATGCCGCCAACTGGAAGGAGATAAAGCATCTGGCTTTCCGTGGACGCGATGACGGTAAGTTGCGCGTGGAGATTGATGCGAGCCAGGCGAAGCTGAAGAGCATGGCCGTTTCCGGCAATGCCGGTGATGAATATCGGCAGCTGGTGGCGGGTAAAGAGATGACGTTTGAGACGGCGGCTGCGTTGGATAAGCTGCGGGAGCAGCAGCGGTTGATTGAAGAGGCGGAGTCATTCTTGCTTGAGCGAGACGATATTGAGGGCTGCATGGCGTTCAAGGCGGAGCACGGCATGGATAATGAGTGGTGGGCTGCCAACACGGAGTTGAGAGAGAAGGTGAAAGCGGTTGTGAAGAGCCGCTTACTGGACGCCGGTGTTACCGGTGAGGGGAAGTTCGGCGGATTGGTCAAGCCCCTCAGTCGGCTGATGGGACTGATTATGGAGAGCCTGGTAGAGGGCAAAGTGAATGAAGATGTGGCGAGCGAGCTGGATGCCATGAGCAGATATCGAGCCATGACTCTGAGCGATGCGTTGGATTACCCGGAGCTGTATAAGGCCTATCCTGATTTGAAGTGGCTGCCTGTAAGTGTTGAGAACTTAGGGGCGCGTACAGCAGGACGCTTGGTCTGCATGGGTGATTATCCGGCGGAGATAAGGGTAAATGAGATGTTGAATGCAGATGAGATGCGCAGTACGCTCTTGCACGAGATTCAGCACGCTATTCAGTCGATTGAGGAGTTTGCCAAGGGAGGAAACGCAGACTCGGCACGAGAGCTGCTGGAGCGACAGATCCGACAGTATAGGATTCGGCTGGAGCACTTGCGCCACGAGCAGAGGTGGCTGTATGCAGTAGATACAGCGAAGGATCATTTGCAGCGCATGGTGCGCGTTTTGAAGAGACCGAGAGCTATTCTGAAGATGGGTGAGCGATTCGCGGTGCGTGAGATGCAGCATGTGGAAACGATGGCCGCCCAGGCTGTAGAGATGATGTGGAACGAGTACAGAGAAATGTCCATCAGGGATTATGGTGATTCTGTGGCCTATGCTCCCGGCGAAGGGTACAAATTGCCGGGGCGAGGCAGTGAGGTGCCGACGCTGGCTGCGGTGGAGAAGCTGCTGGAGAAGGTGAAGTCCCTGCCTAGCAGACGAGCCGGAAAATTACGAGGCCGTAGGCAGAAGGTAGAAGCTGATATCAAGCGTCTGTATGAGGAGAACCGGGCTAAGCTGGATATGGACGGCATGGTGGCACATGAGCTCTACTTGCGTCTGGCGGGCGAGATTGAGTCTCGCAATGTGCAGCTGAGGCGAGACTGGACGGCTGAGCAGCGTGCGGCCAGGCCGTTCAATGAGACGCTGGAATACCCTGGTGAGGCGCTGGTGAGTTTCAGCATTCAGTCCATCATGACTGATTGGAGCGCTGAGCTGGATAATTTTGTGCAGAATCCGCCAGTTCATAAGAGCGCAGCCTGGGATGCGGACGTGTACGTCTGCCCAACGCCTGCCGTCATGCAGATGGTAGGGGCATTGCCGCGTGATATGGTGATGAGTCATCACGTGTTGGCAAAAGTGCTGGATGAGCATACTGTGCTGGGTAACGGTCAGACCACAGGGCAGATGTATGGCAAGGAAAAGGACATGGGTAAGCATCAGCTGACAGTAGCCGAGTTGAGGAAGTTACCGCTTGCGCTGGCGAATCCTGTGTGCATCGCAGTATCGAATCATAAGGGTAGTATTGAAGTGATTACCGATATGGAGGAGAATGGTATAAATGTGCTAGTGGCTGTTCGCCTGGATGCATCGCTTCGCAGTACGCCGAAGCTGGTGGTAAACCGTATTACCAGTCTTTATGGCAAGAAGAAGATAGAGCAATTAGTAAAGCACCCCATGCTTTATGTGAATACAGCTAAAGCCCACAGATGGATGGTGGACCGAGGGCTCCAATTGCCAACTGTAACCAAACTCTCTGCGGGCTCCACAGGTAGGATACTTACCCCGGTGGATTTAGTCAAGTACAAATTTGCTACCGGGCAGAGTTTCTCGCTGAGCGGGCGCGGCATGATTGATGCCGCAGACCTGGGCGCAATGACTCAGGAGGCGCAGATGCAGCGGCTGGTAAGTCATGCCCGCCGTGAGGCTGCCCGGTGGGAGCGCACGTTTGCCAAGGATACGCCGAATGCGAAGGCTGCTGAGGCGATGGGTACCATCAGCAGTATTCAGGCGGCGATTCTGCGGGTGCTGCCTCCGAAGTACCGGCCTGCGCTTGCGGCGCAGATGCGGTATGTGGAGGTGTACGCACGGATGCTGGAGAGTGGGCGTGTGCGGGCGTATGGTAAGCTGAAGTCGGAGGAGCTGGCGGCTCTGAAGGAGGAGCTGGGTGAGCTGCTGGAGGCGGATTTGGCGCTGGTTTCCGGCGGTATCTGGTATGATGAGAAGGTGAGCAAGGCGGAGGCTGAGAAGGAGGCTCAGAAGATGCTGACGCGTGAGCTTGGGGCGGAGAAGCTGGCCCAGGCTGCGGCACGTATGCTGAATGATGCGGCTGATGCGGTGGAGCGCTGGATGATTGATGTGGAGCTGGAGCGCGTGGAGCGTATGAAGGAGCGGCTGGCGCCACGCAAGCTGCCCAACGGCAAGTATGATAAGGGCAAGATGAGTGCCAGGGCGTACAAGGAGTTTGTGCGTTTCTGCGGACTGATGGAGCTGGATGCTGATACGGTGGCGGAGAAGCTGCATGACCTGGAGGCTCTGATTGCTGCTGAGGAGGGTAAGGACGAGCCAGATGCAGACCGGTTGGATAAGCTTGTTTCGCAGATGGCGGAGCTTGCGGCGTACGGCAATTTGAAGGGTAAGAGCCTGGAGGCTGTGCGCCGGGGCGTGGCGGCGCTGACTGCGTTTGTGCAGTCGGAGCGCAATGTGTGGCAGGGTAAGCTGGAGCGTGAGCGCGAGCGAGCGAAGAGGTCTGCGCGGGTGATGTCGGAGTTGATGGGGCCGGGTGATGAGGTGAAGCTGGCAGAGAATGCGGAGAAGTCGGAGGAGACGCTGCGTATGTTCGGGGATATGGGCGCTGGGTTCAAGAGTCTAGCGCAGATGTTCTATGGCATGGGCGGTATTCCTGGTTTGCGTGATCTGATGGATGAGAGTCTGGAGGCGCTGGCGCATGGTAATGTGCAGCTGGGGATGCGCGAGCAGCAGGCGTATGACCAGCTGGGCGAGTTCCTGGAGAAGCAGCTGGGGCTGGATACGGAGACGAAGCGCAATGATTGGATGGCTAGGCTGAAGAAGAGGGTTGATACCAAGGTGCAGCGTGCCGGTGAGCTGGTGGTGCACAAGCTGGAGCTGACCCAGGAGGAGGCGGAAGGCTGGCTGGAGCTTGATAAGGCTGGGCGCGAGGAAAAGCGCCGGGCGCTGCTGGACGCGGCGGAGAAGTCCGGGGTGGATGCTGTGAATGTGGTGTACGAGGAGGATATACCGTTGCTGCGTGATGAGCTGGCTAAGTTTGATGACCTGCCAGGGAAGCGGAAGTTTATCCGCACGGAGCGCAGGTGGCGCAAGGAGCAATCCGGCAATATCGTGGCAAGCAGGGATGAGATTCTCAATATTCTGCTGCTGTGTGAGCAGGCGGAGTACCAGCAGGCTGCTGATGAGAACGGCTACACGGCGGAGGTGCTGGCGAAGCTGCGCGAGGTTGTGGGCGAGGATGTGATGGCTTTTGGCCATGAGATGCGGAAGGTGCTGGAGGGGAGCGGCCTGGCAGCGGTGTATGAGGCCCGCGAGGGGATTCCGTTCCCGGCGGTGCAGAATTACTGGCCGGGTAAGTTCGATTTGTCTGCCAAGATGAATGAGCAGGCTAATGCGCTTGACCCGACCACCGGCACCGGCACGCGGTACGGTATGCTGATTACCCGAGTGAAGCATAAGCTGAAGTTTAATCTGACGCTTGGCGCAAGCAATGTGTTCCTGGCGGCGCTGGCGCAGCAGAATAATTATATCTGCATGGGTGAGCTGACGGCCAGGTGGAGGAGGTTGCTGAGCCATTCCAATTTTGCTATGTCGCTGAAGCAGCGCCTGGGTGATAAGCAGTTCAAGCAGCTGAAGGAGTTGCTGAATCTGCTGGATGGGGCTGGCATTGCCGAGAGTGTGACGCAGCAGGGGCTGAGCAGTATGCTGGCGCGGTTCCAGAGTGCTCACGCTATGGCGGTGCTGGCGGGGTCTCCCATTACGCTGATTAAGCAGACCAGCGCTATGCTGCATGCAGGGGCGTGGGAGGGAATCAGCCCAGGGCGCGTGCTGTGGCATCTGCTGAAGGATCGTGCCGGAAAGGGTGCTATCACTTACGGAGAAATAAAGGAGATGGACGCTTTCAAGGTGCGCCACCGCGATAACCGGTATTTCCCGGAGTTCATGCAGTTGGGGCGCAATGCGAATTGGAGCAGGCTGTGCACCTGGGCGCGCACCGGTATGGGGTGGATTGAGAAGATGGATATTGCCTGTAATGCGGCATCGATGACGGCGCTGTACAACATAAAATATGAGCAACTGCGCGCTGCTAATGAGGGGGCTGCTGACCCGATGAGCGATGATGAGATTCGTTCCATCTGCTCGAAAACGGTTGAGCAGGCCCTGGAGCTTGCTGCTCAGCCGCTGCGCAGGACGCAGAAGAGTGCTATTGCGGCGCTGAGCCGGAATGCGCTGGTGAAGTCAGCTTGCTATATGAGCTCTGAGTCGCTGAATAAGATAGGTATGTATGCTGCGATTAAGCAGAGGAACGGCGGGGGTATCAAGGGGCGTACAGCGGCCCTGAAGTTCCTGCTACCTATGTCGATAGCTCAGCAGGCTACGGTGATGGCTCTGGATATGCTGCGGGGGACGGCACCTGGTTCTGATGATGATGAGTGGGCTGAGTGGTTCTGGCTGAATGTGGCCACCGGCTGCACCGGGCTGGGTATGTTGCAGAGTGTTCCTATGCTTGGTGAGTTGGTGGACTGGGCTACCGGTGGATATGTGAAGACTGCTTCGCTTGGTGAGATGCTCTTTGATTTCCGCGGGGCTGCACGCAGCTTCAAGCGCATCTGGAGGATGAGCACGGATGATAAGGAGTATCGGGCTACGGAGTGGATGTGGCAGTTGATGAATGCGGGGCGCATTATGACTGCTGGTACAGGCTTTGGACGCGGTGTCAATTCTACGAGCAAGGTGTTCTCTGAGGTGAGTGGTGGTTTACAGTCGCTTAATGCGGTTGTTAATCATGTGCGCCCGGTTATTCAGGGGGTGAGGAACAGGGATGAGGAGTAGCTGAGGAGTTGACAAAAAAGAGCGCGCTGGAGGGTAGTGGCCAGCGCGCTCGGTTCGTCATCCCTTGGCTGTTTGGGATGTGTTGAGTATAGGATGGATGGAGGCGTGGCGCAATGCCTGGCATGGAGGCGGTGGTGCGTTTCTTGCGATGGTTGTTGTTGGTGAGTGGGTAAGGAGTCATTTCGTGGGAATAGGTTTTTCGGACGGTGTGTGGTATGATGTGGATATGGATTATGCAGATAAGTTGACTGATAAGGAGCGCGGGATTTATGAGACTGCGCTGAAGTGCCGGAGGCGCCGTGAGTTGTTTGTGCGCGTGTTTACGCCGGAGGTGCTGGACGAGCTGGAGGATTTTCTGGGTGTAAAGGATGTTTTGTTTGCCTTCCAGTCTGAAGGGGCCGGGGGTACGGATCCGTATAAGGCGGCGCGTATCGATGCGCTGCTGGGTGTGATGCGTGCGCTGAGGTTTGAGGTTACACAGCTGGATGCAGCAAATGAGATGGTACGGCAGATGGAGGAGGAGATTCAGGCACGTGGCTGATTTGTTTTTCTATGGATACTACGATGGATGATACTAATATGTTGGGGCAGCAGGATTCTGCTGCCGCGGAGCCTGAGTCTCTGGAGCAGATTGCTGCGAAGCTGGAGCAGGAGGAGGCAGCCGGTGCGGGGGCGCAGTCGGGTGCTGAGTCTGAGACCCAGGGGCAGACTGATGGTGCTTCAGATGATGACCTGGGGATTTTCTCGCTGAGTGATGCTTATGAGGCTGAGGAGGGCCAGGAGGGTGCAGAGTCTGCCGAATCTAAGGAAGAGGGCAAGGAGGAGTACCAGTTTGACCTGGGCGAGCAGACGCAGATTCCGGAGGTGATTCACGGCCAGCTGGGCACGATGGCGCAGAAGCTGGGTGTGCCTGGTGATAAGGCGGCGAGTCTGCTGAATCAGGGGCTGGCGATTTACCAGGAGGCGCACCGCGAGGCGATGAAGAAGAGCCTGGCTGATTTGCGCGAGGACTGGGGCGATAAGTTTACGGCGAATGTGAAGGCTACTAAGGCTTTTATTGCGCGCCTGGGGAAGGCGGCGGGGCTGGCTGTGAATGAGCTGGCGGCGCTGGAGTGTCCGCATGGTATGCGCCTGATGAATGCGCTGCGTGTGCAGCTGAATGAGACCGGTGCGTACGCGGGGGCTCCCCAGTCGGCACCTAAGCTGACGCCTCAGCAGCAGATTGATGCAATTTTCTCTGACCCGGTAAAGGCTGAGGCGATGCTGGATCCAGGGCATCCGCAATACCGCGCCGTGCATGCGGAGCTGGATAGGCTGTATAGTATACGCAGCTAAGGGGGCGGCGCGGACTCATGCCTGAACCCCGCCGTAGGGGAGGTGCGGCGGGGTTCTTCCGGGCAGCTATTCCCGCATTGGGACGGTGGGTCACTTTGCGGGAATAGGTTTTTTCAGGTGTTGCGTGCTATGACAGGGGCATGGCTACGGACACTACAATGGAAATGACAACGCTGCCGAGTTTCTACGGTACTAAGTACACGAAGATTCTCCAGCGTGCTTTGCAGCAGGATGATTCTCTGATGCTGCCTTATGTGACGGTGATGCCGGGTTGCGTGGGTGCTATGGTGGATGTGCCTTATATCGGCACGGCTACTATGAAGCCGCGAACTGCCCGACATCAGGAGATTACTCAGCGCTCTGAGATGGATATGGGCTCTCGCAAGATGAAGCCGCGCATGTTCCACGAGGAGATTCAGTTTAACAATGAAGACCCGCTGTTTAATACGAATATCGATTTCAAGGTGACGAATATTCTGCGTGAGGTGCGCTCTGCATGTAACCGCACGAAGGATGAGGTTATCCTGGGAACTAAGTGGAACGAGACGGATGGTTGCTACCGCAAGATGACGGTTCAGGCATCGACGAATAACCCGTATTCTGATAATACGGCGGGTGGTCTGCTTGGTACGAATTACCTGGGTATTCAGGGTGATGGCCTGGAGGATCTCGCGGATACCGATAACGGCAATGATATGACCACTAATGTGGTGCCGTTTGATTTCAAGTACAGTGGCACGAAGGTGGGCACCGGTGCTATCCTGGATAAGATCGTGCGCGGTCTTGAACTGCTGAAGAAGCGCAATTCTTACCGCAAGGGTGCTACTACGGCGGTGCTGGCCCTTACCTCCCGCCAGATTGCTGAGATTCAGCTCTGGGAGTCTGCCCAGAATAAGAATTACGGCTTCGGTGATCTGGTGGATGGTTTCCGCAACAAGATTCTTGGAATCAATATCATGGAGACGGAGATGCTGCCTATTGTTGACCTGGATGGTGGCAAGAAGGCCCGCGTCTGTCCGCTGTGGGTGAAGGAGCATGCTGTGTATGGCACCTGGCAGGATACCAAGGTGCGAATTGATGCTCAGCTGCAGAATTACGTTTCCACCGGTCAGGTGGTTACCACGCTGGCTATGGGTGCTTCCCGCAAGCATAAGAAGTCGGTTATCCAGTTGCAGTGCCTGGAGACGCTGGCGAGTTAAGTTCCTGCATATATCCATAGGAATCCCTGGGGTGGGTGGCGAGATGCTGCCCACCTCTTTTTTTGCTGGCGCGGGGAGATGGTCACTTTGTGGGAATAGGTTTTTTGGGGCGGTGTGTGGTAGTCTGTGGGTATGTTGAACTTCCTGGGAGTTGAGAGTAATTTTTCTGTGCTGGCAGGGACACGCTGGGTGAGTACGTTTCGCTTCGTTGATGAGGTGAGCGGGGATGCTTGCAACCTGGATAGTGTGACTTTTGAGGGCGCGGTGTATGTGCTGCCCGGCAAGGATGTGAATGGTGACGCGGTGGTTTCAGAGTATGCAATGGAGCTGAGCCGCAGCGAGATTGATGGCAGCCGCCACACGGTGCAGGTGGCGATTCCTGCCTTGCCTGAGGGACGCTGGAAGTTTGCGATTTTCGCGGTGAGTGATACCGGGGAGAAGCACCGGCTGATTGCTGGTTATGTGACGGCGGTGGGTGAGCTGGAGGAGGATGAGAATAAGATTTATTACGCGAATCGCACGCTGGAGGTACGCTTGCCTGGTGATGTGAATAAGCGGGTGCAGCTGGAGTGGCAAGCCAGCACGCGTGCCCAGCAAGCCGCCCAGCAGGCTATCGATGCCGCAAACAATGTGAAGGGTGTGGGCGACGATGCGAAGGCTGCGCTGAAGAAGGCCCAGGATGCGCTGAACAGGCTGGGTACGGTGGATGACCTGGTGGAGGATGCTGAGGCTGCCAAGGATGGTGCTGAGGCTGCCAAAGAGGGCGCCGAGGCGGTGCTCGATTCTGCAAAAGAGCTGATTGCTAATGCTCCGCGTGAGTTCATCCCTACGATTTCGGCTGATGGTTATTGGGTGCTGAATGGTGAGAAGCAACCGCACAAGGCTATTGGCGAAGATGGACTGGATGGCGACCGTGTCGTGAAGCATCTGGTTAATTCTGTGGAGGAGATTCCCACCAGCGGGGAGACTTGCAATAGCGGACATACTTATTATGTGAATGTACCGGCGGTGCTCAACGTGCTGGAGGAGGTTCCTGGGGAGGACGGTGACTGGAATGCGTGGCGATTGAGCGCTGATGTGGTGCCGCATGGGATTCTGCTGAGTGGTGTGGTGATTCCGGCGAAGAAGTCTTCTACCACGCCGGTGTATCTGGCAGCCTTCCTGAGAGTGGGGAATACTACTACGCGCTTGCTGAGCCGGAGTGTGACGGCTGAGGCGTGGACGAATGGTCAGGAGGTGAGCTGGGAGTTTGTGGAGCCGTTTGAGGTGCCGCCTGGTGCCGGGCTGGAGCTGTATCTGGTAGATAGCCTGGAGGATATTGGTGAGACTTCGGCAACGCGCCCGGATGTGGTGCAGATGCGGAGCCCGATACTGAGGTCTGGCGATTGTTCTTGCCGTTATGATGCTGGTTGGAATGGTCAGCGTACGCCGTACTTGGGTTTCCTGAGCCCGCACGCGGGGCAGGTGTTGGTGTATGAGTGGTTTGACGAGGCTGGCTGGGTGAGCCTGGCTGGCAACGCTGCGCAGGCTCAGCGGCCCGCTACTGCTACGGTGGACGGCCTGGTTAAGCTGGGGACTGAGATGCCGATTGAACAAGGGGCGCCGGTGGGGGTGAATGAGGCGCACCAGATGATGGTGCCTCAGGCTACCACGCTGTGCAGCGGTACGATTACCCTGAGTACGGATGAGGTGATTGAGGGTGGCATTCTTATCGGTAAGGATGCTGCTGGTCGCGTGGTGGCGCAGGGTACGAATGTGGCTCCGGCTCAGGCGTTTCGCTGGGGAACTGTTAAGGTGGGTACAAGTGTGCCGCAAAGCATGGGCATGCCCTGGATTATTCCGGTTGGTATGGCCTCTAATGGTGTGCGCAACGAGTACGGGCAGGATATTACGGGGCAGTTGTTTAATAATACCGTGCCAGGTGGTGCACTTCGTACTATGTTGAAGGCTGACTGGGTGGCCAAGGGTATTTCTGGCTGGAATGTAGGCAACCTTCCCGATCGCAGCAATGCTGTTGGGGTTATGGCGAAGGTGGAGCAATTCGACCAGACTCCAGACGAGGGCCTGGTGCTGAAGAAGGCTACCAGGAATACGGTGGCTGGTGTGCGGCTCACAAACAATCCGCTGGATGAGGAGGCGGCGCATGTGCTGGATGCGGCGGCGCTGCATGACTTCTACATGCTGAGGACGGAGATTCTGGAGGAGCTGAAGAAGTATATTCTGACGAATACAACGCTTATGGCGATTATGGTGATGCCCCAGGAGGAGTACGATAATCTGCCAAGTATTAAAACGCATACGCTTTACCTGACTTATTGATATGAAGGTTCGACTGGGAGTTCTGACTGGCTCGCCGGAGGGAGACAATACTTCCGGTGTGTATTTCTCGCTGGACGGCACGCGCGAGGGCGTGGTGGGTATCCGCGGTATTTATTATTGCCTGAAAGGTGGCGAGGTGGGCAAGGATGCGAAGGTGATTCAGATTTATCCTGGCGCGGGCAAGGTGCGTGTGACTGGGGTGAGCCTGAGAATGGACGCGGCGGTGGCAGATGTTTTGCGCCGGTTCGGCCTGGCTACGCGTGATTTTTCTATGGGTGGTGGTTATATGAAGCTGACCATCGGGAAGCGGGTATGGCACCGGAATGAGCATAAGAGCGATATCCGCTGGAGTGCGGCATCTAATGAGCTGTTTTTCCTGAATAATACCGGGCCGTTTGCGGACTCTCTGCTGCGTGGTGATTATGTGCAGCTGGAGGTGGGCATGGCGGCATGGCAGGATACGTATGAGCCCGCAGCCGGGAACCGCCTGGAGTCGCTGACGCGGGTGGGGAGTTTTGCGCCGGTGACCACGTGTGATGTTTACGTGGGGGCTAACTGGAGCGGCGGTTTTGCGTGTGCCGCCGGTGTGATGAATAGTGACGGTGAGTGGTTCATGAAGGCTCAGGCGTACACAGCGAGCAAGAAGAAAAAGAAGAAGAAGAGTTCGCGCAATGTGGGACAGGAGAGTACGAAGCTGGCGGTATCAGGCGGGCCTTTTTCTGTGCACCTGATGGGTGATGCCGGTTATTCCAAGGTGACGGTCACTTACCCGGCTGGTATGCAGGGTGTGACGGCGCAGATTCTCGACATATATGTACAGCAATGATGGTTTTTCTTATTAAATAATAATCCTATGATAGTAAAAACAGTAGCAACAGAGTGGTATACGGTGACTTCCACCGGTAAGTGTACGGTAACAGCAACTCGCAAAGGTCAGGTGTATGAGCTGGCTGACTTGATTTCAGGCGGCCAATGTTCGTTCCAGGCGGTGAGCGAGCAGGTGGAAGTGAGCGATGATACGGCGATTGTTCTGGGCCCTTTTAAGGCAGCCCCTGCTGCGGGGGTCAGCGGCATGGGCGGTTTGAGCGTGGCCCGTGCCGGGCGTATCGTGGCGCTGGAGAGTGGTATCATGCCAGCCGGTCATGAGGTGTGGTATTCAAACGATACGTATACGGATATTACAGTGCAGCCAGCTGATGTGATTGACCGTGTGCTGACGTTTTATCTGAAGACAAGCATTCCGGTGAAGTTAGCCGGTGTGACTTGGCTTTATGGTGAACCGGTCATGGTGGAAGGCTATACCTATGTGATTGCTATGCAGCAGCTGGGTGAACAGATGGTGTCTAACCTTGCTTACACGCTGAAGAGCTGATGTTTTACCGAAGAAGTGAGTGCGGGGATGGCGAGTATGTGGATGCAGCGGGGCGGCGCTATACTATTTCAGGCGCCCGGCGCATGCGCAATGCCAGGGGTACTAATGTGGGCTATACGGAGTTTGCGAGCCTGGAGGAGGCGCTTGAGGCCTGGGGGCTGACGGCGAGTCCGCCACCTGCACCCGAGATGCCGAGCATTGATGATGAGAATGTGGTGGATGTAGAAACGAAAACTGTATGATTACATTAGATGAAATTCAGATTGGTCAGGAGCTGAATGTGCGCCTGAAGGTGGTAGATTGTCATCCTGGAGGGGTGTCGTTCGAGATGCCATCTGGGGTGCATGTGTACCTGAATAAGAAAGACTTTGACCGTTTGGCAGTTGTGCCTGGCGTTGTAAAAGAGGATGAAACAACTTAACCATATTGCCCTATGAAGGAAGAAACAAAGGATAAAATCAAGGATGCCGTGCAGGATGTGGCAGAGGATGCCGCAGATAAGCTGCGCGATAAGGTAGAGAGCTCCACCGGTCTCATGCGCTGGGTGTATATTTTCCTGCTGCTGCTGGCGCTGGGGGCTAGTGCTTTCCTGGCGACCGGCTGCGGTGCTGTACCGCGAGTGCAGCTAAGTCCGGAGCAGGTGCAGCGGGCGGAGGTCATCTACACGGCGCTGGGCGGAGAGGTGCGGTATCGTGTTGTTCCTGTTGAGCCTGTTAAGAAATGACCAATAATGTGGCGATTGCTATGGGCGCGGTGCTGACCACCGCGCTCATTCCCGGCGCGGAGGATATAGTGCAGGTGGGCATGACGCTGACTGGCGGCGGACTGCTCACGTGGATAGCGATTATGCAGGGGAGAGAGATTAAGACCTTGCGCGGCGAGAATCGCGACCTGAATCGCGAGCTGGGGAAGCGATGCAGTACGTGCAAGCTGGTTAAGGCTGCTAATGAGAGTTTTATTCATGACCGAATAGAAGAGTGATATGAAGGTTGTATTGTTACCAGGGCATGCAAAGAGCCGCGAGGGTGCGGCGGTGTGTGCGGGTTCGCATGTGGGTGTGGGTGAGTTTGAGCTTGCCCGCCAGTATTTGCCGCAGCTGGGGGCTTACCTGGAGGCGGCTGGGTATGAGGTGGCGCAGACTAACCGGGAGAGTGCCGGGGGTGCTTCGCCGGTTTACTCCGCGAAGGCGGCGAATGCTACCAGGGCAGATGTGGCGCTGGAGTGGCATTTTAATAGCGCCGGGCCGGAGGTGAGTGGCTGCGAGGTGCTGTACTGGGGGCCGTCATCCAAGGGCCGTTGGGTTGCGGCGCGTATTTCGCGTGCGATTTCGCGGATCCTGGGTTTGAAAGACCGGGGCGCTAAGCCTGTATGGGGGCCTGATGACCGCGGGTATCATGCTTTCAAGCGTAGCGAGATGCCGTTTTTCATGATTGAGCCGTGTTTTGCCGGCTCGAATGAGAAGGATGCGCGTGTGTTCTGCGAGGCGATAGATAGTGGGCGCTGGCAGTCTGAGATAGCTACTGCGCTGGTTGAAATTTTGAAGAAAGCTTACGGAAAGGAGAATTAAGGGTATGGGAAGTTCAGCAGGATGGAAGGATGTTTTCTCGCTGGGTGGTTACAGCGCTCAGCGAAAGATGGCGCGAGCCCAGGAGGCCGCTGCTGCAAAGTATGCCGCTGCTCAGGAGAAGGTGGCGGCGAGTATTGAGGCGAGCGCTACGGCTCAGCCCCAGGCTGTGAAGGCGGCTACCGGGAGTACTCAGCAGGTGGCTGAGAGCAATGTGCAGAGCCAGCAGAAGCGCAAGAAGACGGTGAGCAGCACGGTGCACCAGCAGCATAGCAACCTGGGTAACACCGGAGGACGCACTACTTTGTAAGGAGAAGGTATGCAGGAGCAATCTCATGAGCTGAAGCGAGTATGCGAGGCGTTGTTCTCGCAATATGACCAGACTGCCAGGGCTGATGTGGAGCGGATGCAGCAGCTGCTTTCTCCGCGCGCGGTATCCAAGGGGAGTCTGAGCGATACGACCGCTGTGTACAGGCATTCTCCGGAGGCGAAGAAGGATTGCTCTGTGCTGGTCAGCGCGCATTCCACCTACATCACGCCGAGTGGTCAGAAGTGGTTTAACATCCGCAGCCGCGACCGGGCCAAGAATCCGTGGTCAGCTACGGATGCGGTGAGTAAGTGGTTTTCCAAAGCGACCGAAATCACGAATGATGAGCTGAGCGAGAGTAATTTCTACACGTGCATCCAGGAGGTGTATAATGACCGGTGCCAGCTGGGCACCGGGTGCGCGTTCATTGGTGGCAGCGAGACGGAACCATTGCATTTTATTCACGTGCCGATGGGGACTTTTGCTATTGCCGAGGATAACAAGCATGTGGTGAATACGCTGGTGCGGCGGTTCAATTATACGGCACAGCAGGCTGCTGATGAGTGGGGTTTCCTTAATCTGCCTGAGAAGGTGAAGGATGATTACATGGAGCCTTCGCGGCGATATACAGAGAAGCGGACTTATGTGCATCTGGTGCGACCGCGCCGGAAGGCATACAAGGGCATGCGGGACATACCGTCCAACTTGCGCGAGTATGAGGGTTTTTATATGGATGAGGAGAGTTACACGGTTATCAAGGAGGAGGGGTATTTCGAGTTCCCCTTCCTGGTGACTCGCTTTATCCGCGGGAATGACAGTCCGTATGGTGAGCCACCTGGTTTGACGGTGGAGCCCACGATACGCCAGCTGATGAAGCTGGAGCGCCTGATGGATGCTATGGGTGAGAAGGCTGCATTCCCGCCTATCCTTCAGCTGGCCAAGCAGAATATGCAGGTGGATATGCGAGCGGGTGCTATCAACACGATTGACCCGGAGTCTGCCCGCCTGGGGTACCCGCGCGAGCTGGCTTCACAGAGCCGGTACGATGCGGGATTGGAGCGCATTAACGCGAAGAAGGAGGAGATTAAGGCAGCGTATTTCGTGGATATGCTGAATGCAATCTCTGTGATTGAGCGCCAGATGACGGCTACGGAAATCAATGCCCGAGAGGCCGAAAAGGTGTTGGCGTTCAGTCCGTCTTTCACGTTGTTCATAGTGGATTTCCAGCCTGCTATGCGGCGCATTATGGCGATATTGATGCGCCAGGAAAAACTGCCCGAGGATGGTAAGCCCGCTGAGCTGTTTGTGAAGAGCCCGGAGGGGCGGCTGATGATGCTGAATCCGCAGGTGAGCTACATGGGCAAGATTGCTCAGGCTGTGGAGCGAGTGCAGCAACGCGGTACGAATCAGGTGGTGGAGGCAGCCATTGCGTTTGACCAGGGCACCGGCACGCAGACGATGACGAAGCTGCTGAAGCCGCGTGTTATCATGCGTGGATGGATTGAAGCCAATGGTGCGCCTAGCGATATTATGATAGATGATGCTGAGTATGAAAAGATGCAGACTGCTGAACAGATGGCTGCCCTTCAGCAGATGGACGCTATGCAGCAGCAGCAGAGCATGGATACTATGGCTACGGCAGCGGGTGCGATACAGCAGCTACAAGCAGCTAGGAGAAAATGATAAGAAATGCGTTTAACGGTGGGGAGCTGAGCCCCCAGGTACAAATGCGAGCCGACCTGGATGTGTTTGCGCGTGGATGCAGTTGCATTGAGAATTTTGACGTGGGCCAGGCTGGGGGCGTAAGCCGCCGCCGAGGGTTCCGGCGTTTTGCTGTGGCCCAGGGTGCATCCAGTCGATTGTTCACTTACGCGTACAGTAACAGCGTGCGTTACCTGGTGGAGATGGGCGAGGAGGCTGTGCGGGTGTTTGATACGAACGGTATCATGGTGTGGGAGACGGAGAGTCCCTACACGGCTGAGTGCATCCTGGATTTACGCACGTTGCAGGTGAACAGTCTGCTGCTGGTTACATGCCGGTACTGCCCGCCTATGCAGCTGGTGTGTGATGCGGATGGGGGGTGGTCTTTCTCGCTGTATACCTACAAGGTGCCGCCGTGGCGGTACAGCAGCTACCGGGATTATCCGGTGGTGGTGAGTCTCCGCTCTGATGGGTATTACCAGGTGGATTTTGATGCTCAGGAGAACGAGTACGAAGCGAGCCCTGAGATAGGCGAGGTAGTACGCGTGAGTTACTACACCGATGCCCAGGAAATCAAGGCGAGCCAGAACAAGATGTTTACGAGCGTGTCCCGCACCGAGAGCGAAGGGTTCCTGATGCCGGGTGATAGCGGCGCGGCGGTCAAGGTGACTCGCGGCACGGTGGTTGCTGTGCGGCGTGCGCCGGAGAGCGCGATCTACACGGTATCGAAGGAGTGGAAGGGTGATACGCATTTTGTAAAGGGGTTGATTGACCCGGCTAACTACACCGATTATTTCCAGGTCAGCACGGATACGGATCAGTACGATAAGACGATAAGCGAGCTGAGCGAGAGTCAGTCTTACACCAAGGGGCAGCTTGTGCGGTTTGAGTCCGGTTATTGGGACTTGTTTACGTGCATAGCGGATTATTCCAGCGCCACGCATTTCTTTACAGACGGTATCAATCCTGAGGATTATCCAGGCCATTTTGTGCGCGGGGTGTTCCTGGGGGCGGCACCGTGCAAGGGGACGTGGAAGTTTTATTGCAACGGTACCTGGTACGGCAGCTACGAGGTGCGGGCGTGTTTTGAGGGTGCCGGGACGCAGTATGATGACTGGGAGCACCGGGCGGAAATCTGGAGCCACAATGCAGCGCCAAGTAATGCTCCCACCGGCGGTGACGAGAGTGGGGAGGAATGCTACATTTCGCTCTGGCTGACGAGGGTGCGGGCTTATGGCGATAGCTGGAATGTCCGCAATTTTCCGGCTGATGGTTGCGGTAATGTGCTGGTGGTTTCTTCTTACAAGCATGACCTGGTGCTGAAGTATCAGGCCGTGGTGGATGAGGATACTGAGGAGGTGCTGGACGCGTACTATGTGCTGATGGATAAGGTGCGTACATCCTGGTATGGTGCCATTACGAGCCAGGATTGGAGCTGGTGCGCGTTCTCTGCGAAGTACGGATTCCCGCGGCTTGCCTGCATTTATAATCAGCGCCTGGTGTTTGCGGGGACGGATTCACAGCCGCAGACTATCTGGATGAGCCAGGTGGACGATATCGATAACTTTGATATTGTGGAGCGGGAGAACGGCGGGCTGGCGCTGACGATGAGCAGTCAGAGCCAGGATCCGATACGCTGGATGAAGGCCCAGAATAGTAAAATCATGCTGGGTACGGCTGAGGGCGAGTACGTGATTCAGAGCGGCACAGGCAATGTGTTGTCCTATTCCAACGCGGTAATTGTGAATCATGGTTTCGTGGGGGCGGCGGACGTGGACGCCTTGCAATGTTCGGACAAGCTGATTTATTTTGAGCGCGGCGGTGGCCGAGTGATGCAGCACGGTTTCGATTACGCCCAGGATGCTTATATTTCCGGAGATTTGACGGTGTTCGCGGAGCATATTCTTACCAACGGCGGGGGTGTGAAAGAAGGTGTTTTCATGCGGAAGCCGGATGCGAAAGCAATCCTGGTGCTGCATGATGGCACGATTGCGCTGATGACCTATAATTCCATGCACCAGGTGAATGCCTGGCACCGATATACTACGCGTGGCCGGTTCTTGTCTGTGGCGATGATGCCTAACGGCGATGCTGCTGACAGTTTGTACGCCCTGGTGGAGCGTACGGAGGTGGTGCCGGTGCCGGAGGGCGGGCTGGTTGACCCGGGGAACACGCACCAGGTTTATTACATAGAAGTGATGGATAAGAGGTCTACGTTTGTGGATAACGGAGACAATGACTATGTTTCAACTCTGTTGACAAATGCGCTGACTACTACCCGGCTGGGGAGTAACAAGCAGCATCCCAGTACCCTTATGGTGTATCTGCCCGTAGCCACCCAGGCGAAAGGTATAGAGGTGACAGCTGACGATGGAAAGCATTGGGCTAACCCGCCTATGGGGCCGCTCAGCTATCTGCAGAAGGGCTGGAATCCGATACCTGGATTCGGTGAGTTGAGCTGGGATAAAGCTGTGGGTATCCGCGTGCGTGGTAATAAGGATTTGCAGATATTGGCATTGCAGGCATGAAGCTGGAAGATGTAGCACCGGCCTTGCGCGAGATGGTTGAGAACCAGGAGTGGCGCCTGAATAATCTGTACTGGATTGAGGACAAGAGGGGGCGGCTGCAACGGTTCCGTATGAATTTTGCTCAGCGGGAGCTGTTTGAGAATTTCCACCACCGGAATGAGATCCTGAAGGCTCGCCAGTTGGGCATCTCTACGTTTGTGGCGATACTGATGCTGGACTGTTGCCTATTTACTGCCCGATGGACTTGCGGTATTGTAGACAAGGCGGTAGACGAGGCCAAGAAGAAGCTATCCAAGGCGCTGTTGGCTTACGATTTGTTAGACTACGTGCCGGAGAATGCGAGCGCGGCTGACAAGGCTCTGGCTCAGATTGGGAAGGAGATTAAACAGGAGATCACTATTGAAGAGGTGAGCAAGACCGCGGTGAAGTGGGTCAACCGGAGCAGTATCACGGTTGGCGCATCGATGCGCGGTGGCACACTCCAGATGCTGCATGTGAGTGAGCTTGCATACGTGGCTAACCATAACCCCAAGCGAGCCCAGGAAATCCGCACCGGTGCCCTCAATGCCGTGGCTGCGGAGAATTACATTGTCAAGGAGTCCACCCACGAAGGTGGACGAGCCGGCATCAACTACGAGATGGTGCAGCAAGCCATGGCGAATTGTTCCAGGAAGAAGATAAGCCAGCTGGATTATCGCTTCTTCTTCTTTCCCTGGTTTAAGAATCCGGAGTATGAGCAGGAGGCTGAGTTCTGGGACAGGTTGCCAGACCCGGAGGAGAGTGATTACAAGATTGCTATCCAGGAGCGCAAGAGACTGGAGGATTATTTCGCAGAGTTGGCGAAGCTGGGGATTGTGCTCAATAGCCGCCAGAAAGCCTGGTACCAGTCTCAGCAGCGCACGTTTGGGTTCATGGTGCGGCAAGAGTACCCAAGCACACCTGATGAGGCGTTTGACGTGCTGGCTCAGCGCGCTATCTATCAGACGGAGCTCACGATGCTGAAGGTGGCGGGCAGGATACTGGTGGAGTTTGAGACGAACGCTATGCTGCCTACGTATGTGTCCTGGGATATCGGGCGCGGCGATGCTATGTCAATCTGGCTGTGGCAGGTGGGCCCTGATGGTACGTACCATGTTGTTGACCACTACTCTGCTAATCGCATGTCGCTTGACCATTTCGTGGGCGTGGTGCGTGCCTGGGAGGGACAGCACCAGGTGAGCATCACTAAGCATCTGGTGCCGCACGATGCCCGGCACGAGAAGTGGGACGGTGATAGTTTTGAGCAGTCGCTACGCAGGGCTGGGTTTGCGGTGTCGGTGGTGCCTCGCACAAGAGATGTGTGGGTGGGCATCCAGGCCACGCGCCTGATGCTACCGCATTGCGTGTTTCACAGCCGGTGCAGCATGCCCATCACGGCCAGCAACGGCAAGGAGTACCCGAGCGGTATACAGGCCCTGGAGAATTACCAGACGGCGCCGGAGGGCTCCAACGGAGTAGAGCGCACCCAGCCGCTGCATGACCGGTACAGTCACTCCGCAGATGCTTTCCGCACGTTTGCTGAGGCGTGTGCAGCCGGGCTGGTGGATATGAATGCCAGCTGGGCGCAGCCTTACGAGCACCAGGGAGGGTGCAACGTGGCGGTGGGTGCAAGATGGCTGTACGAGTAGCTCAGATGGATGGTAAAGCATTGGCTGCATCACGCAGCTGGTCTGTGGTAGGGCGGATGTAGACGGCATGCACATCCTGGGAATCATGGCCCACCAGCTCCATAGCCATGCCCTGAGATACGCCGGAGGCATGCAGCAGGGTGGCACAGGTGGCGCGGATGCTGTGGAACGATTTGCTGTTCATGACGCGGCGGCGACCACCAAATGAGCCGTGAAGCAGACCGATGCCGTGAGTGCGGAGCAGAGTGCCAAACTGGTAGCTGGCCCCATCTCCCAGGGGAAGAAGGTCGGGGTGGAGCAGACCTGATTCCGGGCAACCGGCTTTCTGCCATTCTGCATAGGCCCAGGTGTAGAATCCATCTCTCATAGGCTGGGCGAGTACGCGGCCGGTTTTGCCGGTGACAAAGCGCACCACGCGGGCGTTCCAGTCAAACTGTGACCAGTCCAGACGCAGGATATCGCCAAGGCGCTGGCCAAAGGTCTCGAAAGAGCAACGAACAGCGGATGACCATTGGGGCGGGAATTTGTCTATCATGTATCGGATCTCTTCCAGGGTGAATGCTTCCTTGATGCGTTTCTCTCCGGCGCGATCCGCAGGAATCGATACGCCCTGGCACGGGTTCTTGTCGATGATTTCAGCATCGACTGCATCCTTGCATGCTTGGGATATAGCGGCCAGGTCTTTCTTTACTGTTTCGGCCCGCACCTGTTCGCGGCGGGTTGCTACGAAGTTTTTTATATCGGCCTTCGTGAGTAGGCGCATGGGAGCGCTGGCGCGGCTGCCCAAGAAGGTGTAGAGGAACTTGTATGCGGTGCGGGCGTTGTTGACGGTGCGGGCAGAGATGTGTCCGGCATTGCGCGAGATGTACCCCTCGCACCAGTCGCGGACGCTGATGTTGTTGTGGGATTCATACTCTGTTTCAGCGGCACATGCCATTTGAACGCCGCGCTGGTACGCGAGCTTTTCTGCCAGCTTAGCGGTGATTTTGACGCCCTCGAACATGCCTCCGGCCACCGGCACCTTGGTGGAGCGGCGCCGCATTTTTCCATCTGGCCCCTGGAACGTGACCATCCAATAAGGACTGCTTTTCTCCTTGTTGATAGACAGCCGCCCCTTGTAGAAATCCTTGCTCATAGCTGTAAAATTTTCTGTAATGTTTCTGTACTATGGAAAATGTAACTTTTCCTACACGGACTATACACGAAAACCCGCGTAAAATCAAGGTTTACGCGGGTTTTCTTACTTTTACTTAGAGCGGATGGGGTGGGATTCGAACCCACGGAAGGGATTAACCTTCGGCGGTTTTCAAGACCGCTGCATTCAACCGCTCTGCCACCCATCCGGAGGTGTTGCAGGCTTAGCGCGTGCTGGGGTGATACTAGCTCAAGACTCTGGCTGTACGCAAGCTTTTTCTGCTGCATGCAGCGTAAAATAGCTGAAAAATGTCATTTTTGTAAATTTGGTCTTGACGCTGTGGGGGTGTCTGTGTATAATGCGCGCGCAGTTTGACTGCGAGCATCGCGAATGTCCCCATCGTCTAGGGGTTAGGACATATGATTCTCAGTCATAGAACCGCGGTTCGAATCCGCGTGGGGATGCTCAGAAAGCCCGAGGTTAACGCCTCGGGTTTTTCGCTTTTCAGGGTAGAAGATGATGAAGGTACGTCCAGTCAGTTCCGATGATGCAGCTGCTCTCGCTGCAATTTATAATCACTATGTGCAGAATACGGTTATTTCGTTTGAAATTGAGCCGTTGAGTGAGGAGCAGATGCGCGGGCGTATTGAGCAGACGATGGCGGAGTTTCCTTATCTGGTGTGCGAGGTGTCGGGGCTGGTGGTGGGTTTTGCGTATGCCCACCGCTGGAAGGAGCGAGCTGCCTATGCTCAGACTTGGGAGAGTACGATTTACCTGCACCCGGCGTGGTGTGGGCAGGGGATCGGCCGGCGGTTGATGGCGGCTCTGCTGCCTATGTGCCGCGAGGGCGGTTGCCGTGCTCTAATCGCTTGCGTGACCGGGGATAACTGCGCCAGTATTGTGTTTCATGAATCGCTGGGATTCCGGCAGGTTTCGCGCTTCCCGCAGGTGGGATGCAAGTTCGGACGTCTGCTGGATGTGGTGGATTTATACTTGAATCTGCAATAAAAAGCAGCCCCGGAGCATCGGGGCTGCTGGCTAAAATGTATGTTGGAGGCGGGGCTTACATGCCTACGATTTCGTAACCACCGTCCACGTAGAGAATCTGGCCGGTCATGGAGGCTGCGCCATCGCTGGCAAGGTAGGTGGCGGTGGCTCCCAGTTCCTCCAGTGTGCAGGAGCGTTGCAGCGGGGCTTTCTCCTCGTATACCTTGAACATGCCGGTAAAGCCGGAGACGCCGCGGGCGGCCAGGGTCTGTACCGGGCCTGCGGAAATGCAGTTCACGCGGATGGGGGCTTCGCGGCGGCCCAGGTCGTAGGCCAGGTACTTGCAGCTGGTTTCGAGTGCAGCCTTGGAAACGGCCATGAGGTTGTAGTTCGGTACTACTTTCTGGCTGGCGTAGTAGGTAAGGGCTGTGATGGAACCGCCATTGGTCATGAACGGCGCCACTGCACGGGAAAGCGCGATGAGCGAGTATGCCGAGATCTGCAGGGAGAGATTCCATGCATCGCGCGGGATATCGGAGAAATGACCATCAAGAGTGCCGGGGGCCTTGGGGGCAAAGGCGATGGCATGCAGCAGCATGTCCACTCGGTTGGTGTGCTCGCCCACAAAGGTGAAGAAGTCCGCAATGGACTGGTCATCGGTTACATCCAGAGAGCACACAGGGGTGTCCTCGCCAAAGTGCTCCTTTACCAGTTTGATGACGCCATCCTTGAGGCGCTCGCCCTGGTAGTTGAAGATGAGCTTGGCGCCGGCTTCATGCCAGGCTTTGGCAATGCCGAATGCGATGCTGCGGTGGTTGGCTACGCCGGTCACAATGCCGACTTTTCCTTCTAGGGGTCTGGTAAGGGACATATGGGTGTTTTCTGTTTATTGTTGGGAGGGAAGGGGAAATGTTAATACAGCGGGAATTCCTGCATGATGATGCGCGGATACGTGTGAGCCATGCTGATACCCACGTCTTCCATGTGCTTAATCTGAGCCAGAATCTCATCGTTGCTTACGCTGAAATCGGAAACCACATACTTGAGACGGTAGTATACCAGACCGCTTTCCATATCTATGAGGAGCTGCCCTTCCGGCAGATTGGCATTCAGCGTGAGCAGTAGCATGCTCACCTCAGCGCGGTCTGCCGGGGAGATTCGATAGGCAAAGTTGACATCGAACACCAGACTGCACGGGTCTTTCAGCTCGGTGAACATGAAAGAACAGGGAATTTCTGTGTTAGTGATGGGGAGGTAGGCCAGACCGATTTTTTCTTTTTCAGCCCCCATGGTGACCCACTGGTAGGCTTCGCCGTGGCTGATGAGGTGCTGGCGCACTTGAGCCAGGAGGTTAGGTTGTGTGGACATAGGACAATAGCTTCTGGTGTGTTTGGCTGTTGCCATGATTTCGGCCTCAGCACGCGCTGTTCGTGTATCATACTACACGCAAGCTGGAGGTTAGTCAAGCTTTTGTGCTTTAAAATTGCAGACTTGCTGAGCTTGCTGGAGTACCGGGGGGGGGATGTGGCTAATGCCTGGTGGATTATTTCTGGATTTTTTTGACGATGCGTTCCAGCGCGCCCAGTTCTTCGTTGGTCAGAGCCTGGGCTCTTTTGTCCAGCTCGGCATCAAAGTGCGCATACACTTCCTCAAAGATGTTCAGGCCGGTTTCGCTGAGGGTGATGCGTACCGCTCGGCGGTCTGTCGGGTCCGGGTTTCGCTGTACATAGTTCTTTAAAACAAGAGTCTCCACCAGCTGTGAAGCTGCAGGAATGGTCATGTGGATTCGTCTGGCTAAATCTTTGAGCGATACTCCTTCCGGCTGGTTCTCCAGCATAAGCTTTAATTGTGAGATAACTGCCCCTTGGCGTGTTGTCAGACCAGAGAGCCTGGTGTGGTCGGATTCCTTGCTTGTCCTGATGCTCTCGCTGCGCAGGGAGTCCATGATTTCGAGTAGTTTCCGGAAGATGCAATGCGGGGCTTTTCTGCTCATTTGTCAGGATGATAAAGCTTCTTTAATGCTATGTCCAGTACAAAATTACTGATATTTGTTAGAGAGACTTGCGAGTTCATAATGTGCAGGAAATAGAGGTAAAACCGGCAAATGGGCACATGTGTCCCAATGTTTGCATCACCCGGTGAAGCGTGTGTTCCACTATGAAAGAAGCATCGCCACCCAGGCGCTCGCCAAATAGAGAGATAAAGTCAGTTTAGCGCATAATCTTTGGGACACATGTGGCAAATGGGGAGTGAAGTGGGAAAACTCCTTGCAATTTGCGGGACGAGGGGGTAGAATGGGCGTGTTATGACAGATGCCAAAAAAGAACTGCTGAATATCCTGCTTACCAAGTCCATTAAGACCGGACATTTCATTCTTGCCTCAGGCAAGGAGAGTGATTTGTACTGCGATTGCCGTATCACGGCGTTGGATGCCCGCGGTGCCAACCTGATTGGCCAGGTGGGCTGGGAGCTGGTGCAGGAGGAGATTATGCCCAGGTTCCCTGGCGTGACCTCTATTGGGGGCATGACTATGGGGGCAGACCCCATTTCTCTGGCTATCGGCATGTACTCCGTGGAGGCAGACGAACCGCTCAAGGTGTTCACCGTGCGCAAGGAAGCCAAGGACCACGGCCGCGGCAAGCGTATCGAGGGCAATTTTGAGGCCGGGCAGGAGGTTATCGTGGTGGATGATGTGATTACCACCGGCGGCTCTACCTTGAAGGCGATCGATGCCATTGAGGCAGAGGGTGGCAAGGTGGTGGCGGCTCTGGTGCTGGTGGATCGCCAGGAAGGCGGTCGCGAGGCTATTGAGAGCCGTGGTATTCCGGTGTTCCCCATGTATACCCGCGCCACTATTTTCGGCGATAAGTAAAGCTCATTCATGCTGCCGGTCATTGCAGGGGTGGAGGGAACCGTGCTCAGCAAGCGCGAGCGCGAGCTCTTCACGCGCCTGCAACCGGCTGGCTACATTCTCTTCACCCGCAATATTGCGGATTATGAGTTCGCCCGTGAACTGACGGATGAGCTACGACGGCTCACCGCCGGGCCTGATGAGCCGATTATCGCCATCGACCAGGAGGGCGGACGCGTGGTGCGCACGGCGGAAATCGGCGTGCAGTTGCCCTCAGCTGCCGCCTTGGTGCAGACCGGCAGCAGCCACATGATTCGCCAGGCTGCTTATTACAATGCGACTTGTCTTCATACCCTGGGGGTGAATACCAATTTTGCCCCGGTGCTGGATTTGGCCTCGATGCATGCCAATGCGTTGCCCAGCCGGTGCTGGGGTGCTGATACCCAGCAGGTTATTTCGCATGCCGGTGTGTGGAACCGCGCTACTTCCGGCCGGGGAATCATGACCTGCGGTAAGCATTTCCCCGGAATGGGTGCGGCAGAATGCGACCCTCACCATGATTTGCCGGTGCTGCACGGCACCCGCGAGTATTTTTTGCAGGAAGCCGCCATACCCTTTACCGCCCTCATGCCCGAGCTTCCCTCGCTCATGATTGCGCACCTGCTTATCCCGGAGATTGATGCAGAGCTGCCTACCTCGCTATCCCCGGCGCTTGTGCAGGGCTTTCTGCGCGACCAGCTGGGGTACGATGGCGTGGTGTTCACCGATGATTTGTGCATGGGGGCCATTGCCAAGCGATACAGCCCGGCAGAATCTGCAGCTCTAGCCCTCCGCGCCGGGTGCGACCTGCCCCTCATCTGCCATGGTGCTGTGGAGCATCTGGAGGCGGTGGCGGCAGCCGTGGCGGAGCTGCCCGCTGAAATCACGGATGCTGTGGAGCAACGCGTGGCTCGCTTCCGGCTTCATCTCTTCACCCAGCGGCCCATGCCATTCATCGAGTGGAATGAATATTTGGAGAATGTGGCTGCATTTACCGCCTCTGTTGAGGATGTGAGCGCAGTTCCCGGCTCCCCGGTGCAGAATTACTGATTCTTCGGGTTGTGTCCCATTTCCGCGGCAGTTTTGGCACCGGCCAGTTTTAACAGGTGCGCTACGTTGATCTGATTCGTATTGGGGAAACTGCGGCGTGTTTCTGCTCCTGGTTCCTTGCGCTCTTTTATGGTGCCGTATGCAATGGTTTCCAGACGTTTGAACTCCTCCTCATATGAGGAGGCTGATTCGTTCTTGACTCCCGGGGCGGCCAGAGCTTCATCAAGCACGGTCTTGCCGCGGTAAATGTAGTTGATTTCTGCTCCGGCCTTGATGAGGGCATCAATCGTGTAGATTTTCTTGTTGCGGACGGCCATGCCGAGCGCGCGGTCCCCCACGGCGAATCCGCGAACCTTGCTTTCAATCATGTAGCGGAGTTCGAGTTCGGCGTCCGGGTCAAGCCCTTTGTCTGCGAGGTAGGTGACTCCTTTGGCAAAATCGACACAGGCGCAGTCGATGAGGCGGGTGGAGCTCCAGTTGGAGCGCATGTTCAGGTTCAGCCCTCTTTCTGCGAGAAACTTGAGTGTTTTCTTAGCCTTGCGGGCATTTCCGCGGTCGAGTTCACTGAATGCATGGTGCACGAGTGTGTTGCCGTGCTGGTTGATGCAGCAGCCATGGGCGATGAGCTGATCCAGCGTTCTTAAATCATGCATCTTGCTGATCATCGCAAAGGGGTTGAGCACATGCCCGGTGGCCCCGAGAGGCCGGTCGATATCCTCGATTCTGACGGAAGCGCGGGGATCTGCTCCTTTGTTAAGGTATCGGGCAACGATGGCGGGCTTGTATTCGCCAATTGTCACCTTTCCCATGGCTGCGGGTTGTGTTTTTATGCCCTTGGGAACGGCGTCCGGCTCAAACAGACGTCCCTTGGTGCCGGAGGTGGTCAGGTACAGGTAGGTGCACAAATCATGTGTAGCCTGCTTATCGTATCCCTTTGAGCGTTTGATGCGTTTGACATTGCGCCTGGCGTGTCCCTCCATTTCCCAGAGCTTGTCATTGGCGCTTTCATTGCCCAGCTGGCTGGCAAGGGCGTACCAGCGCATGGCTTCGTCCTTGTCCTGGGTAACGCCTGTGCCCTCGGCGTAGATATCTCCCAGTTCTTCGAGAGCCTTGCTGTCTTTCTTGTGTGCTTTGGCAATGAGAGCATCTGTTTCCGGACTTACATTAGTGTACTCGGCTGATGCCGTGGAGATACTCAGAAACAGGCAGAGGAGGATGCCGGATAGGATATGTGGTTTCATAGAGGGGGAAGGGAGAAATCCCTCGGCACTAATGTGCCGGGGGGGAAATCAGCAGTTGTACATTTTTACGTAGTATTCATCTGCCATGCGGTCGGAGTCGAACGCGGGGCAGATGTCGTTCAGCCCCTGGAACACGAGGTCCATCCACTTATCGCGGTTATCGTAATAGGTGGGCAGAATCTTGCTTTCCAGAACGCTGTAGAAGTTATCGCGGTCGGAGCGGTCGCGGGCTTCGGCTGGCAGTCCTTCTTTGGCTTCGGGAATCAGGAAGCAGTTTTCGCCATCGCGGGCAAATTCGCGCACCCAGCCATCATTGGTGGATATGGTGACCGAACCGTTCATGGTGGCGCTCATGCCGGAGGTGCCGGAGGCTTCGCGGGTGACCACCGGGTTGTTGAGCCAGAGGTCGGAACCATTCTTGAGCAGGCGGCTGAGACCCAGTTCATAGCCGGTGAGCACGGCGCAGCGCGGATACTTTTCGCTCAGTTTGTTGAGCTTGTTGAATATGTCTACTGCGGTGAAGTCGGTGGGGTAGGGCTTGCCGGCCCATATCATCTGCACCGGGCGGTTGGTGCGCTGCAGCATGCGCTCGAACATGACCGGGTTTTCGGTGATAAGCCCCGGGCGCTTGTAAGCTGCAAAGCGGCGTGCCCACACGATGGTGAGGGTGTCCTGGTCGAAGAGGTGACCAGTCTGCTCGCCCACCACGCGGAAAAGTTCTTTCTTGAGGGCGCGCTTGCGGTGCAGGAATGCTTTCTTATCACGCATGGCATAGGCCTCTGCCAGCTCGGGGTCCTGCCAGTATTCGCGGTTCTGGGCGTTGGTTACGTGGGTGATGGGGCAGATATCGCTGTACCCTTGCCACATCTGGCGGGAGACTTCACCATGCAGGGCGGAAACGCCGTTGGCCATGTGGGAGAGGCGCAGGGCTGCGAGCGTGTAGTTAAAGGTCTGCTCGCTCGGGTCGAGCTTGAGCATGGCACGCACCTGCTCCAGGGAAAGACCGTCGAAGAAAGAGAAATTGGCCATGAGGTTGATATCCATCTTTTCGTTTCCGGCTTCCTCCGGTGTGTGGGTGGTGAATACGAAACGTTTGCGCACTTCATCCACATTTCCGCCGTTGCGGGCCAGCATGTTGAAGGCAGCGCCGATGGCGTGAGCCTCGTTCATGTGGTAGATTTCGGGTTCTACGCCCAGTTCTTCGAAGAGGCGGGCACCACCCTGACCCAGTACGATGTATTGCGAGATGCGGGTCATGGGATTGGAGTCATACAGGCGCTGCGTGATGGAACGGGAAATGTCGTCATTCTCCGGCAGGTCGGTGGTGAGGAAGAACATGGGGGCGGTACCGAAGGTGTCCGGGCGCAGGTAGTAAGCTTTTACCCACACCGGGGCTCCGCAGATGCGGATGAGGAATTTGATATTGTGATCCTCCAGGAAGCTGTAATCCTTGCGCAGGTATTGCACGGCCATGGAACCATCCTCTGCGCGAATCTGGTTGTAGTATCCATAGGACCACAGAATCCCAACGCCCACCAGATTCTGGCGCAGGGCACCGGCAGAGCGCATGTGGGAACCGGCCAGGTATCCCAGACCGCCGGAGTAAATCTTGAACACGTTGTCGATGGCGTATTCCATGCAGAAATAGGCCACGGACTTACTGTATTTCTCGTTGATTTCGTAGGGATGCGCGTACTGTGCTGGCAGGAATGATTTGCTCATAGTGTTATGTGTAGAATGTTTAAAGGGGGTCGTGTCTCGCCGGGGGGGTACGAAAAGCCCTCGCGAGACTTTCGATGTTATACACCGAAAGTCTCATCTAGGAAAGAAAAAAATAGGGGGAGTGACACGGATTCTACAGTAATGTAGGCGAGAACCGGGTTACGCTTGCTCGGCAAAGCTTGGCCCGCTGCTCTCAGCGTCAATATCTTCCACAAGATGGAAGAGGTTTTTATTGCGGATGTGGTCTTGTTCTGCGTAATTGAGGAAGAACTCCAGAGCCTGAATAATCAACATAGTGCGGCTGCAGTTGTGCTTGATTATTGTGTTGGTAATTTGCTCGTACTGGTGAGCCGAACAGCGGAAAGTTATAGATTTCATTGTCATGATTGTAAGTGTACAACATGATTTGTGGCTGTGCCAGCATTGTTAGCAGTCACGCGCCTAATCGATGAAAAATAAACTAATAATTTGAGGTATGACCTCCTAATATGAATTGCCTGCTTTTAGCTGAAATGTTATGACTGCTTCCAGCCATGAAGCCAATTCGTAACATTACCCGGTTCACGTATGAGTTTACATCGTTTCAAGGGTGGAGGGTGACGCTGTGTCGCAACCAGGTTCATTTCACCCGGTATTTTTCTGACAAGCAATATGGCGGGGAAATCCCGGCACTCGAGGCTGCGCTGGCTACGCGGAATCGGGTGCTTGCCTGCTTGCGGGATTATCCGGATTCTCCGGAAAAGGCATTTGAGCTTTGCCGCGGGGAGTTGCAGCTCACTTGCTATCCCCGCGGCTTGCGACCGCGCAAAAGCGAAAATTGAGGCAGTATATCAAGTGTGCTTGAATCTCATGCCATCACATTCGCACATGCTGGTGCTCGGGCGGTATTTCCGCAGGTGTTCCATGGCTCGCTTCATGTCTCCGATGAGCAGACTTGCCATGTCCATGGTGAATCCCTGGCGCACCATCACGCGCATGACAACAGTCTCCTGAACGTTTGCCGGCAGGGAGAAGGCAGGTACTTGCCAGCCACGCATGCGCAGACGGTCTGAAAGTTCGTAGAGGTTGTAGCAGTCTTTATCTGGTGTTCTGGAGTAGAAACACACGGCGGGAATATCCTTGCGCGGATCTCCTGTAGCAATGAATTCGAAATCGCCCAGTCTGGCAATTTCCCGGGCCAGATACTGCGCAACGGCGTAGGACGCCATGTGGATATCTCTGTAGCCTTGCATGCCCAGACGTACAAAATCATAGTATTGAGCAATAATCTGCCCAGCCGGGCGGGAGAAGTTAATGGCAATGGTAGGCACGCTGCCACCCAGGTAGTTTACTGCAAAGGTGAGCTCCTTGGGAAGTTCTGATTCATCTCTCCAGACTACCCAGCCGCATCCTAATGGGGCAAGCCCATACTTATGGCCGCTGGAGCTGATGCTCTTGACTCGTTTGAGACGGAAATCAAACGGAATGTGCGGGGCACAGAACGGCGCCAGAAAACCACCGCTGGCAGCATCCACATGTACATCTACATCTGGTCCGCCGGCTGCCGCCAATTTATCCAGCACGCGGCACACCTCATCCGGGAATTCATACTGCCCTGTGTAGGTGACTCCAAAGGTGGGTACTACACAGATAGTATTTTCATCCACATGCTTGAGCACTTCGGCTTCGCTCATGCAGTATTGCCCGGGAGCCATGGGAATCTCGCGCATTTCCACATCCCAATAACGGCAGAATTTGTGCCAGCATATCTGCACCGGACCACACACCATGTTCGGGCGGTCACAGGGCTTTCCCGCGGCTTTGCGGCGTGCGCGCCAGCGGCGCAGGGCGGCCATGCCTCCCAGCATGCAGGCCTCACTACTACCCACGGTGGAGCAGCCGATGGGGGTGGAATCCGCCGGGGCATGCCAGAGCGCAGCAATCATGCGCACGCAGCGCATTTCCAGTTCTGCGCTCTGCGGGTACTCGTCCTTGTCAATCATGTTCTTGCTGATGCTCAGATCCATGAGCCGGTGAACCTGCTCGTCATCCCAGGTCTGGCAGAATGTGGCCAGGTTCTGGCGTGAGTTACCATCCAGCAGGAGCTCTGCCTTGATGAGTTCGTAGGCGTCTTCCGGCCGCATGGAGTGCTCAGGCATTTTATCGGTGGGCAGGGGGTGCGATACATCCTCCGCCCCGAACAAACTGGTCGTTGCGTTATCACAATGTGTATTCATGGTGGGGTAATGACCTCCCCGTGGGCGGTTTTTTCTAAAAACAGGCGGGTGAGCCTGAAAATGGATGCTATCTGGCGGAGAATTGAACAAAATGTGGACGTGACAAAGAAGATTGTTGCAACCACCAGCTTCTTGCATTATACTTCAGGTATATGAAACTTGTAAGCCGTTTCGCAACTCTTCTGCTGACTCTGCTGGTAGCAGGTGTGACCCAGGAGGCTACCGCCGCCGTGGTGAACCGCATTGCCGCCACGGTGAATGGCCGCCCCATTACTTCAAGTGAGGTTCGTGCCCGCCTGGCTCCATATTTCCGCGAGCTGATGATGCTTTACCCTCGCCAGGGGCCTCGTTTTAATTCTGAATTGGTGGCTGCCAAGAAGGCTGTACTCAATGATTTGATTGAGCGCGAGCTGGTGCTGAGCGATTTTGACACTAAAGGGTACATGATTAAGGAAGATCAGGTGGATGAGGAGATTAACCGCCGTATTCTGATGCAGTACAATGGTGACCGCAGCGAGTTCCTTGATAATCTTCGCAAGAGCGGCATGAATTATACCGAATACCGCGATTCTGTGAAAAAGGAAATCACGGTTTCTTCCATGCGCGGTATGCGTTATGAGCGTGGCGTGCCACCCACCCCCGATGAAATCAAAGAGGAGTACAGGAACACCAGCTCTGAGTATCGTGATATCATGAAAGACAGCATCAGCTACAGCAAGATCTTCATTCCTGCTGTAGACCCGGATGACCCCATGATGACCCCGGAGGAACGCTATAAGTTTGCTGTCCGACTGCGTGAGGATATAGAAAAGGGCAAGATTTCCTTTGCTGATGCTGCCCGTGAGCATTCTCGTGATGCGCATGCCGAGGACGGCGGTAAGTGGCCTTCCCTGCGCCGCAACGATTTGGCTGTAGAGTTTGCCAACGTGGTATTTGCTGCCAGCCCGGGCCAGCTGGTTGGGCCGCTGCTTGACCCTGCCGGCTTCACCATTGTGAAGGTGCATGGTAAGAAACTGGCTGCGGCACCCTCCCTGAGCAAGCCGGAAATCAAACAGAAGGTGGATGACGCTGTGCGCCGCAAGAAAAGCGAGCAGCGCTACCGCCAGTGGGTGGAACGCTTGCGCGATAAGGCGGTTATCCGTACCTTTATCTGATAGCGGTTTTACGCAGTTTCAAAAAAGCTGCCGGGTAAATACCCGGCAGCTTTTTTTGCATGGGGTAATGAAAGTTTAATCGGTCTGGGGGTGTTTTTCCAGCCAGTCAAAGAGCCGCTTGAGGCGGCGCTTGACGATGAGTTTCGAAAGTGCCGGAATGTATTTTTCCAGATGCAGGTAGGTCCACGGCTTATATACGCCGTAGTATTTCAAATCGACGTATAAGAGGCGCTGCTTACCATTCTTTATCTGAACCAGGAAATTGTTCGGGTTCATATCGTAGAACGGGATGCCGTTCTCGACAACGAGCCTGGCAAATAGGGCAATTTGCGCCAGCGTGCGTTTGTTGACTATCTTCTGATAGATGCAGTCTGCCAGACGCCGGGAGACGGAGCCATCGTCATCCTTGACTATCTCGCAAATCAGACCGGGCCCCAGCTGGGTTTCCACCAGTTCTTCCTCATAGTGCGGCAGAAAATCCTTCAGCACGGGTTTGACTGCTTTGTAGGCCTGCAAATCGCGCTTAAGGAGGTACAAATCTCGTGGAAACATGATGACCTTGACACATTTGTCCGGGTCATCAGGGTGCTCCATGCAAAGGCGGCGGCCGCCTTTGTTGATGATGCGTGTCAGTTGCAGCATGTCGGTAAATCAGGCGTCGAGTTTCCAGTAATCCTCAATCCAGGGGGCAGGAAGTACCTTGTGGTGCAGCTTTCCATCATCAAATCCCACGACGGCCTGGTCGGGATCCGGGTTGCCGTGGAAGACGAGAATCTTTGTCCTGGGTGGTTTGGGCGCCACAACCAGGTTGAGCGGGAATATGGGGCGGCAGCAGCGCTTGTAGCTCTGCGCCCAGTCATACGGCCACCAGTTCACCTTCTTCATGGCGTAGGTGAGGAACGCTTGTTCTGTCGGAAATTTAGATTGGTCGAACGCGTCGTCGATTTCGCGGATAAAGGTGTCGAAGATGTAGCCGGATTTACCCGCTTCAAATCGGAAGATGGAGGAATTTCCAATGGCTGGTCTCTTGCGGAAGATGGTCTTGTGCCATTCAATCCAGTTGTGGATGATGCAGTTTTCTCCTGGCTTGTAGTCGAAGAAGCAGTCAATATCATCCATAATGACGACATCAACATCCAGGAAAAGCGTCGGGCCTTTCAAATTGGCAAAACCATCCTGCAGAATGGCAAGTTTGGCGAAGATGTTCGGCCAGCCGTGGTTGCCGTCTGGTTCTGGATCTGGCGGGAAAGGCTGGGCGTCAATGCCTTCATCAAGGCCTTCCGGATTATCGGTTACGCAGACGAAGCGGAAGGGGCGGTGAAGGTGCTTCTTGACGGAGCGGTAGAGTGTATTCGTGTAGGCTGCCGGATAACGGGTGCCCCATTTCAGGCAGATAACATTGCATGTGGTTTCCTCACTCATAGGTCGGTTTGTTTTCAGGTATTTAAAGTGTTTGTTGCATGGTTAAAGGCATCAGGCTGTTGCTCTGGGGGCAGTGGAGATGTTCCATTTTTTTGCCAGACGCCTGATTTTCCTCCAGGTCAGGGCATACACCGGAGCGTACAGGATTCGTTTCAGCCATGTCATGAAGCTCCAGCCGGGAAGCGGCAGAAAACCGGGTAATCCGGATTCGCGGATGGCTTTTTCGTACGTGCTCTGCATGAGCCGGTTGGTGTAATTCCACGGTTTGTGGAAACCAATAAAATGGATGATGCCGGGGTATAGGGAGGCTTCTACCACTTCCCGGGGGGTGTTGGCGCGCCACAGGGGAGCAGAGGGATTAGACATGAGGGCCAGGCGGGTGTGTCTGTCGTGCCAGTTCCAGCGCGGATGCAGACGGATAACCCGGTCATACAGGGCGGCATTCAGGGCATCCTGATCCATTGCTACAAGTTTATCACTATATTGGGCGGCAATGTTCATGATGTGCTCAGAGAGATTATCCCGCCTGAATACTTCCAGGTTCATAAGTAGCACGCCGGAATTGAAGTATCCAGGACAACTGACCGGAATATCCAGTCGCTTATTAATCTCGCAGCCTTCGTAGGATGCTGATTCGTATACCACACCCAGGGCTGCTCCCTGCATGTCTAATTCGAACAGGGCGGCACAGTCATCGCATACAAGGATGTCGATGTCTACATATAGCGCTCGGTTGGCATAGGGGATTAAATCCGGGATGAAGATGCGGGACCACGCGGAGCGTGGAAGGTAAAATGAGTATTTTCTCTCAATCTTTTCATTAAGTACAGGTTCTGCATCAATAAAGGAGAGTCGGTGTCTGGGGTGAATGCCAGCCGCTATTTTTTGCAAACGTGTCTCCGATTCCGGGGTGATACCATCGCTTAGAACGCACACGTCATAAGTTGTGGAATCCCCGGCCTTTGTCAATAGTGACCACAACGCAAGGGAAAGAGGAAGTACTCCTTTTTCGTTGCTGGCAAAGACGATTGTGTATGCCGGGGGTTCTGAATTCTGAGAGGTGTGCGGCTCCATATGGCTGGCAGTATATTTCAACTCTGTACTATACTGATGCTACCTATTTTTTATCATATGGTCAAGCTTATTCTATCGGGCTTGTTAAATAAATACCCCCGGGTGCATTCGCAGCCGGGGGTGAGGGGTGGTATTATCCGGGATTGATTTAATCCTCGTACACTTCTTTCACACGTTCGATGAGGGCGAAAGCGTGGCTGATCATGGCACGTGTTTCGTTGAGCAGGGTGAGGTAGAGGATGCCGTTGCGCATGCCGCTTTCATCTGTGGTGTTGTGCATCAGGTGGCGGGTAATGCAGTCGGCAAAGTCTTCACCCAGCTGGTCGCGGTCTTCCAGCAGGGCATCGATGCCCTTGAAGTCTCCGGCCTTGAGCATATCGGTCAAATCCGGGTAGAAACGGCCAATCTTGTTGGTAAGGGCGAGCAGGTCATCACCTTGTTCCTTGCTGAGCCCCTGGTGGTTGTTGTCGATATGGTTGTAGCTGGCCTTTACCAGGGTGTAGAGCCGCTCGCAGGTGTTGATGGAAATTTCTGTGATGCGGAATACCAACTGGCCGCGATCTGCGAGTTCCTTGGGCAGGGTGCGCAGGGTGGGCAGCACCTCGTTTTCGCGCAGTACCTCCAGGTCGCGCTTCAGACTGCGGCTCTTCTTGCGCAGTCGTTTCAGGGCGTCGCGGTCTTCGCTGAGCAGGGCTTTGACCATGGCGTTGTATATGCCGACCATGCGGCCAAGACGCCCGCTGGCAGCCTTGCCGAAGTCTTTGACCGCGGCATCGCTGTGCATGTTGATGAGGCGGATTTCCTCCTTGGCGCTGTTGGTGAAGAAGGTGGACTTGATGAGGATGGCGCCGGCAATAACCAGCATGGTGATCATGCCCCAGAATCCGCCATAGGCCATGACAATGGCTACCAGGAAGGCGGCAAGACTGGCCGCCAGGGCGGTGAGGAACCAGCCGCCGATAACGGTGAGCACGCCGGTGATGCGGTATACCGCGCTGTCTCGGCCCCAGGCGCGGTCTGCCAGGGAGGAGCCCATGGCTACCATGAAGGTTACATAGGTGGTGGAAAGTGGCAGCTGCAGGTTGGTGGCTACCGAGATGAGCAGGGCCGATACGGTGAGATTCACCGAGCCGCGCACCTGGTCATAAATCGCGCCGGTTTCTTCCTCCGGTGCCAGCGGGGCAAAGCGGCTGGAGATGAAGTTCTGAATGCGCATGGGGGTGACTCGCTCAAAGAATCGCTTGGTGTTCAGCGTGTAGCGCACCATGGTGCGGGCTGCGCTGCAGGAGCCGAAACGCTCCTTGCCGCTGTTGGCGGAGGAGAGCTTCAGCTCGGTTTCCGTCACCTTGCGGGCTTTCTTGGAGAAGAAGAGGGTGGTTACCATGACCAGGCCGGCAGCCACCAGCCAGAGCATGTTGACCTGCTGCTGCACATCGGCCAGCCCGCCCATCTTGAATGTGGCCAGGTCGCCGCCGGCGGCCAGGTGTGCCTCTGCCAGTTCCATGGAGGTCTGCGAGGCCATGAAGACGCCGATGAAGTTCACCAGGTCGTTGCCGGCAAAGGCAAGTGCCAGGGCGCCGGTGCCTGCCAGTACGGTGATGCGCAGGGTGTTAATCTTGAGCCCGTATTGCAGAATGGCGGCAATCACCGTCCATGCCACAAAGGCGATGAGAATGGAAACGCCCAGGTTGGCATCCACCATGTCCATGAACTCACCTTTCATGACCGGGCTGGTCTTGAGCCCTTTGAACACGGCAAAGTAGGTGATGGCCGTGAAGGCAAAACCGCACCACAGCGGGCCGATGAGGCGGTACATGCGCTGGTAGTGGAAGGTGTAGAGCAGGCGGGAGAACCACATGACCACCGTACCCACGGTAAACGCAATGGCCACCGAGCAGAAAATGCCGGAGACGATGAAGAATACCTTATCGGTGTTGATGTAGTCTGCCAGGGAGCCGGGACCATCGCCCAGGTTGAAATAGGCCATACCCAGGGCGGAGCCCAGCAAGGCAAAGATGAGCGAAACCGTGGTGGAGGTGGGTAGCCCCAGGGTGTTGAAGATATCCAGCAGAATCACGTTCGCCACCATGACGGCCAGGAATAGCAGCATCACTTCGTGGAAGCTGAACATGCTGGGAATGAAAACACCGCTGCGGGCAATTTCCATCATGCCGCTGGAGAACGAAGCACCCAGCAGCACGCCTACGGCGGCCACGGCAACAGCGCCCGTGTACGTGCCGGAACGACTGCCGATAGAGGAGTTAAGGAAGTTGCAGGCATCATTGCTCACGCCTACCACCAGACCAAAGACTGACAGCAGCAGAAGCATACCGTATATCACGTAGTATGTCGTGTCCATATAGAGTTACGCCGACTGTACCACGACAGGGTGACAATTTCAAGAAAAATCCCCAATCTGGCGAAATTGTCACAAAACGAACAGTAGTTGTGTCATTATGCTGGTAAAGTGGGTCATCTGTCAGGATGCGTGCTTGACGCCCCAACACCGCAAGAGTAAAATGCCCGGCAGTATGAACGCCGATTCTATCAAGTGCACGCCTTTGTGCGACAAGCACGTGGCTCTCGGAGCCAAGATGGTACCCTTTGCAGGGTGGAACATGCCTGTGCAGTACACAGGTATTATCGATGAGCACAACACCGTGCGCAGTGCCTGCGGTGTGTTTGATATTTCCCACATGGGCCAGTTCCTCGTCAGCGGCGAGGGGGCTACTGAGTGGCTCAATTCCATGTTCACCAACAATCTCAACAAACTGGTGGACGGCATGGGGCAGTACTCCATCATGCTCAATGAAAAGGGCGGCGTGATTGATGACCTCATCATCTACCAGCTTGGCAAGGACAATTTCTTCGTGGTGGTGAATGCCTCCATGATTGATGAGGACTACGCCTGGCTCACCGCTCACAAGCCCGAGGGTATTTCCCTGGTGAACAAGAGCGCCGATTATGTGGGCCTGGCGGTGCAGGGTCCCACCTGCGAGGAGGTGTTCGCCAAGCTTTGCCCCGGCGTGGAGCTGCCTGTGCGCAACGGCATCCTCATGTTTGAGTGCGACGGCGATGCCGTGGTGGTGTGCCGCACCGGCTACACCGGCGAAAACGGTTATGAATTCTTCTGCCCGGCAGAGCAGGGCGTCAAGTGGTTTGAAAAGGTCATGGACTGCGGCGCCAAGCCCTGCGGTCTGGGTGCTCGCGACAGCCTGCGTCTCGAAATGTGCTACTCCCTCAACGGCAGCGACCTTTCTCCGGAAAAGACCCCGCTGGAAGCCGGCCTCTCCTGGTGCTGCGACCTGACTAAGGAATTCATCGGTGTTGATGTGCTGCGCGCCCAGAAGGCCGAGGGACGCCCCACCGCTCTGGTGGCCATCGAATACACCGGCAAGGGCGCCCCCCCCCGCCACGGTTACGAAGTGCAGCTTCCGGACGGCACCCCGCTGGGTGAGCTGTGCAGCGGCGTTCTTTCTCCCTCCCTGGGCAAGGGCATCGGCATGGCCTATGTTCCCGCTGCCCACGGCAAGGTCGGCACAGAGGTGAACATCATTGTTCGCAACAAGGCTGTGCCCGCCATTATCGTCAAGAAACCCTTCCTGAAAAAGTAAACTTCATACCCCCATATATAATACCATGAGCAATCCCGCAGAATACAAGTATTCCTCCGAGCACGAATGGATCAGCCCCATCGTTGACGGCATCGTGACCCTCGGCATCACCGACCACGCCCAGTCCGAACTGGGTGACGTGGTATACGTTGACCTCCCCTCCGTGGGCGACACCTTCTCCAAGGAAGACAGCATCGCCGTAGTGGAGTCCGTGAAGGCTGCTTCCGACGTGTACACCCCGGTTTCCGGTGAGGTGGTGGAGGTGAACGAAGCTCTCGACGCCGAGCCCGGCACTGTGAACACCGACGCCACCGGCGCTGGCTGGATTTGCAAGATCAAGCTGGATGACCCCTCCGAGCTGGATGAGCTGATGGACGCCGCCGCTTACGAGGAATTCTGCAAGTAAAGCGACCCCCGGCCGCATTCCTCACAGCAGGGATGCGGCCTTTTCTGTTTTCCGATAAAATAGAGAAATAAGACCACCATGATTATCGCACAGACCCCCTTTGCCCCCCGCCACCTGGGCTCCTCCGGTGCTGAGGTGCAGGAAATGCTCAAGACTATCGGCTTCTCCTCTCTGGATGAAATGACCGATACCATCGTCCCGGCCGACATCCGCCTGAAAGCCCCGCTTGACCTGCCTGCCCCCATGGCAGAACAAGAGGCTCTGGAGGCTCTGCGCCAGACTCTCTCCGCCAATAAGCCCGTGCACAGCCTCATCGGCCAGGGCTACTACGGCACCTACATGCCCGCCGTCATCCAGCGCAATGTGTACGAGAACCCGGGCTGGTACACCGCCTACACCCCCTACCAGCCGGAAATCGCCCAGGGCCGTCTGGAAATGCTCATGAACTTCCAGACCATGATTGCCGGCCTCACCGGTCTGCCCGTGGCCAATGCCTCCATGCTCGATGAAGGTACGGCTGCTGCCGAGGCGGTGCATCTCTGCATCGATTCCAAGCGCAAGAGCGACACTTTCTTTGTGGCCGATACCTGCTTCCCGCAGACCATCGATGTCATCCGCACCCGCTGCGAAACCACGGGCGTGAACCTGGTGGTGGGCGATTGGAAGAGCTTCGACCCCGCTTCCATCCCGAGCCTGGCCGGTGTGCTCGTGCAGTACCCGGACAACGCCGGCAGCGTGGAGGATTACAGTGAATTCTTTGCCAAGTGCCACGCCGCCAAGGTGCTCTGCGTGGTGGCGGCTGATTTGCTCGCCCTCACCGTGCTGAAGGAACCCGGTGCCTTCGGTGCCGATGTGTGCGTGGGCACGACCCAGCGTTTCGGTATCCCCATGGGCTACGGTGGTCCCGCTGCGGCTTACATGGCCTGCACCGATGCGCTCAAGCGCAAGCTGCCCGGCCGCTATATCGGCCTCTCCGTGGATAAGGACGGCAAGCCTGCCTACCGTCTGGCCCTCCAGACCCGCGAGCAGCACATCCGCCGCGAGAAGGCTACCTCCAACATCTGCACCGCCCAGGTGCTCACCGCTCTACTCAGCACCTTCTACGCCATGTATCAGGGGCCGGAGGGGCTGAAGCAGGTGGCTCTCACCGCTCACAAGCTGGCCGCCGGTTTTGCCGCTGCCGCTGCCAAGGCCGGTTACACGCTGCCTGTGGCCAGCTACTTCGATACCGTGCAGGTGAGCTGCCCCGGCAAGGCTGCCGATATGGTGGCTGCTGCTCTGGAAGCCGGCTACAACATCCGCCTGGTCGATGCCGATACCATCTCTGTCTCCTTTGATGAGACCACCACCAGCTGCGATGTGAAGGCTCTCTGCACCGCTCTGGGCATGGAGAAACCCTGCTGCAAGTGCATGCCCGAAGGCCCCGTGTGGGATGCCGCCTTCACCCGCACCAGCGCTTTCTGCACGGAAAAATGCTTCAATCTCTTCCATTCCGAAACCGAGATGATGCGCTACATCCACCGCCTGGAGGCCAAGGACCTCGCGCTCAATGAAGCCATGATTCCTCTGGGTTCCTGCACCATGAAGGCCAACTGCGCCGCCATCATGATGCCCATCACCTGGCCGGAGGTAGCCACGCTGCATCCCTTCGCCCCCATGGACCAGTGCCAGGGCATGCGCGCCATGCTCGAGCAGCTCAAGCAGTGGCTCGCCACCGTCACCGGTTTCCATGGTGTCTCCCTGCAGCCCAACAGCGGCGCTGCCGGTGAATACGCCGGTCTGCTCACCATCCACCGCTACCAGGTGGCCCAGGGGCAGGGGCATCGCAACGTGTGCCTCATCCCCAACTCTGCCCACGGCACCAACCCCGCCTCTGCCGCTATGGCCGGCTTCACGGTGGTGCCCGTGAAGTGCGACGAGAAGGGCAATATCGACGCTGCCGATCTCAAGGCCCAGGCCGAAGCCCATCGCGATAACCTCGCCGCCCTCATGGTGACCTATCCCTCCACCCACGGCGTGTACGAAAGTGGCGTGGCAGACCTCTGCCGCATCGTGCACGAGAACGGCGGTCAGGTCTACATGGACGGCGCCAACATGAACGCCCAGATCGGCCTCACCAACCCCGGTACCATCGGCGCAGACGTGTGCCACCTCAACCTGCACAAGTCCTTTGCCATGCCGCATGGCGGCGGTGGCCCCGGCGTGGGCCCCATCTGCTGTGCCGAGCACCTCACCCCCTACCTGCCGGACCACTGCATCTCCGGTGAGGCCCAGAAGACCGCTGCCGTCTCCTCTGCCGAGTATGGTTCTGCCGCCCTCTGCCCCATTACCTGGATGTGGCTGGCCATGATGGGCCACGAGGGACTCAAGCTCTCTGCCCAGATGGCTATTCTCAATGCCAACTACATCGCCAAGCGTCTGGAGAACTACTTCCCGACCCTGTACTCCGGCGAGGGTGGCTTGGTGGCCCACGAGTGCATCCTCGATACCACCATCATGCTCGGCAAGAGCCACCTCTCCGTGGACGACATGGCCAAGCGCCTCATGGACTACGGCTTCCACGCCCCCACCATGAGCTTCCCGGTGCACGATACCCTCATGGTGGAACCCACCGAGTCTGAAAGCAAGGCCGAGCTCGACCGCTTCGTGGAGGCCATGATTGGCATTCACGGCGAAATGACCGCCGTGGCAGAGGGCAAAGTGCCTGCCGATGACAACGTGATGGTGAACGCACCGCACACCGCCCTGGCTGTCACCGCCGACGAGTGGACGCACCCCTACACCCGCCGAGAGGCCGCCTATCCGGCTCCCGGTCAGCTGCTGCACAAGTTCTGGCCCGGCTGCTCCCGCGTGGACAACACCTACGGCGACCGCAACTTCTGTTGCTGCTGCGACACCCTCGCCCAGTGCGAGCTGTAAGCTGAAAAAAACTTAACCACCGGGCCGGGGGATTCATCCCCCGGCCTTTTTTAGCATCCGAGCGCAGGACTTCAGTCATGCCGATTATGAACAATCGGGACTGAAGTTCCCCGCTTCGATACAACATCCGCCTTGTTGCTCTCATCACCCAGCCAGAAATGCTTTTTCATCTTCATCAACAAGGCGCAAGCTCTGCTGCTGATATATACCTCATATCTGTCTTTACCGGCAAGTTTTGTCTCCGCTTGCTTTTGCGGCGTACCAGGGGAGTGTGGGGGGCGTGAGAGCTCTGTTGGCTATGCCCGGTATTAAGGTGAATGTTTGTCGTTATCATGGAGGCCCGGCGATTTCTTATACTAGGAATCCGGAAGCTACTCATAGCGGCAGGGGCCGGGGAGTAAAACCCTTGCTGATATTACGCGCCGCCGGCTTGACTTGCCGGCGGCGCTGGTGTACATAGGCAGGTATGTACACCAGCTTCTTTGATGTGTTTTCCATTGGTATCGGCCCTTCCAGTTCGCACACCATGGGGCCCATGCGGGCAGCGGCGCGTTTTGCGCGCGAACTGGCAGAGCGCGGCGTGCTGGAGAAGGTGGTGCAGGTGAGGGTGTGGCTGTATGGTTCGCTGGCACTTACCGGGGTGGGACACGGCACGCCTGGTGCGGTGGTGTATGGCTTGCTGGGTTTGGATGCTGAGCGCATGGAGATGTCGGCCACCCCGGCGATTGCCACACTGGCCACGGAGGGTAAGCTGCTTCTGAATGGTACGCACCCTATTACCTTCAGTGCGATGCAGGATGTGGTGCTGGAGAAAGAGATAACGCTGCCGGAGCATGCGAATGGGATGCGCTGCTGTGCCTATGATGCGGTGGGGCAGGAGCTGGCGAATGATGTGTATTTTTCTATTGGTGGCGGTGCCATCCGCCGCAGTGATGAAATGGAACAGCTGCCGGAAGAACCGCTGCCGGTTCCTTATCCCTTTGATTCCTGTGCGGAGTTGTTGCTGCATTGCAAGCGGGAGAATATGACCATGGCGGCGGTGGCGCGTTGTAATGAAATGGCTCTCCCCACGGGTATGGAGCTGCGCTCCCGTATCCGCAAAATTTACGACACCATGGATAAGGCGATTGAGCGCGGCGTCAAAACTATGGGGGTGCTGCCGGGCGGTCTTAAGCTGCCGCGCCGGGCTCCGCGTATCTACCGCCGCCTGGCTGAGATGTTCCGTGAGAATACGGAGGATGCCCTCACGATCATCGACTGGATTAATCTGTGGGCCTTTGCTGTAGCTGAGGAGAATGCCGCTGGCGGGCGCGTGGTGACCGCCCCCACCATGGGTAGTGCGGGGGTGTTGCCGGCTGTGCTGCGTTATTATGAGCGCTTCGGCCGCAAGGATGCCACGGTGGGGCGTGAGCACGGGGTCGAGATTTTCCTGCTCACTGCTTCTGCCATATGTTCGCTCTACCGCGCCAAGGCTTCTATCTCCGGTGCCGAGGTCGGCTGCCAGGGGGAGGTGGGCGTGGCGTGTTCCATGGCGGCTGCCGGGCTTACCGCGGCTATGGGGGGAACGAATGAACAGGTGGCCAATGCTGCAGAAATTGCTATGGAGCATAATCTGGGCCTTACCTGTGACCCGGTCTGCGGGCTGGTGCAGGTCCCCTGCATTGAGCGCAATGCCATTGGCGCGGTGAAGGCGGTGAATGCCGCCCGGCTCGCTCTGCGCGGGGATGGTACTCACTTTGTGAGCCTCGATAGCGTGATCGCCACCATGAACGAAACCGGCCGGGCTCTGGCGGCCGGGTACCGCGAAACTGCTCTCGCAGGGCTGGCTACTAATGCGCTGACTTGCTAAAAGAGGGCGGCTGAGCCGGGTTACAGTTCATCACGGGCAGATACGGCGGCGTACAGCTTGTCGAGCACGCTGTCGTGTATGCGGATTTCTTCCTCTGTCAGCACGCTGCGCAGTTCGTCTATGGCATTTTGCTGCGCGGTTTCTACGGCCTCTGCCGTGGCCTGGAAGGTTTTGGCTATGGTGACCAGCACCGCGCGGCGGTCTGTCGGACTCTGCTTCCGCTCCACCATGCCCTGGCTCATCAGGCTGTCTATCATGTGGGAGGCGGCTGAGGGCGACATGTTCGAGCGCGCTGCCAGCGTGCTCATGGACATGCCTTCCGGGTGTACCTGTGTATAGCGGCGTATCTTAGCCAGCACGGCGCATTGACGCACGCTCAGTTTCATCACCTTTTTGCGCAATGCCTCGTTCATGGCTACAAATCCTGCGCGGTTGATATAGTCGGTGATGAGTCGCATCTTGTCGATTCTCTGGATATCTTCAGACTTCCCGGACATGCTCTTATTCTACACTTTAGATTATCCTTTGTCAAATAAAACTCTTTATTGAAAAAGAGAAAGGTTGAAAAAATAAAATAAACTCTTGACTTTTCTTTCCTGCCTGCTAGAATCCGCTCGTCTGCTATGAATACGCACCGCTATATTACCCGTTACAATGGGAAGAAAGGTACTCGCAATACATTCTGTGGGTGGAGGCTTTGCATGACCCGTCAGAAGGAGGTATACGTACGCTATTTCACGGACCGGGAATATGGGGATAGTGAGAAAGCACTGGCGGCAGCTGTAGAAGTGCGCGAGGCTATGCTGGCTGAACTGGAGCAGGGGCGCGATTTTGTAAGTATCTGCCGCGCATACAGCAAGAAAAAGGATTTCTGATTTGTCCCACATGTGTCCCAAGGGGGGCTTTGAACTCACAGAGTGGCCGGTAGCCAATAGACAGGGGAGTAGCCGCAACGCGGCGGACCCCTTGTGCGATGGTGGCGAATCAACGTGTGGCTTCGATGTGTTGCGACCGTTCCTGCCGCTCTGCCGGGCTCAAAATTCTGCTTGCTGCGCTCGCCAGATAGCGAGATAAAGTCAATTTAGCGCACAAACTTCGGGACACATGTGGATTTGCCCATAGCTGTCCAAAATAGGGTAGCTATAAAAAAGGGAGGCTGCAATATCAAGACGTTGCAAGTACCTTTATCCCGTTTTTGCAAATAAGTCCCCCTGGTGCGAATCAGGGGGCTTTGCACATACGCTCTTATAGGGATTGTAAAGCCAATACCATAGATTGGTTTTATTGAGTAGATTAAGGCGTAAAAATACGACCAGATTTGATGTGTTCCACTTGATTTCTTTCTGTTTTGCAAGGGTTTGGAGACATCTTACCAACAAAAAAGCTATCATGGCGGTCCAAACCTGTATTAACACCGCATTAGCAGACGTTCCCATGAAGCTTTTAATCCGCAACAGTTGCTTGATTTCCTTGAAAAAGCTTTTGATATGCCAACGGTCTCTGTAAAGGGCTGCAATCTGGTTGCAATCTAAGGTAAAGTCATTGCTGAGCAGTTCAACATCATAGTTGCCTTCATCATTGTGGGCTACAACTCTCCGAAGGATGTCCTTGTAGACCTTGCTTTGCGCTCCCTGCATCGCAATGACCTCATCCTTGAGGAAATTCTGGTGTTCGTCCGGCAGTTCCCATTCTTCAATGGTGCGAAAGTTGACGCTTTCCGTGTGCCTGACTACAAACTTAACTCCGCAGCTGTCCCAATGTTGCAGGAGCTTGAAATCCATGTATCCTCTGTCTGCGACCACGATGCAACCTTTAGGCAGATTAATCTCATGAGCCGCTATACAATCCGGCACATTCCCATTTGTCAGATGCACAAAATCCGGAGTAGACTGTTCAAAATCAAGCACGGTGTGCAACTTGATTCCACCCTTTTCATGCTGACACGTTGCCCATGGAAAGGAGTTGAGCGAGAGGGTGACCGTGGTGGAATCCAGAAGTTTGATGCGCCTGTGTACTTCCGGAATATTGTAGCCTTGTTTGAGCAGCTGTCCCAGAGATTTCCTGATGGCGTAGTAGGCATCCTGAAAAAACTTCCAGCTGCGATGCTGATTCTGGTATGCTATGGTGGATTTGGACGGAGCCTGTACACCACCGAGGTGGTTAATACTTCCTTGCAAGCTGCTCATGAGCACAGCGATATCCCGAATACCTCTGCATCCGGCAATGTGACTGAGGGTCATCCAGACAAGGTGATCCCAGGAATTGAACTTTTTGGAGTTCCTGTCGGAGTTATATGTCTTGACGATGGAAAAAAATGCAGCATGGCTTATCAAATCATTGACAAGCTGCGCACACAATGGTAGGTTACTGCTCGGAGATTGGTTCATTTTTTTTAGCACCGCCAGTTTAATAGCTGGCACCCCAGAACTCAATCTCCATTTTTGTTTTCTTTTATTTCGTTGATATTTTTCCCCTCATGCCCCCCTCTTTCTTTAGAACGCTTTTTGGACAGCTATGGGCTGGACGTGGATCCGGGATGTGATAAGCTTGACTTACACCGATGGAAATGCTATAAGGGAGCAACTCTCTTAGCGTATGACTCACAGTTTCCTGTCTTTTGTATCCTGGCGTTCTTTCCTGCTGTTTATCATGCCGCTGATGCTCTGTACTGCATATTGCCGGGACGAGACGCCTGTTGTGCGTAGTGTGGGCGATTTGAATAAGATTATTACGGAGATGGCGATGAATCTGGAGCAGAAGCGCCAAATCCGCCTTGAAGGTCAGTATCGTAATAAGGATTTTGAGACGCTGGTCCAAAAGTCAATGTACTCAGATTTTGCTACAAAATGGTTTTACTGGTATAAGAGTGCCAATTCTTCCCTGAAGTTTACCATGGAGTATCATGATGGAACGCGAATTCTGGCGGCTTATCAGAATCCGAAACTGGAAAAGGAGTTGTCCATTAAGGAAAAGAAGGCATTGAAGGTTTTCGCAGAGCGAATAGAACGCTTCAGGATTAAGCACATGAAGCGTTCAGAACTAGTACGTGTTGTGGTGGAGGATTCTCACCTGCGCAGATTTTATCCCCGTACAGGAAAGGAAAGTTGTGCAGACTTCTTTATATCAAGGATGGTGCGGGATGATTGTTACGCATTTTGCATTGATATCATATTGGAGGCCTTGGGTATACCAAGCCGTGTCGTATACGGAACGGGGAAGCAAAGTGGTGGAAGAGGGAATGGCATAAATCAGCGTCATTATTCATGCTGGTGGATTATGGTACAGCTTGAGGATGGTGCTTGGTATCATGTGACGCCTTCAACGCAGTTTTTTTTCGTAGATGATAACACGATGATGCAGGCAAATTATACATGGTCCAGAAATGCGTATCCTGAGGCGCTGCAATCATATCAGAGTCCCCGGCACGTCTGTAAGAATCACCGTGATTTCTGGAAGGAGGCTCAGAAGGCTTATTCCAAGGGACAAGCATCATACACTGCTGTAGTTCGCAGGTATCGGGGGAAGAAGAAGTTTGAGGAGTCTTTTACGGAGCATATTGGAGAGGGCGGCTCCTTGTCTGTGGAAGAGAAGTACCTGCCTGGAACTGAGGCTGATAACGTGCTGGTGCATGTTATTTTCTCCCCTGATGAGGAAGAGGAGGAGAAGAAGGAGGATGCTGCAGAAAATGTGCTGGAGGCAGGGAAAGATGCTTTGAAGAAGTTTAAGCAACTTGTTCAGTAACGCCCGGATGCAGAAAGGCAGAACCGGAATGCTGTTCTGCCTTTCTGCACGGGATAGATTTTGCGGGGTTTATTTCCCTTCGAGAATTCGCGCCGCTTGCTCGATGACACTTCCCTTGGGATTGGTGAGCAGTTCCAGTTTGGCTGTGCGGAAGTTGCGTTCTACCTCATCCACGGATTTGCTGAGCTCGTAACTGGTGCTGACGGCCTCGCCGTTGTTTTCGGTGGTCTGGGTGGCGGAGCGACCGCCTTCGCCATCGAGTTTCTGTCCCCCGAGTTCGGCGCGTTTCACGTTGAAGAAGGCTTCCCAGCGTTTGAGGTAGTATTGGCTCATGAGCTCGGAGAGCTGGCGGTGGGCGTAGTCGTTGAGAATGCCGTGGGTGGGGGGCCAGGTGGTGATGAGCTGGAGCATGGCGTTGCGCATCTGCTGGCGGGCGGCTGCACATACCGCCAGAACATCGGACTGACCTTCTACGATGGCAATAGTGGTAATATTCTGGGTGATACTGTCATGACCGAAGCATAAAGCCCCACTGGTACCGGCCTGACGGAAGGTTCTGTCTTCACCTCTGGCGGGAACGACTCGGAAGGCGTTTGTCTTGTAGTCAAGCATGCTCAGGCGGGAGTCATAGCCTACACCGGCAGTGTGACGCACCTTGAGAGCCACCGGTTCTCCATTGAGCAGGTTGAAACGCCGGCGTTCGGGTCTGTACCATCATTGCCGTAGAATGACTTGCCGATATCGTTGCGGTTCAGAGCTTCGAAGGGTAATCCCAGGCTATCTGCCACACTCTGCTGCCATTCAGGACACTGCTGACGGTAGAAAATAGCCTGTTCGTAGGTCGTACGGAGTCTGTCGTCAACTACTAGGGAAGGAGCGGGTAAATGATACGCACACCGGTGGTGATAAGGTAACTCGCGGTCATTTACCGGGTCATCTTCCGGCGTATACAGCTCGACGAGGTAATCCAGGACTTTGATGAAGTGCATCTCGGGATGGACTGCCAATACCAGGTCAATGCAGGAGTAGCACATGTCACAGGCGAAACACTTGAGCCTGGGGTGACGTATCTCCGTGTTGGTCAGGAACAACTCCAACCCCAGAACTCAATCTCCATTTTTGTTTTCTTTTATTTCGTTGATATTTTTCCCCTCATGCCCCCCTCTTTCTTTAGAACGCTTTTTGGACAGCTATGGGATTTGCCCGGAAAAAGCCCTGATTCGGCTTGACACGATGAGGTATTCTGCTATACTCGCGCACTAGAATATGAAGCATGCTTCATAATTAGTGTATGAGAGCAGAATTACCCAGGGAAAAGCATCCTGTCTTTGTGATGAAGATGGTGGCAGACCGCGCGGAGACCTTGTTCCGGAAGCGGGTGGGGGAGCTGGAAGTGACCGCCCCTCAGTGCCGGGTGCTCATGTACCTGGAAACGTGCGGGGGCAGGGGGGTATCGCAGAGGGAACTGGAGAAGTACCTGGAGGTGAGCCACACTACGGTGAAAGGCCTGTTGCAGAGGCTGGAGGAGAAAGGGTATGTGCGAACGGCGTTTGATGGCAGAGATGGCCGCGTGAAGCATGCGTATCTGACAGAGGAATTTCAGCGCATGAGAGAGGAGACCCGGCATGCGCTGGCTGCATTTGAGAGCCATTTGGTGGCCGGATTCAGCGAGGAGGAGCTGCAGACTCTGAGGCAAATGCTGGAGCGGATGTACCGGAATACTTTAACTCCGGGGCCGGAAGCCCCGCAAACGAAAAATCAATGAAAGCAACACACATAGTAATGATAGCCCTTGGCGGGCTGGTGGCAACAACCGCACTGGTTGGTTGCAAGGAGGATGCAGGTGCAGCCGCAGCTCAGCGCGGCATGGCTCCTATCAATGTAACCGTGATGCCGCTGCAGAAGCGCACCGTGGAGCTGACCAGCACCTGGTTCGGGCATTTGCGCGGGGTGGAACAGGCAGATATCCGCCCGGAGGTATCAGGCCGCCTGATGGAGCAGATATACTGGCATGGTTCTTTGTGTGAAAAGGGGGAGGTGTTGTTCCGCATTGACCCCTCCACTTACCAGGCCGCGTATGACCAGGCTGTGGCAAATGTGGCGGCGGCCAAAGCCGGCGTGCTGCAGGCCGAGGTGGCTGATGAACAGGCCCAGAAAGATGTGGAGCGATACTCCGCGCTGGTGCAGAGCGGTTCTGTTTCCGAAAAGCAGTTTACGGATGCCCAGCATGCCAAGCGCCGCTGCGAGGCCGCCCTGGCCATGGCCCGCGCCCAGGTGGCTCAGGCAGAGGCTGCGCTGGAAATGGCGCAACTGAATCTGGACCGCTGCACGATACGCGCGCCGTTCAAGGGCCTGGCTACCAAGTCGAATGTGAGCGTGGGCGACTTCGTGGCTGCCGGGCAGGTAGTGATGACTCGCATGTCCTCCGTTGATCCCATTCGTGTGGATTTCTCGGTTCCTGCCCGTCAGCTGAGCGAGCAGGCGGAAGAGAACGGTTATTATGACCTGCCGGACAAGATGAGCCCGGTGAAAGAGTTTACCCTGATTCTGGAGGACGGTACGGAGTTTGAGCACAAGGGAATGATTCACGCAGTGGATAGCGAAATCAGCCAGAGCACAGGCACAGTTAAGTTTGTGGGCTATGTGCCGAACCCGCAGCTTAAGCTGCGCACCGGTGCTGCGGTGCGAGTGCAGGCCAGAACCGGTGAGCTCAAGGATGCGCTGCTGGTCCCCTCCCGCGCGTTGATTTCCTCCATGAACCACCGTTTCATTTATGTGGTGGCGCCGGATAATACCCCGCTGGGTATTGATGTGAAGCTGGGCAAGGAACTGGTGCTGGATATGCCGAATGGTGATGGTACTACTGTGCCCATGCTCATGCAGGTGGTGACCGGAACGGTGAAACCCATTGCCGAAACCCTCAAGGAAAATGGTATTGAGGATGTGGAAGAGGCCCAGGTGATTGTGGGCGGCGGCCAGATGGCGGCCCAGTATGCCATGGCTAATGCCGGCATGCGTGCCCAGGGGGCTCAGGGCGGTTTCGGAACGGTGGTCACTCAGCCGTTCATTTACGAGAAACCCACCACGACCGTCAGCTCTGTAACTGCAGAATAATTTCTGATTATGAGTCCGTTTTTCATTAAACACCCGGTTATTGCCACGGTGATTGCCGTGGTGACAACGCTGCTGGGCCTGGTGTGCCTGGTGAATCTTCCCATTTCCCAGTATCCGGAGATTACGCCGCGCACCATTCAGCTCATGGCCATGTTTCCCGGGGCTGATGCCAAGGCGGTGGCCGACTCGGTGGGTACGCCGCTGGAACGCGAAATCTCCGGCGTGCAGGGCATGGATTACATGACCTCTGTTTCCTCCAACAACGGCGTGTATTCCCTGCAGGTGGTATTCAACCCGGATACCGATCCCGATCTGGACCAGGTGTTCACCAACATGCGTTACGGGCAGGCCTCCTCACAGGTGCCTACAGAGGTGCTTAACTCCGGCGTGACAATTCGCCAGCAGCCGGGCCTCCCTCTTATTATCTACTCCCTGTATTCCCCGGATGACAGCTACAATACTGTGGACCTGGCCAACTATGCCCAGGTGAAGATGGTGGATGAGTTGAAGCGCGTAGAGGGCGTGGGCGAGGTGACCGTGTATGGCGCCGGGCGCTATGCCATCCGTGTCTGGCTGGACACCAATATCATGACCCACTACAATATCTCAGTAGGTGAGGTGCGCGCCGCTATTGCCGCCCAGAATACCACCAACCCCGGCGGCAAGGTGGGCGCAGACCCTGTGCCCGATGGTCAGGAAAAGACCATTGCTATCCGCACCCAGGGCCGCCTGAGCGACCCGGCTGAGTTCGAGGAGATTATTGTACGCCAGGTGGGGGATGAGATTATTTACCTGAAGGATATAGCTAAGGTGGAACTGGGCTCTGAGAACTACTCGGCTACCGGGCGTCTGAATCGTAAGGAATCGGCCGCCGTGGTGATTTTCCAGACGCCGGGTTCCAACGCCATCGCCACGGTGGACCGTCTGCGCAAGACCTTTGCCAGGCAGGCCGCCATCATGCCCCTGGGAATCAAGGGGGATGTTTCCCTGGATACCACCACCGCCGTGCGTTATTCCATTGATGAAATCAAGCATACCTTCATTGAGGCTATTGTGCTGGTGGCTCTGGTGGTGTTCATGTTCCTGCAGAACTTCCGCGCCACGCTGATTCCGCTCATCGCCGTGCCGGTGTCGCTCATCTCGACCTTCTGCGTGTTCCCCATGCTGGGCTTCTCGCTCAACACTATCTCTCTGCTGGGTATGGTGCTGGCCATTGGTCTGGTGGTGGATGATGCCATCGTGGTGGTGGAAGCGGTGCAGCACCATATCGACAAGGGGCTGAACCCGCGCATGGCATCCTTTGCTGCCATGCAGGAAGTGAGCGGCCCGGTGATTGCCATTGCCCTGGTGCTGGCGGCGGTGTTCCTGCCCTCCCTGCTGCTGGAGGGTATCACCGGCACGCTCTTCAAACAGTTTGCCATCACCATTGCGGTTTCCATGCTCATTTCGGCGTTCAACGCGCTGACGCTTTCGCCCGCATTGTGTGCCCTCATGCTCAAGCCGACAAACCAGAGCCGCAGCATCTTCAAACCCTTCTACTGGCTGTTCAACAAGTGTTACGACTGCACCGCCAGCGTGTATGTTAAGATTTGTGGCGGGCTTTGCCGCAAGCTCATCATCTCCATGCCGTTGCTGCTGTTGTTCTGGGCGGCCATTGCGCCCATGTCCCGCATGGTGCCCAAGTCCTTCCTGCCGGATGAGGACCAGGGCTTCCTTCTGGCTGCTCTGGTGATGAAACCGGATACCTCCCTGCAGGTGGCCTATGCCGAGAATAAAAAGTTTGAGGATGCCCTCAGCGACCCCGCCGTGAAGAATCTCACCACCGTGGTCGGTATCAATATCCTCAACAGCGTGCAGACCCCGGGTGCCTGTATTGCCTTTATCGAGCTCAAGGACTGGAAAGACCGCCCTGAAACAGCCGCCGAGGTGCAGAAACGCATTGAGGGTAAACTGCATGCTGCCGCACTGGATGGTATGGCCATGGTGCTGATGCCCCCGGCCATTCCCGGTGTGGGTACGGCCAATGGCGTGACCATGGTGCTCAATGACCTGGAAGGTCAGGGAGTGCCATTCCTGCGCGAGCAGGTGCTCAGGTTCGAAGCTGCTGCCCGCCAGCGCCCGGAGGTAGCTGTCTGCATGGATATGATGATGGCTGATACCCCGCAGAAGTTTGTGGAGCTGGATAAGGAAAAGTGCAAGTTCCACCGCGTTGATATTGCCACCGCCAACAATCTGCTGGCTACTTACAACGGCTCGTCCTTTGTGAACTTCTTCAATGCCTTCGGCCAGCAGTGGCAGGTCTATATGCAGGCTCAGGGGGCAGACCGCACCAGCCTCGACAAGATGGACGGCTTCTTTGTGACGAACCAGGAGGGTGAGCGCGTGCCGCTCTCGGCTCTGGTGAACATCAAGGATATCGCCGATACGGAGTTCGTGATGCACCACAACATCTACAACTCCGCCAAGCTGAACGTGATGCCGCGCCCCGGTGTTTCCACCCAGCAGCTCATGGAAGCCATGGAGGCGGTATATGCCCAGACCATGGACCCCGCCAAGATTGGCATGGATTACCAGGATATGTCTTTCCAGGAGAACAAGGTGCGCAACAGCACAGGCCTGGCTGCTATCTTTGCCATGTCCTCAGTCTTTGCCTTCCTGATTCTGGTGGCCCTGTATGAAAAGTGGACTCTGCCTATTTCCGTATTCCTCACCGTGCCTATTGCCGTGCTGGGCGCGTATGCCGGCTTGTACTGGATGGGCCTGGAACTGAATCTCTATGCTCAGGTGGGGCTTGTGATGCTGGTAGGGCTGGCGGCCAAGAACGCCATCCTTATTGTTGAGTTCGCCAACCTGGAAATGGAACGCGGCAAGGACCTGCTCGCGGCCACCCTCTCGGCCGCCCGTCTGCGTCTGCGCCCCATCCTCATGACCTCGCTGGCCTTTATTCTGGGGTGCGTTCCGTTGATGCTCGCCTCGGGCTCCGGTGCGCTGGCGCGCTGCTCCATCGGTACCGTGGTGGTGGTGGGTATGACCGTGGCCACAGTAGTGGGCGTCTTCCTGATTCCCTGTTCCTATGTGTTCATCATGCGCTTGTTCCGCATCAAATTCAATCTGGTCACTCTGGCTGAAGACCCTGATGAAGTCGGTGCACGCGAATACCTGGCCGCTCATAAGAATGATGAATAAGGAGAAATTACTTGACAAAATCAAACAAAAGACTATTATACTTTCAACATGAAACATACCCTGATTCTCAGTCTTGCAGGAGCTGCTGGTTTCCTGGCCTCATGCTCGTTCGGCCCGATATGGTCATCACCGGAAATGCCCGTTCCTGAAGCGTTCCGGGCAGAGGGACTGGCGGGCAGCACCATGGCTGACCTGCCGTGGCAGCAGGTGCTTAAGGATTCCCACCTGGAGACTCTGCTGAATGACGTCTTTACCAGCAACCGCAGCCTGGAAGCCATGCTGCACAACGTAGAAGCCGCCCGCCGTTATATTACGGTGGCCCGCGCTCCCATGTTCCCCTGGCTTGGATACAGCGGGCAGGCATCCAAGGGAGCATCCTCTCCCGCCAACTATGCTACGGCCGATGACCGGACCATTCCCGGGGCTACCGGGTTAAGTGCCTCCTGGGAACTCGACCTGTGGGGCAAGACCCGCAAAGGCATAGAAAGTGCCGAGGCTCAGGCTCTTGAGGCAGAGGAAAGCATGAACAATCTGCGCATTTCGCTCATGAAGCAGGTTGCCGGCGGGTATCTGCGCCTCATCATGCTCGATGAACAGCTCAAGATTGCCCGCTCTGCGGTGGAATCCTACCGCGAATCCCTGAAACTTTTCGAAAACCAGCTTGAAGGTGGCGTGGCGGACCGCTTGCAGACCTCCTCCGCCCAGGCCGCTCTGGCTGCGGCAGAGGCCCAGATTCCGAATCTGCAGATGCAGATTACGGAGCTGGAAAACGGACTTTCTGTGCTGGCTGGCCGCATGCCCGGCCCGATTGCCCGCAGCGGCAACATGATGGCCTTTGCCAATGCCAGCAAGGTGAGCGCCGGCATTCCCGCAGACGTGATTGCCCGCCGCCCGGATATCCGCGCTGCAGAGCAGAACCTGCGCGCCGCTAATGCCGAAATCGGCGTAGCCATTGCCAACTATTTCCCGAGCATCAGCCTGACCGGCCTGGCCGGTATTGCCACGCCTGATTTGCGCCATGGCCTGAGCCGCAGCGTGGATGGCTGGGGTATCGGCGCCAACCTGACCGGCCCGCTTTTCCAGGCAGGGCAGCTGCGCGCTAACGAAGCAATGAAGCGCGATGCTTTCCTGGCCGCCAAGGCTCAGTACGAAGAGACCGTGCTCAACGCCATGTCCGAAATTTCCACCACGCTGGTGCAGCGCAACAAGCTGCGTCAGATCATGAAGAAGCAGGAACAGGCCGTGGCTGCCTACCAGGAAAGCGTGAAGCTCTCCAAGGCCCGCTATGCCCAGGGCCTGGCCAGCTACTATGAGGTGCTTACCGCTCAGCAGGGCCTCTTCCCGGCGCAGACTCAGCTGGCAGCCTACCGCTACCAGTATGCCGCCTGCATCCCCACCCTCTACACCCAGCTGGGGGGCGGCTGGCAGACCAAGTGATATTCTGCCTGCATCCGCAATTTTCAACCCGGTGGTTCCCCCACCGGGTTTTTTTGTTCCCTGAACAGTAAATTTGTGATGCAAAAAACGGACAGCAACGGCATCACCTTTGTGGTCAGATTGCGACGAGATATAAAGTTTGACCAGATTCTGGAATTTGAACTACCGGAAGGTACATCTCAGAACATACTTCTTGATGAAGGAATCAAACTGGCAGGTGAAGAAACATCGCAGAACTACGAGCGGCCACTCAGACGTGTTGTAGTTTATCATCCCTATGCAGAAAATCAGGGTAAACGAGGAGCATCGGCATACTCACATGAAACTACTCCGGATGACAAGGATGATACGATAGAGTTGGTAACCAACAATGCTCATCTCACAACCAGAAAATGCTGCTATTGATACGTCCTGAGCATAAAGTTTTCGGCTTTTTTCTGCAATTCCATATCTCATCGGGCTTTCGCCTAATGAGCCAGGAAACTTTGGGACACATGTGATATTGGTGGGACAACACGCAGTTTTGGCTTGAATCTGCGGTGCTTTGGTATAGAATAAGCGTGTTATGCTAGACATTCGTATTGTTCGTGAGAATCCCGAATATGTGAAGGAACGAGTGCGTCTGCGTGGTGGAGATCACTGGATGCTTGTGGATAAGGTGCTTGAGTGTGATGTGAAGCGCCGTAGTGCAGAGACGGAAAAGCAGGCTCTTTCCCAGGAGCGTAACAGTTCATCCAAGCTTATCGGGCAGATGATGAAGGAAGGCCGCCGCGAGGAGGCTGAGGAACTCAAGAAACGCATGAGCGAGGTGGGTGACCGCATCAAGGAGCTGGACTCCGTGGCCTCTGCCGCTGCTGAGGAGCAGGAGGCCCTGCTGCTTTCCATTCCCAATATGCCGCACGACGCCGCCCCGGTGGGCGAGGACGAAAGTGCCAACCCTGAGCTGCGCGTGTGGGGTTCCAAGCCCGAGATTGCCGAGCCGAAGGATCACGTGGAGCTGGGCACCAGCCTGGGGCTGCTGAATTTTGAAGACTCTGCCCGTATTTCCGGCTCCGGCTTCATCGTATACCGTGGCAAGGGTGCCCGCCTGGAGCGCGCACTCATCAACTTCCTGCTCGATACGCAGACCGGCGAGAACGGCTATGAGGAAGTGGGTGTCCCCTTCATCGTGAAGCGTGAGTGTATGTACGGCACGGGCCAGCTGCCCAAGTTCGAGGAAGATATGTACGGGCTTGAGGAGAACAGCATGTTCCTGGTGCCTACGGCGGAAGTGCCCGTCACCAACCTTTGCCGCGACCAGATTTTCAAGGATGCCGACCTGCCTATCAAGATGACCGCCTACACCCCCTGCTTCCGTCGCGAGGCCGGTTCCGCCGGGCGCGAGAACAAGGGCATGATTCGTGTGCATCAGTTCGATAAGGTGGAGCTCGTGGAAATCTGCCGCCCGGAGGAAGGTTTCGCTGAGCTGGAGAAGCTGACCAGCCATGCTGAGAGCATTCTGCAGAAGCTGGGGCTGCACTACCGCGTGATTGAACTCTGCACGGGTGATGTGGGCTTCTCCTCTGCCAAGACCTACGATATTGAAGTGTGGGCTCCGGGGCAGGGCAAGTATCTGGAGGTTTCCAGCTGCTCCTGCTTTACCGATTACCAGGCGCGCCGCATGAAGCTGCGCTATAAGGACGCCGAGGGCAAGATTCGCACGCCGTACACGCTGAATGGCTCCGGCACGGCGCTGCCGCGCCTCTTTGTGGCTCTGCTGGAGCAGTGCCAGCAGCCGGATGGTTCGGTGAAGATTCCTGCAGCTCTTGTTCCCTACTTCGGTGCAGAGAGTATCACTCCCAAGGCATGATTTCCGTATAGATAAACCGCTTACCACTTGAGACTGACTTATGAGCGAAATGATTGCCATGATGGGCCCCATGTTCTGGCTCATTCTGTTCTTCTCCGTGCTGGCGCTGGCTGTGCTGGCAGAACGCTTGTTCTATTTCCACCGCATCAACATCAATTCCGGTGATTTCCTGCGCGGGCTCTCAGCACTGCTGCGCTCCGGGCAGTACGATGAATGCCTGCACGAGGCCCGCCAGCTGCCGGGGCCCATGGCCCGAGTGGTGGAGGCGGTGCTCAGCCGCCCGCGTCTGCCGCGCCACGAGCTTCGCGAGATTGCTCTGGAAGCCAGCGAGGTGGAGGTGTACCGCATTGAGCGCAATGTGCGCACGCTGCTGGTGTGTGCCACGGTGATGCCCTTGCTGGGTATTCTGGGAACTCTGCTTGCACTGGTGAGTTTTTATGAACAACCCGGCGTGACGGATGGAGCTGCGGCTGCGCCCATGGTGGCGGCAACGCTGCAACAGGCTCTCATGCTTTCCTCTGCAGGTATTGCGCTGGCCATTCCGGCCTACCTCTTCTACATGTATCTGGCCTCCCGTGCCCGCAAGCTTATCAACCAGGTGGAGCGTGCCGGGCTGGAGTGTGTGCACATCATTGCTGATGCCCGCGAAGATGCGCTTCTGCAGCAGGCCGTGGAGGAAGCTAAAGCGGCTGTGCGTGGTTGTGTGGTTTCTGAGGATGAGGATTCTCCGGAGTCGAAGTGATTTCTACATGTTCTGACCAGTTCTGCTCATGCGCCGCGTTCGTTCTACCCTGAAAAGTGGAGGCTTTCCCATTGTGGTGATAGCCATGGCATCTTTGTTTCTGATGCTGTGTGTGTGTGTGTTGCTTACAAACCATGTGACGCCGCGTTATGGCTTTACTGTGCAGCCTCAGGCCAGCCATTTTGCGATTGGCTCGTATGATCGTAACCACATGCACATCGTGTCGGTGGCGCCGGGCGATGTACCTCGTATCTACGTGGGGGCCGAGTTGGTGCAGGGAAGCTATGCCGGATTCGAGAAAAAACTGGCATCGTGGGATGCTCCAAATCCGTCACGCGTATCTGTGGTACTGGTAATTGATAAAGCTGTAGCGGCGGGAGTTGTGCATCGCCTGACGGATATGGTCCTTTCTCATGGGTTTACCTGCAGTTATGCCGGGGTGCCGGCTCTTGAATAATGAAGCGTAAGGAACATACCCTGCTGTATCACACCCTGCACAGCCGCCCCATGCCGGGGTGTCTGCCTTTGTTCTTTACTCTGGCGCTGGCTGTAACGGTGGGCATTATCTGGTTTGTGCCAGTCAAGATGCCGGAGAGAGTGCGCCCCCGCGGTGTGGGGGCTGTGCATATGAAGGAGGGGCGCCTTGCGGATTTCATTATTCGTCGCAATAGTCCGCTTCCCCTGCATTTACCCATGCATGCTGACCCGGAGTTCCGGGAGGACGCTTCGGCTACTGCCATGCCATTGCTGCATCCGGTCAGGGTTCTCACTCCTCCCAGACAACCCATTTTTGATGATGAACGGGATTCTGCTGTTCTGAACCCCACGGATTTGCTGGCGTTACCAGAAGTGAGAAGTACTGTTACGGAGGCTGAGGCACGTCTGATTCCTGTTACAGAGCCATCCCCGGCTCCAGCAGCTGCGGCTGCACCCATATTTCACCCGGGGGTGGATAATGAACCCGATGTTGATGGAGAGGAGGTGCAGCCGTGAGCCTGGATCCCATGCTGCCGTCTGAGTTGTTTACCGTAGTGGTATATGCTGGTCTGGCGCTGACTATCTGTGTGTTCGTGCCTGTCAAAATCACGGCTAAACTCCGCCGTATACGCCGTTCTCGCTCGCATCTCACCTGCCGTATCTGCGGGTTCCGCTTCCTGCGCCGGGACGCGGAGGGAACCTGCCCCCACTGCCAGTCTCGAAACTGAGGCCTGAGCGGGATTATGGCCTTAGCTCAGCGTGCGTTCAACCATGGCGTAGGCGCTGTGGTTGTGAATCGATTCAAAGTTTTCGGCCTCCACCCGATACCAGCTGAAAGCGTTGTAACGTTCTGTGGCAACAGCCACATTGCGCACCAGGTCTTCTACGAAAACCGGGTTTTTGTATGCCTGGTCGGTCACATATTTTTCATCCGGGCGTTTCAGGATGCTGTACAGCTGGCAGCTGGCGCAACCTTCAATCAGGTCAATAAGGTCCTCAATCCACACAGCCCGACCAGAGAAACGCACCGAGTAAGTGACAATGCCTCGCTGGTTGTGGGCACCGTGCTCGCTCATGGCTTTGGAGCAGGGGCAAAGCGTGGTAACAGGAACCTTGATGGTAAGCGTGAACTGTCCGGGCTTGCCTACCTCTGCGTCAATTTCAAAGCGGACCTCATAATCCATCATTCCCTCCATGCCCGAAACCGGGGCCTTCTTGAGTCGGAAAAACGGGAATTCGACCTCAACGTGGGCCCTTTGAGCATGTAGTTTGGTGAGCAGCCTGTTGGGCAGACGCACTGCAGTGCGCACATCCAGATAGCGCTTGTGTTCGTGCAGCGCCTCTACGAAGCGGCTCATGTGCGTACCCTTGTATTTTTCCGGCAGATCCACCATGAGCGCCACCGTGGCCACGGTGGATTGGGTGCGCTGTTCCTTGTCGCTCACTACAATAGGGAAACGCACTCCTCTCACGCCCACGCGGTCGATGGAAATCTGCCGGGTATCCAGTTCGTTCTGAGTGTCTTTGAGGTTTTGCATGTGCGTTGCGGAGCAGGGCTGTTTTGAGGAAAATACAGAGGGGGCTTGCAGGCCGAAGCATACAAGCCCCCTTCTCGTAATCAACGACAATCTGCCGTCGAGAACTCCTCCATCATCAGGGGAGCAGATTCACGGCACGAGCACGGCGGATTTCGCGCGTGATCTTGCGGTGCATCTTGGCGGACACGCCAGTAACGCGGCGGGGAAGAATCTTACCGGTTTCGGACGTGAATTTGGAAAGGAATTCCGGGTTGCACATGTCCACAGCACCGGCGGGGATGTCGATGCGGCGGCGGGGCATGGTCTTATTGCAGGTGCGGAAACGGATACGGCGTTCGACGCTCTTGAATTCGGTCATCATAATCGTTTAGAAGTGCGGTAGGAGGTTTAGCGCATTTCGCGGTGCAGAGTGCGGCGCTTCAGGTAGGGGTTGAACTTAACCTTTTCCAGACGGCCGGGCGTGCGCTGGCTCTTCTTGTTGCGGGTGGTCACGTAACGGGAAGGGGTCTTACCCTCGGCCTTGGCCTCCGTGCATTCCAGAATGATAATATCTCTAGGCATAATTGCGAATTGTTGACTTGCGGGCGCACATTTTACACTATTCGCCGCTTTCGTCAAGAGAAATCGCATTTTCCATGTCATTTTGTAGGTCAGCGTACCCGACATGGTCTTGATTTTTGGCTCTGTAGTTGGCATATGAGCCATATTTTTTCTCGTATTCTTCCTGGCATTTCACGGTAAGACGGCAGAATGGCCGCACCTGAAGGCGCTTTTTGGGGATGGGCTCAAGCGAAATTTCGCAGATACCATAGGTGCCGCGGCGGATGCGCTCCAGGGCAGCATCAATCTCAAAGAGTTGTTCGCGGTCTTTATCCAGCAGACGGATAGTGAGGTCTCGCACTTCTGCCTCGCTGCCGGCATCGCCAATGTGCTGACCTGAGGAGGAGGCCACGTTGGAAGCACCGCTGCGCAGGTGGTCGCGGGTCACATTCTGCATGTTAGGCAGCAGCTCGTCACGCAGGTTCAGGAGGGCCTGCTTCTGCTCCTGCAGGAACTTGGGCCATTCGGGGTCAGCTTTCAGCAGGGCAAGGGTTTCTTTGAGCTTCTTGACTCGGGCTTTCTCCTCTGCGGTCAGGGTTTCACGCACCGGGGCTTTTTTGGCGGGTGCAGATGCCGCTTTTTCTGCTGGTTTTGCGGTGGACTTGGTTTCCTTGGTTGTGGTCTTCTTTGTTGTAGCCATATGCTTGTTGCGTAAATCTTGAAATCTGGGCGCCGGGAGAAACGGCCTGTATGATTTTTCAGCTACTATCACAAAGTGAAGTAAATTTCAAGAAAATATTGCTTTTTTGTATGAGAAATTTTCGGAGTTTTGACAATTAGAGGAAAAATGAGGTGGAATGGGTGCTTTCTCATTGCGCGTGTAAGGCTGGGTGTGATATGATAACGCGGTCTATGGTGTTGGAACGAAAAGCGGGAGTATTGATGCCATTGTTTTCACTGCGGCGGGAGGGCGATGCCGGCATTGGTGACCTGGCGGCTCTGGAAGAGTGGGTAGGGTGGGCTGCAGGGAATGGTGTAGGTTTTCTGCAGTTGCTGCCGGTGAATGCGCTGGGGGACGATGATGCCCCTTCGCCCTATTCAGCTATCAGTTCCGTGGCTTTGGAACCGCTTTATCTGACGCTGGAGCGCATTCCCGGCATGCCGGCGGATTTGCCGCCGTATCGTGAGGATTTGCCACCTCTGCAGCAACCCGGCGGACGGGATCTGGTAGACTATGCTCGTGTGCGTGCATATAAGCGGTATTGGTTTATGCAGGCCTGGAAGCATTTCGAGGCCGATGAGACCTACGCCGCACTGCGCGAGGAATTTGCTGCATGGGTGAATCGGCAGGGCCTTTGGCTGGAGGATTTCTGTACGTTCCGCGTGGCTAGTATCGGGTTCGGAACGATAGCCTGGTGGCTCTGGCCGGAGCAGAATACGGATGTAATCCGGCGCATTGTGAACGATTGTCCGGAATCCCGCGAGCAGAAACGCCACCAGCAGTGGTTGCAGTGGCTATGCGCGCGGGAGTGGGAGCGGGTTCGCGCTGTGGCAGATGCAAAGGGTGTGTTGCTCATGGGGGATATTCCCATCGGCGTTTCTGTCGCCAGTTCGGATGTGTTTTTCGAACGCTATCTCTTTGATATGGACTGGAGCGGGGGCGCACCTGCAGAAGGAAATTTCGCGGAAGACCCTTTTACGGCCAAATGGGGGCAGAACTGGGGGATTCCCCTCTACCGCTGGGATGTGATGGAGCGTGATGGCTTTGCCTGGTGGACCCGCCGGGTTCGCAAGCTTGCTGAGATATTTTCCATGTACCGCATCGACCATGTGCTCGGTTTTTACCGTATCTATGCCTTCCCGTGGATGCCGGACCGCAACCCGGAATTCCTGCCGCTCTCGCCGGATGAAGCTGCTGCGCGGTGTGGTGGTCGGCGCCCTGGTTTCCGCCCTCACGGCGACTGGACCGAGAATGAGCGCCGCGATAATCTTTCGCGCGGAGACTACCTGCTGAGACAGTTGCTCAAGGCGGCACCAGGGCTGCGCGTGATTGGCGAGGACCTCGGCTGCGTGCCCGACTATGTGAGGCCGGATTTATCCTATCTGCGCATTGCCGGGTTCAAGATTCCACATTGGGAAATTACTCCGCAGCAACAGATTGTCCGTGGTGAGACTTATAACCCCTGTTCCTTTGCCACCTATGCCACGCATGATTTTCCGCCGCTCTGCAACGATTGGGATGACTGGAATGACGCAGTGCAGGAGGCCTATGGTGCCATCAGCGACCCGGCTATGCCGCCGGAGGAGCGCCGCGCGGCTCAGCAGAAGGGGCGTGACTGCGCGCGGGTTCTCTGCTGGCTGGGCGACTTTGCCGGCTTGCCTCACCGCGAGTGTATGGTTTCCTGGCATCAGGGTATCAAGGATGCTCTCATCCGCGCGCTGTTGCAGTGCAATTCGGCCTATGCTGCGCTCATGTGGACTGAGCTTTTCGATATCCCGGTGCGTCTGAATACTCCCGGCACCGAGGGCGGTACCAACTGGCGCCCCCGCATGCCTTTCACAGCGGCCGAAGCTGCCGGCATGGAGCAGAGTTCCTGGCTTCGTGACCTTTCCCTGCAATCGGGGCGCGCGTCCTGACTGCTATACCCGGACAGTTCGCGGCATCCGGAGCAGAAATACTGGCTCACGCCGCACGGTTGTCTGGTGTGGGACAAGTTGCACGCGTGAACCTGTTGCAGACGGAAAACCCCGGTTACTGGAACCGGGGCTTTTCACTTATCGCTTCAGGGGCTTGAAAGTCGGGATGGTCTTATCGTCTTCTCTTCTGGATTCTTCTTCTTCCTCCTCGGCTTTGCGTTTCTTTTCCCTGGCTTTCTTTCTTTCTTCCTTGGCTTTTTCACGAGCCTCAGCAGCAGCGGTGCGAGCTTCCTGTTTATCCAGTTCCCGGAGCATTTTCTTCCAGTCCTTCACAAGTTCGCCTACCTCTGAACCGCTGGCCTCGGCAAGCTTGGTGCCATCCGGGGTCATGGCTACCATGCAGGGCAGCAGCGGGCGACCTGCATATTCCCACGGCATACGGCAGCTCATGCTGACCTCTGGCGAAATAATCGGGAAATCCATCTTTGCTCGTTTTGCCCAGGCCGCGGCTCTTTCGGGAGAGGAATCAATGTTCAGCATGACCATCTCACACCCCTTGCGCTTCATTTTCTTGTATTCCTTGACCAGGGTCGGGGCTTCGCTCACGCAGATGCTGCACGTGGACCGTGACTGGTACACAAAATAAATCCTGGCTTTGAGGTTGGGCTTGGCTTTATTGACCAGCTTGACATCCTTGAGAATAGCAGGAATGGCAGCCAGAGTCTCTTCCTCTGTCTCCTCCTGGGCTGGAGCCGGGAATGCAAGGAGCGAAGCAAAAGAAAGGAAAAGGGCAAGAAGAAACTTGTTCATGCGCCCATTATGGCAGATACAGTCCCGCCTGGCAATCCCAAACCCAGCTGTGTTCTGAAGATTTTGCAAGCAATAGGAACCTCAGCGGAATTTTTTTGAAGAAGCCTCATATGGCTTGACAATGTGGGGCAATGTGTTATCAATGGGGGCATGAATGAATCCGACCAGAAGCCAGATGCTTACCGCCGATGGCGCTGGGGGCGGGTGGGGCTCTGGCTGGTGGTGGCTTTTTTTCTTAGCGTGGCTTTGCATGCGCTGTTCATAGCGTGCAATCTGGGCGGCCCTGACGCCTGGTGGTGGTTGGGCTCAGTCCTTCTGATGTTGCTGTTTTTGCTGCTGCTGGGGCTGTGGGTGGCAGTAGCGGTATGGATGAGCCGCTGGTGGCGGGAATGCGTGCTGCTGCTGGGGTCGCTGCTTGTCTTTCTGTGGGGTTACCGTGGTATAACGCCGCCCACGGAGTATTGTGTTCGCCTCTGGTGCTGCAATGCCGCCACCATCCGCCCGACCTGGCACATATCTCCGCTCAAGAGGCTGTATTATGAATGCACAACAAGCCTTGTCGATGGCCGCGACGGTCTGGAGCTGTGGGTGAATGATATCGAGGCCACTTTCAATTACAGCCCGGTTGTGGGGCATGGGCCTTTTGAGCTGAGCTATCAGATGCATGAACATTTCGAGTATCGTACGTATGTTGTAAGTGATTCATTCACTCTCAATCTGCCGAGCGACCGCGCTGCCACCGGGGTGCCGCTTCAACTGGCGGCAGATACCAGAGCGCTAGGTGTCATCGTGGTGTCGAGCGATGAGCAATACGAGCAGATAATCCAGTCTCAGAATCCCATTGAGACCGCACGGGAGCAGGGGCTGCTCTGGCTGCCGGTCACTACGGAGAATAAGGGCAGCTTCCGGCTCCCCCTGACAGGTGATGAATGCCATTTTGTGGTTCTGTACCGCACCAACCCGGAGTTTGACCCCAGACTCCCCTGGCTGCCGTATATCTTCAACATCCGTCGCCTGCCGGAACCTTGAATGCGGTAGTTTTCGAGGGGAAACAAACTATCTTCTTGCCTTGCGGGGGAGAAATAGCATAGAATGCAGGTATGCTTATACGCAGGGTGATGAAGTTCTACATCGATGGCTTCCGCAGCATGACGCTGGGGCGCACGCTGTGGTGCATTATCCTGCTGAAGCTCTTTATCATGTTTGCGGTGCTGAAAGCCTTTTTCTTTCCTGCCTATCTGCAAGGCGGGGATGCAGAGAAGGGGGAAGCCGTCTCGACCGAGCTGACGCGCCGCGCCCTACCTGAACATTAACACTATGGATCCCATCGATACGTCTCTCGTTGACTGGTCGCGCGCGCAATTTGCGCTTACGGCCATGTACCATTGGATATTTGTGCCGCTTACCCTCGGCCTGGGGGTGGTGATGGCCATTATGGAAACGCTCTACGTGCGCACCGGGCGCGAATTCTGGAAACAGACCGCAAAGTTCTGGATGAAGCTTTTCGGTATCAACTTTGCCATGGGCGTGGCCACCGGTATTATTCTGGAGTTCGAGTTCGGCACCAACTGGAGCAATTACAGCTGGTTTGTGGGCGATATATTCGGCGCGCCGCTCGCCATCGAGGGAATTGTGGCCTTCTTCATGGAATCCACCTTCATTGCCATCATGTACTTCGGCTGGAACAAGGTGAGCAAGGGCGCGCATCTGGCCTCCACCTGGCTCACCATCATCGGTGCCACGCTTTCTGCCTGGTGGATTCTTGTGGCCAATGCCTGGATGCAGTACCCCGTGGGCATGGAGTTCAACCCCGATACCGTGCGCAACGAAATGGTGGACTTTGCCGCCGTGGCGCTTTCCCCGGTGGCCGTGGTGAAGTTCTGCCACACGGTCACTTCCTCCTGGGTGCTGGGCGCCATGTTTGTGGTGGGGGTGAGTTGCTGGTATCTGCTGCGTGGAAAACACATCGCTTTTGCGAAGGGCAGCATCCGGGTGGCTTGCTGGTTTGGTTTGGTGGCAGCACTGCTCACAGCGCACACGGGCCACCAGAGCGGGCGCGACATCGCCCTGCATCAGCCCATGAAACTGGCCGCTGCCGAAGGGCTTTACGAGGGTGGTACCAGCCAGGGGCTCGTGTTGGGCGGCGTGCTCACCCCCGGGGTGGACTGGGCAGCCCCGACCACGCAGAACCGCTTCCTTTTCCATGTAGAAATGCCCGGCGCGTTGTCGTTTCTGGCCACGCATGAGTGGGATGGCTACGTGCCCGGTATCCGTAACTTGCTGGAGGGCGGCTACCCGCTGCCGGAGGGCGGGGTGGCGCTTTCCGCTGAGGAGAAAATGCAGCGCGGGCGCACCGCCATTGCCGCGCTGGCAACCTACCGCAGCACCAGGGATGCCGCCGAAAAGCAAGCGGCGCTGGAAACCCTGCGCGCCAATTTTGATTGCTTCGGCTATGGCTATCTCTCATCCCCCGCAGATTTAGTGCCCAATGTACCATTGACTTTCTACAGCTTCCGCATCATGGTCATGCTGGGTGGGTATTTCATCGCCCTTTTTGCCGGGCTGCTCCTGCTGGGTAAATACATCATGCGCTGGAAGTGGGCTTTGCTGGTCATCGTGCTCAGCACACCGCTGGCCTGGCTGGCCAGTCAGGCCGGCTGGGTAGTGGCCGAGGTAGGCCGCCAGCCCTGGGCTATCCAGGGACTGCTGCCCAATGTGGCTGCCATCTCGCGTCTGGAAGTAGGCGCAGTACAGACCACCTTCTTCATCTTCCTGGGGCTGTTCACCCTGCTGCTGGTGGCAGAAGTGAGCATCATGGCCCGTGCCCTTGCCACCGGACCCGAAACCGATAACACCGCTACATGACGATGAACGATATTTCCTTACTCCAACACTACTGGTGGTTCCTGGTATCCCTGCTGGGGGCTCTGCTTGTCTTTCTCATGTTTGTGCAGGGTGGTCAATCGCTCATCTGGACACTCGGCAAGACCGAGGAGCACCGCCGTATGCTTCTGCTGGCCACCGGGCGCAAGTGGGAACTAACTTTCACCACCCTGGTCACATTCGGCGGCGCGTTCTTCGCCTCGTTTCCTTTGTTCTATAGCACCAGCTTCGGTGGAGCGTACTGGGTGTGGACGCTTATTCTACTCTGCTTTGTGCTGCAGGCTGTTTCGTATGAGTTCCAGCTCAAACGCAGCAATGTGCTTGGCATGAATACGTATCGCGCGTTCCTTTTCCTGAATGGTGTGCTCGGGCCGCTGCTTATCGGCACCGCCGTGGGCACCTTCTTTACCGGGGCGGAATTCGTGGTCGACAAGCTGGCAGTCACCAACCCCGCCATGCCCGTCATTTCCCGCTGGGTGCACCCGCTGCACGGACTGGAGGCCGCATTGGTGCCGCAGAATCTCCTGCTGGGACTCAGCGTGTTCCTGCTCACCCGCATGCTGGCCTGCCTGTATTTCATCGGTTGCATGGCCGATGCCGACCTGCGTGCAATCTGCCGCCGCCGCTTATGGAGGGAGGGCGCTTTCTTCCTCCTCTTCTTCCTCACCTGGCTGGGATTCTGGCTCTTTTCTACCGGGTTTGGCTACATACCGGAAAATGGTATGGTGTATTTGCAGGAGCATAAGTACCTGACCAATCTGCTTGCCATGCCGGGGGTTACCGTAGTGCTGCTGGCGGGAGTGGGGCTCGTGCTGGCCGGGCTGGTTTCCGGGCTGCGCGGTTGGCGCAAGGCCTTCTGGCTGGCCGGCACCGGCAGCGTACTGGCGGTGCTTGCCCTGCTGCTCTGCGCCGGGTGGAACAACACAGCCTATTACCCCTCCGTGGCCGATTTGCAGAGTTCGCTCACCATTGCTAACAGCTCTTCCAGCCTCTTCACGCTCAAGACCATGACCGTGGTCTCCTTCCTCATTCCCTTTGTGCTGGCTTATATTGCCTGGGCCTGGTATGCCCTCGACAAGAAGCCGATTACTTCTGACGAGGTCTGAGTCTGGGAGCAGCGAGGATATCGTTTTCCTGTGAAGTAGGGATTTAATGGCTTCCCAATGGTTGCGAAATAGCAGACCGTGCAGAAAGGGAACGATATCCGCGCCTTGGGGCGCGGACGAGGGGGGGGAATACCATATATAAAACACGTTTTCATAGTCTGGAGTCATAACCCCTAGCTATGAAAACCAACTCAACGAGCCCGGGCAAGAGTGGCCACATTGCCAGACTGGGTGTTTTTACGCTGGCCATGATTAATGTTTCCGCGATTGTGAGCCTGCGCGGCTTGCCGGCGGAGACAACCTATGGGCTGAGCTCCGCCTTCTATTATATCTTTGCTGCGGTGTTCTTCCTGATACCGGTATCGCTGGTGGCGGCAGAGCTGACCACCGGCTGGCCGCAGAAAGGCGGCGTGTTCCGCTGGGTGGGCGAGGCCTTCGGCCCACGGCTGGGCTTCCTGGCTATCTGGCTGCAGTGGATTCAGACCACCATCTGGTTCCCGACGGTGCTGACCTTTGCAGCAGTATCATTAGCATTTATGGGGCCGGACCAGAGCTGGGACCACGCGCTCGCGTCCAATAATATCTATGTGCTGGTGATTGTGCTGCTGGTGTATTGGGCGGCCACGCTGCTGAACATGCGTGGCATGAAAACCAGCGGTGGCATCACGAAATGGGGGGCTTTGCTCGGTACTGTTATTCCGGCGGCGTTGCTGGTGCTTATGGGCATGGTGTACTGGGGGCAGGGGAATCCGGTTGATATCAGCATGGAGGCTCGCGATTTTATCCCTGATTTCTCGAAATTCAGCAATATTGTGCTGGCTGCCAGCATTTTTCTGTTTTATGCCGGTATGGAGATGAGCGCGGTGCACGTGAAGGATTGCGAGAATCCCGGTCGGGATTATCCCCTGGCCATAGCCATTGCTTCGGTTATTACAGTGTGCATTTTCGTGTTCGGCACATTGGCGATTGGATTCATTATCCCCCAAAGTCAGATTACGCTCACGCAGAGCCTCCTCATTGCCTTTGACCGCCTTTTTGCCTATTTTTCGGTCTCGTGGGCGGCGCCGATTATGGCTTTCTTTCTGGCGTTTGGCGTGCTGGCGCAGGTGGTGGCCTGGGTGGGCGGTCCGTCCAAGGGCTTGCTACAGGTAGGTTGCGCCGGATATCTACCGCGTTTCATGCAGCGCACCAACAAGGCCGGGGTGCAGGTGGGTATCCTCGTGGTGCAGGGCTGCATCGTGACGCTGCTTTCCGTGCTTTTCGTGGTGCTGCCCAGCGTGCAGACTGCGTATCAGGTGATTTCGCAGCTCACCATCCTGCTCTACCTCATCATGTACATGCTCATGTTTGCGGCAGCTATTTACCTGCGGTATCGAGAGCCGGACACCGTACGCACTTTCCGCATTCCCGGTGGTAAGTATTTCGGTATGTGGGTGATTGGCGGGCTGGGCCTGTTGGGCAGCCTTACTGCTTTTGTGTTCAGCTTCATTCCGCCGGGGCAGATTCCCGTGGGAAGCCCGGCGGTGTATGTGGGCATTCTCATTGCCGGCGTCATTGTCTTTGCCGGCATTCCCCTGCTCATATACAACATGCGCAAACCCTCCTGGGCTGACCCGGATGCCAAGGCTTCTTTCGAGCCTTTCTCCTGGGAAAAAGATGGAGCAAAGTAGAATGTATTGAATTCCCTGCGTCTGCGGGTGCAGACGAAAAAAATGCCGCCCCGGTTTGCGGGGCGGCATGAAAGTTAGAACGAAGCTTGTTACCGTGGGTTAGCCGCGGTTCTTAAGCTGCGGGAAGAGGATGATGTCGCGGATGGAGCAGGCACCGGTGAGGAGCATGCAGAGGCGGTCGATACCAATGCCGATACCGCCGGCGCTGGGCATGCCGCTTTCCAGGGTCTCCACGAAATCGTAGTCAATCTTCTGCGTGTCTTCACCAGCCTGGTGCTGCAGACGCTCCAGCTGCTCTACGGGGTCGTTCTGCTCAGAGTAGCCGGGGCAGAGTTCCTGACCATTCATGACCAGCTCGAACACGTCTACCACGCTGGGATCTTCGGGGTTGGCCTTGGCCAGGGGCACCAGGTCGCGGGCTACGTGGCACACGAAGAGCGGGTTTGCCTGCTTCTCTTCGATGAGTTTTTCGTACACCTGCTGGGTGACGTCGGTGTCGTTCAGCTCGTCGCCAATCTGCACATGCAGTTCGTTTTCGGCGCGGGAGCGGCGCTGCTCGGGGGTGAGGTCGAACCAGTCGGCCCCGGCCACTTCCTTCACGAGGTCGTTATAATCGGCCCGGCGCCAGGGGCGGGTCAGATCCACCGTCCAGCGCAGGTTGCCGTTGTCATCGTACTGGTCGAACTTGAGCGTGCCGAACACCTTCTCGGCCACGGTGCAGATCATGTCCTCCATCATTTCGGCCATGGTCTCGTAGTCACCACCGGCTTCGTACACCTCCAGTACGGTAAATTCCGGATTGTGGCGGCGGTCCACACCTTCATTGCGGAAGTTGCGGTTCAGCTCAAACACCTTGGGGAAACCACCTACCAGCAGGCGCTTCAGGAACAGCTCCGGCGCAATGCGCAGCGTCACGGCCTTCTTGAGCGCATTGTAGTAGGATTCAAACGGCTTGGCTGAGGCTCCACCGGCAATGTCCTGGAGCATGGGGGTCTCGACCTCCAGGAAGCCGCGCTTGATGAGGTACTGGCGGATTTCCTGCACGATGAGGGAGCGCTTCACAAAGCGGTCGGCGCTTTCGGCGTTGCTCATCAGGTCCAGGTGGCGGCGGCGGTAGCGCAGGTCCATATCGGCCAGACCGTGGAATTTGTCGGGCATGGGACGCAGTGCCTTGGAAAGCACCTTGAAGCTGGCCACGCGCACGGAAGGCTCGCCAGTGCGGGTGATAAAGGTCTCGCCCTCAATGCCGACCCAGTCGCCGCGCTCCAGGAGCTTCCAGAGGGCCCATGCTTCCGGCTCCATGGATTTCTTGGTGAGCATGCACTGGATAGCTCCGCGTACATCGCCCACGGTGAAGAACTGGGTGTTGCCCATATCGCGCAGGGCGGTGATACGGCCGAGGAATTTCACCTGTTTGCCTTCCTCGAAGTTTGCCTTGATTTCGCCCGCATTGGTGGTGATATCGAAACGCCCACCATAGGGATTGACCCCCAGGTCGCGAATCTTGCTCACCTTCTCGCGGCGCACGGCAATCAGTTCCTCCTCAGAGGAACCCGGAGCGGTATTGACAGGTGTGTTTTCTGACATAGCGCGCGCATTATACGCACTTTTTGCTGAATTTCCAGCCTAAAAACACAAAACAAGGTAAAATTAAGGCTCGTAGTCAATGCGCACCGGTACTTCCTCCACATCCAGACCAGCGGCGGTGAGGGTATCGAGCACTTCGACAAAGCGCCCCATGGAGGAGCCGCCGGCGGCCGATACCTGGATATGAGCCTGAGGTTTTTGCTGCAGCAGTTCGCGCACGGCGGTGGCGAGTTGTTCTGCGGGTATCAGCTTGCCGTTGAAGGCGATGCTGCCGTCGGCCCCGACCTCCAGCAGAATGCTGTTTTTATCGCCCTGGGTGCCGGCCAGATGGTGGGTCTGTGGCACATCGAGCTTCAGCACGCTCACCTGGCGTTTGAACTCAGTATGCACAATGAAGAAGATGAGCAGAATGGTGAGGATATCCAGCATCGGTACGATGGGGATACCCTGCTGCCCGAATTTGCGTTCGTAGAGCTTCATACGCGTGAGGCATTTCGGTGGTTGGCAAGGATATCGGTAAAGCACTTGTTGATGCGGGCGGCGCGGCGCTCCAGCGCACGTTCAAAGCAGCTGAGCGCAATGGTGCCCGGCACCGCAATGGCCAGACCGAATATGGTGGTGTAGAGCGCCTTGGAAATACCCAGGGCAATGCCATCCTGCGCATCGGGTGCGCCGAATACGCCGAAGATATCCACCAGGCCCCAGGCTGTGCCCAGAATGCCGAGCATGGGGGCAATGGTGGTAATGATGCTGATGGTGGTCATGCCGGCGCGCTGGCGGTCGATGATGCAGCGCAGACGGGCTTCCACCTGCTGCTCCAGGGCGGCGGAGGCCGGGGAGTCCTGAATGAATGCCAGTACGCCCGCCAGCTCATCATTTCTGAATACTTCCATAACCGCCGCGGCGGAGGTGTTGCCGGCTGCTGCTTCCTCCAGTTGCGTAAGGCATTTGTGCCGCCGGGTGAAGAGCAGGTGGTAAAGAATGGCGGCCAGCATGATGATGGAGCAGGCCAGCAGGGGCAGACCGAAAGGGTGGCAGGCGGCGAAGAATTGGCGTATGGTTTCGTTCATGATGGTATTAATGCGGTTGAATTAGTCAAAGTTGAATTCTAAGATGAGTTCCATGAGATTGCCGATGACATCTGCCTGCACCTCCGGCGGCATGGGGGGCAGGGTGGCTTTGCGGATGGCTTTGAAGGTGAAGGATTGCTGACTGATGCTGGCACCGCTGCGCTTGATGAGCGCCATGCTGTCGATACGCCCGCGTTTGTCGATGCGGAGACTGATGGTGATTTTGCCGGGGATGATATCGCCGCGGTGCTCATCGCAGGCGATGTACCAGAAATGTGCCACGCGGCGATAGACGAGCGTTTCATAGGCTCCGCGCGGGGTAGAGAGCACATTCAGCGCAGCACCACGCCCGAAGACGAAGCGTCCGCTACTGCGGCTGCGGCGTTCGTGTGTGCGGAACCCGGGCTTCTGCGGCTGGGACCATTCGGCCAGGCTGGGGTCGTAGAACACGCGGGGACTGCGTTGCCGGGCAGCTGGGGAGGTTGATTTTCCTGAGCCACCCGGGCTGCCTTTGCGGGCAGTTTTCTGTTCCTGCCGCATGGGTGGCAGGGTGGGGTGTTCCTGCTGAAGCTTCAGAGCGCCGCTTAAATCATTGTGGAGTGTGAGACTGTTCGTTGCATCAATCCGGCTGTTCTGCTCGTCCTGCCTCGGGAAATCCGGGGTGTCGAGCCCGTGCTGCTGACCATCTGCCGGCGCAGCAGCAGGGGGCTGGGGCGGTTCCGGTTCGGGTTGAGGTGTGGGAGGAATCTGCCGGGACTCCGGGCGTTTTTTGCCTTCGTGCTGCAGGTCTCCCTCCTGCCGTTCCTGCTCAAAGGTGACCAGTTCGTCCTTTTCCACGCCCTCCATGGCCGGGGCATGCTCGGAGTTGGCGCGGTGGCGGGCATTTGGGGCGCTGGCGGCGCGGGTGCTGTGTTTTCCCTCGTAATCCGGTGTATCCGGCAGAGCCTGCGGCGTATCGGCGCTGGTTTTGACGGTTGGTTTCTGTTCGCGCGGCACTTTGGGTTTCTGTTCTGCGGCAGCCTGCTGTTTTATTGCAACATCAGCTTTTTTGCGTGCAGCCGTGCGCACCACCTTCACCGCCAGGGACTTGTGAGTACCCTTGGTGCGTTTCTCTTCATCCTGCTGCGGCAGCAGCAGAAGCAGCATCCCCAGCACCCCATGCAGCAGAGCCGAGAGTGCCACGCAGAGCAGCACCCGCCCGTATCGATTCTGCAGCCGGAAATTCACGATTCTTTATTCTGCCACCAGGTGTCATGAAGTGCAAGCAATCTGCTTGTCTTAATGCCTGTTTGCTAACAGTCATACGCTTTGCCGCTTTTGTCGTGTATAATGCTGCCATGAACCCGAAAATCGTTGCTGCTGTCAATAACCAGATCCGCCTGGAGTTTGAATCTGCCTTTCTGTATCTCGCCTTTTCCGGCAACCTGCGCCAGTACGGGTTGCCGGGCATGGGGCATTGGATGCGCGAGCAATACCGCGAGGAATGCGGGCATGCCCTGCGTTTTGTGACCCACCTGGAAAACCGCCGGGCGCGCGTTATCATTCCGGCGGTGAATGCCCCGGTGTACGAATGGGAAACGCCGCTGGATTTGTTTCGCATGGCGCTGGAGCATGAGCGGCGCATCACGGCGTCTATCCACGAGATGCTGACCCTCTGCCGTGAGGAAAAGGAATATGCCACGCAATGCCTGCTGTTCGATTATGTGAAAGAGCAGGTGGAAGAAGAGCTGCAGGTGGAGGAGATTGTGGATATCATGACCCTCTGTGGCTCGCGCATTGATGAGTTGCTGAGCCTTGACCAGAAACTGGCCTCCAGAACCACGCAGGTGTGGGAGTAGGGAATATGTGTAGAGAGGCTTGTACCTCGTAGAATCCACATGTTACCACATTCAATTAACCGGGTTCCCTTTTACAAATCGTCCACCAGGGAGGTGCTTTTGGCGTAGGCGGTGGAACGGGCTTCGAAGAAGTCGGTCTTGATGAGGTTGGCGTTGCTGAACTGGCTGACCCAGGTGCAGGCGGGGGGCTCGGTTTCGTAGCCCTCGTAGACGGGGGCGAAGCCCAGGTCCAGGCAGCGGCGGTTGGCCAGGTAGCGGATGTAGTCGCGCACCATATCGGTGGTGAGGCCGGGGATGTCGTTGCCTATGACATAGCACCCCCAGGCGATTTCCTGCTCGGCACCTTCGCGGATCATGGAGCGGTATTCATCCACCTTTTCCGGGGTGAAGAGCTGGGGTTCTTCGCGCTGGAGCTCGCGGATGATGTTGCGGAAGAGCCAGAGGTGGGTGCTTTCATCGCGGTTGATGTAGCGGATTTCCTGGGCGCTGCCGGGCATTTTGTGGTTGCGGCCCAGGTTGTAGAAGAACATGAAGCCGCTGTAGAAATACACGCCTTCCAGAATGAAATTGGCCACGAGGGTGCGGGCAAAGTTTTCCGGCGTGCGGTGCTGCTGGAATTCGTTGTACAGGTTGCCGATGAAGGTGTTGCGGCGCAGCAAATGCTCATCGTTGCGCCACTGGTAGAGTACCTCCTGCCGCTGCTGGGGCTCGCAGATGGTGTCGAGCATGTAACTGTAGCTCTGGCTGTGCACTGCTTCCTGGAAGGCCTGGATGCAGAGGCAGAGGTTCACCTCGTTGGCGGTGATGTATTCACCCACGGAGGGGAGGTTTGCGGTCTGGATGCTGTCCAGGAACACGAGGAAAGAGAGGATTTTATCGAACGCGCGGCGCTCGGCAGGGCTGAGACGCGGGTAGTCCTTCACATCGGCCGCAAGGTTGATTTCCTCGGGAATCCAGAAATTATTCATGGCCTGGCGGTACCACCCGCTCACCCAGGCGTACTTCATGTTGTTGAAGTCGTTGAGGTTGGTGGTATTGCCGTTGATGATGCGGCGGGCGGCGGTTTCGGTGTCGCCCTGCGGGTTAAAGAGCGGTCTGCGGGTTAACTGGCACATAATTCACATTCTTCTACTTCTAAGCTGCGGGAGCGGATGTAATAGATGGTCTTCACCCCGCATTCCCATGCGAGGATGTAGAGATTGAGTATCTGGCGGAGGGTGTATTCATGGGTAATGTAGAGGTTCATGCTCTGCGCCTGGTCGATGTGGCGCTGGCGCACCCCGGCGGCACGCACCGACCAGGACTGGTCGATGTAGTGGGCGTTCTTGTACAGCCAGAGGGTCTGCAGGGTGAGTTCGGGCGCTACGCGGGGCATGAGGCCGCTCTTCTTTTCCTCCAGGAAAAAGAGTTTCATGACCGGGTCGATTCCGGCGGTAGTGCCAGCGATGATGCTGGTGCTGCTGGTGGGCGCCACGGCGAGCAGCCAGGCATTGCGTAGGCCGTGGCGGGCCACGCGCTGGCGCAGTTCCTGCCAATGCGGGGCGGTGTAGCCGCGGCGGTCGAAATACGCACCGGTCTGCCATTCGCTGCCCTCAAAAGCGGCGTAGGAGCCCTTTTCTCGGGCGGTGTCGCAACTGGAGGCAATGGCAGCGTGGTTAATCTGCTCGAAGAGCTGGTCTGCAAAGTCGAGGTGTTCCTGGGTTTCCCAGTGCAGCCCCTGTTTGGCGAGCATGTGGTGGTAGCCGCTTACCCCCAGGCCGATGGGGCGCATGGCGCGGTTGGTAATCTCTGCATAGGGCAGGGGGTAGAAGTTCAGGTCAATCACGTTGTCCAGCGCGCGTACGGCGCTGCGGGTGATTTCCGCCACTTCCTGCGGGTTGCGCACATCGATGCGTCCCAGCGAGAGACTCGCCAGGTTGCACACCACGAAATCGCCGGGTTTCGTGGTGGTCACTACTATGGTTTCGCCGTCCATGGTTCTGACCTCCTGGGAGATGGATTCGATGGCGCTCATATTCTGTGCGATTTCGGTGCAAAGGTTGCTGCAGTAGATGATGCCGCGGTGTTTGTTCGGGTTGGCGCGGTTCACGAGGTCGCGGTTGAAGGCAAAGGGCGTGCCGGTTTCTACGGCGCTTTTGAGGATGAGGCGCACGATATCTTTGATGGGCACGATGCGTTTGTGGATGCGCGAATCAGCCACGCAGCTGTGGTAGCGTTCTTCCCATTCATCGCCGTAGCTGTCCTCCAGCGCATAGCCTTTCACGCACTTGATTTCGTGCGGGCACATGAGATACCAATCGCCCTCGATATTGTCGCGCGCCTGCTGCCAGAAATAATCCGGGTAGCACACGGCGGGGAATACATCGTGCGCTTTCAGTCGGTCATCGCCGTTGTTGGTGCGCAAGGCGAGGAATTCCGGCAAATCTCGGTGCCACGCATCCAGGTATACTGCTACCGCTCCCTGTCGCACCCCCAGCTGGTCCACAGCCACGGCGGTGTCATTAGCCAGACGTATCCAGCGGATGACCCCACCGGCTGCACCCGGAAATCCCCGTATAGCACTGCCGCTGGCGCGTACCTTGCCGAAGTAGAGCCCCATGCCGCCGCCGTATTTGCTGACCTGCGCAAAGTTGTCGATGCTGCGGTAAATCCCCTCCAGACTGTCCGGCACGGTGTCGATGAAGCATGAGGAAAGCTGGTGGAAGGGTTTGCGGGCGTTGGCCAGCGTGGGGGTGGCCATGGTGACTTTCAGGGTGCTGAGCATGTCGTAGAACTGCTGCACCCATTGCATGCGCTCATTCTGCTCCTTCATGGCAAGGTGCAAGGCAATGCCCAGGAACATTTCCTGCGGGCTCTCCAGCACGGCACCGGCATGCGTGCGAATGAGGTAACGCCCATGCAGCAACTCCAGCCCGGAGTAGTTGAACAGTTTGTCGCGCTCCGGGCACAGCATGCGTTCGCAGCCGTCAATTTCAGCTTTGCTGTAGTGGGCCAGAATATAAGCGCCGTAGACTCCTTCCTTGGTCAGGTGGGTGAGCTTGTCATACAGACTGGTGATGCCGGCGGCTGCTTCGTGCCGGGAAAGCTGAACCCGGAAACGCAGCAGCCAGAACCGCGCGGCTATCATTTCCCAGTTCGGCGCATCGCGAGTCGTGAGCTCGGCCGCTGCCTTGATGAGGCAGCCCAGCCCGGCTTCATCGCTCTGGCCGCTTTTGCTGAAGCTGCGGAAACGCGCGGTGAGCTGGGGCAGGGCATATTCTTCCCCCGGGAATTCCTGCTGGAGTTCCTTAAGGGTGGATTCCAGTGCGGCGCGGTCGGAGAAATGTTCCAGCAGCTGCTCCCTTGCGGCGCGGGCGCGGCTGCGCTCGTTGCGGTACAGGATGAAATTCCTGGCAGCTTCGTAATAGCCCGCCACCATGAGTGCTGCCTCTACCTGGTCCTGGATGCTTTCTACCGCAATCACCTCCTCGCCCCGGCTCTGTAGCGTGCCCTCAATGTCTGTTGCCAGGCGTGTTATCCCGGCTGTGGTATCTTCCATGCCCACGCTCTCAAATGCCAGCCGGATGACTCGCTCTATCTTTTCACGGCGGTAGTCCTCCACCGCTCCGTTCCGTTTCCGTATCTTCATGGCTCCACTATATCTTGTATGCGTGTGGCCATTTTACTGCGCTATCTTGAAAAGTCAAGTAAAATGGTAGGAAAAAGTGGAATTATTTTTATTTATTTGCGTAAGTGTAAATATAACAATGCGAAACGTATTTCTATGTGATGAAAGGATGATGTAAAAAAATAAAAAAATATTGAAAACTTCAAATAAAAAGCAAACGCAGATACGCTTGGTAAATGAACAGGCACAACCCCCTGTCGTCTTTTACCATGAACAAGAAGTTTTTCCAGATGATGTTACTGTCCGCGGTCGTGAGTGTATGCTTCAGCAGTTGTGACCATGTGAGTTTTGTGCACCATGTGAACAGCCATTTCGCTTCACGTCCAGTTGTATGCCGCCAGCCAGTAGTTCATAGGCCTGTGGTAGTACACCAGCCGGTGGTTGTCCAGAAACCAGTGGTGGTTCACAGGCCCGCTAATAACAAGAAGCATGTAGTTCATAACAAACCGGTGAACAATAAGAAGCCGATGGCTCATAACAAACCGGTGAACAATAGGAAGCCGATGGCTCATAACAAACCGGTGAATAACAGGAAGCCGATGGTGCAGAACAAGAAAGACGAAAAGCGCCCTGCCTCCCGTCGTGCATAGTCTATCACATGAACCAATACCCCCAAATCAGAACGATGAACAAGAAATTCCTTAACGTGAGCTTCCTTATGGCCGTAGCGGTTCTTTGTCTGAGCAGCTGCCATTGCCTTCATCACCACCATGGCTACCACGGTCACGGCTTTTACCGCAGCGGCGGGCATCACCACCACATGAGCCACCATCACCACCACGGCTGGCGGCGGTAAATCAAGAGCTGCTGTTGATGAGCTTCTGGAGCTCATTCATTTCCTGCATGAGGGACGCGGCTTCTTCCAGCGAAATGCCGGGTGTATTGACACGGGAACGCAGCTGGTCCACATTGGCCTTGATGGCGGCCATGGCGGCATTGGCACAGGTGGATTCCACGGTGTGCGCGACATCGGGGATATCAAGAGGGGTGTGCTCCATGCCGCGGAGGGCTGCGGCCTGCTCCGGCGGGAGTTTTGAGATGAAGCTCTGCCATGCTTCTTCATTGCCGGGGGCGGGCAGGGATTCCATGAAGCGCTGCAGCACCACGCCACCGGAAAGCCAGCGGATGGGTTCCTGGAGTTCCTCGATGCGTTCCAGCAGCATGGTCTGAGCCTCGGCGTTGACGGCGGACAGGAAGATGAGGTCGTGAATGGCGCGGTGCAGGGTGATGGGAACCACGCGCACGTGTGCTTCCTGCACCATGTCGGCGGCGCTCATTTCCTCCTCCTCGCCGGGTTCCCACATGGACTCGGCCGGGGCGCTCTGCGGGGCATCCTTGCGGGTGCGGATGATGCCTTCCACTGTTTCGCGCAGGGATTCCAGTCCGGTGTTTAAACGAGTGGCTAAATCTGCAACCGCCACATCGCGACGGTTGCGGTCGGTGATTTCGGCGGCCAAATCGGCCATGCGGGGGATGAGGGCGGCGCGGGCATTGGCATCGCCCTGAATCATGGCAAGTTCCTGGCCCACGCGCACCTCGAGATACGGGCGCGCGGTGTCGATAGCCTCGCGCAGAGCCTCCGGGCCGTGGCTGCCGATGAGGGAATCGGGGTCTTCACCGGGGGGCAGGCTGGCGTGGTACACCTCCAGCCCGGCGGCGGCGAGCTTGCGGAAGGTTTTCTCGCTGGCCTTGATGCCGGCGTTGTCACCATCGTAGCAGAGAATAGCTTTTTTGGCGTATTTGCGGAGGATTTTTGCGTGTTCATCGGTGAACGCCGTGCCGAGGCCCGCCACTGCGTTGCGGATATCGGCTTTTTCGTGGCAGGCGATGACATCCAGCTGACCTTCGCAGACCACCACGCACATGCCCGCTTTCCCGATGGGGCCGGTGGCTTTGTAGAGCCCGAACAGCAGCTCGCCCTTGTGAAACGCGGCGGTATCGGCCGTGTTCACATATTTGCGCGGGTCCTGACCCTCCTGGATGATGCGGCCTGAAAAGCCGACAACTTCGCCACGCACGTTGTGGATGGGGAACATGAGGCGATCCCGGAACACGGGGTAGAGCCCGCGTTGCCCGCGCCCCAGCAGGTAGGCCTCGGCCAGCAGGCGGTCGTCCATGCTGCGGGACTGTGCCAGCTGGGCAAATTCACGGAAATCCGGTGGTGCCCAGCCGAGTTGCCATGCGCGTGCAATTTCGATGCCGAAACCACGTTTTTTGAGGTACTCGCGCACGTGTGCAGCTGCGGCATCGCGGCAGAGTTTTCGGTGGTAGTAGTCGGTGGCCAGGGAATTGGCCTCCACCACGCGGGCGCGCATGCGCCGCTGGCGGGCCATTTCCGGGTTTTCCTCCTCCTCGATGACCGGGATGCCGTTCATGTCTGCCAGGCGGCGCAGGGCGGTGGGGTAATCGAGGTTCTCGAACATCATGATGAACTTCAGCGCATCGCCGCCCACACCACAGCCGAAGCAATGGAAGGACTGGCGGGCCGGGTTCACATGGAACGAGGGTGTTTTCTCGCTGTGGAACGGGCAGCAGGCTTTCCAGGAATTCCCCGCGCGGCGCAGTTGTAGATACTTGCCCAGGAGCTCCACAATATCTGCGGAGTCTTTGATGCGTGCCACGCATTCCTGGGTGATTCGTGCCATGGATTCAAGCCTGGGTAAGGGTGTGGAGATGTTCCTCGAAGCCGGGGTAGGAGGTGTTGATACTGTGGCAGTTGAGCAGGGTTGTTTCGCCCTCGGCGTTCAGACCGGCCATGAGGAAACTCATGGCGATGCGGTGGTCTCCATAGCAATCCATGGTAGCGCCATGCAGCGGAGCTCCGCCCGTGATTTCCATGCCATCCGGGAATTCTTCCACATTGGCCCCCATGGTGCGCAGATTGCCTACCACGGTAGCGATGCGGTCGCTTTCCTTGACGCGCAGTTCGGCTGCGTTGCGGATGCGTGTGGTGCCCTGCGCAAAAGCTGCCGCCACGGCCAGCACTGGGATTTCATCGATGAGGTTCGGGATTTCGGGTTTGAGCACCTCGGTGGCAACGAGTTGCTGCGGCGCGCGCACGGTGATATCACCGTAGGGTTCGCCGCCCTCGGTGCGGTGGGCGATGCAGATATCCGCGCCCATGCGGCGCAGCACGGTGATGATGGCATCGCGCGTGGGGTTGAGCCCCACGTTGAGCAGGGTTATTTCGCTGCCCGGCACAATGCTGGCGGCTACCAGCCAGAACGCAGCGCTGGAGATATCGCCTGGCACGGTGATGTCCTTGTTCACGGGCACAACCGGGCCGTCTACGGCGATATCCAGCCCGTCTTCCGACACGGTGCAGGGAATGCCGAAGTGCTCAAAAAGGCGCTCGGTGTGGTCGCGGGTGATGGCCGGCTGGTGTACGGATGTGTGCCCCTCTGCCAGCATGCCGGCCAGCAGCACGGCGCTCTTCACCTGGGCGCTGGCCATGGGCAGGTCATAGTGGATGGGGTGCAGGATGCCGCCCTCGATTTCCAGCGGGGCACAGCCGGGCTTTTCTCCACAGGCCGTGATGCGGGCTCCCATGGCTCCCAGCGGGTCGATGATACGCTTCATGGGGCGGCTGCTCAGCGAGGCATCGCCGAACATACGGCTGCGGAAGGGCAGGGAGGCCAGAACACCCGCCATGAGGCGCATGCCGGTGCCGCTGTTGCCGCAGTCGATATCGAGCGCCGGGGCGGTGGGCTGCATGCCGGTACCGGTGAGGGTGAAATTCTGCGGGCAAGTGCCAGGCTCCACCCTGGCTCCCAGTTGCTGCATGGCGCGCAGGGTATTCACGCAGTCCTCGCTGCACAGGTAGTTGCGCACCTGCATGCTGCCTGTGCCCAGCGCACCCAGAATGGCCACGCGGTGGGAAATGCTCTTATCTCCGGGAATGGTAATGATGCCGTGCAACCCGCTGGCTGCGCGGGAGACTGTGATGCGGTCACTTGACATGAATCTGGATGCGTTTCTGTTGGAATCCTTCTTTGATGAGCGTATCAAAGAATGTATTAACTCCGATTTCCCGCTGGGCGCTGATGATGGCCGTGCGGAGTGTTTCGCGGCATTCATCCAGTGAGGGTGTGTAGGCCGGGGTGATGGGGCCGGGCAGGATGACATGCCACCCCCACTTGCTCTGCGCGAGGCTCGGGGTGCCGGCGGGCAGGGCGTTCTCTCCGAAGAGGTTCAATTCCGGCAGCGGCAGCAGGGCATCATCGTATACCATGCCAAGGTTGCCCCCGCGGCTGGCCGTGGCGGCATCATCACTCGAATCGGCGGCCAGTTCGGCAAATCCTTCGCCGGAGTTCAGGCGCTCCAGCACCAGTTCGGCGGTTCGTCGGGCGTCATCGCTGCTGCGGTTCAGGGTAGAAATGAAGATGTGCTTCACCGGCCGGCTGGCGGGAATGGTAAGTTCGTCTTTTATCTGCTTATAGTGGGCCATGATGGCGGCATTGTCCACCTCGGTATGAGGGGCCAGGTTGCGGTTCAGCAGGGCAAACTCCATCTGGCGGGCTTCCAGTTTGTCGGTGAACTGGCGGCGGGTGTAGCCCTGGGAGGCGAGCTGTTGCTCAAAAACAGCATCATTCCCTGCGCGGGTGGCCAGTTCTGCAACCGCGCGCTCTGCAGCAGCGCGGTCGTGCGGCAGCTGGTTGTCGTTATACCGGGTTCGCATGCGCAGCAGGGAGGCCCGCACCAGGTCCATCATCATGGAAATGGAGGCTTTAGACTTGCCGGAAACGGCTTCCTGTTCTGCCTTGTGGCGTGCCAGCTGGCCGTGGGAGATGCGTTCACCATACACCACGGCCGCCGCCGCTGCTGCCTGCTTATCCTTGTGCAGGAAGCCGTAGAGCGGGCCGTTCAGCACCCAGAGGTCAAGCACCATGTAGCCAAGCGCCGTACCAATAATGGCGGCTTTGATAACGTATATTCTGGCAGATGTCCACTTCACGCGGCTATTCTACTCCCGCAGAACTCCTTTGGCAAACAAAAAGCATGTCACGCCTGTGCCGGGGGACAGCGCTCGCTCGTGTGCGAAAATCCTCTGCTGCCTTTCTCCGCTCTTGCCATGTGCGCAGAATCAGGTATAATGTGCCGCGTAACAGATTTTTACCAACCTATTATTCACTATGCCTGACGCACGATTCCAACCGCTGCCCGGATTCCGCGATTTTGCCCCGCAGGAATGCGCCTTCCGTAATTACCTTTTCAACACGTGGCGGCGTGTGGCGCATCGTTACGGCTTTGTGGAATGGGAGGCTCCCACCATTGAATCCACCGAGCTCTACCTCAAGAAATCCGGCGGTGAATTACCCACCCAGCTCTTCCGTTTCAAGGACCAGGGTGAGCGTGATATCACCGTGCGCCCGGAACTTACGGCTTCTCTGGGGCGTATTGCTGCCGCCTACCAGCGGGAATATACCAAGCCGCTCAAGTGGTTTGAAATCGGCTCCTGTTTCCGCTATGAGAAGCCGCAGAAAGGGCGCCTGCGTGAGTTCGTGCAGTTCAACGCCGATATTCTGGGCGAGGCCGGTGAGGGGTCTGATGCAGAGCTGATTGCGCTGGCCATTGACTGCATGCGTGAGTTCGGCTTCTCCGCAGATGATTTTGTGGTGCGTATCTCTGACCGCGAGGTGTGGCTGAAATACGCTGCCGATAATGGAGTTGCTGAGGACCGGGTACCGGATTTCCTGGCCATTATTGATAAGTTTGAGCGCGACCGCCCGGAATACTGCCAGGAAAAACTGGATGCCTTCGGTATGAAGCGTGAGGACCTGGTGAACTTTATCACCAATCCCCCCGCCGGTTGCTCCCCGCGCTATGATGCGGTGCTGGCAGAGCTGGAGGCCCGCGGGCTGGAGCAGTATGTGAAGCTTGACCTCTCTGTGGTGCGTGGTCTGGCTTACTACACCGGGCTGGTGTTTGAAATCTTTGACAAGGGCCACACCCTGCGAGCTGTGGCTGGTGGCGGCCGTTACAATGGTCTGGTTTCCACTCTTTCCAATGGTGCAGTGGATATGCCCGCCACCGGTTTTGCCATGGGTGATGCCGTGATAGCTCACCTCATTGAGGCTTGCCCGGCAGCCCGCGCCTTGCGCGATGCTGCGCTGAGGGCTTCCAATATCGATGTCTGCATGGTGCTGGCCGACCCCGCTAAGCGTCCGCAGATGCTGGCTCTGGCCTCAACGCTGCGTGATGCCGGTCTCCGTGTAGATTTGCCGCTCTCTCCTGCCAAGATGGGTAACCAGTTGAAGCGCGCTGAAAAAATTGGGGCCCGCTATGCGGTTATCATTGGTTCTGAATACCCTGAGCTGGAGCTCAAGAATATGGCTACCCGCGAATCCATGCATGCGTCGCCGAATGGTCTCATGGCTGAGCTGTTGGGGGATGACGAAGAGGTGTAAGCCTGTAGCTCCTGACTCATGCTGGCCCGCTTGCTGATGCTGCCGTTGCCGGGGGTGCTGCTGGTGCAGTGCGCCCCGGCGGAGCCGGTGGTGTTGCAGCCTGTGGCCATTGTTCAGAAAAGCGCAGAGCCGCTTGTGAGCTCGCGCCAGCAACTGGCTGCTGCTATGGCAGATTGGACCTCAACGGCTCAGAACCCGGTTAATTTCCGCCTGTCCGCCAATCTGCGACAGGAGTGGAAGGCGCTTATCGGTGAATCCGCCTGGGGGGAATACGCCCGCCGCTGCACGGCCAAGGTCCTGGAAACCGGCCAGGTTTCGCTTACGCTGGAATACCGCGATTATGTGCGTCTGCGCGCTGCTTTGCACTATGCCGATATCCGTGCCGGCCTCACAGAAGCGGAAGCCCGTGTGCTGCAGCAGCTTGAAACACGCGTGAACCGCATCATACGCCCCGGTATGACCGACTTTGAAAAGCTGGTTGCTCTGCATGATTACCTGGTGCTGATTGCTCGTTATGATGCCAGCGCCGGGGGTAATATCAGCGATATCCTCGATAAAGGCTGCGGCAGTTGTGAGGCATACAGCTCAACTATGTGCGTGATGCTGGAACTGGCGGGAATCCCTTCCCGGGTGGTGACCGGCAGCGCCGATGGTCCTCATGCCTGGAACATGGTCAGAATCGGCAGCGAATGGTACCATGTGGATGCCACCTGGGATGACCCGGTTATAGCCGATGGAAGCCGACAGGTGGTGGCGCATACCTACTGCGGCGTGTCTGACGCCGAAATGGCTCGCACACACCGCTGGAATCGCGCTGCATACCCTGCCAGCGGAACCCGCACGGCATATTATTACCGACAGCGCGGCATTTATTTCACCAGCGTTTCCGCATACTGGAAAGCCGCCATGGCTGCCACCCGCCGGGGAGAGAAGAGTTTTGAAGGCTACCTGACCACCTACGGCGGCCCTGCTGCCTTTCAGCAGGCGTTGCAGCGCTGCATGACTGCTGATGCACCGGAGTGCCTCAGCTGGACCGGACCGGATACTCCCGCTGGCCCGGTTATCATGAGTTTTGATGCTAACTGATAGCGTGTCTGCCGCTAAGTCTCCTCAACGTGTGGCTGCGCACATGATTTTTCCTTGCAATACACGGTAGAATGTGCTTGAATTACGCACGCAACGCTACAGTGGCGGAATGGTAGACGCAGGAGACTTAAAATCTCCCGCCCATCAACAGGCGTACGGGTTCGAGTCCCGTCTGTAGTAGTGTGAAAAAGCGCTCGGAGCATCCGCCCCCGGAGCGCTTTTTGATTTTTGCGGAGGGATTTTTTTTCAACTCAGCGGCAAGGTGAGGGTAAAAGCCGTGCCTTTGTCATCACTTTTTTCAAGCGCAAGATTGCCGCCGAGGCTACGGGCAACATCTCGCGAAAGTGCCAGACCAAGTCCCACGCCGGGTTTGCGGCCTTCTACGTCTCTGGCAGAGCGGGAGAAAGGGCGGAAGATACTGCGTTGCAGTTTGGCGGGAATCCCGGGGCCATTGTCGGCAAAGCGGATGCTCAGGGTATCGTGGCCGCGCATGGTGGTGATGCTGATGGTGGGGTGCTCGGCGGTGGCAGCGTATTTGATGGCGTTATCGGCCAGGTTGGTGAAAATCTGCTCCAGAGAGATGATGTCTGTGTGGAGGGTGAGGAGGTCGGTGCGGTTATCGTGTTTTACGTTTACCCGGAAACCATCTTCTTTGAGGCGGAACAGGACTTTTTCCAGCGCGCGGTTGATGAGCTGGGGGCAGGGGCCTTTATCGGCACGGCCGCGTTGCTGTCCGCGGGTCAGTCTTGCAAAGGCAAGCACGTTCTCCACCAGGTGGTTCAGACGCTGGCTTTCCTGGTGCAGGGTTTCATGATATTCATCAAGCTTTTCTGCCGGAACAAGCTTGTTGTTGAGCATCTCGGTCATCAGCGAGAAGCTGGTGAGCGGGGTGCGCAGTTCGTGGGTTACGGCCGATACAAAATCGGCCCGGCGGCGTTCGAGCCGGGCATAGAAGAAGAGAAGCCCGAACAGAATGCCGATTGCCAGCACGGTTACCAGACAGGCCGAGGCCAGGGTGCCGCGCATGGCTTCGCGGCGGGCGGCGGTGTCCGGCACCTCGACATCGTGCCCCGGGCGCAGCACCATGGGCAGAGGTGAAAGATTGGCCGGTTCCTTCTTTCTGCAGAGGGAGATGGTAGCTCCCTGGAGCGCGGGTTCCACCAGGGGGAGCAAGCGCTCAGCCAGCTTCGAGGCATCCAGGAAAATACCCTCGGCGGCAGAGCCGTGGGTGGTGCGTATGTTGCGCATGTACACCATGTCATCTATATAATACCAGGAATAGAAGGGACCGGGGTCGCCTTTCATTTCCATGGGTTGGCTGAAATCCTGGTTCTCAGCCTCGTATACCCCGAATACCGGCAGTTGGGTTTTTGAATTGATGTTCTGGTGGGTGGGTTTTGTGTGGTCGTATACCGGGGCTGCGGGGTTGAACGCCTTGCGGCGGATGGTATCAATGATGGCGGCATTCCCTTCAATATCTGCAGCGGTAAGCTCCTGTCCCTCAGGTACTTGCAGGCCGGCGGGGGTTAGCAGGAAATAGCCGCGCACGTAATCCGGCTTGTTTTCCATGGGCGGTTCATAGTTCAGCATGCCGATGGGCGGTGCGTAACCCAATTTGTCAATTTCCTGGCGCAGGATCTTCTTGATTTCGGCCTGGATGCGTGGCAGCGACAGCTCCACCAGGCGCTTCTGCTGCGCTTCCTTATCAATCTGCAGTAGCCGGATATCCAGCGTGGCGGCTTCGTATGCCAGCCAGGCAACTGCGCTGAGGGTGAGCAGCGTGAAAAGGACAATAATCAGAGTCAGTTTCTTGTTCATATTTCGTTCCAGCGGTATCCGCGTCCACGGATGGTCTCGATACAGGCAGAGGGAGTGGCTCCCAGTTTCTCGCGCAGGCGGGTGAGGGTGACCGCGACGGTGCGGGTCTGGGCTGATTTATTGCGGCTTCCCCACACGCGCAGCAACAGTTCCTCCTGCGGAATGATGCGCCCCGGGTGGGTCAGGAAATAGCGGAAAAGTTCAAACTCTTTCTCAGTAAGCGGAATCGGAGTGCCATTATCGAAGATGGCCCGGCGTGTTTCGCCATCCAGTTGCCCGCCGGGGAAGGGAAGCACCTGGGCCACCGCCAGCTGGCGGCCCGGCGAGCGGCGCAGCACTGCTGCCACACGAGCCAGCAGTTCTGCAATGCTGAAAGGCTTGACCACATAGTCATCTGCGCCGAGCTGCAATCCCTTCACGCGGTCCTGCTCGTCTCCGCATGCGGTGAGGATGATGCTGGGAATCCCCGGGCATTCTTTCTGCATCATGCGCAGGAGTTTGAATCCATCGATTTCCGGCATGTTGACATCCAGCAATGCCAGGTCAACCGGGGTAGAAAGCAGCAGTTCCAGCGCCACGCGGCCATTCGGCGCGGTGCGCACTTCGTAGTCCGCACCTGCCAGTGAATCTGCCAGCACGCGCCGGATGGCTGCATCATCCTCCGCCACGAGTATGCTCTTTCTGCTCATTGCCTTTCAGGTTAGCATGTCATCTTTCCGGCTGCAAGCTCAAAGCGAGACAGTCCCGGCTCTTCAAGAGAAAAGCGAGAGACTCTGTTCTTGCTGGCCTGCGGTGGCGGGAAGAGCCGGGAATAGATACAGCGCCTCAGAGGCATTGCAGTAGGCGGAGGGCCTCGAGCAGCTTATCAGCGGCTTTGATTTTCTGCAGGCGGGGGAAGCGCTTGTTGTCGAGGATATAGTCGTTGTTGCGGGTGAGCATGAGTTTCTGCCCGCTGATTTCCACCTGTGAGATATTGCGGCGGGTGGCGAGGATACGGATTTTGTGTACGGTGAGCAGGTGGCTCACCTCGCGGGGGAGGGGGCCGAAGCGGTCGCGCCACTGGCGGTCGAGGTCGTCCACATCATCGGTGGTGCAGGCGCGTGCCAGCTGGGTGTAGGCCTCCATGCGCGCCTTGGTGGATTCCATGTAGGCGGCGGGCAGGTAGGCACCGAGCAGTTTATCGGCATCGGCGCGGGTGGCCATGCTGGCTTCGCTCAGGCAGATGAAATCGGCCTTGAAGTTAGCCTCTGCGCGGATGGTGGGCACTTTGCCCTGCATGCGCTCGATGGATTGCCGGAGCAGTTGGCAGTACAGCTCGAAACCGATCGCGGCAATGTGGCCGCTCTGCTGGGTGCCCAGCAGGTTGCCAGCGCCGCGGATTTCGAGGTCGCGCATGGCGATTTTGAAGCCGCTGCCCAGCTCGGTGTACTGCTTGATGGCGGAGACTCGTTTGCGCGCATCGCCTGTGCAAAGGGCCTGACGGGGCAGGAGGAGGTAGGCATAGGCCCGGTGGCCGCCGCGCCCCACGCGGCCTCGCAGCTGATACAAGTCGGCCAGGCCGAAGCGGTCTGCACGGTCGATGATGATGGTGTTGGCGTTCGGGATATCAATACCGCTTTCAATGATGCTGGTGGCGAGCAGCACATCTGCCTTGCCATCCACGAAATCGCGCATGATGAGCTCCAGATCTCCCTTGTCCATTTGCCCGTGCCCCACCACAATGCGGGCTTTGGGCACCAGGCGCTGCAGCTCATCGCGCATTTTCATGATGCTCTGCACGCGGTTGTGCAGAAAGAAAACCTGGCCATTGCGGGCGAGTTCTCGCTCGATGGCATCGGCAATGAGCTTTTCGTTGTACGGGCAGACGGCGGTTTGCACCGGCAGACGGTTGAGCGGCGGGGTTTCGATGGTGCTCATATCGCGTGCTCCCATGAGCGCCACGTAGAGGGTGCGCGGAATGGGCGTGGCAGAGAGGGTGAGCATATCCACCATGCGGAACATGCGCTTGAACTGCTCCTTGTGGCGCACGCCGAAGCGCTGCTCCTCATCGATGACCGCCAGTCCCAGATTCTTGAAGGTGATGTCTTTTGAGATGACGCGGTGGGTGCCGATGACGATATCTACCGAGCCATCTGCAATGCCGGCCACGATTTCCTTTATCTTTTTTGCCGGGGTGAAGCGGCTGAGCAGCTCAATACGCACCGGGTATTCGCTCATGCGCGTGCGGAAGGTGCGGTAGTGCTGCGCGGCAAGCACGGTGGTGGGGGCAAGGATGGCCGCCTGGCGCCCGCCGGTCACGCATTTGAACGCCGCGCGGATGGCTACTTCGGTCTTGCCGAAGCCCACATCTCCGCAGATGAGGCGGTCCATGGGGCGGCCGCTTTCCATATCTGCCTTGGTTTGGGAGATGGCCCGCAGCTGGTCTGGTGTTTCGCGGTAAGGAAAGCTGGATTCAAACTGCCACATCCACCCGGAATCTGCCGGGTGGGCATAGCCCGAATTGCTTTCTCGCTCTGCCTGAACTTCCAGCAGCTGCGCGGCGTAATCCTGCACGGCCTTTTCCGCTGCCTGGCAAGCCCGGCGCCACCGGGCATCGCCCAGCTTGCTCAATTCAGGTGTTTTTGCACCTAGGCCGATATATTTAGACACCAAGTGGCTCTGCTGGAGCGGAATGCGTAGCAGTACACCGTCCGCATACTTGATGTGAATTTCCTCCTCGCCGCTCTGGTCATCGCGCACGATGCCCACGAATTTACCGAGGCCGTGGGAGGCGTGAATCACAAAGTCTCCTTCCTCAATTTCTCGCAGGGGAGCCTGGGCGCGCTCGCGGCGCATGCGGTCGGTTCGGTCATCCTGCTTGCGGTTGCGGGGTGTGGAGTAGCGGCCGAAGATTTCTGCAGCAGAGAGCACAGCCAGCTTAGCCCCGGGAATGGTGAAGCCGAGGGGGAGGTCGCCATCCCGGCTCTGCACACCGGACCACGCATCGTCCTCACCGCAGATTTCCTCGAAGCGGCTTTTTTCGCCCTCGTGGGGGAAGAACATGACCACGCGCCACTTCTGCTCGCGCCATTTGCGCAGCTCCATGCCGGCCAGCTGGCGGCGGGCTTCCTGCATCACGAAATCACCGGTTTCGAAACTGCCCAAGGGCGTGCCGAAAATGGCGGTATTATCGCCGGCATTCACGCGGTCGATATCCGGCAGCACGTCATTGCGGTCGGGGGGAAGTTCATACACCAGCACATGGCCTGGCACGCCGCAGCCCGGCAGGCTCACCACCCAGTCGTCTTTGCTAATCCACTCTGCCAGCGGTTTGTCGGCGGCTGGTTCATCCAGCACGAGGTCGGCGGCGTCAAGTTTCTTGAATGAGAGCTGCGAGTCGATATCAAACGCGCGGATACTTTCTACTTCGTCGCCGAAGAATTCTATGCGCAGCGGCCAGGCGGATTGCAGCGGAAAAACATCGAGAATGCCGCCGCGCAAGCTCCATTCGCCGCGGCCTGTCACCTGGTCGACGCGCTCGAACTCGTGGTCAAGCAGGGCGGTGCATACATCATCCAGCGGGTATTCGCCCTCTACCCGCAGCGTGAGGGTGAAGCCCGCATCTTCCGAAAAGCTGGGGGCAGGTTGCTGCAGGGCTGCAGCAGTCACGATAACTGCCTGTGTTTCCTTCGCCGGACCGGAGATGGCGCGCAGCGCTTCCAGTCGCTCAGCGGCTAAATCGGGGTCGGAAATGCCGTTGTTGATGTGGATTTCCTGCTCAGGCACAAAGACGGCCTGGGGTGCTTGCCACAGCGGCCATTCGGCAGCCATTCGTTCCTGCACGGGCAGGGCATCGGCCACTACCCACACTCGTCGGGGCTTGTCGGATGCAGCAGCCACCATGGCCGCTATAAAGGAATAGGCTGCCGGGCACACGCGCTCCAGCACCAGCGGCTCGTCTTTTGAGCCCTCGCGGCGCAACCTCTCCAGCTCCCCGGCAAAGGCAGGGGATTTCGCAACAATCTCTGTGAGCGGCTTCGCCACGTGCCCTCATGGTATCAGTATGCGTGGCAGTTGTCAAATAAAAGCTTGCCAAGGCCAGGGGGGGGTGATAGGATAGGCGCGCATTACTGCTCCGGTAGCTCAGTTGGATAGAGCACGAGCCTTCTAAGCTTGGGGTCCCGCGTTCGAGCCGCGGCCGGAGCGGCGTAACCTGCACATGAATGTGTGCAGGTTTTTTTTGCTTGTTTTTCAGAGGAAATCATAGTAGGGTGGAGCCCGGTTATGAAAATTTTCCGTATCATTTGCGCTGGTCTGTTCTGTATGGGAACATTACTGTATGCTCAGGATGAAGTCAGTGAGCCCGCTGAACAGGAGCAGGTAGTCTCAATCCCTGACATGGTGAAAGAGGCAAAGTATGCTACTAAGGTGAAGCCTAAGAAGAAAGCCTATGTTTATTTTTTTCTGCGCTCTCATTCCCGCTGCGGGTTCTGTCGCAAGATTACGCCGCAGATGAATGAAGCGTATAAGGAAATGAAGAACAAGGGGGCAGAAATCATTATGCTCAATTGTGACCCCGATGCCGAGAAAGCTGCTGCATGGGCAAAGGAAACAGATATCACCATACCTATGGTGACGCCGGAATCCTGTGGACCTATTGCAGCGGTGGTGCCGGGCGGCGGAAGTGGTGGTACGCCGAATATCACGGCTGTCACGGCTGATGGCACACGTCTGGATGGTGTTTCCGGGGCTTCCAGTTGTTCGGAAATTGTGACCCGATGGAAGGACATGGTAAAAGAGGCAAAAAAGGCTCAGGTCGCTAAGAAATCGGCAGCTAAGAAGTCTAAAAAACCCCAGAAGAGAAAGAAAGCCAGGAAGGCAGCAGATAGCGAGCTGTGAGGGAAACCAGCTCGGATGAAAGACGTGAAAAAGCCCTGCACGATGATGGTGCAGGGCTTTTTTTCCGGGAATGCGAAATGATTAGTAATTCAGCTCGCCGGCAAGCACGCGGCGTTCGAATTCCTTGATGTCGACCACCTCGCCCGTGCGGCGTGCGTGCTCCACGGCAAAAGCAATCACGTGGGAGTGCGCGCTGGCCTGGATGGGGGTGGTCATGAGAGCGGTATCCTCCACCACGCGCATGTCGTTGTACAGGTTGCTCACCAGCCCCCAGTCGCCACCGCCGTGGCCGGCGTAGCCGCCGGCGGCTTCCTCAATGTCCACCTTGCGCATCTTCTTGGAGAAATGTTCGGTAATAGTGATTTCGCCGGGGCCGTTTTCCTTGTAGAATGCACCGGCGCGGAGCTTGGCCTTGGTGCCGTAGATTTCGATGTGGCGGCCTTCTTCGAAAGCGGTCATGGTGAAGGTGCCGGTGATGCCGCCCATGTAGCGCAGAATGGCCACCAGGTGGTCGGGCTGGTCGTTGTCCTCGCACTGGAAAGCATCGCGCCCCCAGGGAGAGGTTCTGAGCCACTCGGTAATATCCTCCGGCGTGGCTTCATCCACGCCATCCATCACCATCTTGAGCCAGCGGCGGCAGGTGTCATCGGTGATGTACTTGCGGGCGTCCCATGGATCTTCGCCGATTGGGGTGGTCCAGTCTGTGCAGCGGGCAGGGCGGGGTTCCGTAAGTGTTTCCTTGCGGAAGAAAGAGAGCTCACCGAAGCTGGAAACCTGTTCGCAGGGGCGGTTGAGCAGCCAGTAGAGGATGTCCATATCGTGGCAGCATTTGGCCACAATCATGGGGGTGGATTTCACGCTGTTGCCCCAGTGGCCGCGCACGAAGGAGTGGCCGAAATGCCAGGCGCCCACACCTTCGTTGGCGTTGAAGGTCATGATTTCGCCCAGTTCGCCGCTGCGAATGATGTTGCGGATGGTGTTGTAGAACGGTGTGTAGCGCAGCACATGGCAGATGGCCACGCGACGGCCCAGCTTCTCTGCTAAATCACGCAGTTCCAGCGCTTCACGCAGTGTTTTGGCAATCGGTTTTTCCAGCAGCAGGTCATAGCCCAGTTCCAGAGCCCGTTTGGCCGGTTCGAAGTGGTAGTCATCCTGGGTGCCGATGATGGCCACATCTGCCAATTTCGGCTGGCTGAGCAGTTCATCTGCATTGGCAAAAAGACGAATGGAGCTGCGCTCTTCTTCCGGTGCGAAATCGCGCACTTGTTCTGCACGGCAGGTTACCGGGTCTGCTGCCGCCACAATGCGGAACTTATCCGGGTATTCCATGGCCAGTTTCATGTACGTGCGGGTGCGGGAACCGCAGCCAATGCCGACGAGTGTAATTCTTCCGTTGTCCATAATGCGTGTGTACACGCGCATTGTACGCCGCCAGCCTGAGACATGCAAGCGCAAAAAGCCCTGCACATGTCAATGTGCAGGGCTTGAGCGGGAGTTAGCGGGATTCATCGCTTTTGCCGCAATGGCATTTGCTGTTGGCACGTCGCAATTCGTTAATCCATAGAATCGCGAGTCCTGCGGTAAGCCCCATCAGAATAACTGCATTGGCGGCGCACATGGCTGCTTTCACGCAATGTCGGTGGTGTTTATCCGCCAGCCATTGCTCCACTTTTACCTCGGCTTCTTTTATTTGTTCCTGGTCCATGCGGGTATGATGCTCCCTCCCTGTCCTGTTCTTAAAAACGTTTGGAGAAATGATGAGGAATTCGGTGGATATATAGACGCATGGTGAGTCCTGGATGGCGGAATCTGGTTCTGTGCTGATGTCGAAGCCAGGCAGTCGCAGAATGTGGGGAGATATGAAAATCTCTCAGCAATAGGTGGTTGGTGTGTCTGTCAATGATGCATCACAATGCCAGCCTGGCATTGCGGCGGTTTTGTTTTGAAATCAGAATAAATCGTGGTGCTGGTAGAAGAAATCGTGCAGCAACCGCACATTTTCAAGCTCGTACCACGGGCGTACGGCAACCGGGCGGTGGTCGAGGTCGTAGATTTTTGCGCCCGGAATGCTCAGTAGCAGAGGTGAGTGGGTGGCCATGACCAGCTGCGCCCCGCATACCGCGCTGGAGGAAAGGAATTTTACCAAATCGAGTTGCAGATTCGGGGACAGGCTGTTTTCCGGCTCGTCGAGCAGGTAAAGCCCGCGCTCGGTAATCGCCTCGGTGAAATAGATGAAGGCACTTTCCCCGTTGGAGTACTCGCGACTGGCTTCCTGCACGCGGTGGCGCACGAAGCGGCTACGGGTGCTGCGGCGGGCTTCCATGTGGGTCAGGAACGCATCGAACCCACCCTGTTCCCGGGTATCGAGCCGCATGCGCCGGGTGTTTTCGCGTCCCCATTGGTGGGCGGCACGTTCAGCGGCCAGGTGCATCGCATCATTCTGCTCGCGCACGTTCAGAATATGCTCAAACACATCGTCACTCCCGATAAAGCGGCTCTCATAGGGAAGCGGCTCCGGGTAGCCTTCCTTCTCACCAGCCATCTGCATGCTGCACATATCGGCATACACATCAAACAGCGGGGTGCGGTTGTAGGGCGAGCTGCGGGGTAGTTTCAGCTTTTCAGCCATGATGTTGAGCAGTGTGGTTTTGCCAGAGCCGTTGCCGCCGTACAGAATGGTGATGTTCTGCATCTGCAGCGTGGGCAGGGGCGAATCAAACACCTTGAATGGATAGTATTGCTGCGTGCAGAACTCGTGAGAATGGTAATTGAGGAACTGCTCTTCCTCCGTGATGGAGGGAATGCTGAAATTTTCTAGGTATATCATAGGGTAAAACAGGGTAGAGTTGTAGCAGTATTACTCTGATGCGCGAATTGTATCAGCCACGTCCCCTGGCTTCAAGAAAAAAATTGTCAGTGAATGGCTTCGTGTTATACTCCATGCATGAATCCGGAAATAATGCTCGACCTTTTGTACCGCACCAAAGCAACCCTGCGCCAGTGCCAGCGGGAACTCCGCTTCGGAGGGGATGATGTTGAAAGCCTGAACATCACCATCTCCCGTGCGGAAAAATGGCTGGAGGAAGGCATTGAAGCCAACCTGAAAGCCATTGAGGAAATTGCGGAATACGATACCCCCATCACCCCGGAGGAAATAGACGAAATCATTTCCGCTGCCGTGGCAGAAGTGGAGGCAGAAAACGCCGCCGGGGAAGCGCTGAAAACGGCGAAAGAGAAACCTCCCCGTCCCCGGCGTATCTGAATTCGGAAAACAGGCGTGTATTGCACGAGGAGTTAGCAGATTTGCAGGGTAAGTAAAGAAAATCTTGATTAAGTAAGCAAAATCTGCCAATCTCTTTTCAGAAAAGAGCTGTTTATGCCGCCCGTAATGGAAAAGGAATTCGGATGTGTGCCTACCCGCCGCCGCTGGTGGCGGGTGCTGGGGTGGATTTCCGGCGGTGCGGTATCATTGCTCCTGGTGGCGGTGCTTGCCGGGACCTGCTGGCTCTGGGGCTGGCAGTGGGGAAATACAAAGCTGAAATTCCATGACAGTTGGAAAGCGGAGGAGAGAGCCGCTCTGGCGGCGTTTGATGCGTACCTGCGCACGGGTTACATTCAGGAATTGATGCAGTACGAAATGCCGGATGCGCATCCTCTCTATATCTGGCTGACCAGTGCTTATACGAGAAAGATTCTTGCGGCTCCCGTCTGCGCGCAGCTGCGGGAAATAGCCGAAAGCGGCCAGGCTAATCTGCCCGGGGTGGATACGATGGCGGGCAGGGGGATTACACCTGCTATTCTGGCAGTGCAGAATGGGTATTTCGATGCACTCAAAGCCCTGGTGCTTCACGGGGCAGATCCAAATGCCTGTGTCAAAGGGAACAGGCAGGAGAGGGAAAATCTGCTGTCGCCGCTCATGGCTGGGGTGTATTCCAAACCGGATTTAAGCATTCCCTGGGAGGAACGCCGCGAAGTGGCCGAATTCCTGCTGGCGCATGGGGCTGATATCAATGCCGATAAGCGTATCCTCGGCCTTTGCTGCCACATTGCCCTGGCTCGTGGAGATGCTTCACCCTGGCTCTGGGCTGTGGAGAAGGGCTGCTGTGTTCCTCCGGAACTCTTTTCCTTTGTGGTGACGGGGACGAAACCGCAGCTGGAACTTATCGAGGCGATGTTGCAACATTCTCCTGCTTTAGCCAACTCCTGTGACAAGGGGCGTAATGTGCTGCAGAGGGTGGTTGAGCACGTCTGCTGTTTTCCTGAAGACCTGCCGAAGATGGAGCCGGTGCTGCGGCTTTTGCTGCAATATGGCGCAGACCCCACGCGAACGCCCTGTGGAGATGAAGATGGCGAGGCGCAGACCTGGCTGCCGCTGGAGTGCTTGCAGCAGAACCCGCCATGCCTCTCTCGCCGCCGGAGAGATGCCCCCCCGGTTCCTCAGGATACGCCCGAGTACGCCGCTTGGCAGCGCATGTGCGAGATGCTGAAAAGATGACATTCTGAAGGCCCTGAACTTACAAGGTTTTTTCCCCGCTGAAGATACTCTTTTTCCGAAGTTCGGGCGGCAGACCCTCGTAATGTCGGCGGCCGTCAGCTCCTTACTGCGTTTTGGCTGCCGCTTGCTGTATACCGAATTTGTACCACGCTGGAATGAAGCCATGGGCATCTTGTCATGCTCGTTTTTGCGCTACAAGCGTTTTCATTATCATTGACTTTTGGTGGAGTATGGTCTATCATCGGCGCATGGAAACTCGCGTGATTGAGGTAGACCCGCTGGAGGATTGCCGCAGGATTTACAAGGAAGCCGCCGCAGTACTGGCAGAGGGCGGTCTGGTGGCCATTCCGACGGAGACGGTGTATGGCCTGGGGGCAGATGCCTTTAACCCGGGTGCCGTTGCCAAGGTTTTTGAGGTGAAGGGACGCCCGAGTTTCGACCCGCTCATCTGCCACCTGCCGAATGGCAAGGCCCTTAAGGATATCACCGAAGTGCCGGCAGAGCTGCAGCCGCTGGTGGATAAGCTGGTGAAGGAATTCTGGCCGGGGCCGATGACCCTGGTGCTGCCGCGCAAGGAATGCGTGCCGGATATCGTGACGAGCGGTCTGCCCACGGTGGCCTGCCGCGTGACGAGCCACGAGGTGATGCGCGCCGTATCCCGCGCGCTGGGGCACCCCATTGCCGCGCCGAGTGCCAACCGATTCGGCCATATCTCTCCCACGAGCGCCCCGGCGGTGCTCAAGGAACTGGGCGGTTCCATTCCTCTGGTGCTGGATGCCGGCGCCTGTTCGGAGGGGCTGGAAAGCACGATTCTGCAGCCCTGTCTGGATGAGAAGGGAACCCCCGCGGTGCGCGTGCTGCGCGAAGGCCCGGTGACCCGCGAGAAGCTTCGCAAAATCTGCAAGGTGGTGAAGCCAGGTAAGGGAAGTGACATGGAGGCCGCCACGCCGAGTGCCCCGGGCATGCTCAAGAGCCACTATGCCCCCACCAAGCCGCTCCTGCTGCACGACCCGAAGGAGGAGTTCACCCCGCAGGAAGGCGTGCGCTATGGCCTGATTACCTACCAGGGCGATTCCGTACTGGCAGCGCAGGAGTGCTGGAACGAGGTGATGCCGCTTTCCCCGGGAAGCGGGCGCCTGGCCGAGGCTGCGGTGCGTTTGTTCGCCGTGATGCGCGCTATGGATGAATGCGAGGAGGTGGATGTGATTGTGGCTGAGGAACTGCCGAAGACGGGGCTCGGTATGGCCATGATGGATCGCCTGAACCGTGCCGCCGCCCAGCGAGGCGAATAAGCTTTTATGAAACTGGCCTTGCAGAAATGGACTGTGGGCATTGTGCTGCGTGTGGTGCACGCCGCGCTGGTGGAGTTGTACAAGCTTGATTCCCGTGTGAAAGCGGAATTTAACCGCATGCCGGAGGGGCTGAGCTATGCGCTGCAGACCGGTTATAATGCCCCGCAGCTCTTTGTGCAGTGGAAGGAAGGGAAATTGCACCGCCTGGCGCAGCTGGAGAAGCCGGTCTGCGTACTGCGGCTCAAATCAACGGGCATTTCGTTCCGCATGTTCACCGGGCAGATGGGGCTGGCGCAGGCCTACGCGCAGCATGCGTTCAGCATGCAGGGCGAGATTGCGGATGTGATGCGCCTGGCGCGTCTGGTGAATCTGGTGGAGGGCTACTTGTTTCCCAGGTTTATCACCAAACATATTTTAACCGACATTCCGTCCTTGCAGGTGAATCCGCTGCGGGTGTATGGACGAATTTTCTGCGGATTCCTGACGGGGCGCTACCATTGATTATGAACAAGTATTTTGAATTCTTCAACTCGGTCAAGCTTCTCTGCGGCGATTCTGCGCTGGAGCGGCTGGCGGATGAGCTGGAACATCTGGGTTCCAAAGCTCCCATGCTGCTCTCCGATGCCGTGCTGGCAAAAATCGGCACCATGCAGCTGGTGGTGGATGCCATGGCGGCGGAGGGCTGCGCACCTGCCTGCACCTTCACCGATATTCCGGTGGATTCCTCGCTCAAGGTGGTGAATGACATTGCGGCCCTGTACCGCAGCTCCGGCTGCGATGCCCTGGTGGCCGTGGGTGGCGGCTCGGTCATTGATACTGCCAAGGGGGTGCGCCTGGTGCTTTCGCAGGAGGCTGAGGATATCCTCGCCATCGGTGGGGTGGATAACCTGGTGCGTGGCAAATATATTCCCTTCGTGGTGGTGCCCACCACCTCCGGCACCGGGTCGGAATGCACGGGCGTGGCGGTGATTCGCAACGATACCAACGGCGTAAAGATGGAGTTCCTCTCTCCCTTTGTACAGCCGGATGCCGCGGTGATTGACCCGCTCATGACCGCCGGGCTGCCGCCCAAGGCCACGGCCAGCACGGGGTATGATGCCATGGTGCATGCCATCGAGGCCTGCACCTGCCTGCAGACGAACCCGTTGAGCACTGCCTATGGTACGGCCGCTATCAGGCTCATTTTCGAGAATCTGGAAACCGCCACCCGTAACGGGGCTGACAAGCAGGCCCGCTATGCTATGGCCGTTGCCTCCACTATGGCGGGTATCGCTTTCTCCAACAGTATGGTGGGTGCGGTGCATGCCATCGGCCACGCGCTGGGCGGTGTGTGCCATGTACCGCATGCTGCTGCCATGACCATTCTGCTGCCGCATGTAATGCGGTACAACCTGAGCCATTGCGCCTCTGCCTATGCTGAGCTGCTGCCGTGGATGGTGGGAATGGATGCTGCTATGGCTACTCCCGCCGGCAGCCGCGCCGGTGCAGCCATTGATGCGGTGGAGAACCTGAGCCGGCGCCTGAATGCTATCTGCGGTCTGCCTCTCACCCTGCGGGATGCAGGGGTGAATAAGGGTGACTTTGCCAAGGTGGCCGAGTTTGCGGTGAATGATGGAGCTTTGATTGTAAACCCGCGTGCTGCCGATGAAGCCCAGGTGATTGAAATTCTGAACGCTGCCTACTGATATGCATGAGATAGTTGAAAATCAACGCCGCTTTTTCCAGACCCACGTGACCCGCGATGTGGAGTTCCGCATCCGTGCTCTCAAAAAACTCAAGAAAACGATTCGCGAGTGGGAACCCCGCATCGCTGAAGCGCTGCATGCTGATTTGGGTAAGAGCGCAGCAGAGAGCTACATGTGCGAAACCGGCCTGGTGCTGGGCAGCCTGAGCGATACACTCAGGCATATCCGCAAGTGGAGCAGACCTCGCCGCGTATCGGCCGGGCTTGCTCATTTCCCGAGCTTCTGCCGGGTTGAGGCCGACCCCTACGGCGTGGTGCTTATCATGAGCCCGTGGAATTACCCGGTGCTGCTGTTCCTCGACCCTCTGGTAGCGGCTCTTTCCGCCGGTAACTGCTGCATCGTGAAGCCCTCGTCCTCCACGCCCAATACATCTGCTGTGCTGGCCGGGATGCTGGGCAGTATTTTCCCGCCGGAGTACGTGAAAGTGGTGTTGGGAAGCCACGAGGACTGCAATGCGCTACTGGAGGAAAAACTCGACTACATTTTCTTTACCGGCAGCCCGTCTGTGGGTCATGGTGTGATGGAGGCCGCGGCGCGTCAGCTTACCCCTGTGACCCTGGAGCTGGGCGGCAAGAGCCCCTGTATTGTGGATGCCAGCGCGAATGTGAAAGTGGCGGCCCGCCGTATAGCCTTTGGCAAGATTCTCAACGCCGGACAGACCTGCGTGGCGCCGGATTACCTCCTTATCCACAGCAGCCGCAGGCAGGAATTCATGACCGAGTTCCGCGAGGCGGTGAGTGAGATGCTGGGTGAGCACCCCCTGCAGAATGAAAACCTGACGCATATTATCAACGCCCGCCACTTCAAACGCCTTATGGGGCTCATGGATGATGCCTCCATCGTGGTCGGCGGGCAGGGCGATGCCGAAACGCTGCGCATTGAACCCACACTGCTGGATGGTGTGACGCTGGAATCTGCCTGCATGCAGGAGGAAATCTTTGGGCCCATTCTTCCCATGCTTACCTGGGAGAAATGGGAAGATGTGGAGGGATTCGTGCTTTCTCGTCCGCGGCCGCTTGCGTCGTACCTTTTCACCACCGATAAGGGGATTGAGCACTGCTTCCGAAACAATCTGGCATTCGGTGGCGGCTGTGTTAACGATACGATTGTGCATCTCGCCGTGCATGGCATGCCCTTTGGCGGGGTGGGCAACAGCGGTATGGGCTCATACCACGGTAAGACCGGGTTCGATACCTTCACGCATTACAAGTCTATTCTCAAAAAGGCCAACTGGTTGGATCTGCCCTTCCGCTACCAGCCGTATAACAAGCTGAAGAGCGCCCTGCTGCGCATGTTCCTGCGATGACTCCTGCTGAACAAGATATGCTCGCCGGCGTGCTGCGCGAGGGCGAAAAACCGCTCTGGGTTGCGAAAGGAGGGACTGCTGCCCCTCAGACCCCCGGCTTGCTGGCCCGCCTGTTCCGCAAGCCTGAATCAGCTGCCCATGCTTCTATTCTGTATGCTATCACCCCGAAACGCGTGCTGGCTCTGCCGGTGCAGGGCGGTGAACTGCAGGAGTGGTTCCTTATGCTTGGTCTGGTGCAGGCGGTGAATGAATACCCCGATGGCAGTGGCGATATCGTCTTTGACTTCGAAGATATAAACGGACAGAAAACACCCCGGGGCCTCATTGGTATTCCGGCGGTGGCTCAGGTGCGTAATCTGCTCAATGATGCCATTGATGCCGCCTATAATGCCTCCCCCTGGTCGGTTTAGTTGAGGAATCTTAAAAAACCTGTTGCATTAAGCGAAAAATAAGTTATAATAAAAGCGCATGGTTGAGAATATTCTGTACATCGTTGCAGCCTACCTGATTGGTTCTGTGCCTTTTGGTTATATCGCAGGGCGGTTGAATGGTATTGACCTTCGTGAGCATGGTTCTTGTAACATTGGCGCTACCAATGCCGTGCGCGTATTGGGCAAGGGGTGGGGAATTCCCGTGTTTTTCATGGATTTCCTTAAGGGTTTTGCTCCTCTGTTGTACATGAAGTATCACCTGGGTGGTGAACTTGCCGCGTTCAGCCCTGCGGACATGGGCTGGTTCCTGGGCGTAATGTTTGCCGTTATTCTGGGGCACACTTTCACCTGCTTCCTGAAGTTCAAGGGTGGCAAGGGTGTGGCTACTACCGGTGGCTGCCTGTTTGCCATGTCTCCCTGGGTGGGTGGCGCGGCTCTGCTGTTCTGGCTGGGCAGCATGGTGCTCACCCGCTACGTCTCTTTCTCCAGCATCATGGCTGGTGTGGGCATGATGCTGGCCGCCGGAATTGAGTTGTGGTGCCACGATGGGACTTATTCTGTGGCTGACTACATGGTGCTTGGGCTTCTTTTCATTATTCTGGTGCTGGTTACCTGGAAGCACCGTTCGAATCTGGTGCGCATTATGAATGGCACAGAACCCAAGGCTTTTGCTCCCAAAAACTGAACAATTTTCAACGTATATGGAACGGACTTTCAATAAGACAGCAGTTATTGGTGCTGGTGCATGGGGTACAGCTCTTGCTTATACTGCGGCTGTGGCTCAGCCGGACGGCGAAGTGGTGCTCTGGACCTACAAGGAAGAAGAAGCTGCAACCATTCGTGAGACCCGCATGAGCCTGGTGCCCATCAAGGGGGCTCGCCCGTTGCCTCAGAATGTCAAGGTTACCAGCAACTGGGCTGATGTGGCCGGTTCTCAGCTGGTGATTGTGGTGGTGCCCAGCGTGGTAATGCGCAGCGTGGCTACCAGCCTGGCTAACGTGGGGCTGGCAGATGATGCGGTCATTGTTTCCTGCTCCAAGGGCATTGAGAAAGACAGCCACCTGCTCATGAGTGAGATTCTGTCGGCCAATGTGCCTTATCCCGTCGGGTCCCTTTCCGGCCCGAACCACGCGGAAGATATTGTGCAGGGGCTTCCCAGCCTTACCCTTATAGGTTTCGATGATATCGAGATTGCCAAGGCTGTACAGAAGCGTATGAGTACGGGCTTCCTGCGTATCTACACCAGCAGCGATGTGGTAGGTATGCAGATTGGCGGTGCTATCAAGAATGTGTTTGCTCTGGCCAGCGGTATCTGCGCGGGCCTGGGCCTGGGTGATAATGCACGTGCTGCACTTTCCACGCGCGGCCTGGCAGAAATGACCCGCCTGGGTATGGCTCGTGGTGGCCGGATGGAAACCTTCATGGGGCTTTCCGGCATGGGGGATCTGGTAGTGACCTGCTACTCCGACCACAGCCGCAATCTGACCGCCGGGCGTCTGCTGGCTAAGGGGATGCCGCTGGACGAATGCCTGAAGCAGATTGGCCAGGTGGTGGAAGGCGTGCCGAATACGCTCTCGACTTACCAGATGGCCCGCAGCCTGGGTGTGCGCACGCCGATTGTAGATGCCATGTATGATATCCTGTACAACGGCAAGCATCCCAGCGAGGCGTTGCAGGAACTTATGGTGCGTGACCTGCGCGAAGAAAACGTGAAGGATTGATGCCGCACCTGGTGTAGAATTCAACCGGCGGTCTGCGTTCCCCTGCATAGGGCAGATACGACAGACCGCCCTTTATTTATACCCATGAATAATACTCCTGAAAATCTTTGGCTTGCTTCATTGTGGCAGGAGCACCGCGAGCGCCTCCTGCGCTTGCTGGCGCTGCGTATGCCGGCGGTGCTGCAGCGCCGCCTGAGCGCAGAGGATTTGCTCCAGGAGAGTTATCTTGCCTGTGGACGACGGTTGGAGTTCCTGCGCGACCAGACCGATATTCCCATGTATGTGAAGCTTCGCCGCATAGCACTGCAAACGCTTACCGACATGGAGCGCCACCATCTGGCAGCCGCCAGGCGGGATGCTATGAAAGAGCAGAGCCCGGAGGATAATGAGGATGTGGCAGATGCCTGGGCTCAGTTTGCTGATACAATTTCCAGCCCGCGCACACACCTGGAACGCCTGGAACGCCAGGCTATGGCACGGCGTGTGCTGGCACAGCTATCTGCTAACGACCGTGAGATTCTGGAGCTACGCCATTTTGAGGAACTGGGAAATGCTGAATGCGCGGCGGTGCTGGGTATTGAGCCCAAGGCTGCCAGTATCCGCTATGTGCGTGCGCTGAAGCGCTTTCAGGAATTAGTATACCACGAGAATCCCTATGCCTGATACTTCTCACCACGAAGAGAAACTGGCGGAGCTGGTGGAGGAATACCTCGGGTCGATGCGACAGGGTGAGGCTCCTGCTCTGACGGAATATGCTGCATCCCATCCGGAATATGCGGAGGAATTGCGGGATTTGCTCAAAGGTATGGTGGAAATGGAGAGTCTGAGTGTTTCAACTCGTGGCTCTGCTGCGCAACTGACCAGCTACCCGGAGATACTGGGTGGCTTTCGTCTGCTGGAGCGGATTGGAGCCGGTGGCATGGGCACCGTGTTTCGCGCGCTGCAGGAATCATTGCACCGTGAGGTTGCGGTTAAGATACTTTCTCCTGCCTGGAATGCAGATGCCCGCCACCGCGAGGCTTTCGAAAATGAATCGCGTGTGATTGCTGCGCTGCACCATACGAATATTGTGGAGGTATTTGGTGCGGGGCAGGAGGGCGATTACCGCTATTATGTGATGAGCCTGGTGGACGGGCAGGGGGTTACTCCCGTCTGCATTCGTAAGGCATTTCCGGGGATACCATATGAAATGGCTCTGGCACGCATTGCCCTGCAGGCGGCACAGGCTCTGGCGTATGCTCATTCCTGCGGGGTGTTGCATCGCGATGTGAAGCCCGGTAATTTGCTGCTGGATGCTGATGGTGTGCTGCGCGTAGGCGATTTTGGTCTTGCTACGGTGCTGAACAATGGTGAGTCTGCTCCGCTGGTGACGCAGAGCCACGATGGCACGTTGCGTTATATGCCGCCGGAGCGCCTCATGCGGGGGGAAAACTCCTTTGCCGGTGACCAGTACAGCCTGGGCGTGACGCTGTACGAATTGCTGAGCAACCGCCCGGCTTTCCGCGAGAGCGAACCCGGCAAACTGATTCACCGCATCTGCAGCGAACCGCTCAAGGCGCTTCACGGCGAGGGGGAACTGGGGGCTATCATCAATAAAAGCATCAGCTTCGCGCCGGAAGATCGCTATGCCTCTATGGCGGATATGGCGGCGGACTTGCGGCGATATCTGAATGGGGAGCCGGTGCTGGCACGCCCTGCTTCGTGGGGCAGACGTTATGCCATGTGGCTGCGGCGGCGGCCCGCTGTGGCTGCCTGGAGCCATGCCGCTGCCATGCTGGTGCTACTGCTGTTTGCCAGCATAGGTCTGGGCTACATGGGGGAAAGCCGGCAACGCCGGCTGGCTGAGCGCAATGCTGATATTGCAGATACTGCCATGCAGCAGATTTTTGCCAGCATGGCTGACCGTGATTCCGGAGATAACACACTCTGGCAGCCCTCCAAGGCAGATGCTCAGCTGCTGCAGCAGCTCATGCCCTACTATGAGGAAATTGCTGCGCTGGCGGATAATGGCGGGGATGAGATGTCTGCGGCCTGCCGCACGCTGGCCATCATTGCGCTCCAGACTGCGGATTATGCCACGGCGGAGCAGTATTTCAACCGCTCGCTGCAGATGCTTCCTTTTGGCGCGGTGGATTATGTGCGTTCGGTGAATGGCCTGGGTGCTGCGCTCTATGCGCAGAATCGTCACGATGAGGCAGAAATCCTGCTCAAGACCCTGGTGAAACGCCTGGATGAAATCTCGCTTCCAGCTGCCCGTCTGGAGGCGGTGCGTTCATTGCAGATGCTCAGCACTGGCAGCCGTTATCAGCGCCGGTGGACTCCCCGGCATGAGCGCGCGAAGCGTCCGCTTCCGGATCGGGATTCTTTCAGGCAGCGGGGGGCGTATCTGAAACAGGCCATAGCCCTTATCAACGAATTGCAGACACTGCTGCCCGATGATGAACAGGTGCAGATGCGCCGGGTGGAACTGCTGATGCAGGCGCAGCCGCATGGTTTACGCAAGGACTTACTGCCGGAAGACGTCAGCACGCAGCAGTTTCTTGAGAAATTGCTGACCCGTTACCCGGAAAATCATCTCTTCAAGCGCGCTTTTGTGCAGCAATGCATGCGCTCCCACTCCAGGACCGATGTGGAAATGCTGGAACGCGCTTCGCGCTATGCTCGCTCTTTGCTCGCGGATAATCCGGGCAGTTCGCAAATGCTGATGCTGTATATTGCTGTCCGGGACCGTTTCTCGTCGGCTCTGGCCACGGCCGGAAACGCTGAACGTGCTGCCCGTGAGAATGAAATGACGCTGGGTGTTCTTTCGCTCATCACATCCCGTGCCGATTACACTCCCGAAATGCGGGAGCGCCTGGCCATGCTGGTTTCCATGCATCCACAGGCGGATTCTGCCCGCTCCCAGCAGGAAGCGGAAATTTCCCTCTTGCTGGAAAGTCTCGATGAAAAACGCCTGAGAGAGGTGCGGGAACGGATGAAACAGCTGCGCCACTTCCGCGCGCGCCGCGGCAAACGCCCTGCGTGGAAATAGCATCTGTTGAACTGACAAGTAGCACTCGTGCCCCAACGTTTGTGCGCTAAATTACAATTTTTTTCTTGAGTTTTTCTTCACCTGGTGCATGATGAAGCGGTACAAGTGGCGAATGTGCTTATGAAATGTTTTTTTCACGCTGAAATTATCGCTGTGATACTGGCCTTGTGTTGTGTGCACATGCCGGCGGAGGCTGCCGTTATATGGGTGGATGGTGTCACGGAAACATCCGGTTGGTATGATGCTAACAAATCCGGCCCTGATGAGTCTGACGGCGATAATGATCTGTGCTTTGCCGCTTCTGCGGCTAACCTGGTGGCGTGGTGGCAGGAACGCTACGAACTGGACAGCTCAGTTCCCAGGAGTATAGATGATATCTGGACTACATACAAAAAGGCGGCTGCGGTTGATGAAGGGGGAGACCCTGTGGCTGCCATCCAATGGTGGATTTCGGGAGTGTATCTCCCGACAAAAAAGGAAGAAATAAGCCGTTCTATTTACGCTGAAGCGGAATATTCCACACTAACCTCCACGACGGGGTATTATTACGACCAGTATAAGCTGAATCGTTGGTACACGGAGTACTACATTGATAATAATAATAATGAGCAATATGATGAGGGAATAGATGAGTGGACTTCATATCCCGATGCCATTAGTGATTTCCTGTATCATCATAATGAAATCCTGAATGGAGAACTGACTGTCAGCGAGGGTATTCTATCCTTAGTCGGGATGGGGTGTGGCGTGGGCCTTTCCCTGGCTGATACGGAGGATGCGGAAATGGGACATGCCATTACATTATGGGGTGTTGATTATGATGCGGAGAGCAAGGATATTCTGGGCCTGTATCTGACCGATTCGGATGATGTGCAATATGGTTATAATGAGGAGGGACTGTACAAAGTGAGAACCAGTCTGAAAGATGGCAAGCTTTTCCTTGAGGATTATTGGGGATCGTCGGATAGTGTTTACGTCAGCGGTATCTACGGTATCGATCCCTCTGTAAGTGACGGATGGGGTATCCCCTTGGTGCCGGAACCGGCTTCTGCAAGCTTAAGCCTGGTGGCTCTTAGTCTGTTGAGCCTGCGGCGCCGGCGTTGTTAGATATGGTATGTAACAAGAAAGACCTGCCGATGGGCAGGTCTTTCTGTATGAAGAGCGGATGATGGGATTCGAACCCACGACATCAACCTTGGCAAGGTTGCGCTCTACCACTGAGCTACATCCGCGATGTCTTTGGTGAGAGCGGATGATGGGATTCGAACCCACGACATCAACCTTGGCAAGGTTGCGCTCTACCACTGAGCTACATCCGCGTGTTTTTGTGAGAGCGGATGATGGGATTCGAACCCACGACATCAACCTTGGCAAGGTTGCGCTCTACCACTGAGCTACATCCGCGTTCGCTTTTCCACGTATGCCGTGGAAGCGGGGCTATTATACTCATCTGCGCACAGGACGCAAGCCTTTTTTTGTGGAAAATGCCAATTAGAGGCAAAAAAATGACTTTAACCGGAGAAACCAGCAGCCGTAATCCTGTCTGCCCTTGATGGAAACATCACCATTAAGTCCGTGGTTTTCCTCCCTCTCTTCCGCTGTTACCGGAATTATACCGTAGGCGGTGTTTGAAATCCTTCGCTGACGCTCAGGTATGATTGAATTTCCAGGACACATACGTGGACATTAGCGAAACCGGGAGAGGCCACACACTTGCCCCTCCCGGTCGCTTTTCTCTCTCTATTGGTTTTGTCTTCTGTCTGTCAGCCTGAAGTTTAATCAGTCCATGTCCAGGAAATCTTCTTTTCTACTGCCGGCGCGATGGCGGCACCCACCGGACAGTTCTTCACTGCAGTTTCAAGCACGGCGCGCTCGGCGGGGCTGGTAGCATGCGGCACGGTGATGTGGAAATTCAGCGCGGTGATGCCGCTCTTGCCTTCTTCATAGCCGGCGGCAATGCTGATGCCGACGGTGTTGATGCCGCGGCGGCTGCCCAGGTAATCAATCATGCTGGCCATGCAGCTGGCTACGGCGGCTGCCAGCAGCTGGGCAGGGGAGGGTTGTTCACCGTGACCACCCAGAGCTGTGCCTACATCGGTGGTGAATACTGCATTGCCTTGCGGAAAGCTCGTGCGGCAGCGGAGTGTTCCTTCTGTGATGGTCGTGGATGTGTAGTTGCTCATGTCTCGGGTGTCCTTTCTATCTTGTTGCTTGGAATGCTTCTAAATTAGCACATGGACTCACGGATGTCAACATTAATTTCTACCATTTTTGCAGGAAATGCAAAAAAATCCTGAAATTCATGTCAGAATGGAGCATCTGGGCAAAATACGGCTTGACAATGAGGAAAAGATGCGTAAAATCCCAGCGCGCTGCGACGGTAACGCAGCCTGAACGATTATGAAGGCAGACATTCATCCCAAGTACAATCCTGTAGTGTTCGTGGACATCACCACGGGCCGCCGTTTCATCACCCGCTCCACCGCTACCTCCGCCAAGAAGGAAGAAATCGACGGTGTTGAGCACTATGTGATTTCCTGCGGTATCACCTCTGACTCCCACCCCTTCTTCACCGGTAAGAACCAGTTCGTGGACACCGAGGGTCGTATCGACAAGTTCCAGAAGCGCTTCGGTGCTGTGCGTCGTGCCAAGAAGCCGACCCTGGGCTGAAGATAGTCCTTCCGACAATTTCCTTTCTATTGGTTTGGAAACCCTGGAGCTCCGGCTCCGGGGTTTTCTGTTTTCACCTTGTTCAGGATTCAAGTAAGAGAAATACTCTCGGACATATGTGATAAAAATCCGGCATGGCGTGTTTTTCTGCTTTCTTTGTGCAGAAAAGGGCGTATAATGCTTTTGTTCACGCAAATTTTCCCTTATATTATCATGAAAATCTGGTTCGATGGCAAGCTGGTTGACAAGGAAGACGCCAAGGTGTCTGTCTTTGATCATGGTGTTCTGTATGGTGATGGCTGCTTTGAGGGTATCCGTTTTTATTCGGGCAAGGTATTCCGTCTGGAAGAACACATCGTGCGTCTGTTCAATTCCATGCGTTACCTCATGATTGAGCTGCCGTGGAGTTTCGAGGAAGTGTGCGAAGCCACTAAGGAAACCGTGGCCGCCAGCGGCATGGAGGACGGCTACATCCGCCTCGTGGTGACCCGCGGCGTGGGCGACCTGGGCCTGAATCCCCGCAACTGCCCCAAGGCCAGCATGTTCATCATCGTGCAGAACATCGCCCTGTACCCCAGGGAAATGTACGAAAAGGGCCTGAGCATGATTACCTCATCCTTCCGCCGTCCGAACCCGGACATCCTCTGCCCGCAGGTGAAGAGCCTCAATTACCTCAACGGTATTTCCGCCAAGATGGAAGCTGTGGCCGCCGGTGCCGGTGAGGCCCTCATGCTCAACCAGCGCGGCAATGTGGCCGAATGCACGGGTGACAACATCTTCATCGTGGTGAACGGCGAAGTGCAGACCCCCCCGCTGACAGAAGGTGGCCTGGGTGGCATCACCCGCCATGCGGTGATGGATATCTGCGCAGAACTCGGCATCCCCTGCGTGGAAAAGGTGATGAACCGCTTCGATATCCTCTGCGCCGACGAATGCTTCCTGACCGGCTCTGCCGCCGAAGTGATTGCCGCCACCTCCCTGGACGGCCGCACCATTGGTGCAGGCGTGGCCGGCCCCATCACCAAGCGCATCCTGGCCCGCTTCCAGACGCTGGTGCGCGAGTAAACCCAATGATTTACCGGGGCGGCAGGAGCAGAAACCTGCCGCCCCCTTTTTTTCACCATTATGGAAACACTGTATTCAGGAAAATTTCTCAACATGGTGCGCGAGGGGCGCTGGGAATACTGCGAACGCGTGAACAACACAGGCGCGGTCATGGTCTTTGCCTGCACCCCGGAGCGCAAGGTGCTGCTGGTGGAGGAATACCGCCCGCCCATCGGCTGTCGCTGCCTGTGTTTCCCGGCAGGCCTGAGCGGCGATGAAGGCCCGGAGAGCGATGCCGCCGCCGCCCGCCGCGAACTGCTGGAGGAAACCGGCTACGAGGCAGCGGGAATGACCTTCCTTTTTCATGGGCCGTCCTCTCCCGGGCTGACCTCTGAGAGCCTGTCCTTTTATCTGGCCACCGGGCTGCGCCGCGTGGCTGCCGGCGGCGGGGTGGATAACGAGGATATCACCGTGCGCGAAGCACCGCTGGATGACATCGACGCCTGGCTGGCCGCCCAGGTGGAGCAGGGAATTGCCCTCGACCCCCGAATCTATACCGGGCTGTATTTCCTGAAGTCTCGGAGTTGATTTGCGTTGACAATCCGGCAGCTCTGGTGTATACGGTGCGCATGATTATTGATACGCATTGCCACCTGGTTCATGAGAAATATGATGATTTGGAACAGCTGCGGGCCGATTCGCTCGCGCTGGGCGTGGGGCATTGCATATCACAGGGCACGCACCCGCAGGACTGGCTGCCGCAGCTGGAACTGGCCCGCCGTATGCCGGATTTCGTGACTTCCTGCCTGGCAGCCCATCCCTCCGAGGTGACCAATGTGAGCGATGCGGATTTTGAGTACATGGCCAACCTGTGCCGCCAGCATCCGCAGGCAGCCATCGGCGAGGCCGGGCTGGATTATTTCTGGGATGCCCCGGAGGGCTGGGACGAGGCTGTGTACCACGCCCGCCAGCGCGTGCTGCTGGAAAAGCATTTCCAGCTGGCGCAGGAACTGGGGTTGAATATCTCGCTGCACACGCGCGATAAGGAGGGAACCGCCTGCTTTGACGATGCCTTTGCCATTGCCCGCAATTTCCCGAAGGTGCGCCCGGTGTTCCACTGCTTCATTGGCAGTAAAGAGCAGGCCAATGCCGTGTTCGAGCAGCTGGACGGCATGGTGTCGTTCACCGGTATCATCACTTTCAAAAAGACCACCGATGTGCAGGCCGTGGCCGCCTGGGCCCCGATGGAGCGTGTGATGCTGGAGACTGATTCTCCGTACCTTTCCCCTGAGCCGCACCGCGGTAAACTCAATATCCCCGGGCGCACCCGCTTTGTGGCGGAGAAACTGGCAGCACTGCGCGGCATTTCGCTGGAGGAGGTTGCCGCTGTCACCACCGCTAATGCCTGCCGCTTTTTCCGGCTCCCCTCGCTGGCTGGTTAATCGCCGTATATTTCGCGGCGACGGTGGAAAAGGTAGAACGCCATGCAGTTCACACCGCTGAGCAAGCCGCAGCACAGGCTCAGGAACATGGCTGCCTGTTGCACGTGTTTGAGTGCTCGCGACCAGAAGGAATTCTGCCAGGGATACACCAGCTGCAGACATTGAGGATCGGGCTGTGTGCTCTCAACCAAGGTAATCAGGAAAAGCACCAGGCATGCGATAAGTACGATGATGTTGGCTGAAAGCAGCCCCCCTCGGAACCAGCGCAGGATGCGGGGCTTTCCCATGAAGAACAAGCTGGCAAAGGCTGCGAGCAGAGCTAGTACAGCCAGCCAGAGATTCAGTACGCCTACCATGCTGTTGAAACTCTGCTGAGCCAGGAGCATTGCCTCTGCACCCTTCGGGTCTGCCACTTGTTCAAATGCTTCTGGCGAGGGTGGAAGCGGATCTCCGGTGACCACCAGCTGCCAGGAGAAAAAGACCAGGCAGAGCAGGGAACAGATAAAGAGCAGGGTGGATTTCATGCTGTTTCAACAGGGGTTCTCTCTCATCGTACATGATGACTTTTTTCTTGTCAACCACCTGGGCGGTCACCCCTGTGTCATGCGTGTCTGGAAATCATCGTCAAAAACGGATTTTGAGCTTGTCGCGTGCGGGAGAGTAAGGTACAATACCTCCCGTAACGTTATGAATATTCAACCGAAATTCACCCCCGTGCTCGACCCGGCCTTCGTGGCTCCGGTGCTTTGGAACAAGGCTTTTGCTGATAAGGTAGCTGCCACTCCCGGTTCTCATACTGTGGATCTGGCTTTGACCCGTCTGGATGGTACCTGCTTCCGTTGGAGCGGTAAGATTCTTCCCCAGGAGGGCGAGAATGTTGCTTTGAACAATCAGTACATCGAACGCATTGTCAAGTTCCTGCTCTGGATGAAGGGTGGCTGCACCATCATGGTGGCTGGTGATGACCAGATTGCTGATATGCTGGCTGCTACCTACTGCGCCGGCGGTGCCCGTGAGTTTGACTGGGACTTTATCGGTAAGAAGATTTATGACCAGCCCATTCAGGTGGTGAAGGTGGCTTCTGCCGCCGACCTGCCCGCTGAAAACAGCACTTCTGTTTCCCTGGGCCGCAATCTGGATGGCTACCGTATTGGTTTTGACCTTGGTGGTTCCGACCGCAAGTGCGCCGCTGTGGTGAATGGTGAAGTGGTGTTCTCCGAAGAAGTGGTGTGGGACCCCTACCACCAGACTGACCCCATGTACCAGCTTGAGGGTGTGGATGATTCCCTGCTGCGTGCTGCCAAGCACCTGCCCCAGGTGGATGCCATCGGCGGGTCTGCCGCCGGTGTGTACGTGAACAGCGAGCCCCGCGTGGGGTCTCTCTTCCGCGGTATTTCCCCGGAGGATTTCCAGAACGTGATTCGCGGTATGTTCGGCACGCTCAAGGACCGCTGGTCCGAACGCATGGGCAAGGAAGTTCCCTTTGAAGTGGTGAACGATGGTGAAGTGACGGCTCTGGCCGGTGCCATGGGTATGAACGATGATGCCGTTCTTGGTATCGCCATGGGCACTTCTCTGGCTGCCGGTTATGTGGACCCCGAGGGCCACATCATGCCCTGGCTCAACGAGCTTGCTTTCGTTCCTGTGGATTACCAGGAGGATGGCGGCGTGGACGAATGGTCCAAGGATAAGGGCGTGGGTGCCATGTACTTCTCCCAGCAGGCTGTAGCCCGCCTGGCTCCCCGTGCCGGTTTCGAGTTCGGCTCCATGCCCTACCCGGAGCAGCTCAAGAAGGTGCAGGCCGCTATGGCTGAGGGCGATGACCGCGCTCGTAAGATATACGAGACCATCGGCGTGGAATTCGGCTACACTATCGCCTACTTTGCTGATTTCTACGATGTGCGCAACCTGCTGTTCCTGGGCCGTGTGGCCACGGGTGACGGCGGCCAGCTCATCATTGACAAGGCCAACGAGGTGCTCAAGGCTGAGTTCCCGCAGTTGAATATCACGCTTTGCGTGCCGGACGAGAAGACCAAGCGCCACGGCCAGGCCGTTGCTGCGGCTTCCCTGCCCAAGCTTGGCTGAGCCAATCTGATTTCAGGGGCAGAGGAGGGTAACACACCTCCTCTGCCCCTTTTCTGATACATGACAACTCTCTCTGCTTTTCTTAACTGAATCTTTCATCTTACCTGTTATGGCCCAGCACGACCTATGGATTTGCCCGAAATGCGGGATGCAGCTGGATCTTTCCACCTTGGGCTTCCATGTGGAGATTGCGTGCACGGCGTGTGGCGAGCGTGCATATGTGCACTCGATGCTGGCTAACTATAAGATTGATTCCGTACTGGGTATCGGCGGTATGAGCGTGGTGTTCCGCGCGCGAGACCTGGTGTTGGGGCGTCCCCTGGCCATTAAGGTGCTTAATGATACATATCGCGATGAGCCGGAGCGCATTGCTGGCCTGGAAAATGAATGTGCCCTGATGGCGAAAGTGCGCCACGAAAACGTGGTGAATGTGTATTCTGCCGGTTGGTCACGCGGGCAGTTCTATATTGCCATGGAACTGGTGGATGGCCGCAATCTGGAGCTGATTGTGGCGGATCGCGGTTTTCTGCTGCCGGCAGATGCGCTTGAGATTATCCGCCAGGTGGCGCTGGGTCTGCAATCTGCGCATGAGGCCGGGTTGCTGCACCGCGACGTGAAGCCCGGTAACGTGCTGATTACGCCGGAAGGCCAGGCAAAGGTGCTGGATTTCGGCCTCTCTCTGGAAGATAAGCCCGGCGTGGAAACGGAGGATGTTATCTGGGCCACTCCCTACTATGTGCCGCCGGAGACGCTGCACCGCGAGACGGAAAGCGCCCAGACGGATATATACGCCCTGGGTATGACTCTGCGTAACCTGCTCACGGGTGAAGCCGTGCTGCCGGGTGAGCCGCAAACCCTTTCGGATATGGTTGTGGCTAAGAAGACCCTGCCGGGTATTGCCACGATAGCGCCGCACCTGGTGCCCCGCCTCTGCGAATTGGTAGACCACATGACGGCCTATGAAATTGCAGAGCGCCCAGCCAGTTATGATGATTTGCTCAAAGAAATCGCCGAGGCTCAGGCTGCTTTGGTGGCAGCGCTTGACCCCGAGGAACGCGCGCGCAGATACCGTCGCAAGCTGCTGGCAACAGCCGGTGGCCTGGGGAGTGTGGCTGCAGGCCTTATAGGGGGATTCCTAGTGGCGCTGATGACCCCCTCCGGGCGCGTTCAGGATGCACTTGATGCCGAGGTAATGCATTGGAATGACCGCGCTGTATACATTGAGGCCGAAGAGAAGCTCCGCGAGGGCAACTTTACCAAGGCTGCCGAGTTATTTGCATCTCTTACCGGTCCGGAGACGGAACCGACGCTTGCTGCTTCTGCTGCGATAATCCGCACAGCTATGGATGTACTGGACGATAAGTCCACGGCTAATGGATACAGACGATTCGAAGAAATCCGGAAGCGTCGGGATCAGGTGTGTGATGCCGGCCTCTCCCGGTTTACAGAGCTGACCAATCTTGTTTATTTGCTGAATAATGACCACGCCGCCTCTGCCGCAGCGGCAGACAGGATGGAGAATTCTCTCATGAAGGTGGCAGCACAGGTATTGGCTGCAGACCGCTATGTGCATAAAGGCCGCCATGCAGATGCTGTTGAGCTGATTACGAGGATTATGGATGGACTGAAGGATTGCAATGTGCAGTCTCTCAGCGAGCACGTGGATGAATACCGCATGGCGGCACCTCGCCGCGCTTCACGCGTGGCGCTGGGTGAGGCCAAGGAATTGTTCCATAGCGGGCGTCTCGAGATAGCTGCCGCCATGGTGGATGACTTGCTGAAACTTAAAATCAGTCGCTTGGAAAAAGAGGAAATCCGTGTGCTGAACGAGGCCTCTGCCATTATGCTGGCTGCTCGCGAAACATTGCGTAACCGTGGCATGCGGAATCTGACTCCTTCTACAAGTCCGGATGAAATCCGCCGCTTTGTGCAGGGCCTGAGCAATGTGGGAAAACTGGATGCTGAGCTGTATTGCCTTGCCTTGATTCTTAAGGGCGAATACAATACGGCGTTCAAGGATAATCCTTATGCCAATGCCCCGGATAGTAATGAGCCGTTTGCCGTCATTATGCGCGATTGGAAGAAGCGCCTGGAGAAATAATTATAACCCTATCAGGCAGCTCAGCGTGAATGGCAGCGGGCGTATTCCTTTAGGCGGAGTCAGTATTTCGGCTCCGCTTACTTGTCTGGCAAAACTGGCTTTCGGGTTCACCAGAACGGCTTTCTCACAGATGGAGAGCATAGGGATATCTGCTGAGCTGTCTGTATAGCCGATATCTGCTTTTTTTATGCCGATAGCGGCGAGTCGCACCAGTTTGTTAGCGCCTTTGTTGTTGCCAGGGGGGGGGATATGCGGCATGAGAGCAACGCGTGTGTCCAGCTGGGTGGGGGTGCCGATAGTGTGAGTGAAGCCCAGCGCGGTGCCGACCAGCCGGGTCCACCAGTCAGGAGATGCAGAACAAAGTACTGTTGTATCACCCGCGGTCTGGTGCGCGCGGAGCTTTTCCAATACAGGTGGGTAGAGTATCTGCAGTATTTCCTCTTGTACGAACTGGTGGCATTCTGCCTGAAGCTGCTCGCGTTTCATGCCCCAGGCATATGCGAGAAAGGCTCGCTTCATGCGCTGGGTGTTGATAATATGCAGCCCGCGCAGGATGCCCATGGGAATGAGCCAGAACAGGTAAAGCCGCCGCCAGCCATAGCGCTTCAGTATCCACCGGCAGAAACGCAGCTGGGAATCACCGGCAAACAGGGTGCCGTCCATGTCGAAAAGCGCGGTCATCGTCAATAGCGGCGGTGCATGATGCGATATTTCCAGATGGTCATGATGAGCGCACCCATGATGATGCCTCCCAGGTGGCCGGCTTCGCCACCCGCATTGCTCAGGTTAAACAGAATGGTGCCGGCCGCCAGCGCTATCACAATGATGGCAAAGGTGCGCAGCCGTAGTGTGACCGGCGGGAAGATGAGCGAAATCATGACATCCGGGTACATGAAAGCGCACGCAACCATGACTCCATAAATGGAGGCAGAGGCTCCCACCAGAGGAATCATTTCCCAGCAGGATACATGCCCCAGGTAGCCTGCAAAGGCGGCCAGTTGGTTGCAGATGATTTCCTTTTCCGGGACATCGGGCAGGGTGCTGTAGAGGTTCATGCCGGCAAGCAGGGAGGAGAAAAGGGCTCCCGCTATACCGCAGACAAGATAGAATACCAGAAATCTGCGCGGCCCCATGTTGCTTTCCACCGCCGGACCGAAGAAATACAGAGCCCACATGTTAAAGAGAATGTGCCCGAAGTTGGCGTGGACAAACTGGTAGGTGATGATGCGCCAGATTTCACCTTCCAGAAAACAGGTGAACCAGGAATAGGAGCAAATGATTTCGAAGATGGAGGTTTTCGGTGCCTGCGGGTAGGGAATGGACAGCAGAGCCTCCCGTTGTACCATGAGGCCGACAAAGAATACCACCACGTTGATGATGATGAGGGCGTTTGTGATACTGAGTCTGCGCTCGTTCATATTGGAGGGGTTAGACGTTGACCTTTGCCTGTGTGTTCAATCTCCCGGGCCTCGAGGTGTGGTTATTTGCTTTGAACGAATGCTGCAGAGAGACTTTCGATTCGTTCACCCATGGCGGCAATTTCCTCGAAGGTGAGGATGTGTTCCATACTGCAGGCTGCCGTTTCTGCCCGCTCGGGGGTAAGCCCGCCGATTTCTACCAGAAAACGCTGCAGAATACTGTGCGAGCTGATGACTTGGTCTGCGTATTTTCTGCCTTTTTCTGTGAGTTCAATGGGAGCGTAGCGCCGGTAGGTAATAAGGCCTTCTTCTGCCAGTTGGTGCACAGCTGCGGTAACGCTGGGTTTTTTCACGTTAAGCATGGCGGCCACATCGCTCACCTGGGCTTTTCCGTTCTCGCGGCACAGATGACCGATGGCCTCGAGGTAATCCTCGGCGCTGCGGCTGAGTCTGGTTAACTTCGGGCTCATGCTTCTTTCTTACGCAATGTGGCTACGCACTCCAGGTGCTTGGTCTGAGGGAAAAGATCAAAGGGTTGAACTTCTACGACTTCGTATCCGGCTTTGTCAAACTCGGCAAGATCGCGAATCTGGGTGGCCGGGTTGCAGGAGACATAGACCACACGAGCGGGGCCGAACGCAAATAACTGGTTCAGGAACGCCATGTCGCAGCCCTTGCGGGGCGGGTCAATCACTACGGCGCTTTCCTCTGCCGGGAAATCGACCTGCTCAAAAATAGCCTCCGCGCTGGCGGCCAGAAAACTGGCGTGGGTAATGCCGTTGCTGCGGGCGTTGGCTCGTGCCCAGTCGGCGCTGGTTTCACTTACTTCCACGCCAAGCACTTTTTCGAAGTGCGGCGCGAGGGTCAGGGCGAAGAGCCCGCTGCCGCAGTAGGCATCTACCAGATAGCGCGCACCATCCGCACAGGCCTGGCGCGCCACGTAGCCGGTAAAAGCGGGCAGAATGTACGGGTTGTTCTGGAAGAAATCACCGGCGAGGAAATTGAAGGTGAGCTCTCCCACATGTTCGGTGCAGACTGCGTTATTGTTGGTGATGACGCTTCCTTCGCTCACGCGCATGAGCAGGGTGGCTCCGCGTTTGTATTGCGCTGCGGCCTGGTGCACGGCTTTGCGTACCACCGGAAGGGCTTCGTTCAGCTCTGCCATGGCAATGGGGCATTGCTTCACATCGCACACCTCGCTGCGGGAACCTGCGCGCAGGAAGCCGATGTTGCCCATTTTCGCATCTTTGGGTTTGTGGAAATGGGGGGTGATTTTGCTGCGGTAGCCATATATCTGCGGTGAGGCAATGGCTGGCTGCACCGGCAGTTCCAGTCCGGCCTGCAGGCGCAGCAAGTCTGCAACCTGAGCGGTTTTCCACTCCAGCTGGGCGCTGTATTCGAGGTGCTGGTACTGGCAGCCACCGCAGTAGCCGTATACCGGGCAGAGCGGTTGCACACGCTGGGGCGAGGGGGTCAGAACTTCTACCAGATCCGCCAGGGAGCAGTTTTTCTCATTGCGGTATATGCGGGCGCGCACACGCTCGCCGGGCAGGGTGTAGGGCACAAACACTACCCAGTTATCAATGCGGCCTACGCCGTGTCCCTGGTTGGAAAGATTGTCAATGGTGAGCTCTACTTCCTGATGATAGGTAAAGGGCTCCGGCACGAACTTACGGGGAGGCGTATCCATAATCAGTTCTTCTTGTTGAGTTTCCCATCAATCCCCATGGGCAGTTGTCCGCCCATGAATGGTGAGCGCAGCCCGCGCAGCTCAATGGAATTGGGCAATGGGGAGGAATCTGTTTCATCGTCATCCCTGTCGGTGGGGGAATAATCTTTTTCCCGCACGGGTTTACGCTCAGTTTTTACCTTGGGGGCAGCTTTTTTGTGTGCGGCTGTTTTTTCCTTACGGGGGGCTGGCTCAGTTTTGGGGGCTTCCGCTTGCTTTTCCTGCTGTTCAAGCAGGGCCAGGGCAGCAGCTTGTTGCTCTTCGGTGGGGACAACTGGTGCTGCGGTTGGCGCGGCGGTGGCGTGGCGGCGGCGCCCGCGGCTGCTGAGCAACTGCGGCTGGCGCGTGGGCAACGGGGCAGCTTCTACCTGCTGCGGTGCTTCTGCTGTTTGCTCGGGCGCCTGCTCTTTCTGCCTGGCGGTTTCGATGGCCGCCTGGTCAGCTGCGGCTGCCATGGCTTCTTCCCTGGCCTTTGCTCTGGCTTCCCGGACTTCTTGTTCTGCGAGTCTCATTCTGGCCTCGGCCTCGATTCGTGCGCGCTGGGCAGCAGCAACCTGTTCCTGAGCCTGAAGGGCAGCAAGCCGGGCTTCTTCTACCTTGGCTTCGGCTTCTTTGCGGGCCAGTTCTTCTGCCAGGGCTTTGCGGCGGGCCTCGAGAATGGCTCGTTCGGCTGCGCTGGCTGTGGCAGCGGTCTCTGCTTCGTGGGCTTCTTCAAGAAGGGTTCTTTCCTCTGAGCGCAGGGCATAGGCCAGCTCTTCGCTCGCCTGGCGGGCGGCAGCATCAGCGGCTGCATCAGGCCGGTCAACTGCGCAGGAGCTCAGCAACAGGATAGAACATACACACGATATGGAACCTATGGACTTCATGCGCGGCTATACTACCATGCTGCTCCCCCTCGTGGCAAGCAATAATCCTGTCTCGCAGAACGCTCATTGCGGACTCATGACGAAAAAATATGCCATTTCGCCGCAATTCTCTTGACTTTTTGTCGGAAGTGAGTAAACTCTCCCCACCAAAACGAAAAACCAATTTAATTTTCATCAGAATTATGGCTCACACCCAGTCCGCTAAGAAGCGTATCCGCCAGACGATTAAGCGCACCGCTATCAACCGTTCCATCATGTCCCGTGTTCGCACTCTTCGCAAGAAGGTTGCTGAGGCCGTGGAAACCAAGGATGCCGCTGCCGCCGCTGTTGCTTACAACAACTTCGCTTCCGCCATCGACAAGGCTGCCAAGAAGGGCACCGTGCCGGCCAACCGCGCCGCTAACTACAAGAGCAAGGCTGCCAAGGCCCTGGCTACTATCGCCTGAGTTCCTTTTCAGGTTTCTCGTTTTTGAACATGGCGGAGTATCGGTTCCGGACCGGTGCTCCGCCTGTCTTTCCCGCCAGTATGCGCCAGGATTATAAGGAAATAGCCACCACAGTAGTGAATGACCCCACAAACTACAAGGTCTGCGAAGTTTGCGGGGCAATAGTTGATAAAGCCTCCCCCACATGCCCGGAGTGCCTGGCATACCGCTTTGATGAAAGCCCCTCCAGCGTGTCTGACCGCGCGCTGGATATGGCCGCACGACCGCAGCATGCGGTTTCCCACCACGATACCCTGGAGTGATGATGCAGGCAGATAGCCGCAGCTGGCAGCTGGCGCATGAATGCTGGCAGCTCCCGCGCAATGGTGCGGTGATGGGAATTCTGAATGTGACCCCCGATTCATTTTCGGATGGTGGGTTATATGCGGAGGCGGGGGCCGCTGTGGCGCATGCGCGCCAGCTGGTAGAGCAGGGAGCGGATATTATTGATATTGGTGGTGAATCCACCCGCCCCGGTTCGCAGGAGATTGCTGAGCAGGAGGAGCTTGCCCGTGTGATTCCGGTATTGAGTGCATTAAGGTCTGAGTTTCCAGCTCTGCGCCTTTCAATTGATACTCGCCATGCCGCGGTGGCGCGCGCTGCGTTGCTGGCCGGGGCAGATGTGGTGAATGATATAAGCGGCCTGGCAAACCCCGCTATGCGGGAGGTTTGCGCGGAATTGCCCTGCGGCATTGTGTTGATGCATATGCAGGGCACGCCTCGCACAATGCAGGATGCCCCCCATTACCTCGACGTGGTGGCAGAGGTTCGCGCCTTTTTCGAGGAACGGGTGGCTCTGGCTGCCGCAGCGGGAATTGCTCCGCAGCGCATCTGCCTGGACCCCGGAATCGGGTTCGGCAAGACAACGGAACACAACGTTGCCCTTATTCGCAATCTGGAGCAACTGCGTGTTCAGAATCTGCCTGTTCTTATGGCGCTTTCCCGCAAACGTTTCCTGGGTGAAATATTGCAGAATCAGGAGCTGGCGAAGCATTCTCCATTGCCTACGGTAGCTATGAGTCTGCTGGCAGCAGAGCGCGGGGCTGATATGCATCGCGTGCACGATGTGGCTGCTCTTTGCCAGGCGCTTTCCTTGCGCGGAGCTACGCTCTAATAACTGGAACTAACTGCTTGCTAACTATATTTCTTGTACGCAGAATACGGCGTATGCCTTATCTTGTTTCAATTGCGTTGCTGGTGGCGCTGGTCGCGTGGATGGTGGGAGTGTACAATAATCTGGAGCATTTGCGCGAGATTGTCTGCAACTGTTGGGGGCAATGGTGCAGGGTGACGCATTTCCGCAATGAGTGCGCGGCAGATTTTACTACGGCGTTTGCTGCTTTTCTGCCGCCGGAGGATGCTTTGCCTCGTGATTTGCGACGCTTGACCAAAGATTCTGAGCGTTCACTGGCTCTTGCTATGGAGCCCCGCTGGAATGAGGAACATGGATTCATGGGGCGGGCGGAGCAGTTGTTACGCTCGTCGTTGGGGAGAGCTGTGCAGATGGTGGAGGATTCTCCGGCCATGCGGGAGCATGAACCCTTGCGGTTGCTTTGCAGTAACATGGCGGTTTCTCTCTACCAGCAGGAACAGGTGGCGGCCATGTTCAACCATGCTGCAAGAGAATATAATGCTGCTCTGGCGGTTCCCTCCGCCCGCTTGCTTGCCCCTGTTTTTGGTTTCAGACGGGCAGATACCCTGGAGGACTCATCCCATTGAAAAAGCCCGCAGCTCTATGTTGAACTGCGGGCTTGAATCGCGGGAAAATCAGTATGAGTCAGGCAGATTAGTTCTGCGGAACTTCGCCATCCGGGTAAATAAGTTCCTTCGGTGCGGGCGCAATGGCGGAAATGGTCATCATTACCGGGGTGCCACCCATCTCAAGCGGCAGTCGCAGCTTGTCGCCTACTGAATGACCAACCAGCTTGGCACCCAGCTTGGAGCTGTACGCCACGATGTTTTCTTCCGGTACAGAATCCCATGCACCCAGGATGGTGTAAACCACGGTACGGTTCTTCGGGGCGGTGAAAGTTACCTGTGTACCCATGCCGGTTACGCTGCAGTCCACGTTGCTGAAATCGGTGGGGTCTGCCTGGGCCAGCAGGCGGGAGAGCTCTTCGCTGCGGCGCAGCAGCACTCGCTGCGTGGCCTTGGCATCCTGGTAACCACCATTTTCTCGAAGGTCACCCTCGGCCCGGGTGATTTCGAGGTCGTGCTTGTTCTTGGGTATGCGTACGTTGATGATATCCTCCAGCTCGGCCTTGCGGGCTGCATAAGAGCGCAGGGAGACGAACATGCTCTGCTTCTCCTTGCCGCCACGGCGGGTCAGGGCAATCTCCTGCAGGGAGGGGTGTACTTTCATCATATTGGCCAGAAGCAGGTTGCGATCCAGATCCGGCAATACGGAGGAGTCAAACAGGGACTTGGCGAAGGGGCGGGCTTCCAGTTCGGACAGGCCGCTTACCAGGTCAGGAGCCAGGTCCTTGTCATCCAGAAGCAGGTTGCGCAGACGCAGAGCGCGGTTTGGTCCACCCTCGGAGCTGTCGCGCTCGATAGCACTCATGATGGCTGCACCCAGGGGCATGAGGTTCTTGTTCACCACATCGGCGGCTACTCCAGCGCGTTCCTTGCATATCCAGATGAGTACGTCCGGGCTCAGGCTCTGGCGGGAAATGCCGTTGGCAATGTCGCTGAAGAGTTGCTCCCTGGCCCCCTTGGAGATGATGAAATCGGCCGCTGGGGAGGTTACCTTGGAGCCACCGAACAGGAAAATATTAGTGGCGTAGGGTAACCAGCTGTCACCCATGGCCTCGGGCAGCGCTTTGTATACCTCCAGCTGGCGGGCGGGTGAAAGCTCACCAATGTATGCCACCAGTTCCTCGGAGGTAATGGTCTTGATTTTGTCTGCCATAGAGGTGATGGCTTCAACACCGGCGGCGGTCAGCGCGGCATCCATGGCTTTCTTGTCCTCCTCGGTGGTGGCAACTGCCTCCAGAATGTCGTCGCGGATGATGATGAGTTCAAGCACGTGCTGCGGTTCTGTGAAACCGCGGGCAATGTCGTCCTCCATGGCTTTCACCAGTTTCGCCACAAGCTCGTACTCGCCCTTGAGCACTTCCAGGCGTGCCTGGTCCAGTATGCGTACACAGGATTCCAGCGAGGTTGCATCATTGTAGTCTGCCAACAGCGCTTCGGCCGCAGAGGTGGCGGTGCGCAGCACAATGGCCTCACCGCGCTTCGTGGGCAGACGGAAACTGGGATTGTCGCGCATAGCGGAGCGGGCCTTCTCCCACCAGTTCTTCCAGTCGGCTGCCTCAATCACTCGGCCACTCAGGAACTTTTCCAGATCTTCCGGCTGCATCGGCAGCACATCATCAATGCCCTCGCGCAGCGAAATATTGGAGGTAAGAACCATGCGCACAAAGTCCAGCATGGTATCCTTACCTGTTGCCTGCTTCTTGCAGCCCTCCAGGTCGTCAAAGATAGCAATCAGGAAATGACCAGCCGGAATCGGGGTCAGCTGGTTGAAAGCAAGTTTCAGACCAAGAATCTTGCCCTTATTGTCTTTTTCGAAATCAATCTTGATTTTGCTCTTGGCCAGAGACCAGGCGGCAACCTTGCCCACACCATGGTCCTGGTGCATGACATATTTACCGGGTGCGAACTGATCCAGTCGGGCCGCAAAATCGGCCGGAATCTTGCCAGCGGATACTAATTTTTCAAGGTCGGCATGCATACGTGAGTGACATGATACCATATCTTTCGTCAAGGTCAATCCCTGACATTCATTTTTCTGTTATTTTTATTTTTTCAGGGGGAGAACCTGAAGCCGGATGTCCTGATGATATAATCTTGAAAAACAGGTGGTATACGATAGCATGGAGACAATGAATACTTCCTGTGGTAAACTGATGGATGACCAGAAGTTACGGAAAACAAGGTGTTTAAGATTGACCAGGTGCGGGAAGTGTTGTACTCTTGATTTGCGCATGAGTCCTCTCTCTACCATAGATGTTTTCGGCATTCCCTATGTGGCTTCTAACCTGCCGGAGGCGGGGGCTGCGTGGGTGCAGCTGGCAAAGGAAACGCAGCAGCCGGTGCTGCTGGCTCATTCAGATGTGCATGTGCTCACCCGGGCGTTGCATGAGGCCGCAGATTATGGTGCAGGGCTGCGTGCGTTTGATTTCATCTGCCCGGACGGCATGCCCATTGTGTGGCTGATGCGCCGCAAGGGTGCAGCGGCCAACCGCCTGTACGGCCCGGATGTGATGGAAACCATGTGGGATATGGGCCGTGCTGCCGGGTTGAAGCATTTTCTTCTGGGCGGGAGCGAGGAAGCCATTGCCCGACTGAAAGCGAACCTGGAAGCCCGTTACCCCGGGGCAGAGGTGGCGGGGCATTACTGCCCGCCCATGCCGCCTTGGCCGGAGGGAGAGGATGAGCGTATGCTCGCGGCTATCCGGCAGAGCGGGGCTCACTGTGTGTGGGTGGGCCTTGGCTGCCCGAAGCAGGAACGCTGGCTCTTTGAGCACCGCGAGCAGTTGCCGCCCGCTTTGTATTTCGGCGTGGGTGCAGCGTTCAATTTCCACGCAGGGCTGGTGCAGCAGGCTCCCGCCTGGGTGCGCGCGCATGGGTTGGAGTGGCTCTACCGCTTGTGCAAGGAGCCGCGCCGGCTCTTCAAGCGCTATCTGGTGCACAATACCCGCTTCATCTGGTATTGCCTGACCCGCAGGATATGATGCTGGTGGGCTTTATTTGTCCGGCTTGACAAGGTATTGCCTGCCTTTCTGGTAAATGCTGCACGGAATGGCGGCAATGCCGTAGGCAACCGGAACCACGGTGTTGGCCAGGATGGTGCCGGGTACATCAATCAGGACAAAGGAGATACCAGCAGCCGGGTAGGCATAGAAAGCGTGTTTGTTGGTGCGCATGCGACTTACGGGGATAATGAAGCCGCTGCGTGTATTGCTGAGGTGCGACCCCACCTGCTGGTGCTCACTGGTGACCATATTGGTACGCAGTTTCCTGGCTTTTTTGGGCAGGGAGGCTTGCCAGCCATATTGCAGGTGAGTGGTAACCGGGTTGCAGTTCAGCGAATCAATCACATAACCTGCTGGTTTGACTTTGCGTGCTCCGCTGGGTATCTGTTTGCCTGCCAGTTGAACATAGTAATCATCCTTCACGATATCAGCCGGGCTGATTTTGCGGTACACATAGTATTTGGGCGCGTTTTTGATGGGAATGTACTGCCCGCTGGTATATTCGTTGACGCTGTAGCTGGTGATTTTGTCGCGCCCGGCCCGGCGCACCTGGGTAAGGACACCCTGCAGGTAAATATCTCCCTTGTGCTGGTAGAGGACAAGGCTTTCCTGGTCTGGCAGGATGACTGCCTGGCATTGGCGCCCACGGTCTGCCACCGCCCGGTGTGTGTTTACATATGTGCAACTATCGAACAGCAGCGTTGCCGCTGCCAGTAGCATGTACGCGATATACTTACCCATGCCTTACAATATAACAAGCAAGGTATGAGCTGGCAAGTAAATTTATGCTTCGTTTCCCAGCATGGTGCGGGCAATCTGCCAGCAGGCGGCAAAGGAGTTGGCAAAATCCTGCGGGCGGGCGGCCAGCCAGCGGTCGATGAGTTTGGCTGGGAAGGGGACAACCCCGCTGATTTCTGCGGCCGGGAAATGCACGCGTCCATTGTATAACGCTGCGTAGAGCACCACGTGTTCCATGCCGGTTTCCGCGCTGGGGGGGAGGGTTCCCAGACGGATGATTTTTGTATCGGTGATGCCGAGTTCCTCCTCCAGTTCGCGGCGGGCGGCGGTGTCGTAATCCTCCCCGGCATCCAGATGCCCTGCGGCACTGCTGTCCCACACGCCGGGGTGGCGGTCTTTGAGCAGAGAGCGCTGCTGCAGCAGACAATCGTGCTTTTTGTTGAACACGAGCACATGCACCGCGCGGTGAACCAGGCCATTATCGTGTACCTCCTTGCGCGTGGCCTGGCGCAGCACATTGTCCTGCTCGTCCACCACATCGAAAATCTCATCATCTTTCTGCGCCACAGCGGCCAGCGGGTGTGGGTCATAAGCATTGGTGAGTCGTACCCATTCCTCCAGCCCCAGTTCCTCCGGGCGGGCCGTGGGGGAAATGCCGAGGTTGGCGGAAACCTCGCTCCAGGCCGGGGATTCAGGCAGTTGCTTGTGCATCTGCTTGCGGCGCTGGGCAAAGCAGCGGCGCATCAGCTCATCCATGAAGCGGTGGTCGTAAGGCGGCAGACTGCGCGGGTCTCGCGGGGTCAGCAGCATGACCGTGGAATCAATCTTCGGGCGCGGGTTAAAGGCTTCCGGCGGTACGGTCTTGAGAGCGCGAGGTACCCAGTCCATCTGGATGCGCAGGGAGAGTAACCCATAGGCCTCGTCTCCGGGTTGGGCAAGAATGCGGTCGATAAACTCTTTCTGCAGCATGACCACGGCGCGGGAAATAGCGCAGGGTGAGGTCAGGAAGTTTGCCAGGATAGCCCCGCCCGCAGAATAGGGCAGGTTGCCCATGAACTTGACCGGTTGTTCTGCAAAAAGAGGGCGGGGATCCCACGTGGCGCCGTCGGCATGGTGAACCTCCACATGCGGCGTATCAGCCCAGCGTCGGCGTTGGTATTCTGCCAGCCTGGCATCGAATTCCACCAGAATCAGTTTGCGGCACATCGGCGCCATGTGCTCGGTGAGAGCACCGGTGCCGGGGCCTACCTCCACCACGCAATCCGACGGCTCAATTTCGAGTTGGCTCACAATCCAGCGCGCAATATTTTCATCCACCAGGAAATTCTGCCCCAGCGATTTTGAGGGATTCACCCCGGTCTCTTCCAATACCTGCCGAATCTGCGATGCGTTCATGTGCGCGGCATTTTACCTTAAACGGGGCACATTGGCAAGCCAATAGCACAGGGCGTCTTATTCTCCGCGCACGGTTATCTGTTCAATGACGATAAAGCCGAGAATGCTGTTGGTGGTGCGGGTAACAGAGCTTACCGTTGTGATGCCTCCTTTTTTCTGCGCTGCCTCAATTGAGGAATCGCCAGTGGTCCAGGTCCAGAACCAGGTAGTAGAGGAGGCATGCCCCACAAGGGTGGGGATGGGGTCTCCTTCCTGGTTTATCATGGAGACGTTGTGCACCGGGTGCTGCACAATGCAGGAGGCACAGAGCAGTAACGGCAGGGTCATGAGTGCTTTCTTCATCGGGTCGGGGCTTGTTGTCCGGGGGTGGCAGGGGTCTGCAGAATCTGCAGCATGGCCGGGTCTGCGGTGAGTTTGGCGGCTTCTGCTGCGCCGGTGGCACCTGCGCCCAGCAAAAGTTTCACGACTTCCTTGTGACCGGCCTGAACGGCTTGCATCAGCGGGGTCCAGTCATCTTCGTCCTTGGCGTTGACGTCTGCCCCGGCGGCCAGCAGGGATTTGACTATTTCCGTGTGTCCATTGATGGCTGCCACGATAAGCGGAGTCCACCCTACATTGGATTTCGGGTCGCGCTGGGCGCCGGCCGCCAGCAGGGTGTCCACCGTTTTCTTGTCATCGCTCATGACGGCGTAGGTAAGAGCTGTTTCCTTATCTTTGCTGGGGGCTTCCTTGCGGGCGCCTGCTTCCAGCAGTACTTTTACAGCCTCGGCCTTTCCTGCTTCCGCAGCGTGGGAGAGCGGTGTGCGCCAGCGGCGGCCCCGGGTTTCAATTCTGGCACCGGCGGCTATGAGGGCCTTGAGGGTTTCCAGCTCACCTTCCTTTGCGGCATGGGAAAGTGCGGTGAGGCCGGCATCGTCTTTGGCTTCAATGTCTGCTTTGTTGAGCAGCAGGGTCTGCAGCACCTGCACATGGCCATTTGCCGCAGCATATATGAGGGGGGTGGCGCCATCGCCATCAGTCTCGCGTATGCTTTTGGGATTATCTTTCAGGAAGGCGAGAACGTGCTCTGTATCACCATTGGCGGCTGCTTCCAGAATATCGCGGGCCTGGTCTACACCTTTTTCCACCACAATCTGGCCCCCCGGCAGCAGGGGGATGATTTCATCGTGGCCGGAAGCACGGGCATAATCCAGTGCGGTATTGCCTTTCTTATCCTTAGCCTCTGCATTCACCTTGGCGGCCAGAAGTACTTTGATAACCTCCTCGTTGCCATTGAATGCAGCTGTCATCAGCGCGGTGTCGCCGGTGGGCAGGGTTGCTTCCTTGTTTGCGCCGGCGTTAAGCAGGGCGGCAACTACATCGTCATACCCCTTGGCCGCGGCTACTAGAAGTGGGGTTTCACCCGTGCGGAGGCGGACCTCGAGGTCCGGTTTTGCGGTCAGAAGGAGGTTGACGGTATCAATGTCTCCTTTGGCAGCGGCAAAGTGCAGGGCGCTTTCGCCGATATAGGTGCGAGTGGTGGGGGAGGCCCCGGCTTCGAGAAGAACTTTAACTGTTTCAGTATAGCCGTTGGCTGCGGCCATGAGCAAGGGGGTTCCGCCTTCTTTCATGCGAACTTCTTTATTGGCTCCGGCAGAGAGGAGTAACCTGACCATTTCGGTCTGGCCGGAACCCGCTGCGTGCAACAGGGGGGTCCAGCCATCTTTATCGCGCGGATTCAGGAAAGCTTTGGCATTGATGAGTACACGGGCCACTTCAACATGGCCGGTGCGCATAGCCAGGTAAAGGGCGGTTTCACCCGTGGGGAGAGCTGCGTTCACATCGGCTCCTGCTTCAATAAGCGCCTGAACCACAGGCAGGTGGCCGTTGAATGCCGCAAACATGAGGGCGGTTTCTCCCTGAGGGTTTGTTTTCTCAAGATCTGCCTTGGCGGCAATCAGTATCTGAACGATCGGCAGATGCCCATTTGTGGCTGCTGCTATAAGCGGAGTGACTCCATTGGTATCGCTCACATTCAGCAGAGCGGGGTTAGCTGACAGCACAGCCTGTGCCCTGGCTTGCTCGCCTTTTGCCGCCGCAAGTATTAAATCGGGGGAGGCGGTGGCCTGGGCGGTTACTGTCGGCTCAGCTGCAGGTTCTGCAGAGGCCGACGCCACCAGCAGGGGAAGCCCTGCTGTGATGAGAAGTTGAGAAATGCGGACAGAATAATTCATATATTCGAACTTCCTTTATTAGATTCAGTTTACTATTTCCCCCCCGTTTTTTCAAGATAAAAAGGGGAACTGTTCCTCAATAAACAGGAAAAATTGCCTGTTTCAACCACGAATCAGCGAAAGCAGCCGCTGCATGTCGGCTGGGGCGTATCGCTGGTCGAGCGGCAGGGGCAGCAGACTACGTGAGATTGCATTGTCTGTATCAGCCGCATTTGTTTGTCCGATGACCTCCGGCCAGTAAAGCGGCAGGGCTATACCAGCATCAATGAGGGTATCCCGCAGATCCGGAATACCGCAAACCAGCGGGTAACACATAGGCGCATGTAAGGGGGAATCGGGGAGATACAGGCGGTTGATGTCTTTTAATGCCTGGTGCAGGGTCTTATAGTTCAGCAAGCGGCGTGTGGCAGCCGATTCAAAGTCAATGCTGCGGAGCAGTTTCCGGGTCAGCATGCTCATGTGGTTGGGCGGGGCGTCGAGCGCGGCCTCGGCCTGTTCACTGGTATCTAATGATTTTGCAGCTCCGCATTCGAGTCTTTGCAGCAGGTGTAGACTTCTGTTGCTGCTCACGGCGGTATCGTGTGGCAGGTGGCGCAGGGGGAAGGGGGCAACCGCCACGCCTCCATCTGCCACCCCGCAGAATTTGCGCGGACTGTAAAAGGTTGGTATTCCCGGCAGCGGTGGGGAGTAGAGAGCTGTAGTGGCATCTACGATGCAGCGCCCGGGAAGTTGAGCAGCCGCTTGTTTCACTGCTTTTCCTGTAAGCCCGAAATAATTGACCAGCAGGACTATGTCATTTTCTTCCACCAAAGGTATGAGCGGCTCAAGCTGGTCGGTGCATGAATAGCGCAGCACGGGAATGCCCAGCCGCGCAGGAGCTTGCAGCACGGTGTCGCAAATAAAGCGCGGCATCCAGAGCCTGGCTGGGCGTGGCATATTCCGGAGCAGAATTTCAAAGGCGGCGCGTCCGCTGCTGAGATAGGCGCAATTCGGGGATTCCGCATACGGAAAATTTCCGTAATCCGGCAGTTCGAGTCCGAAAAATCCGCCCATCATATCCTGCATACACCCATAGTTTACAGGCTGCGGCGTGTTGCGTCCAGTAAAAATGAGCTGAAACATTGACACCACCAGGAGGAATGCGTAAGATATGAACTGTTCTATGCGTCTGCTCCCGACAGCCTTTTGTCTGCTTCTCCTGGTGGGCTGCCGCCAGGTGGTGGATGTTGTGAATGTGAAGCAGCTGGCTCCGGAGATAGCGGCCTTTGGCCGGCGGGCTGATGCCTGGTATGAGTACATACCGCAGTACGCGCCTTACTTCTGCTTGAAAACGCGCTATTCGCTGATGTGGCATGATGCAGAAATGAATCTGGGTTACTGGGTACTCCGGCACCCGGAGCCTCCGCATCGTGTTGTTATGGAGGCGCGGGGTGACAAACTGTTACTGCATCGCGGTTTTGTGTGGGATGGAGTGAGTTTTGGTAAGACTGTTTCCCGGGAGCTGGTGCCCAGCCTGCTGCATGATGCGTTGTATTATGCCCGGCAGGGAAATGCGCCGGTATCCCGGCGTGAGGCTGACCTGGTGTATCTGAGAGCGTGCCGCCGGTATGATTGCGGGGGAAAATATCTCGCTTATGCAGGGGTTCGCATCTTTGGCGTTTTTTTTGGCGAGTCTGCAGGATGTTTGCCGCCTCTGGTTGAGCAGCGTTCTCCTGAAGATGCCCCTGCATCATTGCCTGCAGGGGAAAATGAGTTCATTTTACTTCAATTGTGAGGGATTCGCCTTTTTTGAGTTCCAGCACGGGAAAGAGGATGAAATCGTTGGTGAAAACAGCCCCGGGAATGTTGCATCCGGTGGCTCCTCTGCCTGTTTCGGCTGAGGGAAACCAGACGGCGCAGCGCTCCCTGGTGTTGTAATTGGCTGTGAGGGTGAAGCGCTTTGCGCTTTCCCAGGAGATAGTGTAGGGAGCCTGGGAGTGGCTTTCGTCGAGTTGGGCCCGCCAGGCAGGGTCGCCGTAGAACGCCACCACGTCGCGGTCATACACAAGCCCGAATACATCTCTCGCATTCTCTTGAGTCAGTGGAATTTCTGTGTGCTCCAGCTGCTGGATGATAAGGTCGGGAATGAATGAATCTGCGTCAAAATGAACGGCGAGTAGCTCTGGTGAAATCAGCATGGTTCGGTGTAGCAGAAATTGGTTGTTCAAAAACCATGCCTCAGCCAGACTGGTGCCGGCGGTGTTGCCGCAAAAGGTGCCGAGCGTTCCCCAGCCTCCCTCTCCATACCACGAGGGAACAGTATATCCCGCCACCTGGTTACAGGTGTATGCAGAAAGGGCTGTTACGCACATGCTGTGCGGGCTGTAATGCGCGTCCCCGAACAGGCAGTTGCCCGCGGCCAGCCAGACGCGCGGTTCACCATCGGGCTCTACGATTTCTTTTCTGAGAGCAAGAGAATCCAGAGCAGAAGTGTCTCCTCCCATGGCTTTCTTTAATGTTTTACCCGTGAATTCGGGGAATTGAGCCTTCGGGAGTTTGTGAAAGCGGTTGCCGTAGGAGAAAATCAGGCCGCGGCTGAAAGGCATTTCCAGGTTAAAGGGAGTGGCGTGGCTGGAACTGACCAGCAGCTGCGGCTTCCGGGTGGAAAGTTGCTTTGCAAAGATATTCAGCAATGGGTCGTCTGGACCTGCTTCGTACGTGGTGGCAACTGGCTCGGTATACCCGGTTTGCTCCAATACTGGGGCGTTGGTCCAATCTGTTATGCAGCAGCTGTGCTCAAAACGTGCAGCATTGATGTTGGTTGTTCCCAGCAGACGCTTGATGATGAGTGGCTTATCTGCGCTGGCTATGCGAAGCGCATCCTGGGCGGTGTGCCCGGTAATGATGCCCCAGATACAGTCCCCCCAGGGGTCTGCATCAACCTGACGGGCGGCACGGTGCAGGTTGGTTACCAGTTCCCGCCCCACTTCCTGTGGGCGCAGTACACAGGCAGCATAGCGCGCTCTGGTGCTGCGCAGCGCAGAGGTGAGGCTTTGCTCGTTCAGCTCATCAAGAATATTGATTTCTGCAAATCGTTTTTTTTTAGTACATGGGCAACATTTGCCCAGTCGGCTTCTGCCATGGTGGCTTTGGTAGTGATGATGGTGTAGCCATCACGTACAGGTTCCTCTTCCGGGGCCGGGGGATTTTCCTGCGGTACCGCACCTGCCGGCATGGTGAAGAAATAGTTGGCTGTGTCCTGGGCCCCGAATATTTCACGTAAAAGCTGTCGGATTTCATCCAGAGAGATGCTCTTCACATCATCCACTATATCGCGGATAAGCGGAAGCTGGCGCGGGTCGCTTTGCAGACGGGCAAGGGCACTTTCCCAATAGGCGGTAGTGCGCAGGTTTTTCTGGGTGCGTGCAATGTATGGGCGCAGGGCACAATCCAGGTCTTCCTGGCTGATGTTGCCCTGACCCAGTTCCATGAGTATGGCATCCATAGCGGTGCTTACCTTGACGCGGTTGCTCACTACACCTGCACTAGAGGCGGTAATGGTGGCTGCGTTTCTGAGCAGGGGATGTGTACTCAGTCGCACAGAGGGAGAATAGGCTTCTCCCAGCCGGGCTCGGATCCCGTCGAACAGTTTTTCCCGGACAATGGAAGTGATAACCGCCAGACGTCGGTTGCGGCGCTGATCCATGCCATCACCACAGGGACGCACCTGGGTCACAATGGTCTTATCCAGTTCAGTAGTATAAGGCAGGAAACGGCGTTGTCCCCATTTAGCCGAAGTTACTGCAGTTTCTTCTGCGGTGAGGGCGGTGAACTCCCGGTTGCGGGCGGGCATGGCTCCCAGCGTCCGGGCCAGCACCGGCACTACGTCCTCCACCTTGAAATCACCCACTATGCTGACTTCCATGGCTCCATTTTTCAGCCAGGGGGTGAGCGCGTCTTTTACCTGCTCGGTTGTGCAGGCTTCGATTTTGCTGCGTTCCGGGGTGGTAAATCGGGCATCATTGCCATAAATAGCCCTGGGTGCCTGCAGGTTGTACGCGCCGTTCGGGGTTGTTTCGTAACGGTTGTATATGGCAGGGAGCTGGCGGCGAAGCCGCATCTCGCCATCGTTTCTGAACCCGGGGTGCAGAATGCTGGCAGCCAGCAGTTTGCATTGTATTTCAAAATCAGCTGCGGTGGTGTTACCGCTCATGGTGAAGCGGTCTGTCCCGATGCCGAAACTGATTCCTGCATTCTGACCGGCAAGAACTTTTTCCAGTTCGGTGAGGTCATGCGCTTCAAGTCCTCCCAGGTTCATGACCTGTTGAGCCATGGTGGCAAGACCTGGGGTATTGCGCAGGCGCAGGCTGCCGCCATCAATACAGGCGGTAATACTGATGCTGCCTTTGCTGAAGTCTACTGGTTTGAGGTTAATGCGTATGCCGTTGGAGAGGGTGAGCGTGGTGATTCCCAGGTCCTCAATACAGGCTTGTTGCTCAACGTTGCCGGGGGTTCCGGGGTTGTGGTAGGCAAATTCAGGCAATTCCTCAGCAACCGGCGGAGTTACCTCCTGTTGCATGATTGCATTGAATGAGCTGCGCAGGTCTTTCTCTGTAATGCCGCCAACCCTGGCTCCGGTAAGCATGAGCCTGACCCGGGTGAAATCGAATTCTCTGGCCAGGGATTGGCGGCATATATCCGGATTCTGGAGAACGCGGACAAGCCCTGCTTCGAACTGGCGTTTATCTTCTGCCGGGGTGGTCATTTTGACATTGTCACTCAAGGCGTCCCTGAGATTGTCTGCCATAGTGGCGGCGGTTACGGTGCTCCAGCTGCTGATATTGCGATTGTAGGATGCGCGGAGAGTGGCAATGATTTCTTTGAGCTCTGCCGGGGTAAAGCCAAACTGGCAGGCGCGGCGTAGTTCCAGCAGGGCACTGGTCATGGCGGCCTGCCATTTTTCCGGAGTAGCGGTTACTCCCAGCGAAATCAGGTCACAGGTGTGGTAAAGTTCTTCCTTATAGGCTCCACTCGTCTGGAAAGCGCAATCCTGCTCCCGGGCCATGCGTGCCAGTCGGCGGTTCAGCATGGCGGTGGCCAGGGCTAATGGTAAATCCTCTGCTCTCTGGGCTGCGGTATCAGGTTTATCGACCCAGGGGGTATTTACCATAATCGACAGGTTGACAAGGGCGTTTTCCGGATTTTCGAATACGAGGTCGGCATTGCCGGAGTTATCCGGAATACCAGGAGAAATGCGAGCCGCCGGGGCGGTGTCTTCCATGCTGTTGAAGTGTTTTTCCACCCATCCGCGTGCGGTTTCCGGTGCAAAATCGCCGGTGACAATCACGGTCATGTTCCGGGCTACATAATGGGTCTTATAGTAGTGGCGGAACACGTCATATGGCGCTTCCATGATAACTTGCTCGGTGCCGATGGGCAGGTAATCTGCAAGTCTTGTGCCGGGGGCGGCGTGGCGCAGGGCGGCAATGCTGGTGCGGTAGCTGGCTGAATCCCGGGCGTACAGTTCGCTTCTCACAATACCGCGTTCGTGGTCAATGGCGCTGTCCTCCAGCGTGGCGCCATCTGCAAAGTCGCGCATAATGGTGAAGGCGAAGTTCACGGTCTCATCATTCAGGTTCGGCAGGTCGAGCATGTAGACGGTTTCCAGCAGGCTGGTGTAGGCGTTGGCATCGCCGCCGAACCCAAGCCCCAGACGCTGCATGGTCGGAATCAGTTCACCGCGCTTGAAGTGGCGGGAGCCGTTGAATACCAGGTGTTCAATCAGGTGGGAAATCCCTTTTTCGTGTTCCTGTTCATCCAGCGAGCCGGTGTTGACAAAGAGGCGGACACTTGCGCGTCCCTTAGGCTCGCTGGTCGGGCGGATGATGTAGCGCACACCATTGGGCAGCGTTCCCTGCATAATCTGAGGATCTTCCTGTAGCTCGGGGGAGAGAGCCTCTGTCTGGGCAGGGACAGGGGCTTGTTCCTGAGCGCAGAGTATCGGCAGACCCATGCCGAGCAGTACCAGCGAAAGTAGGGAGGTGTATTTCATGGCAGGAATACGATGCGGGGCTGTAATAAATGATGTTCAGCCGTAGTTTATATCAAGCTCTGGTGGAGTAGTCAAGCTTGCAGCGTGTGTGTGCAGACGGCGGGAATAATTGTCATGTTCGGCATTTCAGCCTTGCTCATGCGCGCGTGTGGGTGTTTAATGGGGGCACTATGAGTAATATGAATGACCAGATAACGGAAGGAATGAAAACGGCAATGCGCGCCAAGGATACCGTGGCGCTGGGGGCGTTGCGTGGCTTGAAGGCTGCGCTGCAGAATGCCCGCCTGACCAAAGGAAGCGTGAATGCGGAATTGTCCCCGGCCGAGGAGCAGAATGTTGTGCGCAAGCAGATTAAGCAGCGCGAGGATGCCATCGCTCTTTATGCCCAGGCTGGCCGTACTGAGCAGGTAGAGAAAGAGCAGGCTGAAATCGGTGTTCTGGCTGCTCTTCTGCCCAGCGAAATGACTGAGGCAGAGGTGCTGCCTGTGCTGGAGGCTGTTATTGCAGAGCTGGGCGCTACCAGTAAGAAAGATATGGGCCGCGTGATGAAAGAAATGCAGGTTCGCACGGAGGGTCGCGCTCCGGGTAAATTGCTTTCCCAGATGGTGGGTTCTCGTCTGAGCTGAAATTGTTGAGATTATGTTCAGCGCTGTCATAGTTGCAGCCGGAAGCTCGCGGCGCGCCGGGTTTGATAAACTGGCGGCACCATTGGCCGGGGTACCGGTGCTGCGGCGCAGTGTAGAGGCTTTTGTGGCGGCTGGTGCTGCTGCCGTTGTGGTGGTCTGCCCTGAATCCCGCTGGGTGGAAACCGGGCTGGCTGCGGCAGACTATCCTGTGCCGGTGTACCGGGTAGATGGCGGCGCAGAACGCCAGGATTCCGTTGCGGCCGGGCTGGCTGCGCTGCCTGTCGGTACCCGCATGGTGGCGGTGCACGATGGGGCGCGCCCGCTGATAACGCCGGAGGGAATACGCAGGTGTCTGGCCGCGGCAGAACAGACTGGCGCAGCCACCTGTGCCCACCCGGTGGTGGATACGCTGAAACGAGCCGATGAAAGAGGCCTTTCTCTGCCGGAAAAAGTGAGTCGTGATTGCCTGTGGGGCATGGAGACCCCGCAGATATTCCAGCTGGATTTGCTGCGGCGGGCCTATGCGTACGTGCGCGAACACAAGCTCGTGGTTACAGATGAGGTCTCTGCGGTGGAGACGCTTGGCATTTCTACGCAGCTGGTTCAAGGAAGCATGAATATGAAAATCACTCTTCCGGGCGATTTGGAATTGGCCGAGCTTATCTGGAAGAATCGTGCATGAATCTGGAAAACCACAGCGTGTGGGTTATCGGCGCCGGGTATCTTGGGGCTGAGCTGGCAGAAACCTGCCGCGCAGCCGGAGCTCATGTGCTGACGATAGATCCCGCCGCTGTGGCAAACCTGCGGGGGTCTGCGGCAGATGCATCGTTGCTGCAGCATGCGCTGAACCGCCTTGTGCCGGATACTGTTTTCTGTTGCACCGCAACGCACGGGGGCTCAGCGGCTGATTATGAACAGGCTTATCTGGCTCCGGCGGTGAATCTGGGCAGCTTGTTGAAAGGAACCCGCGTGGTGTTCTGTTCCTCAACTTCCGTTTATGCCGGGCGGAATGGTGCCGTGGTGAATGAGGATTCACCAACGCTGGCCGAATCTGACCGGGCCGGTATCCTGCTGCAGGCAGAGTCTGCCATTGTGGAGCAGGGCGGTGTTGTCGCGCGCCTGGCTCCTTTGTATGGCCCGGGCCGCTGTGAGCTGCTGCGCCGCTTCATGAATGCCTTGCCTTGCTTGCCGGGCCCCCCCTGGCGCCTCCTGAATTATCTGCACCGGGATGATGCGGTGAGTGCTCTTCTCTTGCTGGCTACGCAGCCTTGGCTGGCGCATGGAATATATAATGTGAGCGGCGAGAGTTTCTCCAAAAAAAATATTTATGAGTTGCTGGAGGCTATGTTCAACATAGACGCTGAGCCGGAATCCACAGAGCCTTCGTTCCGGGGATTGTCAGACATGCGGGTGGATTGTACGCGCCTGTCGGAGTTGGGGTGGCAGCCGCAGAGAAATATGCTTACTTTCGCCCACGAATGGATTAGGTGAACCGCTATGCCTTTGCCGGATTATTATGCGTTGCTGGATGTAGAGTCTGCTGCGCCACAGGCGGAGCTGAAGGCGGCTTATTATCGTCAGGCGCGTAAATATCATCCGGATCTCAATGAGGGAGATGCTGCTGCTGAGGAGCGCTTCAAGCAGATTGCGGAGGCATACCGCATTCTGGGAGATGAGACAGAACGCCGGTTGTATGATGAAGCCCGTGAGCGTGAATCTCGCTACGTGAATGCTCCGGAACTGGCAGCCATGCAGCGTAGGGTGCGGTTCTCTGCCCGCAGCCGGGGAAAGGAGCGCAGCGCAGAACCCAGGGTGGCCCGGCGGCGGCGTTACGGCATTTTGCCGGTTGCTCGTAAAATGCCCCGCTGGGTGAGTATCTTGATGATTCTTTTCTGGGTGAGTGCATTGCTTCCTTTTGTGCTGCGCACCGGGGGTATTTCCTTTTCCCGGCGGAGTATACCGGAGAAGATGGATAAGCCGGAACCGCCGGAGGAGGTGGTGCGCGAGCGTTTGGCTCGCATGCGGGCTGATCTGGAAAAATCTGCAGCCTCGGGGGATGCGCGCTCTCAGCTGCGCATGGGGCTGTTGCTGTATACCGGGGCTGCCGGGGTGAAGCGGGACCGGGCGGCAGCCCGAGCCTGGTGGCAGAAAGCTGCTGCTCAGGGAAACAAGGCTGCAGCTTACTATCTCGAAAAATGTGATTTCAGCCAGCCGGAGCCGGCATCAGTGCCGGCGGCTGCTCCTGCTGACCCGCCTCAGCCCAGATAATCAGGCTTCTTTTTTTGCGGTGCCGGATTTTTTTTGCTTTGTCCTGCGACGTTTGCGCGTGGCTTTGCGCTTGCGGCGTGGTGGGTTGATGCGCTGCATCTCCACCTGCATGAGCAGCAGGGTGAACATGGAGGCAGGGCTGATTTCTACCGCCGCGGCCTGTGAAACCTTTTCTGCCAGCTGAACCATTTTTTCCAGCAGCGTAGAGTATTCTGCGGCATCTGTGCCTATACCTGCATCTGTCAACAGGGTGTGTAGTTGCAGCAGGTGGCGGAATACGCACAGCCAGTTCCCTTCCGGACCGGCGGTGAGGCTGGTCATGATGGCATCCGGCAGGGTGTTGAGGCATTTTTCCACCTTGCGGAGCTGGGCCTGGCGCGTGCGGTCTTTGCTCCCGGCAGAGGCTGCTTCCAGCATATAGCGCAGTGGAGTTTCCAGATTGCGGAACCCCTCCAGCGCATCTACCGGAACATGCCCATGGGCAGGCGAGGCGTCAGGCCGTCTGGCGACCTTGGCAAACAGTTCTTCCATGGCGGCAAGCCGCCCGTGTGGTGTTACTGTTTCCCTCTCAAAAAGCATGTGCGTATCCTACCAAGTTACGCGCTTGCTGGCAAGCATAAAGCAGGACACCAGCACTCGTTTCCGTTCAAAAAGCGGCTCTCCCATTGCGCCGGAAAGCCGCGGAAACATACTCAGGCACTTGCCTTTTTCTTTTTTTTGCTCTTTTTCTTTTTGCCCTTTTTCTTACTTTTCTTCTTCGGCGCATCGCCAGCTTCAGAATCTTCATCTGCGCTGGCAACACCGGGTTTTACGGAAGATTTCTTTCCGTTGGCGATAACGGTGATTTTTTCACTACTTCCCGTTCTGGAGGATAATTTGTAATTTGTCAGCTTGCCATTTTTCCATTCTATATCAACAACAAGGCCTCCGCGGGCACAAATGCCTTTGATGTAGCCATCCCTCCAGGCAGAGGGCAGGGCGGGAAGCAGGTGAATCTGCCCGGCGTGGCTTTGCAGCAGCATTTCGCTCATGGCACCTGTCATGCCGTATGTCCCATCCATCTGCATAGGTGGGTGGTTGCCTAGCATGTTATCCAGCATGTTGTGGCGGATATAGCCCTGAACCATGTCATATGCCCGCTGGGTTTCTCCCAGTCGTGCCCAAAGCGCCATGCGCCAGGGCCAGGTCCAGCTGCGGCGGCTATCACCATCACTCCCGCGTAGTTCAAGACTCTTGGCGGCGGCTTTTGCCAGCTCAGGGGTCTTGGACATGGAGATGGATGAGCCGGGGAATACACCAATGAGGTGGGACGTGTGGCGGTGCCCTCTGGTCAGTTCAGGGCGGTCGATAATCCATTCCTGCAGGTAGCCGTGCTCAGATACCCGGTTGGGGACCAGCCGGTCGCGCATATTGGCTAATTTTTTTGCCCATGCAGCATCTGTTCCCAGCACTTTTGTGGCTTTAATGGTGTTATCGAACAGTTCCCAGATGAGCTGCTGGTCGTGCATCACGCCATCTTCGTGGGGGCTGTTGACCCATTCATGCGACCAGCTGTTCGGGGAGACGAGAGCTCCTGCCTTGATGCCTTTCAGCTCCGGATATTTGGAAACATCTACCTTTTTCCCATTAGTTTCCAGGCCTTCTCCTCCCGCGCCAAGGGGCTTCAGTCGGGTCTCCCAGAATGAGCAAATGTTCTTGAGCATGGGATAGGCTATGTTTTTGAGATACTTCTTGTCCTGGGTAAAGGCATAGTGATCCCAGATGTGCAGGGCGTACCAGGCATTTACCGGCGGGTTCCATTCTGTCCAGCCGCCACCTCCCCATGGATTTTGGGAAATTCGCGTGGTCCAGCCCTTTATGGAGGCTCCGAAATGCTTGGCTGTCATTTCGGTAAGGGGCTTTTCCATGGCCTTCATAAAGTTGAGGAAAGGCAGGTGGCATTCGGAGAGGTTGCCTACCTCTGTGCCCCAGTAGCACATCTGGACATTGATGTTGTTGTGGTAATCGCAAGCCCAGAGGGCGTGCACCTTGTCATTCCAGATGCCCTGCAGATTAACCGGTAGATTGCCCGGGCGGGAACCGCAGATGAGGGCGTAGCGTCCGTACTGGTAGACCGTGGCCTCCAGTTCGGGATCACATGGGGAGCTCTTGTAGGCTTCTTTTCGCTCATCTGTGGGCAGCTTGGCTATTTCTTCCGGTGTTTTGCCGAGGCTGAGGCTCAGGCGGTCGTAGAGCTTTTTATGGTTGAGGATATGGTCTTTACGGATATCCTCATAGCGCTTTTCTGCAATGTTGGAGATGACTTTGGCATTGAATGAGGCAGGGGGGGACCCTTTCCAGTTGTCCTCGTATTTCATCTTGTAGTCGGTTGCCAGAGAAATGTAGATATACATTTCTCTGGCTCCCTCTACTTCGATATAGGGAATCTTATCCGCTGAGAAGGAGGGTGCCATAGCGCTGCCTTTATTGACATAGTTGACCTCTATCGTGCCACCCTTGCCTTTTGATTTGACGGAACCACCATTGGTGAGCACGAGCATCTGCCCCTCGAATACCTCACCATTGTTCAGCGTGCCTCCCATGGTGATTCCATTCTTGCTTTTCTTGAATGTTACCTTGTGGTAGGGGGTAAGGGCGATTTTGGCACTAACGCCTTCTTCACTATCCGTCTTAGCCATGTATACCAGCACGTTATCCGGATAGCTGACAAAGCATTCGCGCTTGTGGCTGGCCCCGCCGTTCTTGAATGATACGCGGGCTATGGCATCTTTCAGATTCAGAGAACGCCGGTAATTCTGTGTTTCACCTGGCAAATCAAAGCTGATGTACAGATTACCGAATGGCTGGTAGGAACCGAACTGATCTCTGGTGGCAAGGGGCCCGTATGCATAGCCGCTACCATTGCCCGGAAGATTGGGACCGCCCGTCCACAGACTGACTTCGTTCAGGTTGACGCGTTCCAGTTTGTCGCCGCCGAATATGGTGCCGCCGACGCGCCCATTGCCAATTGGGAGAGATTGCGATTCCCACGGATCCTTTGCGTCTTTTGCGGGGAGGTTGACGGAGCCGCTCATACTTCCCCAGGGGAGGGATGCATCGCGAATGCCGGCGGGCTGCTTGTACCAGAGATATTCCTGGGTGGGAATTGGCTCATCTGCCTGTGTAGCGAGTGCGGCTCCGATGAGGAGGAAGGAGGAGAGAGGTGAGGGAAGTCTCATAAAATCAGATGAATTCTACTTGAAGCTCGATGCATCCCATGGTGAGGGTGTCGCCATCCTGCAGAGCTCGGGTGTTGTCGTACGGGGTGAGGGGAGTGCCATTTACTGAGGTGCCGTTGGTGGAGCCCATGTCGCTGACAATGAGTCCATATTCATCCAGCCGCAGCTGGATGTGTGAGCGGGAGACGCTGGCATCATCTACTGCAAAATTGGCTGCGCCGGGGTCGCGGCCAATAAGAACACCATTGTCTTGTGCAATGTCATCAAATGGGATACGTTGTTCCCACGGGCTGCCATCGGTCAGCAATCCGAAAAGTCGCAATTCGGTAGCCACGGCTTCTTCTGGTTCCAGCTCCGGGATGGCGATATCCGGGGTGAGCGCATTTTCCAACCCGCTGCCGAGCTTCCATTTGGCGCGCAATGCATGGTACGGCTGCAGCGATTGGGGATATACATACCCGGAGTCGTTGGCGTCGGGTTCCGTTTGCTGAGTCGAAGGCGGAGTAGATATGGCGATAGGCGCGTCCCATGCCGGAGCCAGAGGAACATCTTGTCCGGTGGCGGGAGCCTGGCCGCCGCTGATGAGCGCATGCATGCCGGCCATCTCGGTTTGCACGAGAGAAAGTTCCTGCTCAAGTTCTTTGGCTCGGGCTTCTAGCTCCTCCAGCTTTGCCTGGTTCTGTAGCTGCTCAGGGTGTGGCATATATGAATTTTCAGAATACTACCAGAATGCACATCTCTTGGCAAGGAGAAAGTTCACCGTTGTTTTAGCAACCACATGTGTTCCAAAGATTGCATAACTAGTTGAGGTACGGGCGCTAAAGTTAAAGAAGCCTCCACCCGGACGCACGATAAATTGAATTGCACAGATGACAATTTAACACAAAAACATGGGGATGCATGTGCTGACAGTCAGGGGTGCGCAGATTTCAGAAAATGAGCAGATATATGAAAGTGTATGAAGAGCTTGTTTGAGGCAACGCTCAGCTTCAGGAAGGGAGTACGGTATATCCCTGCGCTGCAATAGTGGCGTGGAGTTTATCCAGAGGGATATCTGCACTCAGAGTAAGGGTGACGCACTTTTCCTTGTGGCTGGCCTGGCAATCAACCACGCCGGGAATGGACAGAAGGGCCTTGGTTACATGCGCTTCGCAATGGGGGCACATCATGCCGTCTACTTTAATCGTTATTGTGTTCATTCTTTTTTTAGGAGGGGTGATGTTAAGATGGCGCAGCCTCAGAGCATTGGTGACAACGCAGAGGCTGCTGAGCCCCATGGCGGCGGCTGCTGCTGCCGGGTGAAGCTGCCAGCCGAAACCGGGATAAAACGCACCGGCCGCCAGCGGAATGGCCAGGCTGTTGTACAGCAAGGCCCAGAAAAGATTTTGCCTGATGTTGCGGATAACGGCGCGACTGAGCCGCATGGCGCTCACCACATCGTTCACAGAGCTGCGCACCAGGATAACAGAGGCACTCTCCATGGCAATATCTGTTCCTGCGCCAATGGCTATGCCTACATCCGCCCTCATCAGGGCAGGGGCATCGTTGATGCCGTCGCCCACCATGGCAAGCTTTACTCCTTCTGCCTGCAGACGGCGCACGCAGCTTTCCTTATCATGAGGCAGTAATTCTGCCCGGAATTCATCAATCCCGCATTGGCGGGCCACTGCAGCGGCTGTGCGGGCGTTGTCTCCGGTCAGCATCATGACCCGGCAGCCCATTTGTTGTAATGCCTCAACGGCCTCATGGCTGTCCGGTTTGAGCGCGTCCGCCACGGCAATGAGCCCGGCATATTCTCCATTCCGGGCAAAATAGAGCGGCGTTTTCCCTTCGTCCGCAAGGAGATTTCCCGTTTCTTGTGGAATGCTGATGCCCAGTTCCTGCATGAGTGTTGCATTACCGGCAGCGCAGGAAGCCCCGGTGATTTCGGCGGTGATACCCCGACCGGGAATGTATTCGTGCCGTGTTACCTCGTGCGGGACGATATGGCTTCCAGCCTCCCGGATGGCCGCTGCAAGGGGATGATTTCCTACGGCCTCCAGAGATACAGCCAGCTGGAGCAGCTCCTCTCTGCTGAAGCTTGCAGCGGGACACAAATTGGTCACCTGCGGTTTTCCCTGGGTGAGCGTTCCTGTTTTGTCCAGAAGAATGCAGCGGAGTTCCTGCAGGAGTTCAAGTGCGGCACCATGACGGAAGAGAATGCCGTTTTCTGCGCCCTTGCCGATGCCTGCCATGATGGCTACCGGGGTGGCAAGCCCCAGCGCACAGGGGCAGGAAATGACCAGAACTGCAATGCCGCATGACAGGGCAAACGCAGGTGTTTCACCTGCTGCCAGCCAGACTATGGTCGTAACTACCGCCACGCTTACCACAATGGGAACAAATACAGCTGCCAGACGGTCTGCCAGCCGGGCGATGGGCGCTTTGGTTGAGGCTGCCTCTGCCACCAGACGGATGATGTCGGATAACGCGGAATCGGCGCGTGTTTTATCTGCGCGCGCCTGCAGAACGCCGTTTCCGTTGATGCTGCCGGCATACAGCTTGCTGCCGACTGCTTTTTCCACCGGGAGGCTTTCTCCCGTGAGGGTGGATTCATCTGCCGCGGAGCATCCCTCCAGCACCGTGGCATCGGCGGGGATCCGTTCGCCTGCGCGGATAAGCAGCGTATCTCCCGGCCTAACGGCATCTGCCGGCAGTGTTACCATTTCCCCGTTCCTCAGGATGGTGGCGTTTTGTGGCAGCAGGGAAACCAGTTTTTCAAGCGCAGAACCGGTGCGGCCGGTGGCGCGGCTTTCCAGCCATTTTCCCAGGGTGATAAGCGTCAGAATCATGGCAGCACTCTCGAAATAGAAAACGCTCCTGTGGTGGAAAATGAAATTGGCCAGACCATCGGCCATGGCGGCCGAGGCCCCCAGCGCTACAAGGGAATCCATGTTGGGACCGGCTTTCAGCAGACTCTTGATTCCTTTGGTGAAGAAAGCCCGGTTCAGCCACATAATGGCGAGGGCTAATACCAGTTGCAGAATGGCGGATGTTTCCCCCCGCCACAAATGGTGTATGACAAGTAGAGGCAGAAGAAGGGAAAGGGAACGCAGGAAACGCTTTTTTAACTCAGTATTCTCGTGGCGGGGCAGCGTTGCGGTCTGTCCGGCGCTTGCGCCGTATCCTGCGGCTTCTACCGCGCGAATAATACTTTCCGTGGTCTGCCTCTCATTGTGCCGGACCCGCATGCTGCCGGTCAGCAGATTCACCTGCACCTGGAGGACGCCATTCAGCTGCCCGACGGCCCGCTCTACCCGGGCGGAGCATGCTGAACAATTCATGCCGCTTATACTGAAATGGACTTCTTTTTCCCTCACGATGCGTAGTGTAACGCATCGTTTTCCTGAAGTAAAGCTTGCAACCTGCCATTACCCGGGGGGGATACGCCATGGCCCCCACCTGCGATATTCAACCCCAATCCTTGACATGATGCCACAGCTGGTGTCACTCCGGATGGTAGAGGCCCTTGAATGTTATGACTTTGCGCCGGGGAAGCTGCATGGGAGTTCCGCTGCCGGGGAGAAGCAGACGCCTGGCTGCGCGTTTCTGCACCCGGAAGGTACCGAATTTCGCAAGCCTCACCTCACCTGTTTCCTGCAGCCCGTCGCGGATACTCCGCAGTACGGCATCCAGTGCAAGCTGGGCTGCCATGGGGGTGGCTGTGCCACCCAGATGCTGCCGAATCAGTTCCTGCAGTGCTGCACGGTTCATCCGGGGAACGAATTAATCGCGGTTCGAATTCATGCGGCTCATGAGGATAAGTGCATAGTACAGCAGCATGGCCAGGGAGGAAAGTGCCGCTGCTACATAGGTCATCGCTGCCCAGCGGAGGGCTGTTCCGGCCTGACCATGCATGGCGCGGCTGGCCAGTCCGCTTTGCTCCAGCCATGCCAGAGCCCGGCTGGAGGCATTGAACTCCACCGGAAGCGTTACCAGCGCAAATAGCGTGGTGGTGGCATACAGCGCCAGCCCGATCCATGCCACGGTGGTGCCGCTTCCCATGGCCAGCAGGGCAAGACCCGCCATGAGAACAATCTGCCCGAGACGGGATCCTATATTCACCAGGGGAACCAGCGATGACCGCAACCCGAGCCAGGGATAGGCCTGGGCATGCTGCACCGCGTGCCCGCATTCGTGCGCTGCTACGGCCATGGCTGCAACACTAGCCGAGTTGTAGACGCTCTCGCTGAGGTTTACTGTGCGGTCAAGAGGGTTGTAATGGTCGGTCAGGCGTCCGGGGGTGCTGATGACCTGCACGTTGCTCAGGCCATTCTGGCTGAGCATGAGGCGCGCCGCCTCTGCACCGGTGAGTGGTGCTGGTTCTTGTGAATAACGAGTAAAGGCATTCTTGAGCCCCATCTGCACCATGCCGCCAATTACCATGGTGGCAACGAGAATGAGCATGCCGATGAAAGTGACCCCGCTGTATATGCCGGCGGGGGTGCCATAATAGAAATCGTTACCGCTTCCGTAGTAATAAGAAGCCTGCGCAAGAAAAGTGGGAAAATCAATCATAGATACTGCCTGTCGATTTGATGCTGCCGGTGAGTGTTTTGTTCAAAAACTGCCATTTCTGGCGTTATTGCGGAGATGTTCAGCGCCGATGCGGCGAATCGGGCTGCCGTCAAAAAGGGTGAGAAAATCGCTTTCCTGTATTTCCTGAATGGCAGCTCCGGGTATTGTCTGTATCTCAGCCGGCATGAGCAGGTGCGGGTCGATTCTCTGCGGTTTGAGCGCTCGCGGTTGGTTCCAGGGGCATGTTTCCTGGCAGGCGTCGCAGCCGTAAAGGTGGTTACCTTGCAGCGCCGCAATTTCTGCAGGCATAGGAGATTTTGCTTCAATAGTCCAGTAAGAGAGGCAGCGGCGGGCATCGCAGCATCCGCCTTTGAGTGCACCGGTGGGGCAGACCTGCTCGCAACGGTGGCAGTTGCCGCAGTGGTCAGGCATTGGCGTGTCGGCAGGCAGTTCCAGCGTGGTGAGTATGCTTGCCAGAAAACAATATGAGCCGAGCCCCGGGCGAATGAGTAGCCCGTTGCGGCCAATCCAACCCAACCCGGCCTGTGCGGCAAAGAATCGCTCGCTGACGGGGCCGCTATCAGTAAAGCAGCGTTGGATGCCGCCGTAGAACTGAAGCGTTTCATCCAGATCCGCCAGCTTGGCGGCTAATAATTTGTGGTAGTCCTCCCCCTGGGCGTAGCGGGCTATGCTGCCTGCGGCGTGCCGGGCATCACTACGGGGATATTCATAGGTCAGCATGATGATGCTTCGAACACCTGGCAGCACCAGTTCCGGAGCCAGACGCGCCGGAAGATGCCGCTCCATCCACTGCATACCGGCGTGCTTTCCCTCTGCAATGAATTGAGCCAGAGCATTACCCTGCGCTGCCCGTGCATCTGCAACTCCTACCCCCGAGAATCCAAGCTCGGTTGCTGCGTATTTCAATGCCTGGCGGATTGTCTGCATGGGGGGATCAGGTCTCTTCGTTGGCAGACGAAAGCATCAGCCAGGAGATGAGTCGCTCCTGGGTTTCCGGAGCAACGGGTAACGCGTGGATAATGTGCCGCGTGGCGTTGTCTATGCGTGTGCGATAGGGGGTCTGGCTTCTGTTGCTGGCGCGTATTCCTTCTTTGAAGGCAAGGCGCTGCATGTTGGCAGAGGCTTCTTTGTTTCCCAACTCTGCCGCCTTGCGGTATAACCGGTATGCAATTTCGTAATCCTGCGGGGTAGGGTGTCCTTTCTCGAACATGGTACCCAGGTTGTTCAGACATTGGGCATCATTCAGTATGCCGCCGAGCCGGTAAAGTTCAAAAGCCTTGCGGGCATCACGGCGCATGCCTATTCCCCTGTCGCACATGTGCCCCATGTAAAAGAATACATGCGGTGTGTGGGGATTTTTCTTTGCTTGTTTGTATAGCAGTTTCCAGGCTCGTTTCGGGTTGGGGCTGGTGCCGATTCCATTCATCAGGAAGCGGGCTTCCTCCACCTTTGCGCCAGCCTTGCCCCGCCCGGAGGCTTGCTGTATCCATTTATAGGCTTCTGTTTTTTCGGGAGCGCATCCAACGCCTTTCTCCAGAAACAGAGCCAGTCGGTACATGGCCTCTGTCCGGAGTTCGTCCCCCCCCTGTATCTTATCTAATTTTTCCTCCTCCGCCAGGCGGCGGGTCAGACGCAGGGCATGTTCCGGGTTGGCGTTCAACCCCTTGAATTTGCCTTCATACACATCCAGCAGAAGGCGGGCTGCTTCTGTGTGCCCCTCGCGTGCGCTGGTCTCCAGCAGCATGGGGACACTGCTTACGTCCTGAATAGAACGATCTTCCAGCATCGCGCGAGCCTGTACATACATACTTTCCACATCCCATTTGTTAAGCGAATTCCCACCCTGTGCCAGCACGCTGGAACAGCAGAGCGGAAGCATGAGCAAGACTGAGGACCGTGGAAACTCCATGCCTTGTGTATAGCATGCTGGCGAACTTTTGTCCATGTTTTTCCGTATGTGTGTCGATTTATGCTTGACTTTGGAATTATCTGCATGTAATATCCGCTCGCCGTTTCGGCGGCACCAGTGCGCGAATAGCTCAGTTGGTAGAGCAGTAGACTTTTAATCTATTGGTCTCGGGTTCGAGTCCCGATTCGCGTACTACCCATGTCCCCATCGTCTAGGGGTTAGGACATATGATTCTCAGTCATAGAACCGCGGTTCGAATCCGCGTGGGGATGTAACGAACAGGCTCGGAGTGCTTCACTCCGAGCCTGTTCGTTTGTTTTCCGGAAGCTATTATCAGGAATTCGCACCCATAACCCAGCGGTAGAAGTTGCAACCGACAAAGTTGCCCGCTACAATAACGGCATAGAAAGGCAGAATACTCCACAGGTGGGCTGCCCAGAAATCCAGCGGCACGCAGGCGTAGAAAAAAGCATCTGCAATGCAGTGCGGAAAGCCGCAAACAATGAAAAGTGGGACGCCGAAAAGCAAGGGAAGCTTGTTGCGCTTACGCGAGAATGTGACAGCGGTGGTCATGATGAACCCGCAGGGAATGGAAAGCAGAAACCCATTTAAAAGCCCCAGAGCCAGGCGGCTTTGCAGCAGCTCCTGGGCGGTTTCCTGCAGCGGAAGGGGACTCACCCGCGTGAGGAGCGAAAACAGGAAGCATCCTGTGATATTGCCCAGCAGCACCAGTGCCAGCGGCACAAACTCCCGCTTCTGGATAAAACCTGCTGTGCCGGTGTACAGATACAGCCGGTAGCTGACGACAGCAATGAGCGCAAAGGCAAAGATGACGCATCCGGCAAGGTATTGGTCCTGAGATTTGAGGGAGAGAAAACCGAAACCTGCTACGCCAATGCAGATGCCGGCCATGACGGCGGAGCGGATGATATGAAAGGGATTCATTACCGCCTAGCCTAACACATTTTTTCTGTTTTCAAAGAAAAATCCGCGTATTAGACGGAATTATGTCTAAGCTTGTTCTCGACAAATGGCGTATAATGTGATTAATTACTCGCACATTCAGTTTTTTCTCAATCATATGAAGTCTTACACCATTTTCCAGAAGTCTGACGAGGAGACCATCAATACTTTCCTTGAGTGGATGCGCAACCAGGAGCGCGGTGTGTACCGTGCTGCTCTTCGTGAGCTGGGCTCTCTTAAGAAACTGCGTCCCCAGTACATGCAGCAGAAGCCCGTGGCAGAGCAGTTTGCCTGGATTAAGAAGATGCTGGCCTGGAAGCCTGCAGAGACCATAGCAGACCACCTCCTGCAGGTCTGGCTTATCCGCAAGCATGAGGGTATGCTGGTGAGCTTCATCGAGAAGCTGGGCATTGAGCACAACGGCCACGGCGTGGTGGATGTGCTGCCCGAGACTCTGGATGCCGACAAGCTCAAGGAGGCTGTGGACTCCCTGTTCGAGTCCTATCCGGCCGGCGCTGTTTCCGTATACCTGCACATGTTCCAGAACCAGACCGAAACAGGCTGGCCTGAGCTGCAGGCGATTCTGGATAATGACGAGCGCATCACCATCAAGTAATCGCTGATAATTTTGACCGCCGAAGCGGCCGGCACGGGTGGGGAACTGCCCGCCGGTCGCTTCTTCCTTTCCCCCTGCTATGACTGAGGACGAACAATTCATGCTGCTGGCTATGCGCGAGGCCGAAAAAGCCCGCGAGGTCGGTGAGGTTCCCTGCGGTTGTGTAGTGGTGAAAGAGGGCCGCGTGATTGCACGCGGCTGGAATCAGGTAGAAACGCTCAAGGATGCCACCGCTCACGCCGAAATGCTGGCGCTTACTGCGGCAGAAGCCGCTGTGGGCGATTGGCGGTTGGAGGGCTGCACTGTCTATGTAACCAAGGAACCGTGCCCCATGTGCGCGGGGGCGCTGGTGCATTGCCGCCCGGATCGCGTGGTGTTCGGCATCCCTGACCCCAGGGGCGGAGCCTGCGGAGGGTGGATTAACCTGTTGGATTCTAACCCGCCGCTCAATCATAAATGCGTAGTGCAGGGCGGGGTGCTGGGAGATGCCTGCCTGGAGCAGTTCCAATCATTTTTCCGCGCCGCGCGCGCTGCTGCCAAAGAACGCAAACGCCGCGAACGAGAGGAGGAACACAATGATTCCGAAGATTGAGATATATGTGAATGCGGAGAATGACTGGGTCACGGAGACGCTGGCTGGCCGCTTCCGCGAGGCCTTGCAGGCTCTTTTGCCGGAGTTGCTTGCTGCGCCGCACGGCCCGGACCACGTGCTGTCCGGGCTGGATATCGTGGAAATCTCCATTGTGGATGACCCCACCATTGCCGAGGTGCATGGGGAGTTTCTGGATGACCCCACTGCTACAGATGCCATCACCTTCCCATATGGCGAGGTGCTGGTGAGCTGCGATACCGCTGCATCCTATGCCGCCGCTCACGGCTTGCCGCGCGAGGAGGAACTTTTCCGCTACATGGTGCATGGCCTTACACACCTGCACGGCTATCTGGACTATGAGCCGGCGGATCGCGAGGCCCTCTTTGCGGTGCAGGAGCCTCTCGTTGCCCGCTATTTCCCGCGTTAGTTTCACAAAATAACAGCCTTTTGAAATTGACTTTCAGTACAATTAGTCATATAACGCTATTACTATGAGTCTCATGCCAATCATTTCTGCTGTTGCTGCCGGCCTGGTGGCAGATGCTGTGAATCCTCTGCCGAAACCGGGGGAGGAGGGGTACACGCCGCAGCCGCGGCATCACCTTCGCTTTGTGATGGAGAATGACTCCCCTTTCGGGAGTGATTGCAACTATACCCATGGTACGCGTATTGATTACGCCAAAACGCTGCCCAAGAATTCGCACCACGCTTTCGGTGTGAGCTTGACGCAGAATATCTACACCCCGCAGAACCACACCCGGGGAGCGGTTCCCGGCCAGCATCCGTATGGTGGGTATCTCGCGCTGGGCGTGGCACACATTTTTACCGGTGAATACGTAGGCAACAGCATGGAACTTCAACTGGGCACTACCGGCAAGCCTTCGCTCGCCTTTGATTCCCAGGACCTGGTGCATAAAACATGTGGCCTCCAGCGCTGGGAAGGCTGGGGTGACCAGATTCCCTCGGAAATGACCTTCCAGCTCACCGCTCGCCAGGATTATCGCCTGCCGTGGTGTGAAATCACCACACCCTCCGGGCTGCAGACAGATGCCATCATCTTCACCCGCGAAGAACTAGGCACCGTATCCGTAGCGGCGGAAACGGGCGCATATTTCCGCATCGGCCGGAATCTTCCGCCCTCCATGCAGGTGAATGGCAACCAGGCCGCCAACTATGGTGTGGGCCTTATCCGCAAACCCGACTATGACCCCACCGCCTCTTCCTGGTTTGTGCTGCTGGGTGGTTCGGTGCGCTATGTGGCACATGACCTGTTCATAGAAGGCGGCGTATTCCATGACTATGAATACGGCTGCACCCTTGAACCCTGGGTAGGTGAGGCTACCATCGGGCTCGGCATTCGCCGTAATGGAGTGGATTATTACATTGGCGCGGTTACCCGGACCCCGAATTTTCACGCACAGGATGACGATACCGTATTCGGTACATTTAACCTCGGCTTCCATTGGTAAAGAATGAGTGGCTGGCTTAAAGGGGGAGTCATGGCATTGGGCGCAGTCTGCGTGCTGTTGCTGGCGGGAGCCTTTCCGCTGCTGGGGGCTCCGGAAGTATACCGCAGCGGGGCCATGCTGCTGCTGGGCGGGCTGGCGGTGCTGCTCTGCCTGGCGGGAGGCTGGAGACTGGCTGCCGGCAAACGCGTACAGCTCATCTTCGGGCTGGTGTTCCTCTTCTTTACCATCACCGGGCTCTGCATGCTCGGGCAATATGGCGCCAAAGCCATCGAATATGCCGCCATCGGCGGGCCGATGTGGGCCGGTGCCGTGAGTATGTTCTGCGTGGCCCTCACCGGCGTGGTCTTCATGGCCGTGTTCGGCTTCCTGTGCTATCGCGTCATGAACCAGCGCCACCTCTGGCTGGCCGGGCTGCACTGGGCCGTGGCGCTGCTGGGTATAGGCGCGTTTGTTGATGCCACCTGGGAAATCCGCGTTCCCGTCACCATGCCGGCAGATGCCCGCACAGAACTCACTGAACTCGTGCTCGATGACGGACGCATCCTGCCGCTGGGATTCCGTCTGCGCGTGGATGATTTCATCGTGCAGCACTACGATGACGCCACCTACGCCCTCTACACCTTCGAAAACGGCCGCCCCGGCCCCATGCAGCAGGTCGAACGCCGCGGCGATACCCTGCATGCGGGGGAGGAAAGCTGGCCGCTCAGCGCATTGAAAAATGCCCCCGGCATGCCGCATCCCTTCCTCATGATACCCGGGCAACCCACCCGCATACTCGTGCAGAACCCAGCCACCGTGCGCGATTACTGTGCGCATATCACCGCCTTCACCGACCACCGCGGCCGCCCCGAAACCCACAAGGCAGAGCTGCGCGTCAACACCCCCTTTGCATGCAAAGACTGGCGCTTCTCCCTCTCCTCCTACCGCCGGGAAGCGGGACAGACCGAAGTCCTCATGCAAGCACGCCGCGCCCCCGGACGCTTTGCCGCTCTCTGCGGCATGGTCGGCATCATCATCTGCACCGCCGTCTGGTGCTGGTGGAGAAAGGAGGAACCCCAGGCATGATAACCCTCATCTACACCCTCACCATCTTCGCCCTGCTGCTCTGCCTGCTCAGCGTGCTGGCCGCCGCGCTCAACCGGGCAGGGAATGCCCGCCGCGCCTTTGCCGCCGCCTGGGTGGTGGCGCTCCTCCTCTTCATGGCAGACTGGGTACTGGCGCAGGCCCCCCCCTTCGGCAACATGCGGCACGTGCTCGCCTTCTTCCCCCTCGTCATGATGCCCGCCGCCGTCTACCTGCGCCGCTGCCGCGGTCTTGAACTCACCGGCTGGCTCGCTGCCGCCTCCGCCATCGCCCTCATCGGCGCCCTCTGCATGCCCCTGCAAGCCACCTGGCGGCAGATGCCCGCCCTGCAATCCCCCTGGTTCGCCCCCCACGTCATCGCCTACGTCATCTCCTACGGCCTCATGACCGTGGCAGCACTACTCGTGCTCGCCTCCTGGCGCAGCGAAACCCGTCTGCGCGAGGCAGATGCCCTCGTGCGCCTCGCACTCCCCTTCATGACCTTTGGCCTGTGGAGCGGCGCCCTCTGGGCAGATGCCGCCTGGGGCGGCTACTGGGCCTGGGACATCAAAGAAGCCTGGTCACTCCTCACCTGGAGCCTCTACCTCATCTACCTGCACATCGAGCGCTACCCCGCCTTTGCCAGCTGGCGGCGCCCCCTCCTCCTGCTCGGCTTTACCGCCGTCATCATCACATTCCTCGTCGTCAACCTCCTGCCGCGCATCGAATCCCTGCACAGCTACGCCCAGTAAAAAAAGGCGTGCTGACAAATATTCTCACACATTATCCTTGCACAGCCCACCGTGCAGGAGTAAAATCCCCTCCGCAGCAACCCATCCGGGGCATTAGCTCAGTTGGTAGAGCGGTTGCATCGCACGCAACAGGTCAGGGGTTCGAATCCCCTATGCTCCATACAAAAAGGCACCCAACTGGGTGCCTTTTTGTATGGAGCATCACGGCGCTTCTCCCCCTGCCTGTTGCAGTAAGAATGCCATGTTTCCCATGCCGCATCAACACGCAACAGGCAAGGAAGCCCGGTGGGCTTCCTTGCCCCCAAGCCGAGCAGACACCTCTGCGAGGGAACCGCTTGCAGCGCAAGCGGCTTGGGGGGCGGGCGTCGCACACCCCGGCACGCCCCACTACGAGGAAGCCCCGCACCCAACCGGGTGCCTTTTTGTATGGAGCATCACGGCGCTTCTCCCCCTGCCTGTTGCAGTAAGAATGCCATGTTTCCCATGCCGCATCAGCACGCAACAGGCAAGGAAGCCCGGTGGGCTTCCTTGCCCCCAAGCCGAGCAGACACCTCTGCGAGGGAACCGCTTGCAGCGCAAGCGGCTTGGGGGGTGGGCGTCGCACACCCCGGCACGCCCCACTACGAGGAAGCCCCGCACCCAACTGGGTGCCTTTTTGCATGGAGCAATTCCGGGCCTTCTTACAGGCTGACCAGTAGCGAGTGGTGGATAAGCTCCCCGGTTTACCGGGAGCCCGCAGGGAGAGAGCGGTTGTTGAGCCCATGCGGACGCCGGGTGGGCTTGCTTCGCCAGGGGGCTCCGCCAACCTTACTGGCGGGGATTGCTTCATCGTTGCTGATGCGGTAATGCTTATACGGCCCCTGCGACTTATAACGGCAGGATGAGAACAGGCAGAGGATACAGCAGAGGAGGAGGGAAATTCTCATGTGGCTGAAGAGATGTAGGGGGTGACGAGTGCGTGTCCGCTGGTGGTGGGCACGATGAAGAGCCCATAGCGCGCGCGGGTGCAGGCTGTGTAAAATTCTTTCATGTCGAAGCCTCTGCTTTCTCCCAGGCCGATAACATCTGTTACGATGATATAGGCGGCTTCCTGGCCTTTGAACGATTTGACTGTGGAGGCGAAAATCCGGGTGGCATGGGGGCAGCGGCAGACCTCGCGACGCTTTGCTGCTTCATCGGGTTGCTCATCAGCCGGAGCCAGGGCCAGGTTGGGCACGAATTTGAGACAGCATCGCGGGTGCATGGTGCGCCAGGGAGAGAGCACCACGATATCTCGCGGCTTGATGCCGGAGCTGTTGCGTAACAGTTTATTGACGATGCGGGATACTTCTGCTGCGCGGTCTTCCGGGGTGTCGGCAGGGGCTGAAAGGTGAATGCCGTCGCCGCCCAGGGGCAGAATCATCATATTCTGCGCTTCCTCAGGCAGGAGCGCCCGGCTGAAACCGGCAATCTGGCGGGCATTGCGCAGATTGGCATTCAAGCGCACCCTGGTAGCTAGTGAAGGCAGCTGGTCGTAGCGGTCGTAAAGGTCCTGGTGTTTATCCGCAAACAGGTAGAGTTTGCCCGCAGGCTTGAGCAGTCCTTGAATAATGTGCCACCAGATGCCGCGAAAATCTTGTGCTTCGTCCACAAATATGGCATCAAACGGCGGAATGTCCGGTAACAGAGCCTGTATCTGCGCCATGGCCTCGTCCTGCAGGCGGTCACCGGTTTCTGCGTAGTTGACCAGATGTCCGAACCCCTTCGGCATCAGAATGTGGTGGATGCAGAAATCGTGAAATGTGCTCACCAGCAGCACATCCTTTTGTTCGTCCAGCAGGGGGTGCAGCAGCAGTTCATGGGCCATGGCATGGTTGAAGCAGAGCATGAGGATGCGGTGCTGGCCATCGCGTGGCAGCTCTGCAGCCTGGCGGGCAGCCTCTGCGCAGGCCATGACTGTTTTGCCACTGCCAGCGCATCCTTCTACTCGGATTCCGCCTTTGCTTTCGTAGAGCGAGGGGAGGATATTCAGGATGTTGGCGGCCGAGTAGTCCATTTCCTGCATGTAGTTATCCAGGCTCATGCGGAAAAGCACGCTTGGTGCCAGCGCATCGGTGATTTTCTGCACCCGGTTCTCGGACATGCGCCCGGCCTGGTCGAGAACAAACAGGTTTTCTACGTAACTCTGCAGATGCTCCAGCTGCGATGCCCCGCACATGTACAGCGAATCGAATGGCAGGTTGTGGTGCTTGTAGGCAGCGGGTATGCCCTGGGTCAGAATGGCCATGTGGCGGTGTTCGGGCCAGCGGTGATGATTTTGCGGCAGGCAGCCGCAGCGTGCCAGACTGCGCATGATTTTCTGCAGGGCTATGTTTGCCTGCTCCAGCGGGCTCTGGGCGTGGGTTTTCCAAGGGCTGTGGTCATCTTTGCGACTTTGCCAGCGGCCATCGAGCAGACGCACCTGCGGCCAGTCTTTCACTTCTATGACTACTAGTCCTTTCTGCGGAATAAGTACCACAAAATCAGCTTCATAATGGACATAGTGCTCGTCTTCCATGTAGTCTTCCTTGCAGCTGTGGAAGACCACCCAGTCGGCCGGGAGTTTGGCCATGGCATCATAGACCATGCGCTCACCCCGCTGCATATTCTGCTCAGGTATTCTGGAATGGATTACAGCCATGGGCGGGGAAATCAGGCTTGCTTCTTTTTACGGGGAGCGCGTTTTCGCGGTGTATCGGCTGAGGCTTTGCTGGTGGTGGTTTTCTTTTTGGCGCTGGTTTTGCGTTTGGGCTTTGCGGCGGGGGCTTTCTGTCTGTGCTCGCGAAGAACCAGCCAGAGCAGCATCAGCACGACTCCTGTGCCCAATTGCATGCACTCCCTCCCCCATATGAATTTCCAATTGTTGATGTGCGCCTGGCTGGGGTCGAGTCCGGGGGTGATGACCTGCACTTGTTCGCCTATGGTGTAGTCGGTGTCGTCGGCATCGGTCATCAGCCGGCTGATGACCAGGCCGTTTGGCAGGGTGTAGCGCACAATGGGCTGGTAGGACGGCGTGCCGCCCAGGGCCAGATTGCCGTGCTGCAGTGCTTGCAGGGTGGATTCGAACGGCTGGGTGCGTACATCGGTCACGGTGGCGGTAACTACCACGGATTCATGCACATACATGGCGGTGCGCAGCAAATGGTAAAGCGCTGTTGTGCAAATCAGTATACCTGCCAGCAGAAACAATCTGTTAGCGCGTCTGCCGGCTAGTTTCTTGATGAAGTCCTTGAGCATGTCAGTTTACGGCAACCCGGTGTTCGTAGGATTCAACCCGGCCGCGCGTAGTGCAGCCGTGTGCCCATTGCAGCACTGCTGCGGTGTCCGGCATGGCGGCGGCGGCGCGTTCGGAAAGGGCGCGGTGGCGCGGCCTGGCCAGGGTGGTCTGTGGCAGACTGGCCAGCAAGGTGCGGGCATCATCGGTACTCAGCCGGAAAATCTCATCAGCCCGGGGCAGGGCTTCCAGGGCGTCCGCATCGGCATCCAGGCAGCGTATTCCTACGCCATAGCGCGTGGCCAAATCGGTCAGCTCGTCCTCATTTGCGGCTCCGGGAAATAGCAGCAGCTCACTTTCCTGCGCCCATTGCCCGCAGGCCAGCGCCCGGAAAAACGCCTGGCGGCAGCTTTCCTCATCATCCGCAAATCCCACGCAGATGGCGCGGAAAGAAAGCTCATCGCGAGCTTCCTCCATGATGTAGGCTCCATCGTCGTCCCATGCACCGGCGGGCCATTGCACAGCTACTAAGTCCGGGTGGCCCCAGCTTTCCACCCCATCCACCGGGTACACAAAAACGCCCTGGCCTGCGGTGTCGTACAGGCGCACGGCCAGCGCCATGGCCTTGTGCAGCATGGTTTCGCTTTCGGCGTTGCCGCCAAAGATATTTTGCAGACTGGGGGAATCTCCCTCGCTGCGCAGGTAATATCCCTGGCCGTTTTCTACTCTTGCCAGGCAGGAATCAGGGTCCAGCGTCATGAAGGAGAATTGTGAACGGAGAGAATGGTCTGAATACGCCTCTCCCAGCACGGCGCGCACGCGTGCAATCAGCTCTTTGCCCTTGATGGCTTCTTCTGCTTTATCCGGCAGGAGGCCAGGCAGAATCTCATTCAGCTTGTCTCTTAATCCCATGGTTATTTACGGAGCTGGACTCCGGCGAGTTTCATGTTGGGGTCTACAGGTGTATCGAGGGGGGAGAAATCGCCTGCTTTGGCGCGGAGCATGCCGGCAAAGGCAATCATGGCGGCGTTGTCGGTGGTCAGGCTGTTGGGTGGCAGTATGAGCTCGATGCGGCGGTGGTCGCACATTTTCTGCAGCTGGCGGCGCAGTCCGCTGTTGCAGGAGACACCGCCGGAAACCGCCAGCACCTTGTGACGGCTCTTGCGCAGGGCTTTCACGGCTTTGTGCAGCAGCACGTCAATGATGGCCTGGCGCACCCCCGCGCAGAGGTCGCACATGGTCTGCTCATCCAGATCATGCGGGTTGCCGCTTGATACCAGCTTGGGCAGGGTGTAGAGTACGGCTGTCTTCAACCCGGAGAAAGAGAAATCCAGGTGGTCTGCGTGCATCATCGGGCGCGGGAGAGAGAAGCGCTCCGGGTCGCCTTTTTCGGCCATTTTATCAATCTCCGGACCGCCGGGGTAGGGCAAATCCAGCATTTTGGCTACCTTGTCAAAGGCTTCACCGGCGGCGTCGTCGCGCGAGCGTCCCAGCAGGGTATAATCGCCGGGGGCTTTCACATCAATCAGGAGGCTGTGCCCTCCGCTTACCACCAGGCTCAGGTGTGGCACCAGCCCCGCCGGGTGGGTGATAAAGGGCGAGAGCATGTGCCCTTCCAGGTGGTTGACCGCCACAAAGGGTTTGTGTGCAGCCAGAGCCAGAGCTTTGGCTGCGGTGTTGCCCACCAGCAGGGCGGCCACCAGACCGGGACCTGCCGTGCTGGCGAATACATCGACCTGGTGGATGCTGCGGTTGGCTTTTGCGAGCGCCTCCTGGAGCACGGCTGGCAGGTTGGCAGAGTGGTTGCGCGAGGCGAGCTCGGGAATCACGCCGCCATACATGCGGTGTAGGGGAATCTGGGTGGAAATGACCGAGCTGAGCAGCTGCGGCTGCCCGCTGCCGGTGTCCTCCATGAGGGCCACGGCGGTTTCATCGCAACTCGATTCGATTCCCAGTACCAGCATATGTGGTTATTTGCTTGCCTTGCGGCGTTTGATTTTCGGTTCGGCCTTGCCCAGCACCACATCCTCGGTGATGGTTACGGTATCGATGCTCTTGTCGCTGGGCACTTTGTACATGACATCCAGCATGAGGTTTTCGAAGATGCCGCGCAGGGCGCGAGCGCCGGTGCCGCGCTCGATAGCCTGTTTGGCCATGGTGCGCAGTGCACCTTCTTCTACCTTGAGCCTGGCGTTGTTCATGGCCATGAGTTTCGTGTACTGCTTCACGAGCGCGTTTTTCGGCTCGGTGAGCAGGTGCATGAGCTGTTCCTCGGTGAGGGTGGTCAGCGGGGTGAAGATGGGCAGTCGGCCCATGAGTTCGGGAATCATGCCGAACATGAAGAAGTCCTCCGGCATTGCCTTGGAAAGGATTTCCTCCTCGGTGTATTCTTTGGCATCGCGGTCTTCCTCTACAGCGGCAAAACCCATGGCGCTGGAACCCAGACGCTTGCGGATGATGCCCTCCAGCCCCACAAAGGCGCCACCGCAGATGAAGAGGATATTCTCCGTGTTTACGCGGATATACTGCTCATTCGGGTGTTTGCGGCCACCCTTGGGGGGGATGTTGCATTCCGTGCCTTCCACAATCTTGAGCAGAGCCTGCTGCACACCCTCGCCGGAAACATCGCGGGTGATGCTCACATTCTGCGTCTTTCGGCCAATCTTGTCAATCTCATCCACGTAGATGATACCGCGCTCGGCCTTGGCTACATTCATATCCGCCGCCTGCAGGAGACGCAGCACAATGTTTTCCACGTCCTCGCCCACGTATCCGGCTTCCGTCAGCGTGGTGGCGTCTACAATGCAGAAGGGAACATCCAGAATGCGAGCGAGCGTCTTGGCCAGCAGGGTTTTGCCGCTGCCGGTGGAACCCGCCATGAGAATGTTGCTCTTTTCAATTTCCACGCCATCGTCTGTCTTGGGCTGGCGCAGGCGCAGGTAGTGGTTGTACACCGCTACGCAGAGGGTGCGTTTGGCTCGCTCCTGGCCGATGACGTAGGCATCGAGCATCTTGTGCAGATGCTCCGGGGTGGGCAGGTCGTTCTGGTCCTTCGTTTCAACCTCCAGCACCGGGGAGTCATCGGTCTTGTCCTGGGGAATAATCTCCGGGTGTGTGCCTTTGATGAGGGAGAGGATGCGGTCTGCCGCCACCTCGCCCATTTCGGAGCGGAACATGTGGTAGGTCATGCCCTCCACACATTGGAAGCAGATGTGCGTGCCATCCAGCGTGAGCATGGGGCGCCCGTCGCTTTCGGCGCCTCCGCAGATAGAACAAATTTTCTTCTGTTTCGCCATGTGGGGCCGGGGTTAGTTCTTCTTCTGTACCGGGGTGTGTTCCAGAATGCGGTCTACGAGACCATAGGCCAGGGATTCCTCGGCGGTCATGTAGTTATCGCGGTCCTGGTCCTGCTTCACGGTGTCAAAATCCTTGCCGGTGTGCTGGGAGAGGATACCCGTGAGGCGCTTATCCAGGCTGAACATGAACTTGATGGTGCGCTCCACATCGGCTGCGGTGCCCTGGGCGCCACCACGCACCTGGTGAATCATGACGTGAGAATTCGGCAGGCAGAAGCGCTTGCCCTTGGTGCCGGCTGCCAGCAGCACAGAGGCCATGCTGGCGGCAATGCCAATGCAGTAGGTGTTGATATCGCAGGATACAAACTGCATGGTGTCGTAGATGGCCAGACCGGCTGTTACAGAACCACCGGGGGAGTTGATGTAGATGTGGATGTCTTTCTTCGGGTCGGTCATCTGCAGGAAAAGCAGCTGCGCAATTACCGAATTGGCCACGGTATCATCGATTTCAGTACCGATGAAGATGACGCGGTCCAGCAACAGGCGGGAGTAAATATCGTAGGCGCGCTCGCCCTGGCTGGTCTTCTCGATGACGGTGGGAATGTAGTAGTTCTTGGGGGTATCCATAACGTGTGTACTGCCAACTCTAGCATACCGCGTGTGCGCGGGAAAGCGCGAATTGCTGCATCATGCCCCGTATGCCACAGTTTTACCGCCATTGCTGGGTTTTTCCTTGCCTTGGCAGAGTGCTGTGGTAGACTGTGCTTATGCGAACTCTGACCAGCATCCTGTCTATGCTAGCCATGGCCCTGCCGGTTGTGGCACAGGAGGATGCTGCCGGGCGGTTCTTTGATGACCGTATGGTCGATTTCAAAGCTTATCTGGATGCTCGTGAAAAGATGGCTGCTAATGCAGCAGAGCGCAAGGCTGTGGAGAAAGAACGGGCGGAGCTTCTGCGCCGTATAGAGATGGCCCGCATGGGGTATACCGGTCTCTCCCCGGAGGAACAGTCATTCTGGGATTCTCTCAAAGCTGATCTTGAGGCTGTGCTCAACCTTTGGCAGAAATCGGCTGAGGCAGAGGAGGAGGAAAAACAAGTGACCCGCCAGGCAGCCCTGGCTGCTCTTGCTGCTGCGCAGAATGCCTATGTGGCACAGATGCGTTTTGCCATGGCTCAGCTGGGTATGGCCGCCTGTGTTCTTGACGCTGATTCAATCAAGGAAAGTAACGAAATTTTCCGAGCTGAGCTGCAGCGTGAGTACAGACAGGATTTTCAGGCGGTCATCTATGCGGTTCCCTGGGGGCTGGAGGATGAGCCTGAGGACGAGGATGACCAGAAGAATGCCCCGCTGGCTCACGGAGACAGTGAGGCAGAGGAGGGAAATGTGGATATTAATGTGGTGGATGATGATGGAATGATGGAAGCTCCCGCCACTCCGCTTATGGTGCAGGAAATGGCTCATGAGGTGACGCATAATGAAGCTGCCCGGGCAGAATCGGCACAGCGCGCATCCGCTCTGTGGCTTGGCTATATCAAGCTCTGTGCCCGGCAGGTGGAGCTTTGCTTTGGGGCGGAGCGTGGCGCTTCACTCGTTTCCGGTGTTCCGTTGCCTGGTGCCGTGGAAATGAGTTATTATGCTGCGGTGCAGGAACGCTCCCGCCGCTTGTTCCTGGAAGCTGAGCAGGCATGGTCTGCTTATGTGGATGCAGTAGTAGCGGCTTACGACCCGGGATGGAAAGCTTCAGAGGGGGCTATGGCTCATGCGCCTGTTGCGGCAGAGGCTGTGTTGCTGCGTTTCCCGCTTTATTCTACGCATGAGCAGTACCTGGCGTTCATCTTGTCTCCTCACCTGCAGTATGCCGAACCTGAGCCTATGCCTGATACCGGCATTGTGGAATAGGATGGTGAGTAGAATCCTGATTCCTGTTTTTTCTGCTTTATTTCCCATGGTGGATGTGCTATAACCCGGGCATGGTGAAGTATGTAATGACAATCGCGATGGTGCTCGGGCTGGTGTGTGCTTGTCCGCAGTCTGCTTATGGTCAGGATTCCTGGACATCGGTTGCCGGCGAACTTTCCGAGGCAGGGAAAGCTCTTCATGGCAAGAGTGGATTCCTGAATCAGGCCACGGATACGCAAACGAAAACCGGGGATAAAGCTGCCAAGGTGGAGGAGAAAGCCAAGGATAAGGCCAGAAAACCCGGTAAGAATGCTGTGGTGACTGCGCTGGAGGAAGCTGGGTATTTTTCCAGAAAGAAAGCCAAGCCTACGGCTGAGTACTATATTTTTATCTGCTCGGCCTCCTGGTGCCCTCCCTGCCGCAAGCTCATGCCCCACATTGTGAAGGAATACAAGTCAAACATCCGCCGCAATCCCAAGGTGGATTTGATTCTGCTGGGCGGAGATAAGGATGAGGATGAATGCAAGAAATATCTGAAGCACTACAGGGCTGATTTCCCGGGGCTGCATGCTCGCAAGCAGATTAACCTGCCGGATTTTCCGCAGATTCAGTACTGGCCGTTTGCTATCTTTGTTGATGCCGATGGCAAGGTGATTACCTCCGGACATGGCCAGATGGTGCTGGAGTGGAAAGAACACCTCTCCCTGTAACCCCTTTCCTGATTCTGAGAATGAAGCAAGGCGGAGCAGCAAGCTGCTCCGCCTTGTGAAATTTACAGAACAGGGTGCGGTGCGCACATCAACGCATATCCAGCATGGGAACCAGCAGAGGATCATCCGGCCCCTTGTAGGCTGCCAGCGGGCGGTAGAGGGTGTTGTCCTCCAGCTGCTCCAGAATCTGGGCTACCCAGCCTGCCACACGGGCAATGGCAAACAGCGTGGTGAACATGCGGGTCGGAATGCCCAGACTGTAATATACCGTGGCGGAGTAGAAGTCCACGTTGGCGTTCAGATTCTTCCGGGCGCGCATAATCTTGGCAATGCGGTCGCTCATGCGAATCCACTTCGGCTCGCCGATGGTCTGGGTAAGGCGAATGGCTATGCGGCGCAGAAGCGGGGCACGGGGATCCAGCGTCTTGTAGACACGGTGCCCGATGCCGAAAATCTTTTCCTTGTTGGCCAGCTTGCGGTTGATGTATTCTTCCACATTCTCTTCCTCGCCGATTTCCTTGAGCATTTCGATAACGGCCTCGTTGGCACCGCCATGCAGCGGACCCTTCAGGGAGCCGATGGCCGAGGTGATGGCCGAGTACATGTCCGACAGGGTGGATGCGGTCACGCGTGCCGAGAAAGTGGAGGCGTTCATGCCGTGGTCGGCGTGCAGAATATAGGCTACATCCAGAATGTGGGCTTCTGCGGGGTCGGGTTCAGTACCTTTCAGCAACCACAGGAAATGCTCGGCTTCGCCCAGGTCGGTGCGGATGGGCGGCAGCTCCAGCCCCTGGCAGATGCGGTAGTAGTATGCAGCCATGACCGGCAGCTTGGCAATGAGGGAAAGACCGATTTCCTTCATCTGGCTGGGGTCTTTGGTGCGGTCATCGTACATCCCCAGCATGGAAACCGCCGTGCGCAGCGCGCTCATCGGGCGTGCTGTCTTGGTGGCGGTCTTGAAGAAATCGAGAATCGGCTGGGGAAGCTCACGGTCGTTGCGCAGACGCTGTTCCAGTCCTGCCAGTTCTTCGCGGTTCGGCAGTCGCTTATTCAGCAGCAGGTAGATGATTTCGGTGAAGCTGCAAAGGTCTACCAGGTCTTCAATCTCATACCCGCAGTAAAGGAGGTGACCCTGCTCGCCGCGCACATCGCTCAGTCCGGTCTCTGTAGCGATGACGCCTTTGAGTCCCTTGGCATAGATGACTTCTTTCTTGGGCTGTTGCTCGTTCTCGTTCATTCTGATGTGTTGGGGAAATTGTTCGGCAGACTATTATGCCGCCTGCCATGGCCGTAGACTTTCAAAGGATGGGAATATCAGCAGTTGGCGTACCAGGCATCCTGGAGCTCGCCGAAGCTCTTGATTTCCACATCGCTGCGGGCTTCAAGCCAGCTCTTTACTGCTGAGCGCTGAGTCTCGCTGGTCTGCGTGGGGTCCACGGCCTTGGCAATGATGCTGCAGCCGTCATCCGTGATGTTTCCTTCGCAATCCAGGCCATTGGCCTCAATGCACTCCTCTACAAGAGCATGCAGGAACTGCTCGCACTCAGGTGCGGCCACATCGCCCTTGTAGTCAAATGTAAATTCAAAGCAGAGTTCCTTGAACTCACCAACGCGGTATTTCTTGCGGAGTCGCTTCTTCATGGTGCGCAGATTCTACGCGTATTTATAGCGTGTGTCAATCAAAATTACACGCAGCAGCTCGGGGGGGCCGCTTTTTATCCCGTTCCCAGGGTGTTGAGGGCTTAGTGCTCCAGCGGGGCGGGCAGGGTATAGTACCGCTGCAGTGCGGGGGGAATCGGTTTCTGCCGTGTTTCGGGGGCTGGGGGCGGAATCGGGCCCGCCGCCTGCTGAGACATCTGGATACAGCTGCTCATCAGCATGCCCATCATTATTCCGGCGGTTATCTGAATGGCTCTCATCTGCCGCCCATACTAGGAACAATGCCCTCATAATTCAAGGAAAAAGTGTGCATGCTGGCTGAATTTCGCTTGACTTTTGTGAAATAAAGCGTATCCTGTGCGTCCACCTTGCTTCCGCTGGCAGGGTGCTGTAACCCGGCGGGTGACGCAGGCGCACCGACGTCGGAAGAACTCCAGACAAACCTCAATTTCAAGACATAGAAAGAATTACAACTATGATGACATATTCCCTCAAGGCCACCAAGCGTGAGGCCGTTGGTACTGGCAAGCTGAACGCTCTGCGCGCTCAGGGCTACCTCCCCGGTGTGGTGTACGGCTCCGCTGTTGCTGAGAACATCAACATCCAGCTCAAGGCGGCTGATGTGCGCGCTCTGTTCGCTTCTGTGGACACCGATTCCATCCTCGTGAACCTCGAGCTTGATGGCCAGACTATCCTGACCCTGGTGAAGGATGTGCAGCGCAATTGGCTCACCGATTCCACCAACCACGTTGACTTCTGCGCCGTGACTCCCGACACCGTGGTGAAGACCCGCGTGCAGGTGAAGCTTGTGGGCACCCCCGTGGGTACCGCCATGGGTGGCGTGGTGCACCAGATCGTGCATGAGATGCCCGTGAAGTGCGCTGTGAAGGACATCCCCTGCTGCATCACTGCTGATATCTCCGGCGTGGGCATGAAGGAATCCTTCCGCCTCTCCCAGGTTGAGCTGCCCGCCAATGTGACCACCCCCTTCAACGGTACTGTGGTGCTGGCTTCCGTGATCAAGCCCTGATTTTTCAGCGCTGATTTCTTTAAAAAACTGCTTCTCCTCACCGGGGAAGCAGTTTTTTGTTAATCTCGCAGGGGGCGGCGGTCGGCATGCGTGCCGGTTTTGCCTTCCTCGCGCTCCATGGCTCGTTGTTTCCAGAGGGGGATGTGGGTTTTGCGCGCCTTGCGACGGCGGCGGGCGGCAACGCGTTCGCGGTGGCGTTCCTGCTCCTCAGCCACCTTGCGGGCGTGGTCGCGCTCTCGCTGGGCGTTTTCCAGACGTTTGCGGATGCGGGCGGAGTGGTCGTTACCCGCAGGGGTGATGGTCCAGGGCCCGGCCCCGCCGGATTCGGTAATGGGCAGACAGAGCATCTGCGGGTCAATGAAGCGCATTTGCCGGTAAAGCAAATCGCGTATGGTGGAGAGCAGGGCTTTGGGTGGGAAGAGACCAGTTTTACCCAGCTCAATGGTGAATGCCAGGCGTATGTGCTTGGCCTGCATGCTCATGCGCGCCATTTCGCGCAGCGAGATGCCTTCCTCCGGTTCTTCTTCCGGCGCGCAGAGGGCTGCGGTGCGTAGCAGAAACAGGCAGTCCCGCACTTTGCGGCAGAGCTTTTCCACCAGTTCGCGCACTTTCGGGCGTGCGTTGAAACGGTAGTCTTTCACCTCGATGAGCCACAGTTCTTTCTTGCCAGGGTGATAGAGCACAAAGTCCATCTCTTTGCAGCTGTTGCAGAAGTTCTGTGCGTGGTGCGAGTAGAAGGGCGAGCATTCAAAGCGGCACACGTAGTACCCCGCTTCAAAGTTGAAGCGGTGCATGCCTTCCACACAGCTGGTACCAACCTGGAACACTATCAGATTTCGTCGTTGAGTTGCGGCATGAGGCTCAGGTAGCGGTCTGCCTGTTCCTGCTCAGCTTCCAGACTATCCAGGTGCGCGAGCTTATCGAGTTCATCGGCCTCGCTCACGCGCGGCCCTTCCACCCGCCCCGCCTGCAACCCGAAGAATCGGCGGCTTACGTTCTGGTTCTGTGTTTCGGAGAGCTGGATGACCAGCTCGCGCAGCAGGAAGAGACTATGTGTGGTAAGCAGCAGCTGGATGCCCGCCCGGCAGAGCGTCATCATCAGGTTCACCAGCAGGGGTAGATGCCCGGCGTTGAGGTTCATTTCCGGCTCGTCCCAGAAAAGCGCTGTGCCAGGGCGCACCGTGCCGTTGCTGATAAGCAGCCCCAGCGTGCCGATGCGTTTGAATCCTTCCGCAATGAGGTTGAGCTCCAGCGCCTCCTGGCCGGGGCGTTGCAGGTAGAAGCGCCCATTGCGGCGCTGCAGCTTGCCACCCAGCAGATGTTCAATCTGCTTGACCACGTATTTAAGTGCCTGGGGCAGGGGAGTACCGTCCGGTTCGGTTTCCAGCGCACGGCAGAGCTCCCAGCTGGCGGAATCCAGCAATTCCGGGTAGCGCTTGCCAGCCTGCATGTAACAGGGGTAGATGGAAAGCACCTCGCGCGGTGAGAGAAAGACGGCGTTGCTGCTCAGGTAGCGATCCGGCATGTCGCTGATGCGCAGCCCTTCTTCCTCACAATGCGCCTTGAAACTGAATGCCAGATCTGCTGTGCCGGTGGGTACTTTTTCACCCTCCAGGGAGGCTTTCACCGCAGCCTGTATGTGCTTGCCTCCGCTGCGTGAGGTAAGGCTGGTCAGATCATGCGTGCCGAATACGCGCAGCAAATCCTGCCGCAGACGCTTCTCCTCGGCCCACACCTCGGGCAAATCCCGCCGCGTGCCGCCGCATCCCCATTTGCTGATGGCGTAGCAGAGCTTCATGAGGTGGCTCTTGCCGGAATCGTTACCTCCTACAATGATGTTGATACCGGGGACAAAATGAAACGACTCCCGGTGCTGAAACACCGTCATTCCTTCCACCGTCAGTTTGCGTATCATATTACCCACCACACTATCATATATGGAATATAAAGGCAAGCATGTAATTTATGCTTGCTTGCCCGGTTCCTTTTGCGCTAAACTAGGCCACATGAAAAAGATTCTCTGCGCTGCGGTTGTTTCTCTCTTCCTTGTTTCCTGTGTCGGCAAGAAAGAGCTCGCTATCAACACTTTCCCCGAAGGCGCGGAGATCACTATCAATGGCGAGCCCGTGGGAACTACCCCGCTGGTCACCACTATTGCCCAGGATAAGACCCTGGGCATCGTTGCTCGTAAATCCGGTTACATGGTCGCTTCTGAAACCATTTCTCCCGTGCGCAGCAAGTTCCTTTCCTTCATCTGGACCGAGAATGACCCCAAGGCCAAATACATTGAGGAGGATTCGGTAACAATCCCCCTGGAAAAATTCCCCGAGCCTGAGGCCTACAAACCCACCCAGCTGCCCGCTTACACCGGCGGTGGTGGCTCTACCTCTGCGGCTCTCCCGGAGGTCCCGGCCCTCCGCCCCATGCCCGAGCTGGATTAACCTTGCTCATAATCCCATCCTTTGGCTTGATAAGACAAAAAAACTCCAAAATTACCCAAAGTTGTAATTTTTGTGAAATTGTGCTTGCAAAAAGGGTAAAAGCGTGTAGAATCTGCGCCGACAAATTGCCACCACACGGTGGCGAACAAGAAACATCACTAATAATAACACACCACTATGGCTCGTCTTTTCGGTATCGAAATTCCCAACGAGAAGCGCGTTGAGGCCTCCCTGTGCTACATCTACGGCATCGGGCCCTCCACGGCTAAGAAGGTGCTGGAGCAGGCCGGTATCTCCCCGGACCTTCGCACCGGCACGCTCTCTGACGCTCAGCTGACCAAGATTGTACAGGCTATCACCAGCAACAACATCCTCATCGAGGGTGACCTGCGCCGTGAGAAGCAGATGGCTCTCAAGCGTCTGACCAGCATCAACTGTCTGCGCGGCATCCGCCACCGCAAGGGTCTTCCCGTCCGCGGTCAGCGCACCCGCACCAATGCTCGCACCCGTAAGGGCCGCAAGAAGACTGTGGGCGCCAAGAAGTAATTAACCCTTTAAGAGAAAAATACTGAAAATGGCTGAAGAAACCATCCAGGAAGAAGTGAAGGACGTAGTGGCCGCTGAGGCTCCCGTTCAGGCCGAGGCTCCTGTCGAACAGAAGAAGCCCGAGGCTCGTCGCGACATCTTTGCCGAGCTTGGTCTCGCTGATGATGACGACAAGGTTAAGATTCTCAAGGCTAAAGGCAGCAAGAACGTTACCACCGGTATCGTGCACATCTCCTCCACCTTCAACAACACCGTGGTGAGCGTGACCGACCTCAAGGGCAACGTTATCGGCTGGTCCTCCGCCGGCAAGCTCAACTTCAAGGGCAGCCGCAAGAGCACCGCTTATGCCGGTCAGGTTGTGTGCCAGGACGCTTGCCGTCAGGCCATGGGCCACGGCCTCAAGGAGGTCGAGGTTCGCGTGAAGGGACCGGGTTCCGGTCGTGAGTCCGCTGTGCGTGCCGTGCAGGCCATCGGTCTGGAGATCTCCTCCATCGCTGATGTGACCCCCATCCCCCACAACGGTTGCCGTCCTCCCAAGGCTCGTCGCGCCTAATCGTTTAACTAAAACCAAGAAAGATAACAGAACATTATGGCTCGTTACACAGGTCCTACCGCCAAGATCAGCCGCCGTTTCGGCGTTGAACTCTTCGGTGCCTCCAAGGCTTTTGCCCGCCGTCCCTTCCCTCCGGGTCAGCACGGTGCCCGCGCCGGCCGCAAGAAGAAGTCTGACTACGGCATCATGCTTGCCGAAAAGCAGAAGCTCCGCTTCATGTACGGCGTGCTCGAAGGTCAGTTCCGCAAGTACTATGAGGAAGCCTCCCGCCGTCGCGGCGTGACCGGCGATATCCTCCTGCAGCTGCTGGAGACCCGCCTCGACAACATCATCTACCGCCTCAACTTTGCCACCACCCGCGCCGCTGCCCGTCAGATGGTGTCCCACGGCCACGTGACCGTGAATGGCAAGAAGGTGAACATCGCCTCCTACTCCTGCAAGCCCGGCGACGTCATCAGCGTGGCTGCCAAGGCTCGCTCCCAGGCTCTGGCCAACCGCTTCGTTGAGCTTGCCGCCAGCGCCACCACCCCCGATTGGCTGGAGGTCGACACCACCAAGCTCACCGGCAAGGTGACCCGCATCCCCTCCGTGGAGGAGATCGCCCCCATCGTGAACGTGCAGCTCATCGTTGAGCTCTACTCCCGCTAATAACGGGGTTCCCGATACAGGAAACAATTCCCGCAGACCCGCATGCCCTGGCATGCGGGTCTGTTTTTACGTCTGCCCCGCAGGAGCCGGATATCGTCTTTGCCGCAGGCAAAGATATCGTTCCCCATGCGGCAACCTTCCACAAAACCGCATTCATAGGGAAAACAGCCTCTCCGCGCCTGTGAGCTCCAATTCCCGCGCCCTCCGGGCGCGCTAACTTTCTATTTGTCAATCGTCAATAGTCAATTGTCAATTCCTTTCACGCTGCCCAGAATTGGGCAGAGGAGCGCACCCCTCGCTGATCTACATATCTGGTTCGCAGCAGCGTAGCATCCCGGTGGCCTATTTCCACCTGCAGCTCTGCATAGCTGCGGAAGTGGCTCAGATGGTAGCTCGCAAAGGTATGCCGTAGTGCATCCTGCGGCCAGGGATGGGCAGGGGAGTTCCACCCTGCTGCTTTTCGCAGCTCCCGCCAGTGGTGCAGCCAGTCCGGCGGGCATATCTTTTTCTCAGGGGGGCTCCCTTGGTAACGACGCAGAATCTTCATCAGCGGCTTGTGAATCGTCACCCGCCGCGCACCGCCCGTCTTGCTGTGGCGGGGCAGAATATAAATCGCCCGCTCCCGCAAATCCACCTGAGCCCAGGTAAGCCGCGCCACCTCGTGCGGGCGGATACCGGCATACAGCATCATCCCCACCGCCGCCGCGCAGCTGCCGTTCCGGTAATGCGCCGCCGTCTGCCGCAAGTCCTTAATCTCCTGAGGCGAGAGAATCGGCACCTGCTTCTCCACCACGCGCGGTGCCTCCACCCGAGCCACCGGATTCTCGCTGCACCAGCCCCGCTTCACCGCTGTGCCGAACACACCGCTGAGGATTAAGCGCGCCTTCTGCCGCTGCCGCGGTGTATCAAACGCCATTTCAATATACTGCGCACACTCCTGCGCCGAAATCGCCCGCACCTTCCGCCGCGCCAGCCCCGGGCACCGCTTCATGAACCGCCGCGTGAAATACCGGAAATCATACACCGTGCGCACCCGCCTCTCCCGCCGTGCCTCCAGCGCCGCTTCCACGGCTTTTTCAAAAGACACCGTGCGTTCCTGTTTTTTCAGCTCATCAGCTCCGACATTAATACACTTTAAAGCTCTCTTTATTTTACCTCGCCCCGCCTTAATAGCAGCGCAGGCAAGCTGTGCCGCCTCCAGGGTGGGTACCCCTGTGCTTTTCAGCAAGGTCAGAGCAGCAAATTCGTTTTCAGTTAATTCTATTCTCATGTCCAGTCTGCTTTCGGAATCCGTAAGTCAAGCACACAAACTGTTTCATATCGAGAAAATTGCGATACCCGGTACATCGTTTCATGATATGCTGAGGTTATGGTCTTATAAGCTGTTATTATCTGAACGCCAAACTTAATCAAAACCAACTATTACGGATTCCGAAAGCGTAGACTCTGAAGTAAGTTTTCCTGACCCTTTTTCTCTTTCCATGAAACTTCATCTCCCTGTTCGTTTATTTAAGTCTGTTCTGGCCTGTCTGACTGCGGTTGCTTCTTTCTCACTTGGTAGCGGTGTGGCCTGGGCTGAGGCGCAGAATCTCACCTTCAGCGGCTCCAGCCTTACCTGGGATACCAGTGCGGAGAACAAGCCCTTTGTGGATGAAGAGGACGCCGCAGCCTCCTTTGCGGCGGGGGACAATGTGAGCTTCACTGGCGAAAGCACCGTGACGCTGGGAGAGAATATCACCGCCGGCACGCTGGATATCGCCGCCGGGGCAGATGTCACGATTGATTTGGGGAATTACACCCTGCACACCGATACCATCTCCCTCTCCGGCACGCTGGCCGTGGGCAATTCCCTGAGCATCGCTTCCGGTTCCACCCTGGCGGTGAAGAATGCCGCCGCTGTGCTGGATTCCGCCCTGGTGCTGGGTGAAAAGAGCGGGCTTGTTGTGGAGTCCGCCGCCAGCCTGAATAGCCACACCCTCACTTTACAAGGCGGCTCCAACCTCATCCTCACCGCCGCCGGTAACGGAGATGGCAAGACTTATACCCTCTTCAGCGGCATTTCCTCTCTGGTGGATAAGAATGGCAATACGCTGACCGCTGGTTCCTATTCCATCAACGACTATTTCGATAAAGACGCCCCTGGCTCCGGTTTCTGGGCAGATGCTACCTTGGTACTCACTATTGACGGCACGCTGCAGCTCGTGCGGCACAATGAAATGGTGAAGGAGTCTTTGGAAATTACTGAGCAGCAGACAGGGACTCAGGACTATAGCTACTACAAGAGCATCTTGTTCAATGATATCACCCACAGTTTTTCCGACGGCGGCGCGATTTATGGAAGTGGTGACATCTCCCTGAGCAACAACGGTAGCGTGGTGTTCAGCGGGAACTCGGCTTCCGACGGCGGCGCGATTTATGGATCTGTCACGATGACCGACAACGGCAGCGTGAGCTTCAGCGGGAACTCGGCTTCTGCCTCCGGCGGCGCGATTCATGGGGACACTATCACGCTGAGCAACAACGGCAGCGTGGTGTTCAGCGGGAACTCGGCCTTGAGTGGCGGTGCGATATATGGTGAGAATATCACATTGAATAACAACAAACGTGTTGAAGTTATTGGAAATTCAGGGGTTGCGATATATGGGGATGGAAATAGTTCGATAACCCTGAGCAATAATGGGTTTGTTGAGTTCATAGGAAACTCTGATGGTGCTATTTATGCACATTCAGGCGGCATTTATCAGATAAATATATGTATCTGTAACAATGATTCTGTTCTTTTTGAGAAAAATAATACTGTTTATCGTGAAACGGGGCATGGGGGGGCTTTTCTTATTCTTAGAAGTATCGAATCATCGGGGGCAGATTATCTGTTCTCCGCTGGAGCCGGTGAGAATATTACCTTCCGTGATTCGGTGTATATTGCAGGAGATACATTGAACTTGAATAAGGATTACGGAGGAATAGCTCAGACCGGTGATATTATTTTCACGGGCAAATATACAGAAACACATCTGAATGATATTCTTGCCGCAGATGGGGCTGGGCGTTGCGCATCTGCAGATGAAGTGCTTCAATCGCGAATCTCGAATGTTAATCTCATTACGCAGCTCCACGCCGGACGACTTATTGTCGAAGACAATGCGGTGTACAAGGGGCATGGTATCACTGTTCACGATGGTGCGTCTGTCCTGGTGAGAGATGCTGCATTACTTCACAATGGAACGTATAAATACTTGTCTTACAATCTGACCTTTAATTCTGGCTCTACTCTAGGGTGCTCCGGCAGCAGTATCATCAGTGGACTGGTACAGATGCAGGGGGGGAGTGTTCTAAGTTTCGACTGTTCAGATGGAGCGTGCGGAACAACGATAAGCGGTAATTTGTGTATTGAAGGCGCGCTTTCTGTGAACCTGGATGCAGGTAACTCAACTCTGGCAGAGAATACAGTTCTAATGTATGTGAGTAATGATGTAGTTGGTTGGGACCCTGCCAATATTACTCTTGTCGGAGAGGTCGACGGAACCCTCACATGGATTGATAATTCGTTGGTTTGGAATTATAATCCAGAAACATATAGATATTACTATAATTCTGGCTATGCATCGTACAATGAACGGATGGTTGGTACTGTATGTATGCATCATAGAGGAGATCTCTGCTTTGATTTTTCATCATTATCCTCTGGAGGTGGTGCTGCCATATATGCCCCTTTCGTTTTGCTGAATCACAATAGGAGCGTATTATTCAGGAATAATACAGTCAGAGATATGCCCGCTGCTTGTGGTGGCGCAATTTACGGCTCCAATGAAGATTTTTATGTTGATTTGAGTTATAATGACCAAGTTTATTTTGAAAGAAATTTCGCATATTCTTCAGTCTTCGATAATACAAAGGCATATGGCGGTGCCATTTATAGTAATATAAACGGAACCGTCAGATTAATTGGTAACAAGAAGGTCGAGTTAATCGATAATGCTGTATCTGCGAAGTCTGACGTATACGGCACTGCAGCTGGTGCTGCCATTTATGGCGGAGGTATTAATATCGATCACAATGATGAAGTGCGTATTGCGTGGAATAATGTGTTTGGTCATAGGGAAGATTTGGGGTATGGCGGGGCTATTATGAGTGAGATTGGTGTCCTTTCTATCTGCAATAATCAGAAGGTTTGTTTTAAAGGGAATTCTGTTTCTGCGTTTCGAGTATACGGCGGAGCTGTTGCTGTATATGGCACGTTCTCTCTGAATGATAATGATATCGTAGAATTTTCTAGAAATAAAGCAGCAGCTAGGAAAAGTGAACTGGGCGCATTTGGTGGCGCGATTTATGCGCAAGGCCTGAGCATCTGCAACAATGGTTCGGTTGTGTTTTGCCAGAATGCAGAAGTAGAGAATGATGTCTACTGTTTACGCAGTGTTTTTGTTAACGGTACCCTCCTTCTCTCTACTGCTGAGGAACAGGGGATTGTGTTTCGAGATTCCATATATGTTGGGAGCTCTCGCAGTTTTAACCTGAATATTGATTACTCGGATGCAGAAGGTAATATCATTGAGCAGGCTGGTGATATTATCTTCACGGGTGAGAGCACGGTGGATGACCTGTATGTGGTGAAGGGTAACGTGGACGGCACGGCAGAGGAAATTCTTGCATCTCGCACATCGGAAGTGAGAACGATTGCCAATCTGTACAATGGTCGTCTTATTATTAAGGAAGAGGCTATCTGGTCTGGCGACGGTATAACCGTTGCACCGGCAGAGGGAAAAACAAATAAACCTGCCTTGCTCTTGCAGAATGCACACCTGACCCACTATGAGCCTTCAGATTCTGCTCGTAATGTTGTAACCATTAAATCCGGGGCCACGTTGGAAGTTGCCGGTAAGAATACGGCCAGTTATACCAGCCTGATTATGGAGGGAGGAAGCACACTTACCTTTAATCTTTCTGCCGCCAATACCTCGGCTGATACGGCTGTGTTGAGTATGAACGATAGTTCGCTAACCTTGCCCCAGAGTGGAACTGTTACGCTGAAACTGGTAGCATTCGATGGTATTTCAGACAGTCAGGCTTACGCTTTGCTTACCGGGGTGAATCAACCGGCGAGCTGGAACGGTGCAAACATTACAGTTGCAAGTGGGACGGACGGTTGGGATGTATCCATGGCTGATTTGCGCTGGGATGGTACTACTCTCTGGCTCTGTCCGGAGTTGGTGACGGCAACCTGGACCAATGAATCCACGGATGGTAAATGGAATACCACATCCCTCAACTGGGAGCAGAATGAAATCGATTACGAATACAAAAATGGCGTAGCGGTGGTATTCGATGGGCAGGGCGCCGGAACTGTGGAACTGGTGGGGAATATTGCGCCCAAGAGCGTGCTGGTCAACAGTATAAAGGATTATACCTGGGTGGGAGACGCCACAGTTGGGGGTAAACTGACGGGCAGCATGAAGCTGACCAAACAAGGTGAAGGGACCTTGGCTATCAACATCTCCAATGATTATACGGGAGGAACGGAGATTAAGGGGGGCACCGTGGTGGCTGGAACTGCTACCGCGTTGGGAACGGGGGCAGTTGTGCTCAACGGTGGTACGCTGGAGATTGGAGCATCTGACCTTGCCAACAGTATTTCCAACAGAGGCACCAGTACGTTGCTGACTTCTGCCGGAATCACGCATGTGCTGGGCGGTACTATCAGTAACTCCGGCACGCTGACGCTGAGCGGCAGCTTTGATGCCAGCGCTCTGGATTATGAGACTAAGGGCTCTGATGAGCGTTATGCCCTGGATGGCAGCGTTGTTGGAGCCGATAAGAGTGGTTTTGCTGTGGGAGTGACCTATCAGGTGAAGATCATTGATGGCGCCTCTATCAATGACATTGCCACAATTCTGCATGACTCCCATGCCGGCAGCAATGCCCTGGTGCTGGAATCTGATGGTTATGCCCGGGCCAATGGAGATGGCAGCTACAGTGTATTCTATCTGGAGGAAACCGACAGCCTGGCCGTAAGCACGATTGCCGCTGTTTCCACACAGCATCAGGAGACGCTGAGTAAGGTCATTATGGACAGCGGTACATTGACGGTGGACCAGAGCATCGCTGTGGATGCGGATGGCGGCAGCATTGTTATCACGAAGTCCTCCGAG